>NZ_JBIVSV010000008.1:27491-356049 GCF_044756385.1 Streptomyces sp. NPDC091972 | reverse complement strand
CCGTCCGGACGATGGTGGAACCACTCCGGGTGCTTGTGCACCCACGGGTGGTCCGGCGAGCACTGCAACGCGAAGTCCAGCGCGATCTCCAGACCGTGACGTGCGGCTTCCTGCACGAACCAGTCGAAGTCCTCGATCGTGCCCAGATCCGGGTGGACCGCGTCGTGCCCGCCCTCCGGCGAGCCGATCGCCCACGGCACCCCCACGTCCTCGGGCCCGGCGGAGAGCGTGTTGTTGCGGCCCTTGCGGAACGTCGTCCCGATCGGATGGATCGGCGGCAGGTACACCACGTCGAAGCCCATCGCCGCGATCGCCGGCAGCCGGCGCGCCGCCGTGCGGAACGTGCCGTGCGGCCGCTCCGGCGTGCCCTCCGACCGCGGGAAGAACTCGTACCACGACCCGAACAACGCCCGCTCCCGCTCCACCAGCAGCGGCAACGACTCCGACGCCGTGATCAACTCACGCAGCGGATAGCGCTCCAGCACCGCGTCCACCTCGGGAGTCAGCGCGGCGGCGAGGCGGGCGGCGGCCGGCCGGCTCTCGTCGCGGAGGGCGCGGACGGCCGCCAGGATCACGCCGTTGCGTCCGTCGTCGGGGACACCGGCCGCGGCCCGTTCGTAGAGGCGGGCGCCCTCCTCCAGGACCAGCTCGGTGTCCATGCCGGCCGGGATCTTGATCTGGGCGTGGTGCCGCCAGGTGCTGACGGGGTCGCCCCAGGCCTCGACGGTGAAGCTCCACAGGCCGGGTGCGCCCGCGGTGACGGTGGCACCCCAGCGGTCGGTGCCCGGGGCCAGTTCCCGCATCGGGGTCCAGGGTCCGGCGCGGCCTTCCGGATCCTTCAGTACGACATTGGCGGCCACCGCGTCATGCCCCTCACGGAACACGGTGGCCGAGATCTCGAACGTCTCGCCGGTGACCGCCTTAGCGGGCCGGCGTCCGCGCTGGACGACCGGGCGGACGTCGAGGACGGGTATGCGCCCGACGGCCGCAGCCGGTCCAGCCTGCGCGGAGGGTCGCTCCTGAGGCGGTGGCCCGGGGTCGGCGGGGCGTGTGGTGGATGCGTCGGTGCTGGTCGTCAGGGGTGCTGACGAGTGGTGCGTGGCGGGCATGACCGCTCCTGTCCGCGTCAACTTCGGGTGGGCGGATGGCTGTGGGGAGGGGCTCCTGCGTGGCGTACCGGTGAAGCTGTGCGTGCTGTGTACCGCAGGAGCCTTCCCACCCTATTCGGGTGGGCAATCCGGCACTTTGCTAACTACTCACGCGTATGTCTTTACACAAAACCGGTCCCGTTCTGGCCGAACGGGACCGGTTTGCGGACGCTTCCCCTAGGAGCCGGGCACCTGGAGCAGCTTGTCCGGCGAACCGGGTCCCCGACCGGACACCTTCCCGGTGGCCCCCAGTTTCACCAGGACTTTGCCGACCTGTGCCGGAGTGGCCCTCGGGTGGTCGGCCAGGTACAGTGCGGCCGCCCCCGCCGCGTGCGGGGCCGCCATCGACGTGCCCGAATAGGTCGCCCTGGCGGTGTCGCCGGTGATGCCCGCCGAGGTGATCGAGACTCCTGGGGCGAACAGGTCGAGGGCCGAGCCGTAGTTGGAGAAGCCCGCCCGCCGGTCGGCGGTGTCGGTCGCCCCGACCGTGATCGCCTGGGGTACACCGGCGGGCGAGTAGAGGCCGGCCGGCAGTCGGTCGTTGCCCGCGGCGACCGTGTAGGTCACCCCGGACGCGATGGAGGCGCGTACGGCGGCGTCCAGCGGGGCGCTGTGGGCGCCGCCCAGGCTGAGGTTGGCGACCGCCGGTTTCCGCGCGTGCTTCGTCACCCACTCGACACCGGCGATGACCTGCGCGGTCGTACCCGATCCGGCGTTGTCGAGGACGCGTATGGCCACCACCTCGGCCTTCTTGGCGACGCCGTACCCGGTGCCCGCGACGGTGGCCGCCACGTGGGTGCCGTGACCGTTGCCGTCGCCGGCCGACCGGTCGCCGCCGACGAAGTCCCAGCCGTAATGCGCCCGGCCCCCGAAGTCCCGGTGCGAGATCCGGATGCCGGTGTCGATCACGTACACCGTCGTCCCGGCGCCCGCGGACCGCGGCCAGGTGTAGGACCTGTCCAGCGGCCGCTGCGGCTGGTCGACACGGTCGAGGCCCCAGGACGGCGGGTTCCTGCGGGTGCCCTCCAGGGTCACCCGGGTGTCCTGGACGACCGAGGCGACCCGGGCGTCCGCGGCGAGCCTCCGGGCCTGTCTCTCGTCGGCCCGGATCGCGTAACCGTTGAGTACCGTGCCGTAGGTGTGGCTGATTCTCGCCCCGTACTTCTCGGCGAGGACCTTTCCGGCCGCCGACCGGGCCTCCGTTCCCCCCTGGAGCGTCACCAGGTAACTCCCGCTGACGGAACCGGCCCCTCCGGCGCCGGGTATCCGCCCCTCCGGTACGGCGTGCGCGGGCAGGGAGATGGCCGAAAGCGCGGCGGCACAGCTCACCGCGGTCAGGCTCCCCACCCGGCGCAGACGCCGGTCTCGCGTCCGTGCCATGACGTGACGTCCCCTCCTCAACAGGGCGTACGGCAGCCGTGGTCCGCCGGATGGACCCGGCGTCGGCGGGTACGCCCTGGGAAAGCCTTTCGTGCGGGGTGAAGTACCACAAGGACGCCTGAGGGGGTGTAATCGGCCATATCGGCTATGGGGGACGTGGTGCGCTTGCGACTGTTTCCGGACTGTTCGATGCGGAACGGCTTGGCCGCGACACGGCTTTCTGCCGACAAGTGCGCCGTGGTGACGAGCCCTCCGCACGGTTACCTTCGAGGCTGAAGACGGGACGCACACCGCCGTGCGTCCCACTCCGCTTGCTCGCCGAGGTGGAATGTGAAGGCGATCCGTCGATTCACCGTCCGACCCCTACTCCCCGATGCCCTGCGGCCCCTGAGCGACCTGGCGCGCAATCTGCGCTGGTCCTGGCACGCGGAGACCCGCGATCTGTTCCAGTCCGTCGATCCCGAGTGCTGGGCCGCGTCGGGCGGTGATCCCGTACGGCTGCTCGGCAGCGTGCGCCCCGCCCGGCTGGCCGAGCTCGCCGAGGACCACCGCTTCCTGCGCCGGCTCACCGCCGTCGCCGACGACCTCCACGACTACGTCACCGGTCAGCGCTGGTACCAGACCCACACCGGTGAACTCCCCGCCGCCGTCGCCTACTTCTCGCCCGAGTTCGGCATCACGGCCGCGCTGCCGCAGTACTCCGGCGGTCTGGGAATCCTGGCGGGCGACCATCTGAAGGCGGCCAGTGACCTGGGCGTACCGCTGATCGGCGTGGGTCTGCTGTACCGCCACGGCTACTTCCGCCAGTCCCTGTCCCGGGACGGCTGGCAGCAGGAGCACTACCCGGTCCTGGACCCCAACGAGCTGCCGGTGGCGCTGCTGCGGGAGGCCGACGGCACCCCGGCCCAGGTGTCGCTTGCCCTGCCCGGCGGCCGGCAGTTGCACGCCCGGATCTGGCTCGCCCAGGTCGGCCGCGTGCCCCTGCTGATGCTGGACTCCGACGTCGAGGAGAACGACCTCGGCGAACGCGGGGTGACCGACCGGTTGTACGGCGGCGGGAGCGAACACCGGCTGTTGCAGGAGATGCTCCTCGGCATAGGGGGCGTGCGCGCGGTACGGACGTACTGCCGGCTCACCGGCCACGCCGAACCCGAGGTCTTCCACACCAACGAGGGGCACGCCGGGTTCCTCGGCCTGGAGCGCATCGCCGAACTCTGCGACCAGGGCCTGGACTTCGACGCCGGTCTGGAGGCGGTCCGGGCGGGAACCGTGTTCACCACGCACACCCCCGTCCCGGCCGGCATCGACCGCTTCGACCGGGAACTGGTCGCCCGGCACTTCGGCCCCGACGCCGAACTCCCGCGCATGGACGTGGGCCGCATCCTCGCCCTCGGCATGGAGACCTACCCGGGCGGCGAGCCCAACCTCTTCAACATGGCCGTGATGGGCCTGCGGCTGGCCCAACGCGCCAACGGCGTCTCCCTGTTGCACGGACAGGTCAGCCGGGAGATGTTCTCCGGACTGTGGCCGGGATTCGACCCCGAGGAGGTGCCGATCACCTCCGTGACCAACGGGGTGCACGCGCCGACCTGGGTGGCGCCCGAGGTGTTCCGGCTCGGGGCCCGGCAGATCGGCGCCCAGCGCACCGAGGACGCGCTGACCGTCGGCGGCTCGGACCGCTGGGACGCGGTGGGGGACATCCCCGACCAGGACATCTGGGAGCTGCGCCGCTCGCTGCGGGAGCAGCTGGTGACGGAGGTGCGGGACCGGCTGCGCGCTTCCTGGCGCCAACGGGGTGCCGGTACGGCCGAGTTGGGCTGGATCGACGGCGTGCTGGACCCCGACGTCCTCACCATCGGATTCGCCCGACGCGTCCCGTCGTACAAGCGGCTCACCCTCATGCTGCGGGACCGCGACCGGCTGATGGACCTGCTGCTGCATCCCGAGCGCCCGATCCAGATCGTGGTCGCGGGCAAGGCGCACCCGGCGGACGACGGCGGCAAGCGGCTGGTCCAGGAACTGGTCCGGTTCGCCGACGACCCGCGGGTCCGCCACCGGATCGTCTTCCTGCCCGACTACGGCATGGCGATGGCGCAGAAGCTGTACCCGGGCTGCGACATCTGGCTCAACAACCCGCTCCGGCCGCTGGAGGCGTGCGGGACGAGCGGGATGAAGGCGGCGCTCAACGGCTGCCTGAACCTGTCCGTGCTGGACGGCTGGTGGGACGAGTGGTTCCAGCCCGACTTCGGCTGGGCGATCCCGACCGCCGACGGCGTGGGGACCGACCCCGACCGCCGTGACGACATAGAGGCCGACGCCCTCTACGACCTCCTCGAACAGCGGGTGACCCCGCGCTTCTACGAGCGCGGTCAGGGCGGCCTGCCCGACCGCTGGATCGAGATGGTCCGCCAGACGCTCACCCTGCTGGGCCCGAAGGTCCTGGCCGGCCGCATGGTCCGCGAGTACGTGGAACGCCTCTACGCCCCCGCGGCGCACGCCCACCGCGCGATGGGCCCGGACGCGGCGCGCGAACTGGCGGAGTGGAAGGCCCGGGTGCGGGCGCAGTGGCAGGGAGTCACGGTCGACCACGTGGAGACCACGGCCGCGACGACCACGGCCGAACTCGGCACCACACTGGGCCTGCGGGTCCGTGTCGGCCTGGGCGACCTCGGCCCCGACGACGTCGAGGTCCAGGCGGTCTCCGGCCGCGTGGACGAGGAGGACCGCATCGCCGACGCGGCGACGGTCCCGCTGAAGCCGGTGGGCGGCCCGGACCCGGAGGGCCGCTACGTGTACGAAGGCCCCCTGTCCCTGGACCGCACGGGCCCCTTCGGCTACACGGTCCGCATCCTGCCCGCACACCGCCTGCTGGCGTCGGGGGCGGAGCTGGGAGTGGTGGCGGTGCCCTCGGAGGACGTGGTGGAGGGGGCGGGAGTGCTGATGCGGTGAGCGGTGAAGGGCGCGGGTTGGGCCGCTGCGCTCAGCCCGCGTCCTCTCCGCCGCACAGCCTGCGCAGGACGGACCCGCACCGCCGTGCGTAGGCGTGCTGGAGTCCCCTGGTTGCCGCACCTCCCGCCCGGGAGTACCACTTCGCGGCCCTGCTGAAGGCCGATACCGTCAGCCACACCGTGCCGTCGCCGGTGCGGTCGACGACGAAGGACTCCTCGCCGCATTCGGGGTGGCCGGACAGGGTGCCGTAGGCCCAGCCCGCGCGGCGGTGTTCCTCGACCGTCCAGACGACCCGGCAGGGGGCCTTGATGACGCCGGCGAGAGTGACGGTTACGTCCACGTCGGGGGCCGCGCGGTCCGCGGTGACTTCTATGCCGACGCCCAGGGCGCGGTGCATCTCCCAGGTCAGGACCGCCTCGGAGGCCTTCCGGAAGACGTCGTGGCCCTCGCCTATGCGCGTGCGGACGTGCAGGGGGTGGAAGCCGGGCGGGCAGAAGCCGCTCCGCCGGGTGGCGCCGACATCGTCGTACGTGAAGGACATGGGACCCAAGAGTAGGGCGGTACCCGGGGATGCCTTCGTCCCGGGTACCGCCCGTTCAGTCACTCGTGACTAGCTCACGTTGACCGCGGACCAGGCCGCCGCCACCGCCTTGTACTCGGCGCTGGTGGAGCCGTACAGGGCCGACGCCGCCGACAGCGTGCCCGTGCGGGCCGCCTTGTAGTTGGTCGTCGACGTGAAGTACGTCGTCAGCGCCTTGTACCAGATCTGCAGCGCCTTGGCGCGGCCGATGCCGGTGACCGTGGAGCCGTTGGACGTGGGCGAGTTGTAGGACACACCGTTGATCGTCTTGGCGCCGCTGCCCTCCGCGAGGAGGTAGAAGAAGTGGTTCGCGACGCCGGACGAGTAGTGCACGTCCTTGCTGCCGACGGAGGAGGACCAGTAGTCGGCCGAGCCGCCGTCCTTGCTGGGCTTGTCCATGTAGCGCAGCGGGGTGCCGTCGCCGTTGATGTCGATCTCCTCGCCGATGAGGTAGTCACCGACGTCGTTGGAGTTGGCGGCGTAGAACTCCACGCCCGTGCCGAAGATGTCCGAGGTCGCCTCGTTGAGGCCGCCGGACTCGCCGGAGTAGTTCAGGCCCGCCGTGTTCGAGGTGACGCCGTGGCTCATCTCGTGGCCGGCCACGTCCAGCGAGGTCAGCGGGTTGACGTTGCCCTCGCCGTCGCCGTACGTCATGCAGAAGCAGCTGTCGTCCCAGAACGCGTTGACGTACTGGTTGCCGTAGTGCACCCGGGAGTAGGCCGCGACACCGTTGTTCTTGATGCCGCTGCGGCCGAAGGTGGACTTGTAGAAGTCCCAGGTCTCCGCCGCGCCGTAGGCGGCGTCGACGGCCGCCGTCTGGTCGGTGGTGGAGCTGGAGGCCGCGCCGGTGCCCCAGACGTTGTCGGCATCCGTGAACAGGGTGCCCGCGGAGGAGCTGGTGCCGTGGGCCTTGTTGTACGTCTTGTGGCCGCCGCGGGTGCCGTCGGTCAGCTGGTACGTCGAGCCCGACAGGGTCGTCTCCAGGCTGACGGTGCCCGAGTACAGGCTCTTGCCGGTGCCGGTCGCGTTCTCGATGTCCTGGTACTCGTAGAGCTTCTTGCCGGTGGCCGCGTCGGTGATGACGTGGAGCCGGCTCGGCGTGCCGTCGTCCTGGAAGCCGCCGACGACCGTCTCGTAGGCGAGGACAGGGGTGCCGGAGGCGGCCCAGACGACCTTGCGGGCGCCGTCGGCGGCGGTCTTGTCGGAACCCGCGGCCCTGGCGGCGCTCAGCGCCTGGGTCTCCGCCTTGGCGACGGTGACCTTCGGGGTGAGGGAGGCGACCTTGATGGTCTTGGTCGTCGCCTTGGAGACGCCCTCGGTCGTACCGGACTTCGACTCGTGGACGACCAGGTCGCCGCCGAGGACCGGCAGACCCTCGTAGGTGCGCTCGTAACGGGTGTGGACCGTGCCGTCGGCGTCTCTGACGACGTCCTTGACGACCAGCTTCTCCTTGGCGCCGAGGCCTATCTCCCGGGCCGTGGTCCCGGCGTCGGCCTGCTGCTCCTTGATCAGGGAGGTGCGCGCGGCCGCGGAGAGCTGGACCGGGGCGCCCGCGAGAGTCGCCTTGCCGGTGCCTTCGGCCGGGGTCACGGCGGCGGCACTTCCGGTGGTCAGACCGGTGGTGAGCAGGGCCCCGGCCGCGACGGCGGTGGCGATGGCCAGGGTGGTGCGCTTGTGACGCGCGTAGAGGGGGGTCACACAAGCTCCTTCGTGGGGGAGCCCGGAGGGCGTGGGGTGCCTTCCGGGGTGGCAGTGAAGTTGTGCGGCGGTTGTGAGGAAGCGTGGCATCAAGGCGCGTACATGTCATGACCCCGATGTGATGTTGGCCGAAAGTCGACCAACAGGTGAACATTGCAGGCATGTAAAGCGACTTGAGCTGGGCAAAGCCCCAACAACCCGTCAGTCATGGGATGGCAAAAAGAGGGCGCCGCCCCGGGGAGTCGAACCACCGGGACGGCGCCCTGTCCGGGCCGGAGCGACCTACGGGAAGGTCAGCTTCCAACCGTTGATGTAACCGGTGTCCTGGGCCGCGTTGTCCTGGACCCGCAACTGCCAGGTCCCGTTGGCGACCTCGGAGGAGGCGTTCACCGTGTACGTGGTGTTGAGGTTGTCGGTGCTGCCGCCGGTCCCGTACGCCTTCAGCGTGTACGCCGTGCCGTCGGGCGCGATCAGCTGCACCCGGAGGTCACCGATGTAGGTGTGCACGATGTCGACCGAGACCGCGAGGTTCGAGGGCGCGTTGCCCGTACGCCCCGACACGGTGATCGGCGAGTTGACCGCCGCCCCGTTGTCCGGAATCGATACGTCGGCGGTGGACTCGAACGAGGTGCCGCCACCGCCCCCGCCGGGACGGGAGCCGACCGCCACGCCCGCCCAGGCGTTCGCCACGGCCGTGTACTCGGCGCTCGTCGTGCCGTACAGCTCACCGGCCGCCGCGAGGGTGCCGGTGCGGGCCGCCGCGTAGTTCGTCGTCGACGTGAACTTCGTGGTCAGCGCGCGGAACCAGATCTTCTCCGCCTTGTCCCGCCCGATGCCGGTGACCGGAAGGCCGTCCGACGTGGGGGAGTTGTAGGTGACACCGTTGATGGTCTTGGTGCCGCTGCCCTCCGACAGGAGGTAGAAGAAGTGGTTAGCCGGGCCGGACGAGTAGTGGACGTCCACCGAGCCGATCCCCGAGTACCAGCTGTCCTTGGACGCGCCGTCCTTGCTCGGTTTGTCCATGTAGCGCAGCGGGGTGCCGTCGCCGTTGATGTCGATCTCCTCGCCGATGAGGTAGTCACCGACGTCGGAGGAGTTGTTGGCGTAGAACTCGACGGCCGTGCCGAAGATGTCGGAGGTCGCCTCGTTGAGGCCGCCGGACTCGCCCGAGTAGTTGAGCCCCGCGGTGTTCGACGTGACGCCGTGGGTCATCTCGTGACCGGCCACGTCGATCGACGTCAGCGGGTGGGTGTTGCCCGAACCGTCGCCGTACGTCATGCAGAAGCAGCTGTCCGACCAGAACGCGTTGACGTAGTTGTTGCCGTAGTGGACCCGGGAGTACGCCCCGACCCCGTCACCGCGGATGCCGGAACGCCCCTGCACGTTCTTGTAGTAGTCCCAGGTGAGCGCGGCACCGTAGTGCGCGTCCGCGGCGGCCGTCTCCGCGTTGGAGGCGCTGCCGTTGCCCCACACGTCGTCGGAACCCGAGAAGAGGGTGCCGGTGCCGGAGGTGCCGCGGTTGAGGTTGTACGTCTTGTGGCCGCCGCGCGCCCCGTCGGTCAGGTTGTACGTCGACCCGGACTGGGTGGTGCCGAGGGTGACCGTTCCGCTGTACATGGTGTTGCCGGTGCCGGTCTCGACGGCCTGGTACTCGTAGAGCTTCGCCCCGGTCGCCGCGTCCGTGATCACGTGCAGCTCGTTCGGCGTGCCGTCCTCCTGGAGACCGCCGACGACCGTCTCGTACGCCAGGGTCGGGGTGCCGTTGCCGGCCCAGATCACCTTGCGCGGGGCGCGGTTGGTGTCGGCCTTGTCGGCGCCGGCGGCCTGCGCGGCCCGCAGTGCCTGCGCGGTGGCCTTGGCGGCGGTCACCTTCGGGGTCACGGAGGCGACCTTGATGGTCTTGTTCGTCGCCTTGACGACCCCCTCGGTCGCCCCCGACCTCGTGGTCTCCACGACGAGGTCGCCGCCGAGGACGGGCAGGCCGTCGTAGGTGCGCTCGTAGCGGGTGTGCAGCGTGCCGTCGCCGTCCTTGACGACGTCACGGACGACCAGCTTCTCCTTGGCGCCGAGGCCGAGGTCCTTGGCGGTGTCCGCCTTGGCGGCGTCGGCCTCGCGGATCAGCTCGGCGCGCTGGGCGGGGGTGAGCCTGAGGGACTCGGCGCCCGGGATCACCTTGCTCGCGGCCGACGGTGCCTTCTCCGGGGCTGCGGTGGCGGCGCCCGACTGGACGGCCGTGGCGATCAGGGCCGAGACACCGACAAGGGCCGCGGCGGCGGCCTTGCGGGGCAGGGCGTGGGGGGTGCGTCTGTGGGAGGAACGGTCTCTCAACACTGACTCCTTCTGCGCGGCCGCGGATCACGCGGCCAGGGGAGACCGGACGGTGGGTCGACCGTCCGGGCGGTACGCGGAACGAGGTGCAGGTGGCCGCGGATCGGAACACAGCGGGAGATCTGTGAGGTTGCTGTGCGGCGGCCGTGGGAAGAGTGGCACCGGAAAGCCCGTACTGTCAGGAGCGCGTCAGAAACTTGGCCGGAAATCGTTCGTTGTCCGGGAGTTCATGTTCGCTATACGGACGGGCCATCTTGCCCGGGCGCCGGCGGCCGGTCCCCGTGCCACGACCCCCACAGCGCCGCGTAGGCCCCGCCCGCCGCCACCAGCTCCTCGTGCGTGCCGAGTTCGGTGAGCTGGCCGTTCTCCATCACGGCCACCCGGTCGGCGTCGTGCGCGGTGTGCAGCCGGTGCGCGATCGCGATGACCGTGCGTCCTTCGAGTACGGCGCCCAGGGCGCGCTCGGTGTGCCGCGCGGTCGTGGGATCGAGCAGCGCGGTCGCCTCGTCGAGGATCAGCGTGTGCGGATCCGCCAGCACCACCCGGGCCAGCGCGAGTTGCTGCGCCTGTGAGCCGTCCGTACGGCAACCGTCCTCGCCGAGCGGGGTGTCGAGCCCCTCGGGCAGCTCCCGCACCCACCCGTCGGCCCCGACAGCGGCCAGGGCGGCCCACAACTCCTCGTCCCCGGCGCCGGGTTCGGCGATGAGGAGGTTGTCGCGGACCGTGCCCAGGAAGACGTGGTGCTCCTGGGTGACCAGGACGACCTGGCGGCGCAGCTGCTCGGGGCCCAGGCCGACCACGGGTACGCCCCCGACGGTCACCGAGCCGGACGTGGGCGCGTCGACGCCCGCGAGCAGTCTGCTGAGCGTGGTCTTCCCCGCGCCCGACGGGCCGACCACCGCGAGCCGTTCGCCGGGGCGCACCGTCAGGTCGACGCCGTGCAGGACCTCGCCGCCGCGGCCGTAGGAGTAGCGCGCACCAGTCACGTCGATGCGGTCGTCGGCGGGGGTGGGCGCGTTCGTGGAGCCGGCCCGCGGGGCCGCGGCGAGGCCCTCGACGCGGGCGAACGAGGCCCCGCTCGACTGGAGCTGCTCGACCCGCACGAGGATCTGGTCGAGCGGGGTGACCAACTGCTGCAGATACAGGGCGGCCGCCACGACCGAACCCAGGCTCAGCACGCCCCGCGCGTGCAGCGCGCCGCCGACCAGCAGCACCCCGGCCACCGGCAGGACGTACGCCACCTCCACCACCGGGAAGAACACACTGCGCAGGTAGAGGGTGTACAGACGGGTGCGGCGGGCCGTGTCGAGGGCCTCCCGGCTCGCCCGCACGCGCCGCTTTTGGAGCCGCAGCGCCTCGACCGTGCGGGCCCCGGACGCGGTGGCCGCCAGGATCTCGGCGACGTCGGAGGTGGCCTCGCCCTCGGCCAGGTAACCGTCCCGCGCCCGGCGCAGATACCAGCGCAGCACGAACCAGATGGGCAGCAGGCCGAACACGCCGACCGCGCCGAGCAGCGGGTCCAGCACGAACACCGCGCCGAGCAGGAACAGGAACTGCACGGAGTTGATGAGCAGTTCGGGCCCCGCGTCGCGGAGCGTGGTGCCGACGGTGGCCACGTCGGCGGTGCCCCGGGCGGTGAGGTCACCGGTGCCGGCGCGTTCCACGACCGAGGCGGGCAGGGCGAGCGTGCGGTCCACGAACTCCTCGCGGACGCGGGCCAGGGTGCGTTCGCCGAAGCGGTGGCCGACATAGCGGGCCCAGCGGGCCAGGAGGAGCTGGCCGGCGGCGCACACCACCAGGACGGCGGCGAGCCGGTCCACCGTGGACACGCCCGCGCCGGCGCGGACCTCGTCGATGATCCGGCCCAGCAGCCAGGGCCCGGCGAGACCGGTGAGAGCGGCGGCGGAGTTCAGGGCGAGCACGGCGATGAAGGCGCGGGCGTCCTTGCGGACCAGCCGGCCGGCGGCCCGCCGTACGGCGACCTGATCGGCGACGGGGAGGTGGCCCCTGCTCACTTCACGACCTCCACGTCTCGCGCGACCAGGGCGCGGTATCCCGGTTCCGTGCCGAGGAGTTGCTGGTGGGTGCCGGTTGCGGCGAGCTTGCCGTCGACCAGGTAGAGGACCGTGTCGGCCTGGTCCAGGACGAGGGGGGAGGTGGTGGTGACGGCTGTGGTGCGGCCGTCACGGGCGCCCTTGAGGCGTTCGGCCACGAGGGCTTCCGTGTGGGCGTCGAGGGCGGAGGTGGGTTCCACGGCCAGGAGGATCTCGGGGTCGGCGAGGAGGGCCCTGACCAGTCGGACGCGCTGGCGTTGGCCGCCGGAGAGGTTGCGGCCCTGGGCGTCGACGGGCGAGTCGAGGCCGTCGGGGAGGCCCTGCACGATGTCGTCCGCCACGGCCGCGTGCAGGGCGGCCGCGAGTTCGCCGTGACCGGCCGCGCCGTTCCCCTTGTGGGGCGCCACCACCTCGCGCAGGCTTCCCGCGAACAGGTCCGCCTCGTGGTCCGCCAGCAGGATGTGCTCCCTGACCTGGGGCAACCTGATCTCGTCCAGGGGGACTCCGGCCCAGGTCGCCCGCGACGGGGTGTAGCGGGCCAGACGGTCCAGGACCGCGGCCGTGTCCGCGGGGTGTGCCGCGGCCAGTGCCGTCAGGCGGCCCGGCAGGATGCTCACCCCCGACTCCGGGTCGTGCAGGACCGAGGGTTCCGCCGGGGCGTCCCGGGTGCCCCGGTCCTCCAGCGGCTCCAGGCGCAGGAACCGTACGACCCGCCGGGCCGCGACCACGCCCCGGCTCAGCTGGTACCCGCACTCCACCCAGAACGCCACCGGGCCGACCAGGACCGCGACATAGCCGTACACCGCCACCAGCTCGCCCACGGTGATGTCCCCCCGGGCGGCCAGCCGGGCCGCGAGCCAGGTGACCACGGCGAGGAACAGGGTGGGCAGGCCGACGCCGAGGGCCTGCACCCAGCTCGTGACCGCGCCGACCCGGTAGCCCTGGGACCGCAGGCGCTGGGAGTCCCGCTGGAAGGCGTCGGCGACCAGGGACTTGCCGCCGAGGCCGTTGAGGACGCGCAGCCCGCCCGCCAGGTCGGCGATACGGGCGGTGAGGACGCCCTGCCGGTCGCGGTACTCCGTCTCGGCGCCTTGGAGGCGGGACAGGAACGGGTTCACGAGGACGACGATGGCCGGGATGCCGAGCAGGACCACGGCCGCGAGGACCGGGGAGACCGAGACCAGCACGGCGGCGACCGTCAGGTAGGCGACGCAGGCGCCCACCCCCGGGCCGACCACGGTCAGGGCGCCGGCGATCGTCTGCACGTCGCCCACGCCGATCGTGACGACCTCACCGGCCCCGGTCCGGCGCGAGAGCGCGGCACCGAGCCGGACCGCCTGCCCGACGACCACCTTGACCGTGCGGAAGTTGGCGTCCATCCGCACCCGGGTCATCGTGCGGTGCCGCATGATGCTCAGCCAGGCGTTGAACGAACCGACCGCGAACAGCGCGCAGCTCCAGCCCGCCAACGCCGGCCAGTCGCCCGGCTCCAGGCCCTCGTCGATCGCCTTCGCCATCAGGTACGGCGTCGCCGCCAGCAGCACCATCCAGGAACTGCCCAGCAGCGCCCCGGCCACCGACCGCCCCGGCTGGCAGCGCACCAGCCACCACAGATAACGCCAGCCGCCCCGGACGTCGGGCGTGCCGGGGTCCTCGTACGCGTCGATCACCTGTGCCCCCGATCACCGATGTGCCCGCTCACGCCAGACTGTCCCGCCACGCCCGGTGCAGATCCGCGAACCGGCCCGTGCCCGCGGTCAGTTCCGCCGGTGTGCCGTCCTCGACGATCCTGCCGTGCTCCATGACCAGGACCCGGTCGGCGATCTCCACGGTCGACAGCCGGTGCGCGATCACCACCGCCGTACGGCCCCTCAACACCGTCGCCATCGCCCGCTGCACGGCCCGCTCACCCGGGACGTCGAGCGAACTGGTCGCCTCGTCCAGGATCAGCACCGACGGATCAGCGAGCAACGCCCGCGCGAACGCCACGAGTTGACGCTGGCCTGCCGAGATGCGGCCGCCCCGCTTGCGTACGTCCGTGTCGTAGCCGTCGGGCAGCGCGCTGATGAAGTCGTGCGCCCCGATCGCCTTCGCGGCCCGCTCGATCTCCTCGCGGCCGGCGTCCGGACGGCCGATCGCGATGTTCTCGGCGACCGTGCCCGAGAACAGGAACGCCTCCTGCGTCACCATGACCACCCCGCGCCGCAGTTCGGGCATCGCGAGGTCGCGCAGGTCGACTCCGTCGAGCAGGACGCGGCCGGCGGAGGGGTCGTAGAAACGGGCCAGCAGCTTGGCCAGGGTCGACTTGCCGGCGCCGGTCGAGCCGACCACCGCGACCGTCTGCCCGGCGGGCAGGACGAGGTCGAAACGGGGGAGCACCTCGCCGCCGGTGCGGTAGCCGAACGAGACGCCCTCGAAGACGACCTCGCGGCCGGGACGGTCCGAGGACTCGAGCGCCGGGAGCTGCCGGGGAGCCGACGGCTCCGGCACGGTCGGGATCTGGGCGAGCAGGCCCGCGATCTTCTCCAGGGAGGCCGCCGCCGACTGGTAGGAGTTCAGGAACATCCCGAGCCGGTCGATCGGGTCGTACAGCCGCCGCAGGTACAGCACCGCGGCGGCCAGCACACCCAGCTCCAGCGAGTCCTGCGCCACCCGGTAGGCGCCCCACAGCACGATCCCCGCGACGGCCGTGTTGGCGACCAGCCGGGACCCGACGACATAGCGGGCCATCTCCAGGAGCGCGTCGCCGTTGACCCGCTCGTGCCGCTTGTTCAGCACGGCGAAGTCGGCGTCGTTGGCGGCCTCGCGGCGGAAGGCGCGCACCGGCCGGATGCCGTTCATCGTCTCCACGAACTTCACGATCACCGCGGCGATCGCGGTCGACCGCTTCCGGTACACCCGGCCCGCGCGCCGCCGGTAGACCCGCACGAGCAGGTACAGCGGCACGAAGGAGGCCACCGCGACGGCACCGAGCCCGAGGTCCAGCCAGAGCAGCAGGGCGGAGATGTAGAGGAACGACAGGACGACGGTGACGAGCTCCTGGAGGCCCTCGTCGAGCAGTTCGCGCAGCGACTCCACGTCCGTCGTGGAGCGGGAGATCAGCCGGCCCGAGGTGTAGCGCTCGTGGAAGTCGATGCTCAGCGCCTGCGCGTGGCGGAAGATCCGGCCGCGCAGGTCGAGCAGCACGTCCTGGTTGACGCGCGCGGAGGCCCGGATGAAGGCGTACTGGAGCCCGCCGGAGGCCAGCGCGCACAGCAGGTAGCCGGCGCCGACCGCGATCAGCGGGCCGTTGTCGTGGTCGCGGAAGGCGGGCACGGCCCGGTCGATCGCGTACGCCACGAGCAGCGGACCCGCCTGTACGGCCGCCTGCTGGAGCAGCAGCAGAAGGGTCGTGACGGCGACCCTGCCCTTCAGCGGGGCGAGCAGGGAACGCAGCAGCAGGGCCGTGGAGTTCGGGGGAGCGGGCAGCCGGTCCTGGTCGAAGGCGTCGTCGGAGCCCTTCACCCCCGGCAGACCGGGTTCCTCGTCCGCGGGGGGCGCGGACGTCGTGGGGGCCGTCATCGGGCGTCCTCCGTTTCCCGGGAATCCCCGGACCTTCCTGCGGACCTCTCTCCGGGATCCACGGAGCCTTCTCCGGCATCCCCGGACCCGGACATCAGGTAGGCGTACTCCGCGTTGGTGCGCAGGAGTTCGTGGTGGGTGCCGACCGCCGTGATGCGGCCGTTCGACAGCAGGGCGACCCGGTCGGCGAGCTGCACGGTGGAGGGGCGGTGCGCGACGATCAGGGCGGTGGTGTCGGCGAGCACGTCCCGCAGCGCGGCCTCCACGGCGGCCTCGGTGTGGACGTCCAGGGCGGACAGCGGGTCGTCCAGGACGAGGAACCGGGGCTTGCCGACGACGGCCCGGGCGAGGGCGAGGCGCTGGCGCTGGCCGCCGGAGAGGCTGAGGCCCTGCTCGCCGACCTGGGTCTCGGTGCCCTGGGGCAGGGCGTGCACGAAGTCCGCCTGGGCCACCGACAGGGCGCGGTCCAGTTCCCGTTCGTCCGCCCCCATCAGGACGTTGTCGCCGACGCTGGTGGAGAAGAGGGTGGGGTCCTCGAAGGCCATGGCCACCTTGGCGCGCAGTTCCTCCCGGGACATGGCGGTGATGTCCTCGCCGTCCAGCGTGATGCGGCCCGAGGTGAGCTCGTGGAGGCGGGGGACGAGGGCGGTGAGGGTGGTCTTGCCGCTGCCCGTAGCGCCGACCAGGGCCATGGACTCGCCCGGGCGGATGTGGAGGTCGATCAGGTCGAGGACGGGCGGGGAGTCCTCGGGGGCGTCGGGGTAGCGGAACCGGACGTCGTGGAACCGCAGGCCGTCCGCGGACCGCTCAGGGGCTGCCGCGCCGCTCGCACGGGTCTCCTGCTCCGGTGCCTCGTCCATCGCCTCGAAGTAGCGCTCCGTCGCCGTCGCCGCCTCCTGGCTCATCGCCAGCAGGAAGCCGATCGAGTCCACCGGCCACCTCAGCGCCAGGGCGGTGGAGAGGAACGCCACCAGCGTCCCCGCCGACAACTCCCCGTCGGCCACCTGCACGCAGCCCAGCACCAGCGCCGCTCCGATCGCCACCTCCGGCAGCGTCACGATGACGGCCCAGATCGTGGCCAGGAGGCGGGCCTTGTGCAGTTCCGTGCCGCGCAGGGTGCCCGAGAGTTCGCGGAACGCCCTGGCCTGCGAGCGGTGCCGGCCGAAGCCCTTGATGATGCGGATGCCGAGGACGCTCTCCTCGACGACCGTCGTGAGGTCGCCGACCTGGTCCTGGGCCAGCCGGGCCACGTGGGCGTACCGCTTCTCGAAGATCACGCAGGTGACGACGACGGGGATCGCCGGACCCAGGATGACCAGGCCGAGCGTCCAGTCCTGGAGCAGCATGATGATCACGCCGACGAGGATCGTCACGCCGTTGACCAGCAGGAAGGTCAGCGGGAAGGCGAGGAACATGCGCAGCAGCATCAGGTCCGTGGTGGCCCGGGACAGCAGTTGGCCGGACGCCCAGCGGTCGTGGAAGGCCACCGGGAGCCGCTGGAGGTGCCGGTACAGGCCCGCCCGCATCTCCGCCTCCACATGGGAGAGCGGGCGCGCCACCAGCCACCGCCGCAGCCCGAACAGCAGGGCCTCGGTGAACCCGAGCAGCAGCAGGTACAGCGCCCCGAGCCAGACGCCCGCGGTGTCCCCGTCGGCGACCGGTCCGTCCACCATCCACTTCAGCACGAGCGGGATCACCAGACCCGTGCAGGAGGCGAGGACCGCCACGAACGCGGCGGTGAACAGCCGCGCGCGGGCCGGTCGCACGTACGGCCACAGACGCAGCAGCGTCCTCACGGCCGATCGGTCCTTGGTGGTTGCACGTGTCGTGGACATCAGCAGCGAGCCTACGGACCGGCACTGACAACGCCCACCTAGTTTTGGCCGGACCCGCATCGGTCGCCGGACCTACGACCTGCGTGTTCGAGGGGCCGCACGGGAACCGCCGAGGGGGTCGTACCGCCGCATCCACCGATCGGCCGATGCCGGGTCGAGCGCGACGGGCGATGCGGCGGCGGGGCCCGGCCCGGGACGCTGAGGCCATGTCCGTCATCGAAGTCAGCGAACTGCGCAAGTCCTACGGCGGCCGGACCGTCGTCGACGGGGTGTCCTTCGCCGTCGAGGAGGGCGAGATCTTCGGCATCCTCGGCCCGAACGGCGCCGGCAAGACCACCACCGTCGAGTGCGTCGAGGGCCTCCGGGCCCCCGACGCGGGCCGCGTCCGGGTCACCGGCCTCGACCCCGTCGCCGACCAAGCGCGCGTGGCCCGGGTCCTCGGCGCCCAGCTCCAGGAGAGCGAACTCCAGGCCAAGCTCACCGTCCGCGAGGCGCTGGAGCTGTACTCGACGTTCTACGAGCGGCCCCTCGACTGGCGGCCGCTCGCCGAGCGCCTGGGGCTCACCCAGAAGCTCACCACCCGGTTCGGCAAGCTGTCCGGCGGCCAGAAGCAGCGCCTGTTCATCGCGCTCGCCCTCGTCGGCAACCCGCGGATCGTCGTCCTCGACGAGCTGACCACCGGCCTCGACCCGCGGGCCCGCCGCGACACCTGGGAGCTCATCGAGGACGTCCGCGCGGGCGGGGTGACCGTCCTGCTCGTCACCCACTTCATGGAGGAGGCGCAGCGGCTCTGCGACCGGATCGCCGTCATCGACACGGGCCGGGTCGCCGCCCTGGACACCCCGGCCGGGCTCATCCGGCGCTCGGCGGGCGCCACCGTCATCAGCTTCACCCCGTCCGCCCCGCTCGACGCGCACGAGCTGAACGCCCTGCCCGCGCTCGCCGCCGTCGAGGACCGGGCGGGCCGTCTCACCCTCTCCGGCACCGACGAGACGGTGAACGCCGTCATCACCCTGCTCGCCCGCCGGCACGTCACCGCCCACCAGCTCCGCGTCGTCGACGCCACCCTCGACGACGCGTTCCTGGACCTCACCCGCACCGACACCCAGGAGGCCACGGCATGAACACCGCGATCCTGCGGACCGAGCTCCGGCTCTTCCGCCGCGAACCCGGCGCCCTCTTCTGGATCCTGCTGTTCCCCACCCTCCTCCTGGTCGTCCTCGGCTCGATCCCGTCCTTCCGGAACCACGACCCCGACCTCGGCGGCCTCCGGACCGTCGACGTCTACGTACCCGTGGCCGTGCTGCTCGGCCTGATCGTCGGCGGCCTCCAGTCCATGCCCCAGACCCTCACCGGCTACCGCGAACGCGGCATCCTGCGCCGCATGTCCACCACCCCGGTCCGCCCGGCCGCCCTGCTCACCGCGCAGATGACCGTGTACGGCGGTGCCGCCCTCGCGTCCGCGCTGCTCGCCCTCCTCGTCGGCCGCCTCGCCTTCGCCGTACGACTGCCCGAGCAGCCCCTCGGATACCTGCTCGCCCTGCTCCTGGCCGTGTCGGCCGCCCTCGCGCTGGGCGCCGTGGTCTCGGCGCTGTCCCGGACGACGAAGATCGCCGGTGCGATCGGGTCCGCCGTGTTCTTCCCGGCGATGTTCTGCGCGGGCGTGTGGGCGCCGGTGCAGACCATGCCGGACGTGCCGGCCCGGATCGTCGGGTGCACGCCGTTCGGCGCCGCCGCCGAGGCACTGAACCGGGCCGCGGCCGGCGACTGGCCGGGCTGGACCCACCTGGGCGTCCTCGTCGTCTGGACGCTGCTGCTCACCGCCGCGGCGTCGCGCTGGTTCCGCTGGGAGTGAGGAAAGCGCCGTGCAGACTGGGGAGATGAACGCGTCGGACGCCAGGATCGACAAGTACTGGGAGCGGCTGCACATCTGGGGGCCCTACGGACTGCTCGGCACCGGACTCGTCCTCGCGGTCGTCTCCGCGGGCATCATGGACGGACCCGTCGACTGGTGTCTCGTCGGGGCCCTGGTCGGCGCCGCGGTCCTGCTCCAGTCGTGGTGGCACGGCACCCGGCACCGGCGCCCCCACCGCGGACGCAGCCCCTCCCGGGCCGGAACCGCCTACTACTCCGTGCGCTGGGCGATCGCCTTCCTCCTGACCTGGCTCAACCCGTTCTTCGCGTTCTACGCCGCGAGCGGCTACATGGACGCCGACGAACTGATCCCGGGCCGGTGGCGGCGGCTCGGACTGTTCGCCAGCGCGGTCACGGTCGCGGGTGCGCAGGCCGGCGGGCTGATGCCCGAGAGCACCGCCCAGTGGCTCGGCTTCGCCGCGCTCCTGGCCGCCAACTTCGGCCTCCAGTCGGTCGTCGCGCACATCACCGAGCAGGAGGAGCAGCGCTCACGCGACCGCGCCTCGACCATCGAGGCCCTCCAGCAGGCACTCGACGAGAACGCCGCCCTGCACGCCCAACTCCTCGTGCAGGCAAGGGAAGCGGGCGTCGCGGACGAGCGCCGGCGGCTCGCCGCCGAGATCCACGACACCCTCGCCCAGGGCCTGACCGGGATCATCGCCCAGCTCCAGGTCGTCGCGAACACGCCCGACGAGAACCAGGCCCGCGAGCACGTCCACCGGGCCATGGACCTGGCCCGGCACAGCCTGGGCGAGGCGCGCCGCTCGGTGCACAACCTGGCCCCGGTCGCCCTGGCCGACGCGGGCCTGCCCGAGGCCCTGAAGCAGACGGTCACCGACTGGGGCGAACGCACCGGTGTGCGCGCCGAGTTCACCGCCACCGGCACCGCGCAGCAGCTCCACGAGGAGATCGCGGCCACCCTCCTGCGCATCGCCCAGGAGGCCCTCTCCCACGCCTCCCGGCACGCCCGGGCCGGCCGCCTCGGCGTGACCCTGACCTTCCTCGGCGACGAGGTCATCCTCGACATCCGCGACGACGGCGTCGGCTTCGACCCCCTCGCCCTCCCCGCCCGCACCCGTACCGGCGGCTTCGGCCTCGACGGCATGCGGGCCCGCGCCGAGCGCGTCGCGGGCTCCCTCACCGTCGAGTCCGAACCGGGCCACGGCACCGCGCTGTCGGCTCGCGTACCGTTGGTCCGCCATGACCGCTGACATCACGCTGCTGATCGTCGACGACCATCCCGTCGTACGGGACGGTCTGCGCGGCATGTTCGAGTCCGCGCCCGGGTTCGCCGTCCTCGGCGAGGCGGCCGACGGCGTCGAGGCCGTCGAGCGGGCCGCCGCGCTCGACCCCGACGTGATCCTGATGGACCTGCGGATGCCGGGCGGGGGCGGGGTGGACGCCATCCGCGCACTGACCCGCGCCCGCACCCGCGCGAAGGTCCTCGTCCTGACGACGTACGACACCGACTCCGACACCCTGCCGGCCATCGAGGCCGGAGCGACCGGCTACCTCCTCAAGGACGCCCCGCGCGACGAGCTGTTCACGGCTGTGCGGGCCGCGGCGCAGGGCCGTACGGTCCTCTCCCCGGCCGTCGCCTCCCGCCTGGTCTCCGCGGTCCGCGCCCCCGGCACCCCCGGCAACGAACCCCTCTCGGCCCGTGAGCGCGAGGTGCTCGCGCTGGTCGCCAGGGGCACCTCCAACCGCGAGATCGCCCGCGAGCTCTTCATCAGCGAGGCGACCGTGAAGACCCACCTCACGCACCTGTACGCCAAGCTGGGCGTCAAGGACCGCGCGGCGGCGGTCGCCGCGGCGTACCAGCGGGGGATCCTCGGCTGAGCGCGGCAGGGACTCAGCCGGCCACCCGCAGCAGCAGCACCGACCGTGCCGGCACCGTGATCGGGCCCCCCGCCCGGTGGACCACCCCCGGCGCCGCGGCCTGTTCCTCCCCGGACGTGTCGACGACCACCTCGTAGCGCTCCGCCCACGGCGGTCCCGGCAGCAGGAAGCTCACCGGGCGGTCACCGGCGTGCAGGACGGCGAGGAAGCTGTCGTCGACGATCGGCGCCCCGCGTTCGTCGCGGCCGGGGATGTCCCGCCCCGACAGATACATGCCGAGCGTGGCGGCCGGCGCGTACCAGTCCCGTTCCGTCATCTCCGTGCCGCGGGAGGTGAACCAGGCCAGGTCGCGCAGACCGTCCGCGGAGTGCGCGCGGCCGGAGAAGAAGGCGCGCCGGCGCAGCACCGGGTGGCGGTGGCGCAGTGCGATGAGCCGGGAGGTCAGGTCGAACAGCGCCTTCCAGCCGGGGTCCTCCAGCAGTCCCCAGTCCAGCCAGCTCATCTCGTTGTCCTGGCAGTAGGCGTTGTTGTTGCCGCGCTGGGTGCGCCCCAGTTCGTCCCCCGCGACCAGCATCGGCACGCCCGTCGACAGCAGCAGCGTGGTCAGCAGGTTCCGCAGTTGCCGCCGCCTGAGCGCCCGCACCCGCTCGTCGTCGGTCTCGCCCTCCACCCCGCAGTTCCAGGCCCGGTTGTCGTCCGTGCCGTCCCGATTGCCCTCGCCGTTCGCCTCGTTGTGCTTCCTCTCGTACGACACCAGGTCGCGCAGGGTGAAACCGTCGTGCGCGGTGATGAAGTTGACCGAGGCGTACGGCCGCCGCCCGCCCCACGCGTACAGGTCGCTGGAGCCCGAGAGGCGGTAGCCGAGGTCCCGTACGTCCGGCAGGGCGCCCCGCCAGAAGTCCCGTACGGCGTTGCGGTAGCGGTCGTTCCACTCCGTCCACAGGGGCGGGAAGGCGCCCACCTGGTAGCCCCCGGAGCCCACGTCCCACGGCTCGGCGATCAGCTTCACGCGCCGCAGCACCGGGTCCTGCGCGATGACCGCGAGGAACGGGGACAGCATGTCGACGTCGTGCATGGAACGGGCCAGCGCGGCCGCCAGGTCGAAGCGGAAGCCGTCCACGCCCATCTCCGTCACCCAGTAGCGCAGGGAGTCGGTGATGAGCCGCAGGACGTGCGGCTGCACCACGTGCAGGGTGTTGCCGCAGCCCGTGTAGTCCGCGTACCGCCGGGCGTCCGACTGGAGGCGGTAGTAACCCCGGTTGTCGATGCCCTTCAAGGACAGCGTGGGCCCCAGCTCTCCCGCCTCCGCGGTGTGGTTGTAGACCACGTCGAGGATCACCTCGATCCCCGCGGCGTGCAGCGCGCGCACCATCCGCTTGAACTCGCCGACCTGCTGGCCCGTCGTCCCGGAGGCCGCGTAGGCCGCGTGCGGCGCGAAGTAGCCGATGGAGTTGTAGCCCCAGTAGTTCTTCAGGCCGCGGCGCAGCAGGTGGTCCTCGTGGGCGAACTGGTGGACGGGGAGCAGCTCGACGGCGGTGACGCCCAGCTTGACGAGGTGCTCGACCGCGGCGGGGTGGGCGAGACCGGCGTACGTCCCGCGCAGGTCCTCGGGGATGCCGGGGTGCAGCGCCGTGAACCCCCGTACGTGCACCTCGTAGATGACCGAGTCCGCCCACGGCGTCTTCGGGCGCCGGTCCTCCGCCCAGTCGTCGTCGTCATGGACGACCACGCCCTTGGGGACGTGGGGCGCCGAGTCGCGGTCGTCGCGCACGGTGTCCGCGACCTGCTGCTGGGGCCAGTCACGGACGTGGCCGTACACCTCGGGCGGCAGGCTGAAGTCGCCGTCCACCGCGCGGGCGTACGGGTCGAGGAGCAGCTTGGCCGGGTTCCAGCGGCCGCCGGTCCACGGGTCCCAGCGGCCGTGCACCCGGAAGCCGTAGCGCTGGCCGGGCATCACCCCGGGGACGAAGCCATGCCAGATCTCGTGCGTGAGCTCGGTGAGCCGGGCCCGGGTCTCCTTGCCGTCCGCGTCGAACAGACACAGCTCGACGGCCTCGGCACCGCCCGCCCACAGCGCGAAGTTGGTCCCCGCGACCCCGTCCGGGCCGACCCGGAACCGGGCGCCCAGCGGCGTCGGCGCACCGGGCCGCACCGGCACGGCCGGCATCCCCCGGGGCGCCCCGTTCACCAGCGCGGCGGGGCGCTCCTCGGCGGCTTCCGTCACCGCCTCCTGCTCGGCTGCGCTGGACACCGGTCGGCCTCCCACGGCTCGTGGAACGAGGTGGAAAAGGGCGCACGGCGTCCCGGCCGCGGCACCCCCTCACGTCGTTCTCCCCTCTGTTCTGCCCAGAGCTTGCCTCGCGCTCACGTCCGCGTGTGCGATGCGCGGTACGGGGAGCGCGGGCCTGCCGTCGGGCGGCGCGGGTGCGTGGGGGCTTGTCGCGCGGTTCCGTGCCCCTTCAGGGGACCGAAGGTCACGTTTCTCCAGGGTGGGCACCGTCGTTGGGTGGGCGTGAGGCATGGACATGGGCGCGCTCGGCGCGCAGGGGCCGTTCTGGCCGCCGTAGTGACATGGGCAGGACTGCTGGCCGGGGCCGTCGGCTGCACCGCGGACGGGGGCGGCGGGATCGGGGGCGTCGGCGGGTTCGGGAAGCCTCCCGCGCCCGAGGACGTCATCCGGGTCGCCCCCGACGACGGCACCAGGGGCGTGCCGCCCGAGGAGGGACTCCGGGTCCGGGTGCCCGGCGGGCGACTGGAGTCGGTCACCGTCGTCAAGTCCCAGGACGCGCAGGAGTTCCCGGTGCCCGGGCACATCTCCGACGACGGACTGCGCTGGGAACCCGACGATGCACGGCTCTCGCCGGCCGCCGAGTACACCGTGGACGCGGTCGCCCTCGACGCGCACGGCCGCCGCTCGGCGCGGCACACCACCTTCACCACCTACGTCCCCGAGGAGCGCTTCGTCGGGTACGTCAGCCCGGAGAACCGCTCCACCGTCGGCACCGGGATGATCGTCTCCCTGGAGTTCAACCGGGAGATCGAGGACCGCGCCGCCGTCGAACGCGCCGTCCACGTCACCGCGAAGCCGCCCGTCGAGATCCGCCCGCACTGGTTCGGCAAGGGCCGCCTCGACTTCCGCCCCGAGCACTACTGGACGCCCGGAACCCGGGTGACCGTCGCTCTCCGGCTCCGCGACGTGGAAGGCGCGCCCGGGGTCTACGGCCTCCAGCACCGGACCTTCTCCTTCACCGTGGGCCGCAGCCAGGTCTCCCTCGTCGACGCGGCCGCGCACACCATGGAGGTCCGACGGGACGGCGCACTGCTCGCCACCGTGCCGATCACCGCCGGCGCCCCCAGGACGACCACGTACAACGGCAAGATGGTCGTCACCGAGATGCTCGAGGTGACCCGCATGAACAGCCGCACGGTCGGCTTCGGCGGCGAGTACGACATCCCGGACGTCCCGCACGCCCTGCGCCTGACCGACTCCGGCACCTTCCTGCACGGCAACTACTGGGCGCCCACCGCTCCCGGGCGGGTCAATGTCAGCCACGGCTGCGTGGGGCTCAGGGACGTGAAGGGCGGCAGCTCGGACACGCCCGCCGGCTGGTTCTTCGACCGCAGCCTCGTCGGGGACGTCGTCGAGGTGGTCCACAGCGATGACAAAAAGGTCGCTCCCGACAACGGCCTCGGGGGCTGGAACATGGGTTGGAAGGAGTGGAAGTCGGGCAGTGCGGTGAAGTAACCCGACGAAGGGGCGGCTCGGCCCCACTTTCCGTTGAAGTTGGGACGGAATGGTGACCTTGGACTTACACGATGCTCAAAAGTCTGCGGTTAATATTCGCCAACGCGTGCGCAGAACACGCCGGGGAGCGGGCCTGACCAGGCCCTTCGAGGGGAGAAGGACTTGAACGTGCGACCGATATCGGGGGCGTCGGTTGACGCGCGGGGGCGCAGGGCCAGGGGACTGCCGGCGCTGGCGCTCGGCGCTCTGCTGCTGGCCGTCACCGCCTGCGGCGGGGGAGGGTCCGGCTCCGGAGACGCCAAGGCGGAGAAGGGCGACTCGTCCGCCGCCGCGACCGAGCAGTCCGAGGCGGTCGTCTCCATCTCCCCGAAGGACGGGGCGAAGTCCGTGGACACCAGCGGCGCCCTCAAAGTCGCCGCCGCCAAGGGCAGGTTGACCGAGGTCCAGGTCAAGGACGCCAAGGGCACCGCGATAGCCGGGAAGATAGCCGCCGACGGCGCCTCCTGGACGCCGTCCACCCACCTCGCCTCCGGTACCGCCTACACCGTGCACGCCGTCGCGAAGGACGCCGCGGGCCGCACCGCCGCCGAGGACTCCCGCTTCACCACCCTGACCCCGAAGAACACCTTCATCGGCACCTTCACCCCCGAGGACGGCTCGACGGTCGGCGTCGGAATGCCGTTCTCCATCCGCTTCACCCGGGGCATCACGAACCCCGAGGACGTCGAGAAGGCCATCACGGTCAGGACCACGCCGGCCGTCGAGGTCGAGGGCCACTGGTTCGGCAACGACCGTCTGGACTTCCGTCCCGAGCAGTACTGGAAGGAAGGCACCAAGGTCACCGTCGACCTCAACCTGAACGGGGTCGAGGGCCGCAAGGGCGTCTACGGCAAGCAGCGCAAGACCGTCTCCTTCACCATCGGCCGCAACCAGGTCTCCGTCGTGGACGCCAAGAAGCACACGATGAAGGTCACCCAGGACGGCAAGACCATCAAGACCATCAAGGTCACCACCGGCAAGCCCGGTTACGACACCTGGAACGGCCAGATGGTCATCAGCGAGAAGCTCGCGGTGACCCGGATGAACGGCGAGACCGTCGGCTACGGCGGCGAGTACGACATCAAGGACGTCCCGCACGCCGCCCGCCTCACCGACTCCGGCACCTTCATCCACGGCAACTACTGGGGCGGCGACGCCTTCGGCAACTACAACGCCAGCCACGGCTGCGTGGGCCTGCGTGACGTCAAGGGCGGCTACGACAGCGGAGTGCCGGCCGCCTGGTTCTTCAACCACTCGCTGATCGGCGACGTGGTCGTGGTCAAGAACTCCGACGACGCGACGGTCGCACCGGAGAACGGGCTCAACGGCTGGAACATGTCCTGGGAGAAGTGGAAGGCGTAGATCTGTCCGCCGACGGGCGGCCCCGGTGCTGTGAGGTACGGCACCGGGGCCGTTGCCGTTAGTGGCCGTTAACCTGCTGCCATGACCGTGAATCTCGAAGTCGCCGAAGGCGTCGGCACCATCCGTCTCGACCGCCCGCCCATGAACGCCCTGGACGTGGCCACCCAGGACCGGCTCAAGGAGCTCGCCGAGGAGGCGGCCCGGCGCGAGGACGTGCGCGCGGTGGTCGTGTACGGCGGGGAGAAGGTGTTCGCGGCCGGCGCGGACATCAAGGAGATGCAGGCCATGGACCACACCGCGATGGTCCTGCGCGCCCGCGCGCTCCAGGACTCGTTCACGGCGGTGGCCCGCATCCCCAAGCCGGTCGTCGCGGCCGTCACCGGCTACGCCCTGGGCGGCGGCTGCGAACTCGCCCTGTGCGCGGACTTCCGCATCGCCGCGGAGAACGCCAAGCTGGGCCAGCCGGAGATCCTGCTCGGCCTGATCCCCGGCGCCGGCGGCACCCAGCGCCTGGCCCGGCTGGTCGGTCCGTCGAAGGCGAAGGACCTGATCTTCACGGGCCGTATGGTCAAGGCCGACGAGGCACTGGCGCTGGGGCTCGTGGACCGGGTCGTGCCCGCCGGCGAGGTCTACACCGAGGCGCACGCCTGGGCCGCGAAGCTCGCTCAGGGACCGGCGCTCGCGCTGCGCGCCGCGAAGGAGTCGATCGACACCGGTCTGGAGACCGACATCGAGACGGGCCTCGCGGTGGAACGGAACTGGTTCGCAGGGCTGTTCGCCACGGAGGACCGCGAGCGGGGCATGAAGAGCTTCGTCGAGGAGGGCCCCGGCAAGGCGAAATTCCTCTGAACCCCTTGCAATTGACGCGATGTCTGATCCGGGTCCCTCGATGGGGCGGTTTATGGGAGCCTTAACGCAACCTTAAGTCTGTCTTGTCGAGGGAGTCCGTCGATTGCCTCCCAGTGAGCCTCCGCCGCAGGTCAGAAGGGCTGTTCCGGGCACCGAAGTGCCGGCGGCATATGCCGATCGACTTCATCGGAACGATGTGTTCCGGGGGGCGTATTCGTCAGGAACGGCCCCGGGGGCCGCATCGGGCGGCCATGATGGGGGCATGGCGGGGCTGGAGGGTTTCGAACAGCCGCGGGGAGACGGCCGTACGACGGCGGCGCGCTGGTCTCCGGCGGTCGAGGACGAGCACGCACAGAAGGTGCTCGAACTGTTCGGAAATCCCACGGAGGCCGAGGTTCCGCTGCCCTCCCGGCCGGAGTCCGCGGCCGCCGCGCGGCGCCTGACCCAGGTGATCGTCCTCCGTCACTGGGGGCTCACCCCCAAGATGACCGAGGACGCGGTGTTACTCGTGTCCGAACTGGTGGGCAACGCGGTGCGGCACACCGGGGCCCGGGTGTTCGGTCTGCGGATGCGGCGCCGGCGCGGATGGATCCGGGTGGAGGTCCGCGACCCCTCGCGCGGACTGCCCTGTCTGATGCCGGTCCAGGAGACGGACATCAGCGGGCGCGGGCTGTTCCTCGTGGACAAGCTGTCGGACCGGTGGGGGGTCGATCTGCTGCCCCGCGGGAAGACAACTTGGTTCGAGATGCGGGTGGCTGACCGGTAAGAGCGGACGAAGCACCTTAAATGGTGCGGGTGACTACGACCGATCGCCGGGCCGTGCTGCTCGCCACCGCCGGTCTCGCGCTGACCGCCGGATGCGGTACCACCGGGGCCGTCGCCCACCCCGCGCGCGCCTCCGCCGGCTCCCGTCCCGCTCCCCTCCCCGCCCAGCTCACCCACGGCCCCCGCGACCGCCCCCGACTCGCCCTCACCTTCCACGGCGGCGGCGACCCCGCCACGGCCCGCGCCCTGCTCACCGAGGCCGAACGGCACGGCGCCCGCGTCACCGTGCTCGCCGTCGGGACCTGGCTCGACGAGCACCCCGACATGGCCCGCCGCGTCCTCGACGGCGGACACGAACTCGGCAACCACACCCTCCACCACCTCGACATCAACGCGATGTCCGAGGCCGAGGCCAGAGCGGAGATCGTGGGCTGCGCCGAACGCATCCGGCGCCTCACCGGATCCGCCGGGACCTGGTTCCGCCCCTCCCGCACGCCCACCGCCTCACCCCTCGTCACCCGGCTGGCCCGGGAGGCCGGCTACCCCCACGTCCTCTCCTACGACGTCGACTCCCTCGACTTCACCTCGCCCGGCGCCGCGGCCGTCGCCCGCACGGTGCTCGGCGAGGCCCGCGCCGGATCCGTGGTCAGCCTGCACTTCGGCTACGACGACACGGTCGCCGCCCTCCCCGCCGTACTGGAAGAACTCGACCGCCGCGGCCTGGCCGCCGTGACCACCACGGAGCTGTTCACCTGATGCACCGCACTCTCGTCAGACACGCCCTGATCGCGGGCGCCGCGCTCGCCGCCCTCGCCGCCTGCGGCACCGGACCGCACGACCCGCACGCCGCCGCGCACCACGGCACCGAGGCGGCCGCCCCGGCCCCGGTGAAACCGGTGCGGAAACCGGCCGACGGGCTGCCCGGGATGCCGCCCGTCCTGGACCCGAAGGACGTCTACGCGGCCGACCGGCCCGGCAGGCTGTCACCGGTGGTCAAGGACTTCCCGTCGCGCGTCTACGTGCCCAACACCGAGTCCGACACGGTGTCCGTGATCGACCCGCGCACGTACGAGGTCGTCGACACGATCCGGGTCGGCCGGCAGCCCCAGCACGTCGTGCCGTCCTGGGACCTGAAGACCCTCTGGGTCAACAACAACCGCGGGCACACCCTCACCCCGATCGACCCGAGCACCGGGAAGGCCGGCAAGCCCGTCGAGGTGCACGACCCGTACAACCTCTACTTCACGCCCAACGGCCGGTACGCCGTCGTGATGGCCTCCCTCGACCGCGAGCTCGTCTTCCGCGACCCGCACACCATGGAGCGGAGGAAGACGGTCCCGGTGAGCTGCTACGGCGTCAACCACGCCGACTTCTCCCTGGACGGCCGCTACTTCATCGTCTCCTGCGAGTTCAGCGGCGAGCTGCTGAAGGTCGACACCGAGCGGATGAAGGTGATCGGGCAGCAGAAGCTCCCCTTCGACGGGGCCATGCCCCAGGACGTCAAGGTCTCGCCGGACGGCAAGCGCTTCTACGTCGCCGACATGATGGCCGACGGCATGTGGGTCCTGGACGGCGACACCTTCGGCAAGCCGACCCTGCTGCCCACCGGCAAGGGCACCCACGGCCTCTACGTCAGCCGCGACTCCCGCGAGATGTACGTCTCCAACCGGGGCGAGGGGACCGTCTCCGTCTTCGACTTCACCCAGAACCGGCTGACCAGGAAGTGGCGGCTCCCCCAGGGCGGCAGCCCCGACATGGGCGGTGTCTCCGCCGACGGCAAGGTCCTGTGGCTGTCCGGCCGCTACAACTCCGAGGTCTACGCCATCGACACCCGCACCGGCGCCCAGCTCGCCCGCGTCAAGGTCGGCAGCGGACCGCACGGGCTCGCGGTGTACCCCCAGCCGGGGCGGTACTCACTCGGCCACACCGGCATCTTCCGCTGAACCGCGGGCGTCCCGCGGCACCGTGGCGAGCAGCACCGCCTCGGCGCCCACCGGACGGTAACCGGCCGCCTGGAACGCCCGCATGCTGCGGGCGTTCCCCGGGGACACCTGGGCCCACAGCGGCTCCGCGACGAGATGCCTCGCCGCGGTCACCAGCGCCCGCCCCAGACCCCGGTGCCGTACGTCCTCGTCCACTTCGACCGACACCTCGAGGCGCCCGCCGACACCGCGTCCCGTCACCAGCACCCCGCCCTCCGCCGTCCAGGCGCGGACGGAGTCGCGCCGCCTGCGGGCGTACGTGATCCGGGGATGCCGGGCGTCCTCGATCTCGCGCAGCGCGAGCGGCGGTCCGCCCGGCAGCGGGTCGGCCACGAGCATCGCGTCGATCGTCTCGGACCTGCGCCCGGTCCGGTCCAGGAAGGCGGTCAGGAACCGCGGGTTCATGGTCGCGGCCAGTGCGTCGCAGTCCAGGCCGCGCAGGGTGGCGCGGACCCACTCGGGGTCCTCGTCGGTGAAGACGACCGAGTGCGCCGTGAAGGACAGCACGCCCGCGTCCCGGTGGCAGGTCTGCGGTACGACCGTCGTGCCCCCGTCCGCGGGCGGGAACACCCCGCGGGCCGCCGCGTCGAGAATGTCCCGCAACGTCTCCATCACACCGCTCCTCGCCTCACCCACCGGAACGCCCACACTCGCAGACATGATCGGGGACGGCACCGGGGTTTCCACGGGTGGTCGCCGCACCGGCACTCGGACCGGGCCGCTAATCTGACCTGCGGCAGCAAGCCGGCAGGACACGACACAGGCAAGAAAAGGGGCGGACCGGTGGCGCACATCGACATCGAGGAAGCACGCAAGCAGTTCGAGCGGATCGATGCGGACGGGGACGGCGCCATCACCGCCGCCGAGTTCAAGTCCGCCCTGGCCCAGGGCGGCGACTGGAACGTGACCGAGTCGGTCGCCGAGGCGATCATCAAGAGCCGCGACCTGAACGGCGACAAGCTCCTGTCGTTCGACGAGTTCTGGGCCTTCCTGAACAAGTAGGACCGACGGTGAAGGGGGCGCCCGAGGGCGCCCCCTTCGTCATGCCCGGCCCCGGCTGCGGAGCCGAACCGTCCAGCGGCCCTCCCGGCGGTCCAGGACCAGCGGCAGGTCGAAGCACTTGCCGACCTGGTCGCCGGTGAGGACCTCGGACGCCCGGCCCTGTGCGAGGACGCGGCCCTCGCGCAGCAGCAGCGCGTGACTGGTGCCCGGCGGCAGCTCCTCCAGGTGGTGGGTGACCAGGACCGTCGCCAGTGCCGGATGCCCGCGGCGCAGCACGTCCAGGGCGTCGATGAGCTGCTCGCGGCCCGGGAGGTCGAGGCCCGTCGCCGGTTCGTCGAGCAGCAGGAGCCGCGGCTTTGGCATCAGTGCCCGGGCGATGAGCGTCCGTCCGCGCTGCCCGTGGGAGAGGGTGGGCCAGCGGGCGTCGGCGAGGCCGGCGAGGCCGAGGGTGTCGACGAGCCGGTCGGCCCGGTCCCGCTGCTCCGGCGTGGGCCGCCACCGGGGGAGCGGGGCGACGGAGTTGGTCAGCCCGGTCAGGACGACGTCCCGGACCCGCAGCGGCGCGGTGAGCGGATGGCGCGGGTCGACATGGCCGACGTGGGCGCGCAGTTCCCGCAGGTCGACCCGGCCGAGCCGGCGGCCCAGCACCTCGACCGTGCCCCGGGTGGGGTGCACCAGGGCGCCCAGCAGGCCGAGCAGCGTGGACTTGCCCGCCCCGTTGGCGCCCAGGAGGGCCCAGTGCTCGCCCGCCCGGACGGTCAGGGAGACCTCCTGGAGGATCGGCTTCCCGTCCCGGACGAGCCACACGTCCTCGGCGCGCAGGACCTCCCTCACCGCAGCGCCCGGTTCGTCGCGGACAGCACGGCCCGGACGGCGGCGGCCGGGCCCACGCCGGCGCCCCAGGCGGTCGTACGGCCGTCGACGCGGCACTCGGCGTAGGCCGCCGTGCCGTCCTCGGTGAAGTCGACTACCTCGACGGCGTACCCGGCACCGGCGAGCGCGTCCACGAAGGCCGAGAGCGCGCTGCCGCCCGTGCCCTCGTGGTCGCCGACGCGGTCGTCGCACTCCAGCGTCCCGACGAAGCGGTGGACGCCGGGTGCCTCCTCGTACGCCGTCCCGTCGTGCAGCCTGACCTCGCCCTCCGTGAGATAGCGGGCCCGGAACAGCTCGTACAGCTCCTTCGGGCTCATCTCCCGGCCGCTGGTGTCGGTGGCCTCCTGCACGGCCCGGGCGAAGTCGGGGCGCATGCGGGGCGGCAGGTCGAGGCCGTGGTGGGTGCGCAGCAGCCAGGCCGCCCCGCCCTTGCCCGACTGGGAGTTGACCCGGATGACGGCCTCGTACGACCGCCCGAGGTCGGCCGGGTCGATCGGCAGGTAGGGGACCTGCCAGGGCTCGTCCGGGTGCTCGTTCCGGTGGGCGAGGCCCTTGCTGATGGCGTCCTGGTGGGTGCCGGAGAACGCGGTGTGGACGAGGTCGCCCGCGTACGGGTGGCGGGGGTGCACCGGCAGCCGGTTGCAGTGCTCGACCGTCTCGCGGACGGCGTCGATGTCGCCGAGGTCGACCATGGGGTCGACCCCTTGCGCGTACAGGTTCAGCGCGAGGGTCACCAGGTCGACGTTACCGGTGCGCTCGCCGTTGCCGAACAGGCAGCCCTCCACCCGCTGGGCACCGGCCAGCAGGGCGAGTTCGGCGCAGGCGACACCGGTGCCGCGGTCGTTGTGCGGGTGGACGGAGAGGATCACGGAGTCCCGCCGGGCCAGGTGGCGGTGGACGTATTCGATCTGGTCGGCGTAGACGTTCGGGGTGGCGATCTCGACGGTCGCGGGCAGGTTGTGGGTGACCGGCCGGTCCGGGCTCGCGTCCCACAGCTCCGTCAGCCCGTCGCACAGCTCCAGGACGAAGTCCGGCTCGGTGAGGTTGAAGGTCTCGGGGGAGAACTGGAAACGGACGGCTGTGCCGTGCAGGGCCTCGGCCCGCCGTGCCATGTGCGTCGCGGCCTCCCGCACGGTCCGCCCCACCTGCTCGCGGTCCCGGCCGAGGACGACGTCCCGCCACACCGGTGAGGTCGCGATGTACAGGTGGACGACGGCACGCGGCAGACCGGCGACCGCCTCGAAGGTCCGGTCGATCAGGTCGGCGCGGGCCGGGGTGAAGACGACCGGGGTGACGTCGTCGGGGACGGCGCCGCCCGCCACCAGGTGCCGTACGAAGTCGAAGTCGGCGCGGCTCGCCGAGGGGTAGCCGACCTCGATCTCCTTGAACCCGGTGCGCACCAGCAGGTCGAAGAAGCGGCTCTTGCGGGCGGTGTCCATCGGCTCGGCGAGGGCCTGGTTGCCGTCGCGCAGGTCGACGGGGACCCAGAGGGGGGCGCGCTCGATGCGGGCACGGGGCCAGTTCCGGTCGGTGACCGGGACGGTCACCCGGTCCTGGAAGGGGCGGTAGCGGTGGAAGGGCATGGGGCTCGGCCGCTGCGGGTTCCAGACGGTGGTCACGCTGTTCCTTCTGCTCGGTCTGGGGAGGACCGGCAGCACGGCGTCCCGCGGCGGGGTGCCGGTCGCGTCAGGCCCCGCCGCGGCAGCCGAGAAGAAGGAGACCGCTGAGCGTCATGCCGGTAGGCTAGCCACTCCTCAGGTCCTCAGACAAGTGAGAATGCACCGAGTACCGTCCTTGCCCCTCGCACGAGTTGGTGAAGCACCGATGCCGCTAGGCCCCGTCCGCCCCAGCCCCCTGGTCGAACAGGCCGCCGAGCGGCTGCGCGAGCAGATCGCCGCCGGGCACTGGCCCGTGGGCGCCAGGCTGCCCGGCGAGACGACGCTCGCGAGGGAGCTCGGTGTAGGCCGTTCCACGGTCCGCGAGGCGCTGCGGGCGCTGGCCGGGGCGGGGCTGGTGCGGGCGCGACAGGGCGCGGGTGTCTTCGTGACCGCGACGGAGGCGGTCGAGGACTGGCCCACGCGGCTGCGCCGGGCCGCGGTCACGGACGTGTACGAAGTCCGCATGGCGGTGGAGGTCCACGCGGCCCGCCTCGCCGCGCGCCGCCGCACCCCCGAGGACGTGACGGCCATGGAACCCGCGCTGGAGGGCCGACGGGCCGCTTCCGCGTCCTCCGACGCGGCCTTCGTCGACGCGGACATCACCTTCCACGCGGCGGTGGTCGCGGCCGCGCACAACCCCGTGCTCGCCGACCTGTTCCGGGAGTTCACCCCTGTCCTGCGCGAGGGCCTGGTCGAGCTGCTGGCCCTGACCGGGCTGCGCGAGGACGACCCCAACACCGCGGACGCGGCCCACGAGGCCCTGGTCCGGGCGGTGGCGGACGGGGACGCGGAGGGAGCGGCGGAGATCCTGCGCGCGGAGCTGGAGGATCCGTTCGCGGGCTAGACGATGTCGAGCGGCCGGTGCGGGCCGTCGGGCAGCTCCACGCCCACGGCATCCCCGGGCCGCACCGCACCCCCGCGGACCACGACGCTCATGATCCCGGATCTGAACAGCGACCGCCCGTCCTCGCCGCGGCCCACGACCCGCTTCAGCAGCCCCTTCTGGAACCGGTCGATCTGCGCGCACGGGTTCCGCAGGCCGGTCACCTCGACGACGGCCTCCTCGCCCAGGTGCAGCAGGGTTCCCGCCGGCAGCCCGAGAAGGTCGACCCCGCGTGTCGTGACGTTCTCCCCGAGCTCCCCGGCGCCGACCTCGAAGCCGGCCTCCCGGAGCTCGTCGAACAGCTCCTCGTGCATCAGGTGCACCTGCCGGAGGTTCGGCTGCGAGGGGTCCTTCCGCATCCGGAAACGGTGCTTCACCGTCGCCCCGCCGTGGACGTCCCCCTCCACACCGAACCCGGCGAGCAGTGTGATGCTCTCGCGGTTCGGCTTGCTGAAGGAGTACGCGCCGTTGCTGCTGACCGCAGTGATCGTCCCACCCATGCCCGAAGCCTAAGGGGGGACGCGCGATCAGGCGTCGGCCGCCCATTCCCGCAGGGCCGCCTTGCTCGCGAAGTCGGCTACGTTCTTGTCCACGGGGTCGTCGGTGTACTGGTGGAAGCGCCACTTGGCCTTGATGCGCGGCTTGCCGGCCGTGACGTAGTCGGCGATCCAGAGTCCGTCACCGGCGTACGACGTGGTGTCGACGTTCAGCCAGTAGTGCCGGTTCGTGTAGAGGACGACCCGGTTGTTCGGCCGGAGCTGGCGCACCTTGCGGATGAAGGAGTCCTTCTCCGCGTTGCTCGCGTGGGTGCCGTCGCCCGTGGTCTCCCAGTCGACCGCGAGGATGTCGCCGCCCTTCTCGGGGGCGTGCTTGACGAAGTACTCGGCCTGGGCGGTGAGGTTGCCGGGCCACAGGAAGTGGTAGAAGCCGACGACCAGTCCGGCGTCGCGGGCGTGCTTGGTCTGCGCCGAGAGCTTCGGGTTGGTGTAGGAGCGGCCCTCCGTCGCCTTGATGAAGACGAAGGAGAGGCCCTCGGTGCTGAAGGCGGAGGACTGGTACGCGCTGACATCGATGCCGCGGAGCATGTGGGGGCTCCTTGAAGTGAGAGTGGGGGAACGGGAGTTGATGATGCCCCACCTGCCCCGCGGGAGAACCTCGGACACGGCCCGCCCGAGCCTCCGCCGACGCGGCAGCCCGCTCCGACCTCCTCCTCCGCCCGACCGGCGGAGGGATATGCGGGAGACACGCCGCACAGGTCCGCCATGCCCCGACTGGAGTCGTTTTCCGGCTTCACGGACGTGTCACTGCCGGCTGCCCCCGAGACGGATGAATCGTCAGGAAGTGCGAGCGTCGGAGTTCTCGCGGTTTTCGAGGACCTCGGCCATGTGTGTCTGCGCCCAGTTCCGGAGGCCGCGTGTCACGTGGTGAAGCGAGAGGCCGAGGCTGGTCAGTTCGTAGGTGACGGTGACGGGGACGGTTGGCGTCACGGTGCGGGTGAGGAGGCCATCGCGCTCCAGTGACCGCAGCGTCTGGGTCAGCATCTTCTGACTGACCCCGGCCAGAAGACGGCAGATCTCGGAGTAGCGCATCGCCCTCGGAGCGTCTGCGTGTGCTGCACCGGGCTTGCCGGGGCTGTTGTCGCCGCCCAGCGCACACAGGATCAGGACGACCCACTTGTCCGAGATCCGGTCGAGCAACTGCCGGCTGGGGCACCCTGCCAGGAACGCGTTGTACTCCACCTTGGCCTGAGCCCTCTTCTGGGCCGCCTTCGCCGTCGTCACTGGTCACACCTCTCACCGATGGGTGGGTTACGCACTCCGAAGTGCCTACTTCCCCACAGGAAGTTTCTCTCCAATGCTGATGCAGGGAGGCAGCAGGCGCCACCCCGAGTGCACGGCGAAAGGCAACAGGATGAGCACACCTTCCCTCTCTCTCCCCGGCGGCACCTGGACTCTGGGTGACCTGACCGTCACGCGGTTCGGCTACGGCGCCATGCAACTGGCCGGCCCGTGGGTCATGGGACCGCCCACCGATCGCGAGGGTGCCCTGGCCGTTCTGCGTGAAGCGGTCGACCTCGGTATCACCCACATCGACACCAGCGACGCCTACGGGCCGCGCATCACCAACGAGCTGATCCGCGAGGCACTGCACCCCTATCCCGAGTCGCTGCACATCGTGACCAAGGTGGGCGCGACCCGCGACGAACAGGGTGGCTGGCCCACGGCCCGGCGACCCGAGGATCTGCGCCGCCAGGTCCACGACAACCTCAGGTCCCTCCGGCTCGACGTACTCGACCTGGTCAACCTGCGACTCGGCAACGCCGAAGGTCCCCAACCGGGCTCGCTCGCCGAGGCGTTCGAGACGCTCGTGGAACTCCAGCAGCAGGGCCTGATCCGCCACCTCGGGGTCAGCAACGCCACCGAGGAGCAGGTCACCGAGGCACAGAGCATCGCGCCGATCGTGTGCGTGCAGAACATGTACAACCTCGCCCACCGCCACGACGACAAGCTCATCGACCGGCTCGCCGCCGAAGGCGTCGCGTACGTGCCCTTCTTCCCCCTCGGGGGCTTCACCCCGCTTCAGTCCTCGGCGCTCTCGGCGGTCGCCGCCCGACTGAAGGAGACCCAGATGTCCGTCGCACTGGCCTGGCTGCTGCAGCGATCACCGAACATCCTGCTCATCCCCGGCACGTCATCGACAGCGCACCTGCGCGAGAACATCGCCGGCGCGGGACGCTCCCTGTCTCCTGAGGACTTGACCGCGCTGGACGACATCGGCCGCTGAGTCCCGGGTGGCGGAACGGCCCACACGGCACGACCGGAGCCACCGCTGCGATCTCGGCCCCGGTCACCTTCGGGCGATCGGGGCCGCATCAGGTCAGGGGCTGTCACCTCAGCATTCGATGATGTTGACCGCCAGACCCCCGCGCGCCGTCTCCTTGTACTTCACGCTCATGTCCGCCCCCGTGTCCTTCATCGTCTTGATGACCTTGTCGAGGGACACCATGTGGGAGCCGTCCCCCCGCAGCGCCATCTTCGCCGCCGTGACCGCCTTCACCGCGGCCATGCCGTTGCGCTCGATGCAGGGGATCTGGACCAGACCGCCGACCGGGTCGCAGGTGAGGCCGAGGTTGTGCTCCATGCCGATCTCGGCGGCGTTCTCGACCTGTTCGGGGGAGCCGCCGAGGACCTCGGCGAGGGCGCCCGCGGCCATCGAGCAGGCGGAGCCGACCTCGCCCTGGCAGCCGACCTCGGCACCGGAGATGGACGCGTTCTCCTTGAAGAGCATGCCGATGGCGCCCGCGGCGAGGAGGAAGCGGACCACGCCGTCCTCGTCCGCGCCGGGAACGAAGTTCACGTAGTAGTGCAGGACCGCGGGGATGATGCCGGCCGCGCCGTTCGTCGGGGCCGTCACGACCCGGCCGCCGGCCGCGTTCTCCTCGTTGACCGCCATCGCGTACAGCGTGATCCACTCCATGGAGTAGGCCAACGCGTCGCCCTCCGCCCGCAGTTGACGGGCCGTCATGGCGGCTCGCCGGCGCACCCGCAGACCGCCGGGCAGGATGCCCTCCTGCGACATGCCCCGGGACACACAGGACTGCATCACGCGCCAGATCTCCAGCAGCCCGGCCCGGATCTCGTCCTCCGTGCGCCAGGCGCGCTCGTTCTCCAGCATCAGGGAGGAGATCGACAGGCCGGTCTCCTTGGTCAGGCGCAGCAGCTCGTCACCCGTGCGGAAGGGGTACTTCAGCACCGTGTCGTCGAGCTTGATGCGGTCCTCGCCGACCGCGTCCTCGTCCACGACGAAGCCGCCGCCGACCGAGTAGTACGTCTTCGACAGCAGTTCCGCGCCCGAGGCGTCGTACGCCCACACCGTCATGCCGTTCGCGTGGTACGGCAGCGCCTTGCGCCGGTGCAGCACCAGGTCGTCGTCGAAGGAGAAGGGGATCTCGTGCTCGCCGAGCAGCTTCAGCAGGCCCGCGGCCCTGATCTCCGCCACCCTGTCGTCCGCGCCCTCCACGTCGACCGTGCGGGGGGACGCCCCCTCCAGGCCGAGCAGCACCGCCTTCGGGGTGCCGTGACCATGGCCGGTCGCGCCGAGGGAGCCGTACAGCTCGCAGCGGACCGAGGCGACGGCGGGCAGCAGGCCCTCGTTGCGCAGGCGGCGGGCGAACATGCGGGCCGCGCGCATCGGGCCGACCGTGTGGGAGCTCGACGGGCCGATGCCGATCGAGAACAGGTCGAAGACCGAGATGGCCACGGGAACTCCTTCAAAAAGGGTGGGGGCACGCGTCGTCGGGTGCCCCCACCGTGGAACTACTTGCTCAGGCCGGGGTACAGCGGGTGTTTGTCCGCCAGCGCCGCGACCCGGGCCTTGAGGGTCTCGACGTCGTACGACGGCTTCAGCGTCTCGGCGATCACGTCCGCGACCTCGGCGAAGTCCTCGGCCGTGAAGCCGCGGGTGGCCAGGGCCGGCGTGCCGATCCGCAGCCCCGACGTCACCATCGGCGGGCGCGGGTCGTTCGGGACGGCGTTGCGGTTGACCGTGATGCCGACCTCGTGCAGACGGTCCTCGGCCTGCTTGCCGTCCAGCTCGGACTCGCGCAGGTCGACGAGGATGAGGTGGACGTCGGTGCCGCCGGAGAGCACGTTGACCCCGGCCGCCCGGGCGTCGTCGGCCGTCAGTCGCTCGGCGAGGATGCGCGCGCCTTCCACCGTACGCCGCTGGCGCTCCTTGAACTCCTCCGAGGCCGCGACCTTGAAGGACACCGCCTTCGCCGCGATCACGTGCTCCAGGGGGCCGCCCTGGAAGCCCGGGAACACGGACGAGTTCAGCTTCTTCGCGAACTCCTGCCGGGCGAGGATGATGCCGCCGCGCGGGCCGCCCAGCGTCTTGTGGGTGGTGGAGGTGACCACGTCCGCGTGCTCGACGGGGTTCGGGTGCAGCCCCGCCGCCACCAGGCCGGCGAAGTGGGCCATGTCGACCCACAGGTACGCCTCGACCTCGTCGGCGATCCGGCGGAACTCCGCGAAGTCGAGCTGCCGCGGGTACGCGGACCAGCCCGCGATGATCACCTTGGGCCGGTGCTCCTTGGCGAGCTTCTCCAGCTCGGCCATGTCGACCAGGCCGGTCGCCGGGTCCACGTGGTAGGCGACCACGTCGAACTGCTTGCCGGAGAAGTTCAGCCGCATCCCGTGGGTCAGGTGACCCCCGTGCGCCAGGTCCAGGCCCAGGATGGTGTCGCCGGGCTGGGCCAGCGAGAACAGCGCGGCCTGGTTCGCGGAGGCACCGGAGTGGGGCTGGACGTTGGCGTACTCGGCGCCGAACAGCTCCTTGAGCCGGTCGATCGCGATCTGCTCGGCCACGTCGACGTGCTCGCAGCCGCCGTAGTAGCGGCGGCCCGGGTAGCCCTCGGCGTACTTGTTGGTGAGGACCGAGCCCTGCGCCTCCATGACCGCGAGCGGAGCGAAGTTCTCCGAGGCGATCATCTCGAGCGTGGACTGCTGCCGGCCCAGCTCGGCGTCGACCGCGGCGGCGATCTCCGGGTCGAGCTCGTGAAGGGGCGTGTTCAGTGCGGACATCAGGTGCGGACTCCTCAGCCGGCGGAAAAGGCGGTGTACTCGTCGGCGGAGAGCAGGTCGGCCGGCTCCTCCGTGACGCGTACCTTGAACAGCCAGCCGCCCTCGAAGGGGGCGGAGTTCACCAGCGCCGGGTCGCTGACGACGTCCTCGTTGACCTCGGTGACCTCACCGGAGACGGGGGAGTACAGGTCGGAGACCGACTTGGTCGACTCCAGCTCGCCGCAGGTCTCGCCCGCGGTCACCGTGTCACCGACCTCCGGGAGCTGGACGAAGACGACATCGCCGAGCGCGTTGGCCGCGTGCTCCGTGATGCCGACCGTCGAGACGCCGTCCTCGGCGCCCGACAGCCACTCGTGCTCCTTGCTGTAGCGAAGCTGCTGGGGGTTGCTCATGGCCTGAATTCTCCTGTACGCGGGGAAGTGCTGGTGAATGGGGGACTGCGGAGGGCGTGCGTGAGCGACGGCTCCGTGCTCAGCATCGCCTGTGCGGCTACTTCTGGCGCTTGTAGAACGGCAGCGCCACGACCTCGTACGGCTCGTGGCTGCCCCGGATGTCCACGGCGACACCCGTCGTGCCCGGCGCGGCGTACATGGCGTCGACGTACGCCATCGCGATCGGCTTGCCCAGCGTGGGGGAGGGGGCGCCGGAGGTGACCTCGCCGATCACCTTGCCCTCGGCGACGACGGCGTACCCGGCGCGGGGGACCCGGCGGCCCTCGGCGATCAGGCCGACCAGGACGGGCGGCTCGTGGTTCGCGTTCTCCGCGGCCTCGCGCAGGGCGGCGCGGCCCACGAAGTCACCCTCCTTGTCGAACTTCACCACTCGTCCGAGCCCGGCGTCGAAAGGCGTCAGTTCGCGCGAGAGCTCGTGCCCGTACAGCGGCATGCCCGCTTCCAGGCGCAGGGTGTCCCGGCAGGACAGCCCGCAGGGGACGAGCCCGACGCCCTCGCCCGCCTTGGTGAGCGCCTGCCACAGTTCGACCGCGTGCTCCGGCTTCACGAACAGCTCGAAGCCGTCCTCGCCGGTGTACCCGGTGCGCGCGATCAGCGCGGGCACCCCGGCGACCGTGCCCGGGAGACCGGCGTAGTACTTGAGGCCGTCCAGGTCCGCGTCGGTCAGGGACGCGAGGATCCCGGGCGACTCCGGCCCCTGCACGGCGATCAGGGCGTAGGCGTCCCGGTCGTCGCGCACCTCGGCGTCGAAGCCGGCCGCGCGCTCGGTCAGGGCGTCCAGGACGACCTGGGCGTTGGAGGCGTTGGCGACCACCATGTACTCGGTCTCGCCGAGCCGGTAGACGATCAGGTCGTCCAGGATGCCGCCGTCTTCCTGGCAGATCATGGTGTAGCGGGCCCGGCCGACACCGACCGAGGCGATGTTGCCGACGAGGGCGAAGTTCAGCATTGCGGCGGCCTGCGGTCCGGTCACGGTGATCTCGCCCATGTGGGAGAGGTCGAAGAGCCCGGCCCTGGAGCGGACCGCGAGGTGTTCGTCGCGCTCGGAGCCGTACCGCAGGGGCATGTCCCAGCCGGCGAAGTCGGTCATCGTGGCACCGAGGGAGCGATGCAGGGCATCGAGCGCGGTGAGACGGAGTTCAGAACTGCTCATCGGACGGTCGTCTCCAAGGATCCCAGGACATGGGTGTGACGGGCGAGGTATTCCTCCCCATCTGTCATCGGAACCTGAGAGGTTCGCCATGAACGACATGGCTTGCACCTTGGGTGGGGCCGCCTTCGAGTCGGCGGCCCGCTTTTCAGATGTGCCTCGCCCGCGCGGTAACGGGGCCTGAGAGATTCAAGGGAGGGACTTGCTCCTTCGGCGCCCGGGTACACGTACCCGGAACTCTCCCGCGCGGATTCAAGCGGCCGGTATGCAGTTGGCGCGGACATCATTGCACGCCTCGGATGCCGACGGCAGGGCCGCGTCCGGCCCCTCTCTCTGTAACCGGCTTGTGGCGGTACGCGTACAGAAACGCGAGAGATCATCCATTACCTTCTCTTTACGCTCGGTGGGGAGGGGAACCCCGACCCCGGAGGAGGACGATGACGGTGAACAGGACCAGGGCGTACGCGACGACCTCGGGGCTCGCGCTGCCGGAGCAGTCCACGGCCCCTGCCGTCGAGGCGCTGGGCGCCCGCCCGGTCGTCCGTGACCTGCGCGACCGCGCCGGCCGCAGTCCGCACGCCCTGCTCTTCGGCCCGGGGGACCTCGTCGTCATCACCGGCCTGCCCGGCAGCGGCAAGTCCACCCTGATGAAGCGCGCGGTCAAGGGGATCCGGATCGACTCCCAGGACACCCGCGACCGTTGGGACGCCAAGCTGTCCCGCTTCCTTCCGTACGCCGTCTACCGCCCCCTGGTCCGGCTCGCGCACTACGCCGGACTGCGCCGCGCCCTGCGCTCCGGCGAGGGGGTCGTGGTGCACGACTGCGGGACGCAGGCCTGGGTGAGGCGCTGGCTGGCCCGCGAGGCCCGGCGCCGGGGCGGCACCCTGCACCTGCTGCTGCTCGACGTCACGGCGGACACCGCGCTGGAGGGCCAGCGCGAGCGCGGCCGGGGCGTCTCGCGGTACGCCTTCCGGCGGCACCGCGGCGCCGCCGCCCGGCTGATCCGCTCCGTGGAGCGGGGCGATCTGCCCCAGGGCTGCGGCTCGGCGGTGCTGATCGACCGGGACGCGGCGGACGTGCTGCGGCGGATCGGGTTCGCCGGCTGAGGCGTGCGCTCTCCCGGGCCGGACCACCCGCGCGCCGCACCCGCTAGCCTTTCAGCCACATCAACAGCGGTTCACAGCAGGCGGTCAGACAGATGGACTTCCCGGCGGATCTTCCCGCGGACTTCCCAGGGCAGGCGCACCCGCACCCCCATCCGCACGGCGGATGGCCCGGCAACGAGCTGGAGGAGGTGCTCTCGGCCTCCCTCGGCGTGCCCTCGGCGGGCGGCCGGATCATCGAGGTGCTCGGCCGCAGCTTCGTCTGGATCCCCCTGCCGAACGGTGGCGGCCCGCACAGCGGCCCCCTCGACCTGCCCACCCTGGAGATCGACGGCCAGGCGTTCGTCCCGGTGTTCAGCTCCGAGGAGCAGTTCCGCCAGGTCGTCGGCGGCCATCTGTCGTACACCATCGCCCCGGCGGTGGAGTTCGCCCGCGGTCTGCCCCCGCAGGTGGGCATCGCGGTGAACCCCGACGGCGTGGTCGGCGTGCCCCTCCCGCCCGCCGCCGTCGCCGACCTGTGCCGGGTGGGGCGCACCCCGCTGGACGGGCCCAACACCGGCGGCCGGGTCAAGCTCTACGAGCCGGACTGGCAGGACGACCCGGTCGACTTCCTGGCCGCCGCGTCCGCCGAGTTCGCCGCCACGGGAGTGGTCCTGACGGCCCGTCGCTGCCTGGCCGCCATCGAGACCGCCGACCCGGTCATGTTCGTGGGCGTGGAACTCTCCCAGTGGGAGGGCGACCTGCGCACCCTGCCGATGGACGCCCTCGGCCGGGCCCTCGGGCGGACCCCGGTGCCGTGGCCGGTCAACCTGGTCCTGCTGGACGTGGCGGACGACCCGGTGGGCCACTGGATGCGGGGACAGGTACGGCCCTTCTACACGCAGGGGACCTGACTCTCGGGGGCGCGATCAGCCCCCGCGACCCGCAGTCGCACAGGGCAGCGGGAGCCGGGCTCCCGGGCGCTTAAGCTGGTTTCATACTCGGGGCAACTTCCAAGAAGGGCGATACGACGTGAGCGCCAGCGGCACGGGCACCGCGACCGGCACGGTCGAGCACATGCTGCGCCAGGTGACCCCCGGGCGCTACGACGCGTACGAGGCGCTGCTGCGTGCCCTCGCGACCCCGAACAACGGCCAGATCTGGATGCTCCTGTGGCACGGCCAGGCGGGCTCCCCGGACGCCCAGTACGGGAACATGGAGGTCGACGGCTACGGCTACGCGCCCTGTGTGACCTCGGCGCAGGAGCTGAGCGCCAGCGGCTGGAACCGTTCGTACGAAGTGGTCGACGGCATCGACGTGGCCCGCACGCTCTACCCCGACCACTACGGGCTCTGGCTCAACCCGCACGCCCCCGGCGGCGGGGTCGGCATCCCCTGGCTCGACCTGCGCCGCATCGCGACCGGCCTGGAGCGCCAGCCGGCCGGTCCGCTCCGGCTGTCCGAACCCGGTATCGAGGTCCCCCAGTTCTACGCCCTGCTCGTGCAGAACGCCCACCGCACCCCGGCGGTCCGCTCGCTGCGCCGCGCCTGGGTGCAGCCCGCGCTCGGGGCGCCGTACCTCGCCATCGGTCTGGACGTGTACGACACCAGTCCCTCGGCCGTGGACTCGGTGCGCGCGATGATGCAGCAGTCCATCGGCGCCGTCCCGGAGGGGCTGCCGGTGTCGACCGTGGCGATGTCCGACGAGTACGACCCGGTGGCGCTGTGGATGCGCGCCGGTGCCCGTCCGTTCTACGACCGCGAGGCCCACGGCTCGCCCGCCCAGGCGCCGGCCTCCGGGTACGGCTACCCGCCGGTCCGCGGTGGTTACTGAGAGCGATGACAACCCGTTCGGCTCGTTTGGGTAACAGCCCCGTTTCTTCGCGCGTAGATAGCGGAGGTTCGTCCCGAACATCACTTATTGTGCCGTTCTGTCCCAACTGGCATACGTCCGAGGGGCGTTACCCGTTGTTCGGATAACGGAATCCCTCGTACTGCATCACGGTTACGCATACTTTCTTCGTCAGACCTGGCGGGTGATCGCAGCGAAGCTGAAGACTCCCCAGGCAGACGCAGGATCAGACGTTCCTGCGAGCTGAGCAAGTCGACAAAGCCGTAATCCACGGCAGGTGTAGGCCGGTCACCACCGGCGAGAGGGGTCGGGTCACTGTGACCGCACCGATCGAGACCACCGGGGCGCAGGCCGAGGCGCAGCCGGAGGCTGTCCTTGCCGGCGCCGGCAAGGGGCAGATCGAGGGCCGTTCCCTGGGGCAGATCGCCTGGTCCCGGTTCAAGAGGGACAAGGTGGCGGTCGCCGGCGGTGTGATCGTCATCCTGCTGATCCTGGTCGCGGTGCTGTCCCGGCCCATCCAGGCCCTGTTCGGTCTGGACCCGAACGCCCTGCACCAGGACCTGATCGACCCCAACACCTCGCTCCCCAAGGGCGCCTGGGGCGGCATGAGCTGGGACCACCCGCTCGGTGTCGAGCCGAAGTTCGGCCGCGACATCGCCACCCGCATCCTCGAGGGCTCCTGGGTCTCGCTGGTCGTCGCCTTCGGCGCCACGATCCTGTCCAACACGATCGGCGCCGTGCTCGGCGTGGTCGCCGGCTACTACGGCGGCCGGGTCGACACGATCATCAGCCGGCTGATGGACACCTTCCTGGCGTTCCCGCTGCTGCTCTTCGCCATCGCCATCTCGGCCACCCTGCAGGGCGGTGCCTTCGGGCTGGAGGGCCTGCCGCTGCACATCAGCGTGCTGATCTTCATCATCGGCTTCTTCAACTGGCCCTACCTGGGCCGCATCGTGCGCGGTCAGACACTGGCCCTGCGCGAGCGGGAGTTCGTCGACGCCTCGCGAGGGATGGGGGCCAAGGGCCCCTACATCCTCTTCCGGGAGCTGCTGCCGAACCTCGTCGGCCCGATCATCGTCTACTCGACGCTGCTCATCCCGACCAACATCCTCTTCGAGGCGTCCCTCAGTTTCCTCGGCGTCGGCATCCAGCCCCCGCAGGCGTCCTGGGGCGGCATGATCAACCAGGCGGTCGACTACTACCAGGTCGACCCCCAGTTCATGATCGTGCCTGGTCTGGCCATCTTCGTGACCGTCCTTGCGTTCAACCTGCTCGGTGACGGTCTCCGCGACGCTCTCGACCCGCGCAGCCGCTGACCTGCGGCCGCGGTGAGAGTCCACAAGATTTCCGACAATTGAAGGGGAAGCAGACCATCATGCGAAGGTCAGCGCTGGCCGCAGTGGCGGCCATCGGCAGTGCGAGCCTGTTGCTCTCGGCTTGCAGCAAGGCCGATGACAACGGTGGAGACGAAAACAAGTCGGCTGGGGCCAACGCAGCGACCAAGGGTGTCGTCAACGCCTCCACCCAGAAGGGTGGGACGGTCACGTACGAGTACTCCGACGTCCCGGACTCCTTCGACCCCGGCAACACGTACTACGCCTACATGTACAACCTCAGCCGGCTCTACGCCCGCCCGCTGATGACCTTCGCGCCCGGTGCGGGCGAGGAGGGCAACAAGCTGGTCCCGGACCTCGCCGAGAGCGCCGGCCAGCCGAGCGACGGCGGCAAGACCTGGACGTACAAGATCCGTTCCGGTCTGAAGTACCAGGACGGCACGCCGATCACCTCGAAGGACGTCAAGTACGCCGTCGAGCGCTCGAACTTCGCGCGTGACGTGCTCTCCCTCGGCCCGAACTACTTCCAGCAGTTCCTCCAGGGCGGCGACAAGTACAAGGGTCCCTACAAGGACAAGAGCGCCGAGGGCCTGAAGTCCATCGAGACGCCGGACGACAACACGATCGTCTTCAAGCTCAACCGCGCCTTCCAGGAGTTCGACTACCTGGTCGCCACGCCGCAGACGGCCCCGGTGCCGCAGTCCAAGGACACCGGCGTCGACTACGTCAAGAGCATCGTCTCCTCGGGCTCCTACAAGTTCCAGAGCTACAAGGAGGGCCAGCAGGCCGTCCTCGTGCGCAACGAGAACTGGGACGCGAAGACCGACCCGCTGCGCAAGCAGTACCCGGACAAGATCGTCGTCAAGCTGAAGGTCAACGCCGAGACGATCGACCAGGACGTCCAGGCCGGCGACGCGATCGACCTCGGTGGTACCGGTGTCCAGGCCGCGACCCAGGCCAAGGTCGTCAACGACGCCAACCTGAAGTCGAACACGGACAACACCTACGGTGGCCGTCTGGTCTACATGGCGATCAACACCCAGGTCGCGCCGTTCGACAAGGTCGAGTGCCGCAAGGCCGTCCAGTACGCCATCGACAAGGTCTCCGTGCAGACCGCCGAGGGCGGCCCGATCCGCGGTGACATCGCCACCACCGTCCTGCCGCCGGACATCCCGGGCTACGAGAAGGCGGACGTCTACGCGACCACCGGCAACAAGGGCGACGCGGCCAAGGCCAAGGAGCAGCTGAAGGCCTGCGGCAAGTCGAGCATCAACACCAACATCTCGGCCCGCAGCGACCGTCCGCAGGAGATCGACGCGGCCACCGCGATCATCGCCTCGCTGAAGAAGGTCGGCATCAACGCCAGCCTGAAGCAGTACCCGTCGGGCAAGTACTTCACCGACTACGCCGGTGTGCCGACCTTCGACAAGAAGCAGAACATCGGTCTGCACATGATGCAGTGGGGTGCCGACTGGCCCTCCGGCTACGGCTTCCTCCAGCAGATCCTGCACGGTGACGCGATCGGTGCCTCCGGCAACACCAACCTCTCGTACCTGAACGACAAGCAGATCAACGAGATGCTGGAGAAGGCCATCGCCACCGAGGACGACACGGCGCGCAACGCCCTGTACGCCCAGATCGACAAGCGTGCGATGGACCTGGCGGCGCTGGTCCCGCTGACCTACTTCAAGGTCCTGCTGTACCGCCCGGCCGGCTTCACCAACCTGGTGTCCACGGCGGCCTTCAGCGGTCAGTACGACTACCTCAACATCGGCACGACCAAGAAGTAGCCCCGGAAGGCAGGTGAAGGCATTGGTGCCCGTGGGCTTCGCGGCCCACGGGCACCAGCGCCGGTCCCCGTGATCTCGTACATCCTCCGTCGGACGTTCGCGGCAGTGATCCTGCTGTTGGTCGTCACCGCGGTCACCTTCGCGATCTTCTTCCTGCTGCCACGGATGGCCGGCCAGACCGCCGACCAGCTCGCGCAGCAGTACCTGGGCAAGAGCCCGTCGAAGGCCGACATCCTCGCGGTCAAGCAGAACCTGGGTCTGGACGACCCGCTGTACCTGCAGTACTGGCACTTCATCAAGGGTGTCGTGTCCGGGGCCACCTACAACCTGGGTCCCACGACCGCGCACTGCGACGCGCCGTGCTTCGGCTACTCCTTCAAGACCCACGAGGCGGTCTGGCCGCAGCTCACCTCGCGCATCCCGGTGACGGCGTCGCTGGCCCTCGGTGCCGCCGTGCTGTGGCTGGTCTCCGGTGTGGTGATCGGTGTGATCTCCGCGCTCAAGCCCGGCAGCTTCTTCGACCGCAGCTTCATGGGCGTCGCGCTCGCCGGTGTCTCGCTGCCCATGTTCTTCACGGGCAACCTGGCGCTGCTGCTCTTCACCTACCAGTGGCCCATCTTCGGCCGCACCTATGTGCCGTTCACGGAGAACCCGGCCCAGTGGGCCAACACCCTCTTCCCGGCCTGGTGCTCGCTCGCTCTGCTGTACTCCGCCATCTACGCCCGGCTGACCCGTTCGGGCATGCTGGAGACGATGAACGAGGACTTCATCCGCACGGCCCGCGCCAAGGGCCTGCGCGAGCGCAACGTGGTCGGCCGGCACGGCCTGAGGGCAGCGCTGACGCCGATCATCACCGTGTTCGGCATGGACCTGGGTCTGCTGCTCGGCGGTGCCGTGATCACCGAGACCGTCTTCTCGCTGCCCGGCATCGGTCAGTACGCGGTCCAGGGCATCACCGACAACGACCTGCCCCCGATCCTCGGCGTCACCCTGCTGGCCGCCATCTTCGTCGTAGTCGCAAATCTCCTGGTGGACCTGTTGTACGCCGCCGCCGACCCGCGGGTGAGGCTCTCGTGACCGAACTCTCCAAGACCGGCGCCGCTCTGGGCGAGCCCGCGCCCGGCAACGCTCCCGACGCCTTCCTCGCGGTCCGCGACCTCAAGGTGCACTTCCCGACCGACGACGGACTGGTCAAGTCCGTGGACGGGCTCAGCTTCCAGGTGGAGAAGGGCAAGACCCTCTGCATCGTCGGCGAGTCCGGCTCCGGCAAGTCCGTCACCTCGCTGGCGATCATGGGTCTGCACCGGCTCGGCGCACGCGGCAAGAACGTGCAGATGTCCGGCGAGATCTGGCTGGGCGGCAAGGAGCTGGTCTCCGCCGACCCGGACGAGGTGCGCCGGCTGCGCGGCCGCGAGATGGCGATGATCTTCCAGGACCCGCTGTCCGCGATGCACCCGTACTACACGATCGGCAACCAGATCGTGGAGGCGTACCGGGTCCACCACGACGTCAACAAGAAGACCGCGCGCAAGCGGGCGATCGAGATGCTCGACCGGGTCGGCATCCCCGAGCCCGGCAAGCGCGTCGACAGCTACCCGCACGAGTTCTCCGGCGGTATGCGCCAGCGCGCGATGATCGCCATGGCGCTCGTCAACAACCCCGAGCTGCTCATCGCGGACGAGCCGACGACCGCCCTCGACGTCACCGTCCAGGCGCAGATCCTCGACCTGATCCGGGACCTGCAGAAGGAGTTCGGCTCCGCGGTCGTCCTCATCACCCACGACCTGGGTGTGGTCGCCGAGATCGCCGACGACGTCCTCGTGATGTACGGCGGCCGGTGCGTGGAGCGCGGCACCGTCGACGACGTCTTCGAGCGGCCGCAGCACCCGTACACCTGGGGCCTGCTCGGTTCGATGCCGCGCATCGACCGGGAGACCTCCGAGCGGCTCATTCCCGTCAAGGGCCAGCCGCCGAGCCTCATCAACGTCCCCTCGGGCTGCGCCTTCCACCCCCGCTGCCCGTACGCGGACATCCCCAAGGGCGATGTCACCCGTACCGTGCGCCCGGAGCTCCAGCAGGTCGGCGGCGGGCACTGGTCCGCGTGCCACCTCTCGCCGGAGGACCGCACGCGGATCTGGACCGAAGAGATTGCGCCGAAGCTGTGAGTGAGACGAAGAAGACGGACGCGGACGTGACGACCGCCCCCGACGAGCGCGAGGTACTGCTCAAGGTCGAGGGCCTCCAGAAGCACTTCCCGATCCGCAAGGGCGTCCTCCAGCGCCAGGTCGGCGCGGTCAAGGCGGTCGACGGCATCGACTTCGAGGTGCGCAAGGGCGAGACCCTCGGCGTGGTCGGCGAGTCGGGCTGCGGCAAGTCGACCATGGGCCGGGTCATCACCCGCCTCCAGGACCCGACCGGCGGCACGATCCACTTCGAGGGCCAGGACATCACACGGCTGAACACCGCCGGGATGCGTCCGCTGCGGCGGGACATCCAGATGATCTTCCAGGACCCGTACGGCTCGCTGAACCCCCGGCACACCATCGGCGGCATCGTCTCGGCGCCCTTCCGGCTCCAGGGCGTGGAGCCCGAGGGCGGGGTGAAGAAGGAGGTCCAGCGCCTCCTGGAGCTGGTGGGCCTGAGCCCCGAGCACTACAACCGCTACCCGCACGAGTTCTCGGGCGGTCAGCGCCAGCGCATCGGCATCGCGCGAGCGCTGGCCCTCAAGCCCAAGCTGGTGGTGGCGGACGAGCCGGTCTCGGCGCTCGACGTGTCGATCCAGGCGCAGGTCGTGAACCTGATGGACGACCTCCAGGAGGAGCTCGGCCTCACGTACGTGATCATCGCGCACGACCTGTCCGTCGTGCGGCACGTCTCGGACCGCATCGCCGTGATGTACCTCGGCAAGATCGTCGAGTTCGCCGACCGCACCTCGCTGTACGAGGCGCCGATGCACCCGTACACCAAGGCCCTGATGTCGGCGGTCCCGGTGCCGGACCCCAAGCGCCGGGGCGGCAAGTCCGAGCGCATCCTGCTGCGCGGCGACGTCCCGTCCCCGATCTCCCCGCCCTCCGGCTGCCGCTTCCACACGCGGTGCTGGAAGGCCACGGAGATCTGCAAGACCACCGAGCCGCAGCTGGTCGAGCTGCGTCCCGGCCAGCGCGTCGCCTGCCACCACCCCGAGAACTTCGAGGACCAGGCCCCGCAGGACACCGTGCTCCTGTCGGTCGCCAAGGAGGCGGCCGAGCTGGTCGCCGAGGAGGTCCTGGCCGAGTCGGCGGAGACCTCGGCGGCGGTCGCGGCGGTGGCCGGATCCGTGCCGGGCGGCAAGGAGGCCGACGCCAAGGCCGCCGGGGAAGCGGCGGACTCGGCGGAGCAGCCGGAGCCGGAGGCCGCGGCGGACGTCGAGGCCACGGCCGCGAAGACGGGCCCGGGCGCGCGGACCGCTCCCGCGGCTCCGCTGAAGACCGGCGAGTCGAGCACGGAACCGGAAGCCGACCGTGAGGACCCGGCCGACAAGTAGGGCATGACGAGCAGGCCAGGTCCTGCACCCCCGAGCGGGAGAGCGCGGAGCAGTCCGTCGCCCTCCCGCTCGGCGCATCCCGCAACAGGCCGTGCGGGACAATGCGGTGTGCTCCAGCAACTGTTCACGCCCTCCGTCCAGCACACGCTCGACCTCGTCGGCATCTTCGTCTTCGCCATCTCCGGCGCGCTGCTGGCCGTCCGCAAGAACTTCGACGTCTTCGGCATCGCCGTCCTCGCCGAGGTCACCGCGCTCGGCGGAGGGCTGTTCCGGGACCTGATCATCGGCGCGGTACCGCCCGCCGCCTTCACGGACCTGGGCTACTTCATCACCCCGCTGCTCGCCGCCCTCCTGGTCTTCTTCCTGCACCCGCACGTGGAGCGCATCCAGGCCGGCGTGAACGTCTTCGACGCGGCCGGGCTCGGCCTGTTCTGCGTCGCCGGGACGACCAAGGCGTACGAGTACGGGCTCGGCCTCACCCAGTCGGCGACCCTCGGCCTCGCCACCGCCGTCGGCGGCGGTGTGCTCAGGGACGTGCTCGCCAACGAGGTGCCCTCACTGCTGCGCTGGGACCGGGACCTGTACGCGGTCCCGGCGATCGTCGGCGCCACCATGGTCGTGCTGTGCATCCGCTACGGCACCCTCACGCCGTTCACCAGCGGGCTCGCGGCGCTCACCGCCTTCGTACTGCGCCTGCTCGCGATGCGGTTCCACTGGCGAGCTCCGCGGGCGTGGAACCGCCGGTCGACCGTGCGTGAGGAGTAGCGCCCGCCCGGCCGTGCAGCAGCCCCATCTCCTCGGTGAGCCAGCGGAAGGCCGGGACCACCTGCGGCCGCCACAGCGCCATGTTGTGGCCGCCCGCGCTCTTCGGGACGTAGACCACGTGCACGGTCGTCGGCGCCTTCGCGACCTGTTCCAGGCCCATGGCCGCCTCGTAGCCGTCGCCCGGCTGGCCGGACTCGTAGAGCGCGACCGCGGGCGGGGTGCGGGCCTCGCGCAGCAGTACGTAGGGGTTGTTGGCGCGGCGCAGGGCGGGGGTCTCGGCCGCCAGGGAGCTGCGTTCGCCGATCGGGTCGTTGTAGCCGGACATGCTGACCGCGGCCCGGTAGCGGTTCGGGTGGGCGACGGCGAGTTTGGTCGCGCAGTGCCCGCCCGCCGAGTACCCGGCCACCGCCCAGCCGGCCGGACCGGACCGGGCGCGGAGGTTGTCGGTGACCATCTTCGGCACGTCGACGCTGAGCCAGGTGTCGGCGTTCACCGTGCCCGTGATGTTGGCGCACCCGGTGTCGACGCCGGCCAGCAGGTTCATGCGCGGGGCGACCAGGATGAAGGGCGCCACCCTGCCGTCCCGCATGAGCGGCTGGAGCCGGCTCACCGCGTGCAGCGAGCCGAACCAGGCCTTCGCCGAGCCCGGATAGCCGGAGAGCAGCTCCACGACGGGGAACCTGTGGTGCCGGTAGGCGGGTTCGCGGTACTGCGGGGGCAGCCAGACGTAGACCTCGGCGTTCACCCCCGAGACCCGGCCCTTGAGCTGGGTGACCCGTACGCCCTTCATGCCGGGCCCGGACACCTCGGAGAAGTGCTGCTTCACCTTGGGCAGGCGTTTCAGGGAGATCCCGCCGGTGCCGTCGGCGCCCAGGTTCGCGGCCTGCTGGACGTGGTCGCCGGTGCCGAGCAGGTCGGCCCAGTTGTCGTACAGGTTGTTCTGGTTGTTGACCAGCACGAAGACGAGGGCCACGGCCGTGCCCTGGGCGAACAGCACCATCACCACGCGGGCGGCGGCGCGGGCGATCCGGGGTCCCCGCAGCCGTGACCACAGGGTCAGCGGCAGCACGACGGCGACGACGGACAGCACGATCAGCGTGTAGAGGAACGCGGTCCCGGTGAGGCTCATGTCCCTGTAGAGGGGGCGGCGGCAGCGGGGGTTTACGGACGAGTGCGGACACTTACCGAGAAATTGCACGGGTCTCACCCTGGCCGGAGCGAGACGGGACGACGGCAAAGCTACCGCTTAGTAGTTGCTTGTTGTAGCGTTCAGGCATGCCAGAAGCAGCCTCCGCCACACGCGCCACGATCGGGGACAGCGAGTTCGACCGGGACACCGCGGTCACCCGCCGGGCGCCCGGCGTCTACGACATCGACCTCTCCGCGGGCTGGACGATCATCAGCGCCGTCAACGGCGGTTACCTCCTGGCGGTCCTGGGCCGCGCCTTCGCCGACGCCCTGCCGCACGCCGACCCGTTCACCGTCTCCGCGCACTACCTGACCGCGTCCCAGCCCGGACCGGCGGTGATCCGCACGGACGTCGTCCGCGCCGGCCGCACCCTCTCCACCGGCCAGGCCTCGCTCTTCCAGTACGACGAGGAGGGCCGCGAGGTCGAACGCATCCGCGTCCTCGCCTCCTACGGCGACCTCGACGCCCTGCCCGACGACGTCCGGACGACGGCGAGGCCGCCTGCGATCCCGCCCATGGACCAGTGCTTCGGCCCCGAGGACGGCCCGGCTCCCGTCGACGGCAGCTCCGCCATCACCGACCGGCTGATGCTCAAGCTGGACCCCTCGACGCTCGGCTGGGCCCTCGGCGCCCCGTCCGGCAAGGGCGAGATGCGGTCCTGGTTCGGCCTCGCCGACGGCCGGGACGCCGACCCCCTCTCCCTGCTCCTCGCGGTGGACGCGCTCCCGCCCACGGCCTTCGAACTCGGCCTCAAGGGCTGGGTCCCGACGGTCGAGCTCACCGTGCACGTGCGGTGCCGCCCCGCCCCGGGCCCCCTGCGGGTCTCCATCACCACCCGCAACCTCGCCGGCGGCTTCCTGGAGGAGGACGCCGAGGTCTGGGACACCGCGGACCGACTGGTAGCCCAGTCGAGGCAACTGGCGCGGGTGCGGCTGGGCTGAGCGGCGCCCCGGGCCCGGCGAGGTGAGGACGCCGAGCAGCTGAGGGCCCGGTTCTGGTCGCGCTCTGCCTGCCGCACAGGCGGGGGACAGGCCCAACTCACCGCAGTCCCAGGGGGCGTTGCGAGAGTTCCCGGCCTCAGGACTTCCTCATCCTCCCTGGAGCTGTCTCTCATGAAGCGTGTGCGTCTCCTCCCCGCCGTGGCCCTGCTGGCGCTCTCGTCCCTGGCCCTGGCGGCCTGCGGCCCGGGCGGCTCGTCGTCGACCTCGGACAGCGGCACCTCGGGGCAGCGGAACTGCCAGGCCCCCAGCGGCAATCCCTCCGGCGTGCCCAGCGGCGTCCCCTCGGGTGCCCCGACGGCCGACGGGACCGCCCGGCCCTCGGGTGCGCCCGGCGGCAACCCCTCCGGCATGCCCAGCGGCGGCCCCGGCGGTGGTCAGGGTGGTCAGGGCGGCCCCGGCGGCTGCGGCGGACCCGGGGGCGGTACGGGCGGCGCGGCCCCGAGCGGAGCGCCGAGCGCGGCGGCGACGCGGAGCTGACGAGGCGGACGCGGCGCGGGACGTCGTACGGCAGGGGCGGCACTCCCGGTGAACGGGGGTGCCGCCCCTGGGTGTCGGCCTCGCTCCGAGGGGCTCAGTCCAGCCAGTGCTCGCGGCCGATGCCGATCAGCCGCATCTGGCGCTCGGCCACCTGGCAGACCCGGTCCCGCTCCTCCGGGGGCGCCTCCAGGGTCTCCAGGAACAGCGAGGCCGTGATCAGCATCTGGTCGACGTAGAGGTTGGCCAGCATCAGCAGGTCCTCGTCGCTCCAGCCCTCGGACACCGGGTCCTTGGCCAGTTCTTCCTTCACCTCCTGCCCGAACCGGGCCAGTTGGTCGCGGATGGCCTCCCGGACCGGCTGGACCCCGCCATGTCGCTCCCGGGCGATAAAGCGGACATGAGCGGGGTACGCGTTCACATGACCGGCGATCAACTCGATAGCGCGCTTGATGCGTTGACCGTGGTCGTCGGCCGTGGACACCGTCGTCCGGATCATCGGGTGCAGGCTGCCCAGCGCCTCCTCGACCAGGGCCACCCCGAGGTCCGCGGTGGAGCGGAAGTGCCGGTAGAAGGCGGTCGGCGCGACCCCGACGGCACGCGTGACCTCGCGCAGGCCCAGGCTGCTCAGGCTCTGCTCCTCCAGCAGGGCCAACGCCGCGTCCAGGAGCGCCTGCCGGGTCTTCTGCTTCTGTGCCTGCCGGATACCGAGGGTGTGACTCATATCATCCAGTTAACAACTGTTCTCCGTAATTGGAAAGCCGTACGACGCGCTAGACTCTCAATTCAGTGAACAACTGTAACTACAACTGTTCACCCAAACGTAACGACAGCCGAACCGGAGGGGGATCCGTCCCATGCTGTTCCTCGTGGCCGCACTCATGCTGCTCGGCGTCGTCCTGGGCACCGTCGCCCACGCGCCGCTCACCTTCACCGCCGTCGCCGCCGTCGTGATCGCCGCCTGGCTGGGCATCTTCGCGCTCCGCGAGCGCCACGCCCGCCGCCGCACCTCGGCCCACTGACCGCCGCCCGACCGTCCCCAGGAGCACTGATCACCATGCAGCTCACCGCGCAGGCCAGCCGCCGGACCGGCGCCCGCGACGCCGACGGCATGGCCGTGGCGTCCTTCGTCCTCGGCCTCCTCGGCCTTCTCGTCCTCAACGTCTTCCTCGGCCCGATCGCCATCGTCCTGGCCTCGGTCGCGCTGTGGCGCGGCACCGCCCGCCGCGGCCGCGCCTACCTCGGCCTCGGCCTCGGTGTGGCCGACCTGCTGGTCCTGGTGGCCTTCATGCAGTTCGACAACACGCCGTCCTGGAGCTTCTGAGGCCGTGGCACCGGCCGGTCCTGGACTGAGGACGCGCACCCGCGACCCGTAGAATCGGCGTCACCATGGCATACCTCGACCACGCCGCGACCACCCCGATGCTCCCCGAGGCGGTCGAGGCACTCACCGCGCACCTCGGCGTCACCGGCAACGCCTCCTCCCTGCACGCCTCCGGCCGCGGGGCCCGCCGCACGGTCGAGGAGTCCCGCGAGACCCTCGCGGAGGCGCTCGGCGCCCGGCCCAGCGAGATCGTCTTCACCTCCGGCGGCACGGAGGCCGACAACCTCGCCGTGAAGGGCCTGTACTGGTCCCGGCGCGACGCGGACCCCGCGAGGACGCGGGTCCTCGCCAGCCCCGTCGAGCACCACGCCGTCCTCGACGCCGTCCACTGGCTCGGCGAGCACGAGGGCGCCACGGTCGAGTACCTCCCGGTCGACAAGCACGGCCGGGTCCACCCCGACGCCCTGCGCGAGGCCATCGCCCAGAACCCCGCCGATGTCGCCCTGGCCACGGTGATGTGGGCCAACAACGAGATCGGCACCATCCTGCCGGTCCGCGAACTCGCCGCCGTCGCCGCCGAGTTCGGCGTCCCGCTGCACGCCGACGCGGTCCAGGCCTTCGGCCAGGTCCCGGTCGACTTCGCCGCCTCCGGCCTCGCCGCGATGACGGTCTCGGGCCACAAGATCGGCGGCCCGTACGGCATCGGGGCGCTCGTCCTCGGCCGCGAGTGGACCCCCGTCCCCGTCCTGCACGGCGGCGGCCAGGAGCGCCACGTCCGCTCCGGCACCCTCGACGTCCCCGCCATCGCCTCCTTCGCGGTGGCCGGCCGCCTCGCCGCCGAACAGCGCGCGTGGTTCGCCACCGAGATCGGCGCCCTGCGCGACGCCCTGGTCGAAGCGGTCCGTACGGCGGTCCCGGACGCGATCCTCGGCGGCGACCCGGAGCCGGGCGGCCGCCTCCCGGCCAACGCCCACTTCACTTTCCCCGGCTGCGAGGGCGACTCCCTGCTCCTCCTGCTGGACGCGCAGGGCATCGAGTGCTCCACCGGCTCCGCCTGCACCGCGGGCGTCGCCCAGCCCAGCCACGTCCTGCTGGCCACCGGCACCGACCCCGACCTGGCCCGCGGCACCCTGCGCTTCTCCCTCGGCCACACCTCCACCGAGGCGGACGTCGAGGCGGTCGCGAAGGCCATCGGCCCGGTGGTGGAACGCGCCCGCGCGGCGGGGCTGACGTAGCGGCCCGGCCGCAGGACACTCCGGGCGTGAACCCCGCATCCCAGGTCCTCGCCCTGCTCGCGACCCTGACCCACCTCGTGGTCGGCACGCTCGAGCGCTTCTTCCACGACCGCACGGCCGTGCGCGTCTTCCTCACCACATCCGCCGCCGACGCCCCCCGAGGTCACCCTGTGGCGCTCGGGCGTCGCCGTCCACAACCTGCTCCTCGGACTCGGCCTGGTCGCCGGGGTCGTCGCGCTGCACGCCGGCGAACCCACCGCGGGCCGCACGCTGATCCTCTACCTGTGCGCGTCCCTCGTGGCCTCCGCGCTCGCCTTCGCCGCGTCCTTTCCGCGGCTGTGGCGCGGTGCCCTGGGCCAGGGAGTGCCGCCGGCCCTGGCCCTGGTGGCCGCCGCCCTCCTCTAGCGTCGGCGGCCCGGGGCCCGCACCTACGCGGAGGCCGTGCGCGCCTGCCGCACCAGTCTCATGTACCGCTCCCAGTCCCAGTGTTCGCCCGGGTCGGTGTGGTCCGTCCCCGGCACCTCCACATGGCCGATGACGTGCTCGCGGTCCACGGGGATGTCGTAGCGCGCGCATATCCGGGCCGTGAGCCGGGCCGAGGCCGCGTACATCGCGTCCGTGAAGTCCTCGGGCCGGTCCACGAAACCCTCGTGCTCGATGCCCACACTGCGTTCGTTGTAGGCGCGGTTGCCCGCGTGGTACGCCACGTCCAGCTCGCGGATCATCTGCGTGATGTGCCCGTCCTTGCGGACCACGTAGTGCGCGGCCGCCCCGTGCCCCGGGTCCTGGAACACCTTCACCGCGCTGGCGAAACTGCCCTGGGTGACATGGATGACCACCATGTCTATTCCGTAGTCGTCGGGCCGGTCCGCCCGCCGCCAGTTCGCGTCGGAGGCCGCCACCCACTGCGCGCCGCCGAAGTCGACCGCGCCCTCGACCCGCGGCTTCTCCACGCCCGGCGCCCGCCACCACAGCCGCGCCAGCTCGTCCCGGGCCAGCACCGCGGAGCCCACGGCGGCCGCCGCGCTGCCGACGATCAGCGCCCGCCGGCCGATGCGCCGGTCGGTGTCCCTGGAACCCTCTGTCGCCCCCATGTGGTCGTCAACGGATACCCGGCGGCCCCGGTTCCCGCGTCCCCGTACTCTTGAGGGGTTATGACTGACACCACGCAGCGCCCCCTTCGCGTTCTCGCCGCCATGTCCGGAGGAGTGGACTCCGCCGTCGCCGCCGCCCGTGCCGCCGAAGCCGGCCACGACGTGACCGGCGTCCACCTCGCGCTCTCCGCGAACCCGCAATCGTTCCGCACGGGCGCGCGTGGCTGTTGCACCATCGAGGACTCCCGCGACGCCCGCCGCGCCGCCGACGTCATCGGCATCCCGTTCTACGTCTGGGACCTCGCCGACCGCTTCCGCGAGGACGTCGTCGAGGACTTCGTCGCCGAGTACGAGGCCGGCCGCACCCCCAACCCCTGCCTGCGCTGCAACGAGAAGATCAAGTTCGCCGCGCTGCTCGACAAGGCGCTGGCGCTGGGCTTCGACGCGGTGTGCACCGGCCACTACGCGAAGGTCGTCACCCTCGCGGACGGCTCCCGCGAACTGCACCGCGCCTCCGACATGGCCAAGGACCAGTCGTACGTCCTCGGCGTCCTGGACGAGAGGCAGCTGGCGCACGCCCTGTTCCCGCTCGGCGACACCGTCACCACCAAGGACGAGATCCGCGCCGAGGCCGAGCGCCGCGGCCTCGCGGTCGCCAAGAAGCCCGACTCGCACGACATCTGCTTCATCGCCGACGGAGACACCCAGGGCTTCCTCGCCTCCCGCCTCGGCAAGGCGGAGGGCGACATCGTCGACGAGTCCGGCGCCAAGGTCGGCACCCACGAGGGCGCGTACGGCTTCACGATCGGCCAGCGCAAGGGGCTGCGCATCGGCACCCCGGCCGCCGACGGCAAGCCGCGCTACGTCCTCGACATCTCCCCGGTGAACAACACGGTGACGGTCGGCCCCGCCGCCGCCCTGGACGTGACCGCCCTGAGCGCGATCAGGCCCCGCTGGTGCGGCGCGGCCCCGTCCGGTCCCGGCACCTACACGGCCCAGCTCCGCGCCCACGGCGGCGAGACCGAGGTCACCGCGGAGCTGGTGGACGGCGAGCTGCGCGTGACGTTCGCGGAGCCCGTCCGCGGGGTGGCCCCCGGCCAGGCGATCGTCCTGTACGACGACACCCGCGTGGTGGGCTCGGCCACGATCGCGTCGACGGTACGGGCGACGGCGGGCGTGGCCTGACACCGGCCGCGAGCAATGGGCCGTCTGTCCGGGCGAGGGGATCGGTGAAGCGGTGAGCGGGGCTCCGCGTGACCTCGATCTGGTGTGCGCCGCGCAGGCCGGCGACGCCGGCTCGCTCGGTCTGCTGCTCGCCAGGCACCGAGCGCACATGTACGCGGTCGCACTGGCGTTGCTGGGCCACAGCCAGGACGCCGAGGACGCCGTTCAGGAGGCGGCGCTCATCGCGCTGCGCCGTTTCGGTGACGTGAGGGACCCGGACGCGGTCGGCCCGTGGCTGCGGATGGTGGTGCGCAATGTGTGCCGCGCCCAGTTGCGCAGGATGTCCGCGGTTCCCGTGGCCGAAGTCGCGGGGGCCGTTCTGATGGACCGGTCGGACGGTCCGCCCGACCCGGCCGAGGTGCTCGACCGGCACGCGCTGCGGGACTGGGTGTGGAGCGCGCTGGAGGAGCTGTCCCCGAGGCTGCGGCTGGTGACCATGCTGCGCTACTTCACCGACGTCACGTCCTACGAGGAGATAGCGGCGCTGTGCGAGATGCCGGTCGGCACGGTGCGCAGCCGGCTCAACCAGGCGCGCACGAAGATGGTCGGCGCGCTGCTGGGCTCGGCCGACAGGGTCCACGACGACGCCACGGTCCGGAACGGACTCCATCGACGGCTGGCCGAGGAGACCCTGGTGTCCGCGCACGGTGGCCAGTTCGCCTCGGCCCTGTCCGAATGGTGGTCCCCACAGGCGGACGTGACATGGCCGACCGGCAGACACACGGGCATCGACTACCTGCCCACCGCCTTCGACCGTGACCTGTCCGACGGCGTACGCCACGAACTGCTGAACGTGGTGGCCGGCCGCGAGGTGGTGATCTGGGAGGCCGCTCTGCGCAACCCACCGGAAGACCCGTTCCACTGTCCGCCCGGCGTCGTCTGGGTGCACTTCCTGCACCAGGGCCGCGTCAGCAAGCTGCGCCTGTTCCACCCGCGCCGCCGCTGAAAAAGAGTTTCGGCGACCGGGCGAACTTTTCCCGCCCTCACCGCATCGTGCGGGTATGAACACCATGAAACACAGTCCCGGGAGCCCTGAGGGCGAGGCCAGGACCGTCGTCGTGCACTCCCAGGACCCCGGCGTGCGCCCGGTCGGCCCGGTCGGCGCCGGCGATCTGTTGCCGGACGGGCACCGCCCAGGCCGCGCACACGGCGACTTCGGCGCTCTCCAGTTCGCCGTCGACCACTACGACCCGAACCGTCTCGTCGGCACACACGATGCGGACTTCGTCGACCACCGAGAGACGGGGAGGACGGCATGACGACCACCGTGCCCGTCGGCCTGGCCGAGCAGACGGAGATCGAGGCGTACGCCGACTTCGCGGCCGGCGCGCCCACACCGGTGCGCGACTCGCTCGGCATCGGTTCGCTGCGTATCGGCTCGGCGCTGGCTCTCGCGGTCCGCGAGGACCCGAGCCGCTTCTTCAACCGCGCCGGCGGATTCGGCGCGGACGTGCCGATCACCGCGGACGTCGCGGCGCAGGTCTGTGACTTCTACCGCGAGCAGGGTGTGCCCCAGGGCCAGTTCATGATCGCACCGCCGCTGCTGCCGGCCGACTGGGCCTCGACCGCCGGTGAACTGAACCTCACCGAAGGCGGCCGCTTCGTCAAACTGGGATGCGACATCGAGACGGCGCTGTCCGCGCCCGACGGCGTCGCGGCACTCGATCCCGGGCTGCGCGTCGAGCCGGTCGAACCCCATCAGGCGGACGAGTGGGCCACGGTCATGATGACCACCTTCGGGTTCACCACGCCAGGCATGATCGACATGGCGGCGTCCTGCGTGGGCAGGCCGAACTGGCACCAGTACGCGGTCCGGGACGGCGAGCGGATCATCGCGGTCGGGAGCATCTTCGTCAACGGCGAGTGCGCCGACGTGTTCGGCGGAGCGACGCTCCCGGAAGGACGCGGACGCGGCGCCCAGTCCGCACTGCTCACCGCCCGCGCCCGGGCCGCCCGGGCAGCGGGCTGCCGATGGCTCGTCGCCGAGACCGGAGCCGAAGCCGTCGGCGAGCACAACACATCCCTGCACAACATGCTCCGCACCGGCTTCGAACCGCTGTATGAGCGTGTCACATGGATCTGGCGCGAACGCTGACGGCCCCGTCTCGTCGATGCCTGGGAAGAGCGCCGTACGCGGCGACTCGTCGGCCGGTCAGGACACGTCGACCTCGTAGAAGCAGAGGTGGTCCTTGATCTCGGCGACGGCGGGCTTCGGTTCGGGATAGGACCACACCAGGTCCGGCGCGTCCGGCAGCGACCAGTAGGACGCGGTCCCCTTGAAGGGGCAGTAGGTGTGGGTGTCGGAGGGGGTCAGCAGGTCGAGCCGCACGTCCTCGGCGGGGAGGTAGTACCGCGGCGGACAGCCCGTCTCGCGCAGCACGAGGGGCCGTTCGCTCTCCGCCAGGACCTGGTCGCCGTGCACCACGCGCACGCGCTGGTCGACTTGCTCGATGGTGATCGTGTGTCCTTCGGCCATACCTGAAGGAGCGCTCGCGGGCGCCCGGTTCTTCCCGCGTACGGTGACCTCATGCGAATCTGCGTCTTCCTCTCCGCCGCCGACCTCGACGACCGTTACACGCGCCCCGCGCGGGAGTTCGCGGAACTGCTCGGCAAGGGCGGCCACACCCTCGTGTGGGGCGGCTCGGACGTGGGCCTGATGAAGGTCGTCGCGGACGGGGTCCAGGAGACGGGCGGACGGCTGGTCGGGGTCTCCGTGGAGTTCCTGTCCGCCAAGGTCCGTCCGGGCGTGGACGAGATGGTGATCACCAAGGACCTCGCCGAACGGAAGAAGCTGCTCCTGGAGAAGGCCGACGCCGTGGTGATCATGGTGGGCGGCACCGGCACCCTCGACGAGGCGACCGAGATCCTGGAGCTGAAGAAGCACGGGCACACCGAGAAGCCCGTCGTCCTGCTGAACACGGCGGGCTTCTACGACGGGCTGAAGGAGCAGTTCCGGCGCATGGAGGACGAGGGCTTCCTGCCCCGCCCGCTCACCGAGCTGGTGTTCTTCGCGGAGGAGCCGGTGGGGGCGCTGGCGTACCTGGAGGAGTCGCTCGGTACCCGGTGACGCCGTGATGCGAGCATGGCGGCATGGCTACACATGTGATCACCGGAGCGGGCTCCGGCATCGGTGCGGCGGTGGCCCGGCGGCTGCACGCGCGCGGGGACGAACTCGTGCTGCACGCGCGTGACGCGGGCCGTGCGAAGGAGCTGGCGGCGCAGTTCCCCGGCGCGCGGACCCTGGTCGGGGACCTTGCCGACCCCGACAAGCTGAGCTGGGCCTTCTCGCACCAGACGCTGCCGGACCGGGTGGACTCCCTGCTGCACGTCGCGGGCGTGGTCGACCTCGGCCCGGTCGGCGACCTGACCCCGAAGTCCTGGCGTCACCAGCTGAACGTCAACCTGATCGCCCCGGCCGAGCTGACCCGTCACTTCCTGCCCCAACTGCGGGCGGCACGCGGCCAGGTGGTCTTCGTGAACTCGGGCGCGGGCCTCGCCGCCCACGCCGACTGGTCCGCGTACGCCGCCTCCAAGCACGGCCTGAAGGCCCTGGCGGACTCCCTGCGCCACGAGGAGCACGGCAACGGCGTGCGCGTCACCTCGGTCTACCCCGGCCGCACGGCCAGCCCCATGCAGGCCAAGGTCCACCAGCAGGAGGGCAAGGACTACGACCCCTCGCGGTGGATCGACCCCGAGTCGGTGGCCACGGCGATCCTGACGGCGCTCGACCTGCCGAGGGACGCGGAGATCAACGACCTGACGGTCCGCCCGGGTCGCTGACGGCCAGGTGGGGGCGAGAACCGTCGGCGCGCGCCTGCGTAGGCTTCGTACGTGACCGCAGACTTCACCTTCGCCCCCGCCACCGGCATCGGCTCCCTCCCCGGCGGTGACGTCCGGGAGGCCGCCAGGACCGCCACCGGCTCCTTCGAGGACTTCCCCTTCCTGCCCGAACTGCCCGCCCGCGGTCCCGGCGCCGACATGATCGGCCGGACCGCCGGCATGCTCGTCGAGCTGTACGCGCGCGTGGAGCCCAGCGGCTGGCGGCTCGGGGACCGGCCGGGCCGGGACACCAGGCGGGCGCGGTCCTGGCTGGGGGAGGACCTCGACGCGCTGGAGGAGTTCACCCAGGGGTACGAGGGGCAGCTGAAGGTGCAGGCCGTCGGGCCCTGGACGCTCGCCGCCGCGCTGGAACTGCGCAACGGCGAGGTCGCCCTCTCCGACCCCGGCGCCTGCCGGGACCTCACCGCGTCGCTCGCGGAGGGACTGGGCCTGCACCTGGAGGAGGTCCGCAAGCGGGTCCCCGGCGCGCGGATCGTGCTCCAGCTCGACGAGCCCTCCCTCATCGCCGTACTGCGGGGGCAGGTGCGGTCCGCCAGCGGGTACCGGACCCACCGGGCCGTGGACCGGCAGGTCGTGGAGGCCGGACTGCGCGATGTCGTCGGGGTTCACGGGGACGGCCCCGTCGTGGTCCACTCGTGCGCACCGGACGTCCCCTTCGCCCTGTTGCGGAGAGCGGGCGCGGCGGCGATCTCCTTCGACTTCTCGCTCCTCACCGAGCGTGACGACGACGCGATCGGGGAGGCGGTGGAAGGCGGCACGAGGCTCTTCGCCGGTGTCGTACCGGGCACGGACACGGCATTGTCAGACCCTGCCGGTAGCGTCATGGGTGTCAGGACGTTGTGGCGCAGGTTGGGGCTGCATCCGGGACTTCTCGCGGAGGCGGTCACGGTCACCCCGTCGTGCGGACTCGCGGGGGCCTCCCCGGAGTACGCGCGCAGGGCCCTCGCCCACTGCGCCCAGGCGGCGAGATCCCTCGCGGACAACCCAGAGTAACGGGAGGACAACACGGTGGCCGGCGACAAGCAAGCGGAGACGACGGTGCCCGCCGAGGCACGGGAGAAGCACGCGCAGCTCGCTGAGCAGATCGAGGAGCACCGCTTCCGGTACTACGTGAACGACGCGCCGGTCATCAGCGACGCCGACTTCGACAAGCTCCTGCGCTCCCTGGAGGCACTGGAGGAGGAGTACCCCGAGCTGCGCACCCCGGACTCGCCGACCCAGAAGGTCGCGGGGGCGTACGAGACCGAGTTCACCTCCGTCCAGCACCCCTCCCGCATGCTCTCCCTGGACAACGCGTTCAGTGACGAGGAGCTGGCGGCCTGGGCGGAGCGGGTGGCGAAGGACGTCGGCACCACCGACTACCACCTGCTGTGCGAGCTCAAGGTCGACGGCCTCGCCGTCAACCTCACCTACGAGCACGGCCGCCTCGTCCGCGCGGCCACCCGTGGCGACGGCCGCACCGGCGAGGACATCACGCCCAACGTCCGCACGATCGCCGAGATCCCGGACCGTCTGACCGGCGACAAGGTCCCCGACCTCGTGGAGATCCGCGGCGAGGTCTACTTCCCGATGGAGAAGTTCGAGGAGCTCAACGCCCGTCTGGTCGAGGCCGGCGACAAGCCCTTCGCCAACCCGCGCAACGCGGCGGCCGGTTCACTGCGCCAGAAGGACCCCCGCGTCACCGCCACCCGCCCCCTCCACATGGTCGTGCACGGCATCGGCGTCCTGGAGGGCTTCCAGGGCATGACCCGCCTCTCCCAGGCCTACGACCTCCTCAAGTCCTGGGGCCTGCCCACCGCCAAGCACAACAAGGTCGTCGACGGCCTCGACGGCGTCCGGGAGTTCATCGCCTACTTCGGCGAGAACCGCCACTCCGTGGAGCACGAGATCGACGGGGCCGTCGTCAAGCTCGACGAGATCCCCCTCCAGGGCCGCCTCGGCTCCACCTCCCGCGCCCCGCGCTGGGCGATCGCGTACAAGTACGCGCCCGAGGAGGTCAACACCAAGCTCATCAACATCCGCGTGGGCGTGGGCCGTACGGGCCGGGTCACGCCGTACGCCCAGGTCGAGCCGGTGACGGTGGCGGGCTCCGAGGTCGAGTTCGCCACCCTGCACAACCAGGACGTCGTCAAGCTCAAGGGCGTCCTCATCGGCGACACCGTGGTGCTGCGCAAGGCCGGTGACGTCATCCCCGAGATCCTCGGCCCGGTGGTCGATCTGCGGGACGGCAGCGAGCGGGAGTTCGTGATGCCGAGCGAGTGCCCCGAGTGCGGGACACCGCTGCGGCCCATGAAGGAGGGCGACGTCGACCTGCGCTGCCCCAACGCCCGCACCTGCCCCGCCCAGCTCCGCGAACGCCTGTTCTACCTCGCGGGCCGCAAGTCGCTGGACATCGAGCACTTCGGGTACGTCGCCGCCGCCGCGCTCACCAAGCCGCTGGAGCCCGCCGACCCGCCGCTGGGCGACGAGGGTGACCTGTTCGACCTCACCGTCGAACAACTGCTGCCCATCAAGGCGTACGTCCTCGACCAGGACAGCGGCCTGCCCAAGCGTGACCCGAAGACCGGCGAGGAGAAGGTCGTCACGGTCTTCGCCAACCAGCAGGGCGAGCCCAAGAAGAACGCCGTCGCCATGCTGGAGAACATCGCGGCCGCCAAGGAGCGCCCGCTCGCCCGGGTCCTGACCGGTCTGTCGATCCGCCATGTCGGCCCGGTCGCCGCCGAGGCGCTGGCGCGCAACTTCCGCTCCATCGACCGCATCGAGCAGGCGAGCGAGGAGGAGCTGGCGAACACCGACGGCGTCGGCACGATCATCGCGAAGTCCCTCAAGGAGTGGTTCGCGGAGGACTGGCACCAGGAGATCCTGCGCAAGTGGAAGGCCGCGGGCGTGCGCATGGAGGAGGAGGGCTCGGGTGAGGACGAGGGTCCGCGTCCCCTGGAAGGGCTCACCGTGGTCGTCACCGGCACCCTGGAGCGCTTCACCCGCGACGGGGCCAAGGAGGCCCTGCAGTCCAGAGGGGCGAAAGTGACCGGTTCGGTTTCGAAGAAGACGTCTTTCGTCGTCGTGGGTGACAATCCAGGTTCCAAGTACGACAAGGCGATGCAACTCAAGGTGCCAGTTCTGAACGAGGACGGCTTCGACGTCCTGCTCGAACAGGGCCCCGAAGCGGCCGCCGAAGTGGCCCTCCCCACGGAGGAGTAGCGAGGAGCCGCGGTTGAAGGCCACCCGATCGGCGCATACCAGATGCATACGGGTGGCCGGGGCGCATTCGGGCAACCGTCGGCGACCGTTGCCCGTGGAAGCCTTCTGCGGCCTACTGTTGAGATGTGCGCCTGCCGTGCCCAGCCGCGGTCGGGGCATTCCCTTGCTCCTGATGAGCGGGGGGAAGGGTTTACCAACGCGGCGCCGCCGAGGGTTCTTGTCGGGCGAACGAGCCGCGTGGCGTGGGCACCGCCGGCTGTGAGAGGGACGGGAATGGAACCGACCGAGAGCGCCGCCCCGGACTCACGGCTGCGCCGGTTCGCCGAGGCGTGGCGGACGAGCCGGTGGTCCGGGCGGCCTTCGGAGCATCCGGGCGCGGAAGGACGTGCCGGGCAGTACACCGCGACCGGCGGCGCCACCCAGCTCACCGTCGAGCGTGTCCCCGGTGTGCCGGAAGCCGAACCCGACCGCCATCTGTCCTGGCCCGCACTGCCCACGGCGGTCGTCGCCGCGGCCGGGTTCGTGCTGGGCGCGGGCTTCTACCGGGCCTTCACCGGCGGCCACGCGCTCTTCCCGTCCGGCACCGTCGGCTGGTCGCTGGCCGTGCTGACCGGCGTCATCGTGGGCCACCTGGTCGCCCTCGGCCGGGCCCGCTGGTGGGGCGGCACCGGCTCGGGCGCCGCCCTGACCCTCGCCGTCCTGGTGCTGTACGGCTGGGTGCCCGCCGGCATGGTCAGCCTCACCGTCGTCCTGCTGGTCGGCATAGCCAGGCGCCACCGCTGGCGGCAGGGCATCCTGCACGGCGCGGTGGACATCCTCGGCATAGCCGCCGGCGCCCTGGTCCTGGCCGCGTTCGGCCAGTCGCCGTCCGTCGAGACCCCCTGGAACCCAGACACCTGGACCTTCTACACCGGCCCCGAGGTGGTCCTGGTCGCCGTGGCCTACCTCGCGGTCACCCGGATCCTGAGCTGGTACCTGCACTCCGCCCGCCACGCCGGTCTGCCCACCGTGGCCCGCACCGCCCTGGTCAGACAGGGCCTGGTCGCGGTCGCCCTGCTCGGCATCGCCCCGTTGGTGTGCGTGGTCGCCACCGCCAAGCCGGTGCTGCTCCCGCTGTTCGCGATCCCCCTGATCGCCCTCGACTCCACCCTGTGGATGGCCCGCGCCCGCGCCGAGGAACAGCTCCGTGACCCGCTGACCGGACTGCCCAACCGCCAGTGGCTCCTGGAGCGCATCTGGTCCGCCCTGGACGACGCCGAGCGCATCGGCGCCCGCTCCGCCCTGATGCTCATCGACCTCGACCGCTTCCGCTCGGTCAACGACACCCTGGGCCATCTCGCCGGCGACCGGCTCCTGTTGCAGATCGCCGACCGGCTGCGGATCGCGCTGCCGCGCGGCGCGGAGGCGGCCCGGCTCGGCGGGGACGAGTTCGCCGTCTTGCTGCCGGTCGCCGACTCCACGACCTCCGCGACCCGGGTCGCCCGCAACCTGGTCGCCGCCCTCAGCTCCCCGCTCGACCTCGACGGACTCACCCTCGTCCTGGAGGCCAGCGCCGGGGTCGCCGTCTTCCCCGACCACGCCGTGGACGCCGAGGGCCTGCTGCGGCGGGCCGACGTGGCGATGTACCAGGCCAAGCGGGACCGCACGGGCGTGGAGGTCTACGAGTCCAAGCGGGACTCCAACACCCCCGACCGGCTCGGGCTGCTCGGCGATCTGCGCCGGGCGCTGGACGCGCACGAGGTGCAACTGCACTACCAGCCCAAGGTCCGCTTCGACGGACAGGTCGCCGGCCTGGAGGCCCTCGTCCGCTGGGTGCACCCCGAGCGCGGCAAGGTGCCGCCGGACGAGTTCATCGCGATCGCCGAGTCGTCCGGCCTGATGCCGCACCTCACCGAGTACGTCCTCGACACAGCCCTCGCCCAGGTCGCCGAGTGGCGCGCACAGGGCCTGCACGTGCCGGTGGCGGTCAACGTCTCCCCGCGTGACGTCCACACCCCCGGCTTCGCCGGCTCGGTCGCCGCGCGCCTCGCCCGGCACGGCGTCCCGGCGGGAGCGCTCCAACTGGAGATCACCGAGCACGTCCTGCTCGAGGACCCCTCCCGGGCCGGGGACACCCTCGCCGCGCTGACCGGGCACGGCGTGAAGATGTCCCTGGACGACTTCGGCACCGGCTACTCCTCCCTGGTCCACCTGCGCCGCCTCCCCGTCAGCGAACTGAAGATCGACCGCTCCTTCGTGGCCAAGCTGGCCGTCGACACCGAGGACGCGGAGATCGTCCGCTGCACGGTCGACCTCGCCCACTCCCTGGGCCTGCTGGTCGTGGCGGAGGGTGTCGAGGACGACGAGACCTGGGAGCGCCTGCGCGACATGGGCTGCGACGCCGTACAGGGCTGGCTGGTCGCCGCGGCGATGCCCCCGGAGGAGACGACGGCTTGGCTGCTGGCCCGGGGGTCGCGGGGCTGGCAGCGGCCGAGGGCGGCGCTCCCCGCGGCCGAGTGACCGCCTCAGGCATCCTTTGTCGCGGTATGGGGCCACCCGTTGCCGTCGGCTGCGGGAAACCGTTTAACGGCCATCCGGCCGTGACCCATAGGATTGGCCCCAAACCACACGCACTCACCCCAGAGGATCGCTGCATGCCTGGCATCACGCGCGAGGAGGTCGCCCACCTCGCACGGCTGGCGCGTCTGGAGCTGAAGCCCGAAGAGCTCGAGCACTTCGCGGGACAGCTGGACGACATCATCGGCGCGGTCGCACGCGTCAGTGAGGTCGCCGACCAAGACGTACCGCCGACCTCGCACCCGCTCCCGCTGACGAACGTCATGCGGGCGGACGAGGTCCGTCCGTCGCTCACCCCCGAGCAGGCGCTCTCCGGCGCCCCGGCCCAGGAGCAGCAGCGTTTCAAGGTGCCGCAGATCCTGGGGGAGGACTGACCGCCATGACGGACATCATCAAGCTCACGGCCGCCGAGACCGCCGAGAAGATCGCCTCCGGCGAGCTCACCGCGGTCCAGGTCACCGAGGCCCACCTGGCCCGTATCGAGGCCGTCGACGAGAAGGTGCACGCCTTCCTGCACGTCGACCGCGAGGGCGCGCTGGCGCAGGCCCGTGCCGTCGACGAGAAGCGCGAGCGGGGGGAGAAGCTCGGGCCGCTGGCCGGTGTGCCCCTCGCGCTGAAGGACATCTTCACCACCGAGGGCATCCCGACGACCGTCGGTTCCAAGATCCTCGAGGGCTGGATCCCGCCGTACGACGCGACCCTGACCAAGCGGCTGAAGGCCGCCGACGTCGTCATCCTCGGCAAGACCAACATGGACGAGTTCGCCATGGGGTCGTCGACGGAGAACAGCGCCTACGGCCCCACCGGCAACCCCTGGGACCTCACCCGGATCCCCGGCGGCTCCGGCGGCGGCTCCTCGGCCGCGCTGGCCGCGCACATGGCCCCCCTCGCCATCGGCACCGACACCGGCGGCTCGATCCGCCAGCCGGCCGCCGTCACCGGCACGGTCGGCGTCAAGCCGACGTACGGCGCGGTCTCCCGCTACGGCATGGTCGCCTTCTCCTCGTCCCTCGACCAGGGCGGGCCCTGCGCCCGTACGGTCCTGGACGCGGCGCTGCTGCACGAGGTCATCGCCGGACACGACCCGATGGACTCGACGTCGATCGACGCGCCCGTCCCGCCGGTCGTCGAGGCCGCCCGCAACGGCAGCGTCGAAGGCATGCGCGTCGGTGTCGTCAAGCAGTTCCGCGGCGAGGGCTACCAGGCCGGCGTCATCCAGCGCTTCGACGAGTCGGTCGCCCTCCTCAAGGAGCTGGGCGCCGAGATCGTCGAGCTGGACTGCCCGTCCTTCGACCTGGCGCTGTCCGCGTACTACCTGATCGCGCCCTCCGAGTGCTCCTCCAACCTCGCCCGCTTCGACGGCCTGCGCTACGGCCTCAGGACCGGCGACGACGGCAGCCACTCGGCCGAGGAGGTCACCTCCCTCACCCGTGAGGCGGGCTTCGGCCCCGAGGTCAAGCGCCGGATCATGCTCGGCACGTACGCCCTGTCGAGCGGGTACTACGACGCCTACTACGGCTCCGCGCAGAAGGTCCGCACGCTCATCACGCGCGACTTCGAGAAGGCGTTCGAGCAGGTCGACGTGATCGTCTCGCCGACGACCCCGACCACCGCCTTCCCGATCGGCGAGCGCGCCGACGACCCGATGGCGATGTACCTGGCCGACCTGTGCACCATCCCGACCAACCTGGCGGGCAACGCGGCGATGTCGCTGCCGTGCGGCCTCGCCCCGGAGGACAACCTCCCGGTCGGTCTGCAGATCATCGCCCCGGCCCTGAAGGACGACCGCCTCTACAAGGTCGGCGCCGCCGTCGAGGCCGCCTTCGTGGAAAGGTGGGGCCACCCGCTCCTGGAGGAGGCACCGTCGCTGTGAGCAAGCTGACCAAGGCGAAGGACTTCAAGAAGTCCAAGTCCGGCACGTATCTGTCCATCGCCACCACGGCGTTCGGCGCCATCGGTGTCGCCAAGCGGCTCAGGAAGGCGCGCGCCGAGAACGACACGCTGGTCCTGATCGACGCGACCGTGGCCGCCGTCGCCGTCGTCACCGGCCTCGCCGTCCTGTACCGCGAGCTGAAGCGGCTGGGCGACGACGACGTCCTGCTGGGCTGAGAGGGAAGTTACACCGTGACCACCACGACCGACCTGGTGTCGTACGAGGACGCTCTCGCGTCGTACGACCCCGTCATGGGCCTCGAGGTCCATGTCGAACTCGGCACCAAGACCAAGATGTTCTGCGGCTGTTCGACCGAGCTCGGTCAGGACGCCAACACGCAGACCTGCCCCGTCTGCCTCGGCCTGCCCGGCGCCCTCCCGGTCGTCAACGCGACCGGCGTGGAGTCGGCGATCAAGATCGGTCTCGCGCTGAACTGCGAGATCGCCGAGTGGTGCCGCTTCGCCCGGAAGAACTACTTCTATCCGGACATGCCGAAGAACTTCCAGACCTCCCAGTACGACGAGCCGATCGCCTTCAACGGCTACCTCGACGTCCAGCTCGAGGACGGCGAGACCTTCCGGGTGCAGATCGAGCGCGCCCACATGGAGGAGGACACCGGCAAGTCGACCCACGTGGGCGGCGCGACGGGCCGTATCCACGGCGCCTCGCACTCCCTGCTCGACTACAACCGCGCCGGGATCCCGCTCATCGAGATCGTCACCAAGCCGATCGAGGGCGCGGGCGAGCGTGCTCCCGAGGTCGCGCGGGCCTACGTCCGTGAGCTGCGCGAGGTCATCAGGGCGCTCGGCGTCTCCGAGGCCCGCATGGAGATGGGCCAGATGCGCTGCGACGTGAACCTGTCGCTGCGCCCCCACGGCACCGAGAAGTTCGGCACCCGTTCGGAGACGAAGAACGTCAACTCGCTGCGGTCCGTGGAGCGCGCGGCCCGCTTCGAGATCCAGCGGCACGCGGCCGTCCTGAGCAGCGGCGGGACGATCGTCCAGGAGACCCGGCACTTCCACGAGGACACGGGGTCCACGACCTCGGGCCGTGTGAAGGAGGAGGCCGAGGACTACCGGTACTTCCCCGAGCCGGACCTCGTGCCGGTGGCCCCCTCGCGCGAGTGGGTCGAGGAGATCCGGGCGGCCCTGCCCGAACTGCCGCTGGTGCGCCGCAACCGGCTCGTCGCCGAGTGGGGCATCACGGCCCTCGACATGCAGGCGATCCTCAACGCCGGTGCCCTGGACCTGATCGTCGCCACCATCGACGCCGGAGCCGACGCGGCCTCCGCCCGCAAGTGGTGGATGGGCGAGCTCGCCCGCAGCGCCAACGAGTCCGGCAAGGCGCTCGACGAACTGGCCATCACCCCGGCGCAGGTCGCCCGGGTGACCGAGCTGGTCGCCAAGGGTGACCTGAACGACAAGCTGGCCCGCCAGGTCATCGAAGGCGTCCTCGCGGGCGAGGGCGCCCCGGACGAGGTCGTCGAGAAGCGCGGTCTGAAGGTCGTGTCGGACGAGGGCGCCCTCGGCACCGCCGTCGACGAGGCCATCGCCGGCAACCCGGGCATCGCCGACAAGATCCGCTCCGGGAAGGTCGCCGCGGCCGGCGCCCTGGTCGGCGCGGTCATGAAGGCGACCCGCGGTCAGGCCGACGCGGCCCGCGTCAAGGAGCTGATCCTGGAGAAGCTGGGCGTCAGCGAAGGCTGAGGCTGAGCAGGAGCACGCGGTACGGCCCCGGAGGGCATCGCCTCCGGGGCCGTACGGCTACCCGCTACTCATGGCTGCTTACGGCGTCCCACGAGCCGTACGAAGCCCAGCGAGCGGCCCTCGTCGGCCCGGACCATCTCGCCGACCTCGCGGGCCATCGTGCGGTGGAACTCCTCGGGGCTCTCCTCGGCGACCACCTCGCACCACAGCAGCCAGTCCCGCCAGCCGTCCGGCTGCCAGTCGGCCGCCTCCACCTCGACGGCCCCGCCGCGGGTCCAGTGGCGCCGCCACCAGTCGGCGGTGTGGAAGCACCAGAAGTCGGGCTGCCACCACTGCTTGAGATGCTCCGGTGGCTCGGTGCCGTCCGGCTCCTCCCGCAGCGCCGGCACCACGATCCCGATCCGCCCGCCCGGCTTCAGCAGCCGGGTCAGCGTGGGCAGATACAGATCATTGGTGCCGAAGTACTGGTACGCGTCGATGCTCACGATCGCGTCAAAGCTGGCCTCGGCGAACGGCAGGTCGTGCGCCTCGGCGTGCACGGGCAGCACCCGGTCGGCGAACCCGGCCTCGGCGATGCGCCGCGCGTTCTCGTCCGGCCCGACCCACAGGTCGGCCGCGGTGACCTGGACGTCGTACTCCCTGGCCAGGAAGACCGAGGTCATCGCCCGGCCGCAGCCCAGGTCGAGCACGCGGGCGCAGGGGCGCAGGGTGTCCAGGCCGAGGGCCGGCGCGAGCCACTCCAGCAGCCACAGCGCGTTCGGGCCCATCTGGTTCTCGACGACCCAGCGGACGTCGTAGCTGTTGCTGCGGGGATAGCGGGCCTGCGTCAGCCGTCGGGTGAGGTCCTCATTCGAGGTCTGCGAGGTCCTCGCGGTGATGTCGTTCGGCATCGGTGAACGGGCTCCTTGAGTCCTGAGAGACGGAAAGGGATACGGCGGAGCTCGGTCGGACGCTCAAACAACGCACCTGCTTCGGTCGGGGGCCGTACGGGCCCGGGTTCTCCCAGCGGAACACGCTACGCTCGCCCGCCATGAACGGTCCCCTGAATTCCGAGCCGTCCGACATACAGGAGGAGTACGACAGTCAGGTGCTGGACGCCCGGCGGGCCCGCTGGACGGCCTCCGGCACCGGCGCCCTGCTGGCCCTCGCCGGGCTGGCCGCGGCGGCGCTCCGCGCGGCCGGCACCGCCCCCGCGCTGGTGCCCACGGCCTACGCCCTCGGTGCCGCGGTGTGCGCGCTCGCCGCGGTCCTGGGCTCCCGGGGACGCACCCGCAGAGCCCTGTGGCTGCTGATCGTCGGTGTCATGGTGATGGCGCTGGGCGACCAGTTCGACTGACGTGACAGAGTGAACGTTACTGTCCTGTGATCTGCCTCCCACTCCTGTGAATAAACGCACGATGGCGGTAAACGATCACTTTTGCCTGCAAGAGTGGTCCAGGCATTGCTCATGCGTTCTTTGCGGGCCGTTCACCTCATGAACGACTGTTCCCGGTCAAAGATCCACAATTCACCACCCTGGGAGCACGTTCGTGGCAGCCCTCGCACGCTGGTGTGTCCGACGACGCCTGGTCGTCGTCCTCCTGTGGCTCCTCGCCCTCGGCGGGGTCAGCGCGGGCGCCGCCGTCGCCGGGTCCGCGTACTCGAACGACTACGAGGTCCCCGGCACCGAGTCGGGCCGCGCCACCCAGCTGCTCGACCACGGCTTCCCCGACCTCGGCGGCGACAGCGACACGGTCGTCTGGCACGTCACCTCGGGCTCCGTCCGGGACGCCGACGTCGAGCAGACGATGACCACCGCCCTGGGCGAGATCGCGGACCTGCCCGGGGTGACCGACGTGGTCGGCCCGTACGACGACGCGGGCGCCGCACGGATCAGCGCCGACGGGCGCAGCGCGTACGCCACTGTCACCTTCGCCGACTCGGCCGAGGACATCCACGCCTCCGAGGCCAGGGCCGTCGTGAAGACCGCCAAGGCCGCGGAGGCCGACGGGCTCCAGGTGGAGCTGGGCGGCAGCGCCGTCGCCCTCGCCGAGCCCTCGGGCGGGCACGTCGCCGAGGTCGTCGGGGTCCTCGTGGCCGCCGTCGTGCTGTTCCTGGCCTTCGGTTCGCTCGCCGCCTCGCTGCTGCCCATCGCCACCGCCCTGGTCGGCGTGGGCACCGCCTGGGCGGGCATCGTGCTGCTCGGGCACACCATGACCGTCGCCGACTTCGCGCCCATGCTCGGCATGCTGATCGGACTCGGCGTCGGCATCGACTACGCGCTCTTCATCGTCACCAGACACCGCCGCGGCCTCAAACGCGGGCTGGGCGTCGCCGAGTCCGTCGAGAACGCCGTCACCACCACCGGGCGCGCGGTCGTCTTCGCGGGTGCCACCGTTTGCATCGCCCTGCTGGGCATGCTGATCCTGCGGCTCGGCTTCCTCAACGGCGTCGCGATCGCCGCCTCCCTGACCGTCGTCCTCACGGTCGCCGCGTCCGTGACCCTGCTGCCCGCCCTGCTCTCCCTCATCGGCATGCGCGCCCTGAGCCGGCGCGAGCGGCGCCGGCTCGCCGAGCACGGGCCCGAGCCGGAACTGCCGACCGGGTTCGCCCACCGCTGGTCGGCGTTCGTGGAACGGCACCCCAAGCTGCTCGGCGGGATCGCCCTGCTGGTCGTCACCGTCCTCGCCCTGCCCACGCTCGGCCTCCGGCTCGGCACCTCCGACCAGGGCAACGACCCGAGGTCCTCGACCACCCGGCAGGCCTATGACCTCCTCGCGGAGGGCTTCGGCCCCGGCGTCAACGGTCCGCTGACCCTCGTGACCCCCGTCGCGGGCGCCGAGGACAGACTCCGCCTCGACAACCTCGACGCCACCCTGCGCACCACCGAGGGCATCGCCTCCACCAGCCCGGTCACCTACGACACCGGCGGCGACCTCGCCTACTTCACGATCGTCCCCGACTCCGCCCCGCAGTCCCGGCAGACCAGCGACCTCGTGGACCGGCTGCGCACCGAGGTGCTGCCGCGCGCCGAGACCGGCACCTCCCTGGACATCCACGTCGGCGGGATGACCGCCTCGTACGACGACTTCGCCGATGTCATCGTCGGCAAGCTGCCCCTGTTCGTCGGCGTCGTCATCGGCCTGGGCTGTCTGCTGCTCCTGCTCGCCTTCCGCTCCGTCGGCATCCCGCTGAAGGCCGCCGCGATGAACGTCGCCGCCGTCGCCGCCGCCTTCGGGGTGGTCGTGGCGATCTTCCAGTGGGGCTGGGGGAGCGAACTGCTGGGACTGGGCCGTGCCGGACCCATCGAACCCTTCCTGCCCGTGATCATGGTCTCGGTCCTCTTCGGGCTCTCCATGGACTACCAGGTCTTCCTGGTCAGCCGGATGTACGAGGAGTGGCTGGAGACCGGCGACAACCGGCGGGCCGTGCGCGTCGGCCTCGCCGAGACCAGCCGGGTGATCAACTCCGCCGCGGTCATCATGATCTCCGTCTTCCTCGCCTTCGTCCTCAGCGGCGACCGCGTGATCGCCATGTTCGGCATCGCGCTCGCCGCCGCCGTGGCCCTCGACGCCTTCGTCCTGCGCACGCTCCTCGTCCCCGCCCTCATGCACCTGCTCGGCGGCGCCAACTGGTGGCTGCCCGGCTGGCTGGACCGCCGCATGCCCCGCATCAGCATCGAACCGCCCGAGTGCCGCGCCGCGCATGACAGGCTGGACGCGGTCGTGGAGCAACTGGAGAAGGAGCGGGACGGGGATGTACGCGATATCGCTGGGTGAGGACGGGGCGGAACTGCGGCCCCTGGAGCCGTGGCACGCGGAGGAGTTCCTCGCCAACCTGGAGCGGGGCCGTGAGTTCATCGGGCGGTTCATCCCCTTCGGCTCCAAGGCCGTCGACGTGGCCTCCGCGCGCGAGACGCTCCAGCGGTACGCGCGGATGCGCGCCGACGACACCGGCGGCTACCACGGCATCTGGCTGGACGGAAAGCTCGTCGGCGGGGTGCTCACCCTGAACTTCGACGCCGAGCAGGGCAACTGCGAGGTGGGCTGCTGGCTGGAGCCCGCCGCGACCGGCCGGGGACTGATCACCCGGGCCATGCGGGTGCTGATCGACTGGGTGGTCGAGGAACGCGGGATCCACCGGGTCGAATGGGTCGCCGCGGCCGGGAACACGGCCAGCATCAACGTCGCCCGGCGCCTGGGAATGACCCGCGACGGGGTCCGCCGCCAGGCCCACCCCTATCGTGGCGTACGGCACGACCTCGAGGTGTGGTCGATTCTCGCCCCCGAGTGGCGTGAGGCACGCGCGCGTGCAGCCCGGAACGATCATTAAGAACCCTCTCAGACAGGATCCGTACGGTGCCCGACATGGGAACGAAGACTGCTGACGAAACCGGCGCCGAGACGGGCGCCGAGGCCACGACCGACGAGCAGAAGGTGAGCGTCGCCACGACCGACGAGGTGACGGGGGCGGAGGCCGTCGCGGCCGACGAGATCGATGACGAGAGCGCCGACGAGCCCGTCGAGGCCGTCCAGAAGGAGGGCCCGACCGGCGTCGGCCAGGGCGCGGGCGCCGTCGTCTCCGCCGCGCTCGGCCTGGTCTCGCTGACCGGGAGCTGGATCGGCACCGTGGCCGCGGCCCGCGAGACCCTCGTCGGCCAGCTGGAGACCTCGTCCAGCGCGAGCGTCGCCAAGCAGGTCAAGGAGGTCTACGGCGACGCCTGGCAGACCACCGCGGTGTGGGGCGGCGTCTTCGCGCTGTTCGCCCTGGTCGTCGGTGTCGCGGTGCTGGCCCGGCCCGCCTTCGGCGCCCCCGGCAGGCCGCAGGCCGCGTGGATCAAGTCCGTCGCCTGGGGCGGTGTCGCGCTCGGGGTCGTCGGCCTGCTCCTGGCAGTCCTCAAGTACACCGGCGTCCTGCTGGACCTGCCCTCCGCCGGCTGAACAGCCGCAGGTCACGAGGGGTCTCAGAGCATCCGTAGGTACCTTACGGAGTTCCTGAGGCCCCTCCCGCGCGTCTAAGGCCCCCGCGGCCCCCGAAGATGCGGAACTCTCCCGATGTGGCGGACCCCCCTCGGAGACGAAGGTGGAGGCATCGCAGAAAGCGAAGCCGAAACCGACTCCGACAAGGACCACGCCATGTATGCCGAGTACGAGCTCTCCCAGTACCGTTCCGCCGAACTCCTCCGCCAGGCCGAGCACGAGCGGCTCGTCCGCGAGACCCTGCGCGGCCGCCGCGCCGCCCGCCGCGAAGCCGCCGAACGCACCGCGGAGGCCGATTCGCATACCGGCCGCCCCCGGCGGCACCGGTTCCTCCGCACGGCGTGAGCGCCGGGGGGAGGGAGGACGGCCGCACGGCACTGCCCGTCCCCGCGGCCACCGCCACGGCCGTCCTCCCTGCGATCGGCACCGGTCGGGGGACCGGGCCCGCCCCGAAAACGGGTGACGCGGTGTCGGACCCGCGTGCCATGCTCGGGCCCGTGGAGACCAGGTCCGTCAGTCCCGTGTTCGTCGGCCGCACCGAAGAGCTGAACAGCCTGAACGAAGCGCTCTCCCGCGCCGCCGCGGGAGAGCCGCAGGCGTTGCTGCTCGGCGGTGAGGCCGGCGTCGGCAAGACCCGGCTCGTCGAGGAGTTCGCCACCGCCGCCTGCCGGCAGGGCGCGGTCGTCGCCCTCGGCGGCTGCGTGGAGATCGGCGCCGACGGACTGCCCTTCGCCCCCTTCTCCACCGCCCTGCGCGCCCTGCGCCGCGCCCTGCCCGAGGAACTGGCCGCCGCGGCCGCGGGCCAGGAGGAGGAACTGGCCCGGCTGCTGCCCGAGGTCGGCGAGGCGATCCCCGCCCGCGGCACCGGCCGCCACGACGAGGAGAGCATGGCCCGCCTCTTCGAACTCACCGCCCGCCTCCTGGAACGCGTCGCCGCCGAGCGCACCGTCGTCGTCGCCCTGGAGGACCTGCACTGGGCCGACGCCTCCACCCGCCACCTCCTGGCCTACCTCTTCCGCACCCTGCGCACCGGCCGCCTGGTCGTCCTCGCCACCTACCGCGCCGACGACATCCACCGCCGCCACCCGCTGCGCCCCCTGCTCGCCGAACTCGACCGGCTGCGCACGGTCCGCCGCATCGAACTCGGCCGCTTCAACCGGGACGAGGTGAGCCGCCAGATAGCCGGGATCCTCGCCACCGAACCCCACCCCGCCCAGGTCGACGAGATCTTCGAACGCTCCGACGGCAACGCCTTCTTCGTCGAGGAACTCGCCGTCTGCGCCACCGAGGGCTGCGGTGCGGGGCTCACCGACTCGCTGCGGGACCTTCTCCTGGTGCGCGTCGAGGGGCTGCCCGAGAGCACCCAGCGGGTCGCCCGGGTGGCCGCCGAGGGCGGCTCCACCGTGGAGTACCGGCTCCTCGCCGCCGTCACCCGGCTCGCCGAGGACGACCTCATCGAGGCGCTGCGGGTCGCGGTCAACGCCAACATCCTCATCCCGGCACCCGACGGCGACGGCTACCGCTTCCGGCACTCCCTGGTCCGCGAGGCCGTCGCCGACGACCTGCTGCCCGGTGAACGCTCCCGCCTCAACCGCCGCTACGCCGAAGCCCTGGAGGCCGACCCCACGCTCGTCCCCGCCGACGAGCGGGTCATGCGGCTGGCCAGTTACTGGTACCACGCCCACGACGCCGCCAAGGCGCTGCCCGCCGTCCTGGACGCCTCCGTCACCGCCCGCCGCCGGCACGCCTACTCCGAACAACTCCGGCTCCTGGAACGCGCGATGGAGCTGTGGGACTCCACCCCCGAGGACGTCCGGGCCGCCCTGCGCCCCGTCGACTACACCGAGGTCTACCCTCCCTGCGGCTGCGACCCCGCCACCACCCCGCTGCGCTACCTCGACCTGATGGCCGAGGCCGCCGTCGCCGGCCGGCTGGGCGGCGAACGTGAACGCGCCCTGAAGATCACCAAGCGGGCGCTGAACCTCCTGGAGGACGACGGCGACCCGCTGCGCGCCGCCTGGTTCTGGGTCCAGCGCTCCCATCTCGTCCAGGGACTGGCCCGCGGCGACGGCTGGGCCGAACTGGCCACCGCCGAGGACCTGGTCCGCGGCCTGCCGCCGTCCGAGGTGCACGCCGAGGTCCTCGCCAACGTCGCCCACTGGTCCATGATCCACATTCCCGGACCGGAGGCCATCCTGGCCGCCGAGCGCGCCGTGGAGTACGCCCGCATGGTCGACGCCCGCGAGATCGAGATGAACGCGCGACTCACCCACGCGGGCCTCGCCGTCGAGTCCGGCGGCGTCGAGACCGGGCTGGCCGAGATGTTCGCGATCCTGCGGCAGGCTCTCGACGACGGCACCTCCGCCGTCGCCAGCCGGGTCTACGTCAATCTGCCCAGCGCCCTCGAAGCCATCGGACGCTCCCGGGAAGCCGTGCCGATCCTGGAGGAAGGGATCGGCTACGCCCGGCAGTTCGGCCTCTCCGACAAGGAAGCCTGGATCTGGGGCAACCTCGCCGAGTCCCTCTTCTCCCTGGGCCGCTGGGACCAGGCCGCGGAAGCCGCCACCAAGGCCGAACTCGTCGGTCAGAGCGCCAAGCCCCGCGCCTTCCACGCCGTGAACCGGGCGGCACTCGCCCTCGCCCGTGGCAACCTCGCCGAAGCCGCACGTCAACTGGACGCCGCGCGCGGCTACTTCGGCTCCCACGACCAGGCTCCCCAGCATGAACTCCCCCTCGCCGACATCACCATCGCAGTCGCCGCCGGCGAAGGCCGCCTCCTGGACGCCCGCGCCGAACTGGAACGCGTCCTGGACTCCGGCTTCCCGCCCGGCACCCAGCGCTACGCCTGGCCCCTGCTGCTCACCGCCGCCACCATGGAGGCCGACAGCCTCGGCCTGCCCGTCGCCGAACAGGGCCGTTCGAAGATCCTCCACCGCATCCGGGAGGCCGCCAGGCCCCTCGCCACCCATGCGCCCGTCTGGCTGGCCCACGACCGCTGGCTCCGCGCCGAACTGCTGCGCGCCGAGTGCGCCGACACCCCGGACCACTGGTACGAGGCCCTCAGCGCCGTCGAGCCCCTGGAACGCCCCTACGACCTCGCCCGCGTCCGCCACCGGCTCGCCGCGGCCCTTCTGTCCGCCCCCGGCGGCGCCGAGCAGCCCGAACGCGAGCGGGCCACCGAACTGCTCCGCCTCGCCCATGCCGCCGCCGACCACCTCGGTGCCCGGCCGCTGGCCGACGCGGTCCTGCTGCTCGCCCGGCGCGCCCGCCTCACCCTGACCGCGGCCCCGGTGCCCGACCGCGTCGACCCGGTCCGCTCCCTCGGCCTCACCGGCCGGGAACGCGACGTCCTGCGCCTGGTCGCGCTGGGCCGCACCAACCGCCAGATCGCGGAGGAGCTCTTCATCTCCCCGAAGACGGCCAGCGTCCACGTGTCCAACATCCTCGCCAAGCTCGGCGTCTCCGGACGGGGAGAAGCGGCGGCGGTGGCGCACCGGCTCGGGCTGTTCCCGGCGGAGGCCCTCCGGGCGCCGATCGCCGAGTGAGGCGTACGGTGGAGGAGACCGGCCGGGGAGGCTGCATGTTCAACATGTTCGAGGAACTGTTCGCGCCTGGCCGCAAGCACACCCGCGACGAGCAGAACCGCCTGGCGCTGACCCGCGAGGACGTCGGCGACGGCGACCCCGGACGCGGGCCGATAGACCTCACCTCCGGGAAGGTCGTCGTCCGCAGGCCCGGGCCGGAGGAGGACGAGACCCCGGGCCCGGACCGGGATCCGGACGAGCAACCGGCTAGCTGACCTGTATCTCCAGAATCCTGTCGTCCCCCGCCTTCGGGCTGCCGCGGCCGTCGGTGTTGCTGGTGACGAGCCACAGCTTGTCCCCGCCCGCGGACACCACCGTGCGCAGCCGGCCGTACTCACCCTCCAGGAACGCCTGCGGGGCGGCCGAGGCGGCCGTGCCCTCCAGCGGGACGCGCCACAGCCGCCGGCCCTTGAGACCGGCCATCCAGACGGAGCCCTCGGCGTAGGCGACACCGCTGGGGGAGGCGTCGTCGGTGTGCCACTGGGCTGTCGGGTTGTGGAACTGCCTGTCGTCGGACTTGCCCTCGGCCGTGGGCCAGCCGTAGTTGTCGCCCGGCTTGATCGCGTTCAGCTCGTCCCAGGTGTCCTGGCCGAACTCCGAGGCGAACAAACGCTGTTCGGAGTCCCAGGCGAGACCCTGCACATTGCGGTGGCCGTAGGAGTACACCGGGGAGTCCGGGAAGGGGTTGCCCGGGGCCGGGTCGCCCTCCGGGGTCAGGCGCAGGATCTTGCCGCCCAGGGACTCGCGGTCCTGGGACAGGCCGGTGTTGCCGCTCTCACCGGTGCCCGCGTACAGCATGCCGTCCGGGCCGAACGCGATCCGGCCGCCGTTGTGGATGAAGCCCTTCGGAATGCCCTTGAAGACGGTGTCGGGGGCGCCCAACTGTTCGCCGGACGCCTTCTGCTCGTCGTAGACCATCCTGACCACGCGGTTGTCCGAGTCCGAGGTGAAGTAGGCGTAGACCATGTGGTCCGAGGCGTAGTCCGGGGACAGGGCGATGCCCAGGAGGCCGCCCTCGCCGGCCGCGGAGACCCCGGAGACCCGGCCCAGCTCCGTCTTCCGGCCCGACTCTCCGTCGACCCGGGTGATCGTGCCCTCGTCCCGTGAGGAGACGAGCAGGTCGCCGTCCGGGAGCGGGGCGAGGCCCCACGGGGTCTTGAGTCCCTCGGCGACCGTGCGCACCACCTTCACCGAGCCCTTCGCCGGCGGTGTCGCCTCCGCCGCCTGCCGGGTGGGGGAGGAGCCCGAGGCCGTACCGCTCGACGAGGCGCGGTCGCCGCCCGTCGCGTCACCGGCGCCCCCTCCGCCGTCGGAGGAGCAGCCGGCCGTCAGCAGGAGCGTGGTCGCGGCCAGCACGGCCGTCACAGCTCGACGATGCACGATCATGGTCCCTTCGAAGCGGCGGGTTCTACCTGTCATACACCGCTCGCGCCTCCCGGGTTCCCGATCTCCGGCCCCCGATGCGGACACCTCGCCGTCCGCCCGGATCGCACCCGCCCGGACCCGCTAGTCCCACGACCCCTGCGCCGGTGGGAGTGCCCTCACCTCCGCGAGGTCCTGGGCCGTCAGCCGGAGTGCGGCCGCCCTCGCGTTCTCCGTCGCCCAGCGCTCCTGCTTGGTGCCCGGCACCGGGACCACGTGGCGGCCCTGTGCCAGTACCCACGCCAGGGCCACCTGGGCCGGGGTCACCCCCTCGCCGTGCCGGGCCGCGATGCGGCGCAGGCCGGAGACGATCGGCTGGTTCGCGGCCATCATCTCGGCCGTGAAGCGGGGGTGGCGGGCGCGGACGTCGTCCGGTTCGAAGCCCTCGCCCGGGGTCAGGGTGCCGGTCAGGAAGCCGTTGCCGAGGGGCATCGCCGCGAGGAAGCCGATCCCGCGCTCCGCGCACCACGGCACCAGGGTCTCCAGAGCCTCCGGCGACCACACCGACAGCTCCGCCTCCACCGCGCTCACCGGGAAGACCTGCTGGACCCGCCGCAACTGCCGGATCGTCGCGTCGTACAGCCGGGTCCCGGAGCGGCGCCCGCCCCGCGCCCCCATCGCGCAGAGCCCCAACGACCGTACTTTTCCGGCCTGTACGAGTTCCGCCATCGCACCCCAGGTCTCCTCGACCGGGACCTCGGGGTCCTCGCGGTGCAGCTGGTAGAGGTCGATCACATCGGTCTGGAGCCGCCGCAGGGAGGCGTCGCAGGCCCTTCTCACATAGCCGGGGCGGCCGTTGGCCACGATGTGCTGCTCGCCCACCAGCAGTCCGACCTTGGTCGACACGAACGCGTCCTGGCGCCGTTCCTTCAACACCCGCCCCAGCAACAGCTCGTTGGTGAACGGGCCGTACATGTCGGCCGTGTCCAGCAGGGTCGAACCCAGATCCAGCGCCCGGTGCACGGCCCTGACCGACTCGTCGCCCCGCTGCCGCGACCCGCTGTAGGCCCAGCTCATCGGCATGCACCCGAGTCCGACGGCTCCCACCGCGAGCGCCGCCGCGCCGATCGTCCTGCGCTCCACCTGCTCGTGACCCTCCCTCTTCCGGCCCCCAACCTAACCTCTGGGCCTCCGGGCGCCTGACATAGCCTCCAGAGCATGAGTGCTGACGTGTGGCTGCCGATCCCGCCCGACGACATCGAGGGGCTCCCCGAGGGCCCCGACTACCGCTTCTGGAACGGCCAGGAGGACTTCCCGGCCGACCCGGCCGACTGCGCCTACTACGTCGTCCCCTACATGAAGCCCCTGGACGTCGTCCTGCGTCCGATGCCCCACCTGAGTTCCGTCGAGGTCGTGCAGACGCTGTCGGCGGGCGTCGACAACGTGACGCCGGGGCTGAAGCACCTGCGTCCCGGTGTGCGGTTGTGCAACGCGCGCGGTGTGCACGAGGCGAGCACCGCCGAACTCACGCTCACCTTGGTCCTCGCCTCGCTGCGCGGCATCCCGGACTTCGTGCGCGCCCAGGACAAGGGGGAGTGGCGCGGCGGGTTCCGGCCCGCACTCGCCGACAAGAGCGTCCTCATCGTCGGTTACGGCTCGATCGGCTCGGCCATCGAGGACCGGCTCGTGCCGTTCGAGGTCGCGCGGGTGGCGCGCGTCGCGCGCTCCGCGCGCACCACGGAGCGCGGCCCCGTGCACCCGCTCGCCGAACTGCCCGCCCTGCTCCCCGAGGCGGACGTCGTCATCCTGTCCACGCCCCTCGACGAGACCACGCGTCACCTGGCCGACGCCGAGTTCCTCGCCCGTATGAAGGACGGCGCGCTCCTCGTGAACGTCGCCCGCGGCCCGGTCGTCGACACCAAGGCGCTGCTAGCCGAGCTGGAGAGCGGCCGGATCACCGCCGCCCTCGACGTCACCGATCCCGAGCCGCTGCCCCCGGGCCACCCCTTGTGGCAGGCGCCGGGCGTACTCGTCAGTCCCCATGTGGGAGGACCCACGTCCGCGTTCCTGCCGCGCGCCAAACGCCTGTTGGCGGATCAGTTGAATCGTTATGTGAACCAGGAGCCCCTGCGCAACGTGATCCTTACGACGGGATCCGACGGCGCGTGACGCGTACGAAGCGCACCGGCGGGCGCGGGCGCGCAACGGGCGTGCAATCCGTTTCCGGTACCCTCCGCAACCTTTCGGACGCGGTCCGTGCCCGCATCGCCGCTGGTCGTCACGGAGCGTAGAGGAACTATGTCCCTGAGTGACGAGACTGGTGTATCGTCCCGACAGGGGCTGCGCCGCGCACCTTCGGCGCCGGGGATGGACATTGCAGACTGTGAGGGGGGCGACGGGCGATGCACGGCCTATGGACCAACGATCCGACGCGGCGGGGCCGCCGGCTCCGACCCTGGCACACGGCCGCGCGCAGACGCGGTCACCACGCCGGTCACGGCGGTCACCACAGCCATCACCGCAGGCACAGCAGCCGCAGGAGGCATGCGCACCCGGCGCACCCGGACCCCCGGGACCCCGGAGCGGCGCGGACCGGGAGGGCCCGGTGACCTCGCCCCCGTCTCCCACGACCACCCTCGACGGAGCGCTGCGGGCCAGGCCCGCGCGAGGGGCGCTGCCCTCCCGGCCGCCGGTCTCCCGCCGCGGGTCCAGCCTGGTCCACCAGCTCCTTCTCGCCCTGGTGTGCGCGGGCTACGCCATCGGTTCCGCGCTCGGCTGGGGCTCGCGCGAAGCGGCCCTGATCATGGGCGACTTCGGTCTGAGCGCCGCGGCGGCCACCGCCGCCGTGTCGTGCTTCGTCTACGCCCGTAACCGCCGGGTCCGCTTTCGACCCGCCTGGCTGCTCTTCGCGCTGTCCTCGACGATGGCCTCCCTCGGCAACCTGATCTGGGGGTGGTACGAGGTCGTCCTGGGCCGGCAAGTGCCCAACCCCAGCTACGCCGACCTGTTCTTCCTGTGCTTCGCGCCGCCCGCCATCGTGGGTCTGCTGGTCCTCGCCAAGCGGCCGGTGACCAAGGCGGGCTGGGTCTGCCTCGGCCTCGACTCCTGGCTGATCGGCGGCTCGCTGCTGACCCTCTCCTGGAGCCTCGCCCTCGCCCAGGCGGCGAAGTCGGAGGGGCCGAGCGTCGCGCACACCGCGCTGTCCCTGGCGTACCCGATGCTGGACATCGCCCTCGTCAGCATGGTCCTCGCCCTGCACTTCCGGCGCTCGGCGGTCAATCGCACCGCGGTGAACACCGCCATCGGCGCGCTCGCCCTGACCGTCATGTGCGACGCCCTGTTCACCTCGCCGCTGCTGCACAACAGCTACCGCTCCGGCCAGTTGCTGGACGCGGGCTGGTTCGCCGGCTCCCTGCTCCTCGCCTACGCCCCCTGGGCCGCGCCGCGGCACCCCGAGAGCGACCGGCAGCGGCCGGCCGGGCACACGCGCGTGGTGCGCGAACACCTGCCCAGGCAGCGGTTCGGGATCCAGCACCACCCGTCCGCCCAGGGAGCGCCGGGCGGTGAACACGGCCGGTATCCGGCCACCCGGCCCATCACCGGGTCGCTGGCCGCCCTCACGCCGTACCTCGCCGCCGCGGTCTGCACCCTGGGGATCCTCTACAACGTCCTCAACGGCCGCAGCGTGGACCGGGTGGTGCTGCTCACCGGCGGCACCGTCGTGCTCGCCCTCGTGGTGCGCCAGGGCATCATGCTGCTCGACAACATCACCCTCACCCAGGAACTCGCGCAGAAGGAGAACCACTTCCGCTCCCTGGTGCAGGGCTCCAGCGACGTCATCATGATCGCCGCGCCCAACGGCATCCTCCGGTACGTCTCCCCGGCCGCCGCCGGTGTCTACGGACGCCCCGCCGAGGAGCTCGTGGGCACGGAACTGGCCGGTCTGATCCACCCGGAGGACCTGGGCTGCGTGGTGCACGAGGTGCGGCGCTTCCTCGCCGCCAACCCCCTGGAGGAACCCACCACCCGCATCGAGTGCCGCTTCCGGTCCGGCGACGGCGGCTGGCTCAACGTCGAGTCGACCGTCAACCGCCACCACGGCGGCCTCATCTTCAACAGCCGGGACGTGACCGAGAGAGTGCGCCTGCAGGCGCAGCTCCAGCACAACGCCGAGCACGACCCGCTGACCGACCTGCCCAACCGCGCCCTGTTCACCCGGCGCGTGCAGCAGGCCCTGTCCGGCCGCCGTTCCTCCGACCACGGCACGGCCGTCCTCTTCATCGACCTGGACGGCTTCAAGGCCGTCAACGACACGATCGGGCACCAGGCCGGGGACGAGCTGCTCGTCCAGGCCGCCCGCAGACTCCAGGACGCGGTCCGGTACGGCGACACCGCCTCCCGGCTCGGCGGGGACGAGTTCGCCGCGCTGATCGTCGGGGACGGCACCCGCGACCGCACCGCCCGCGAGGGCAACATCCTGGAGCTCGCCGACCGCCTCAGGGTCACGCTCTCGCAGCCCTACCTCATCGACGGCAACGATGTCCGGGTCGCCGCCTCCATCGGGGTCGCCTTCGCCGAGCCCGGCCTCGGAGCGGGCGAGATCCTGCGCAACGCGGACCTCGCGATGTACCGCGCCAAGGCGGGCGGCAAGGGCCGGGTCGAGCTGTACGCGCCGCAGATGCAGCAGGACGTCGTACGCAAGGCGGAGCTGGCCACGCGTCTGCGTGCCGCGCTGCACGACGGCGAGTTCGCCCTGCTGCACCAGCCCGTCGTCTGCCTGGAGGACGGCCGGATCACATCGGTCTCGGCCCAGGCGCGCTGGCGCTCCTCCCAGGGAGTGCTGTTCACGCCCGCCGAGTTCCTGCGGGTGGCCGAGGACAGCGACAAGACGCAGGAGCTGGGCCGCTGGATCCTGGAGGAGGCCGTGGAGCAGGCGGCCGAGCGGGCCGCGAACGGACTCACCGTGCCCGTGGCGGTCCGTATGGGCGCCCAGCGGCTCCTGGACCGCTCGCTGCCCCTGGGGTCCGTCGAGGCGCTGCTGACCCGGCACGGACTGCCGTCCGGCTCCCTGGTCATCGAGCTCTCCGACACCGACCCCCGTGTCTCGCTGGACGAGCTGGAACGCCGCCTGACCGCGCTCCGGCGCGTAGGTGTCCGGATCGCCCTGGACGGCTTCGGCAGCGGCTACGCGGCGATCACCGCGCTGCGCAAACTCCCCGTGGACGTGCTGAAGCTCGACCGCAGCCTGGTCGAGGGCGTCGTCGAGTCCGCCCGCCTGCACAAGATCACCAGCGGGCTGCTCAGAATCGCCGGGGACCTCGGGCTCCAGTCCGTGGCCGACGGGGTGGACCTGCCCGAACAGGTCGTCGCCCTGCGCGCGATGGGCTGCACGCACGGGCAGGGCATGGCGTTCGCCGGCCCGCTGGACGAGTACCGGCTGCGCAGGGCGCTGGCCTCGGGGCGCTACCCGGTGCCGCACGGCCCCGCGGAGCCCGCGTTCGTGGGCGGCGGTACGGGCGGGTACAGCGGAGGCATGACCGCCGTACTCGGTGGTGGGACGGCCCTCCGCTCACATAATGAGACTCCCGTCCCACCCACTTGACAGTAAGTGCGTGCCGGGGGGAGGGTCAGTCTCATGCGCACCCGAATTCTCGTACTTGGAAAGCGCGTCGGCTGACGCTGAGCCACAGACCGCTCAGCGATCCCCACCCGGCGCGCTCCCCTCGCTTGCCTTACGGCACGAGGGGTTTTTTGTTGCCCAGTCTCCCCACCTCAGCTTCACACCCTCAGCATCGAGAAGAGAATGACGATGACCGAGCAGGCCACCGGGGCCCATCCGCAGCCGCGGCCCCGATCCGGAGGACAGCAGTCCGCCCCCGAGCACGTCACGGGCGCGCAGTCCCTCATCCGCTCTCTCGAGGAGGTCGGCGCCGAGACGGTATTCGGCATCCCCGGTGGCACGATCCTTCCGGCGTACGACCCGCTGATGGACTCCACCAAGGTGCGCCACATCCTGGTCCGCCACGAGCAGGGCGCCGGCCACGCGGCCACCGGCTACGCGCAGGCGACGGGCAAGGTCGGCGTCTGCATGGCGACCTCGGGACCGGGCGCGACGAACCTGGTCACCCCGATCGCCGACGCGCAGATGGACTCGGTGCCGCTGGTCGCGATCACCGGCCAGGTGGTGTCCTCGGCCATCGGCACGGACGCCTTCCAGGAGGCGGACATCGTCGGCATCACCATGCCGATCACCAAGCACAGCTTCCTGGTCACCAAGGCCGAGGACATCCCCCGGGTGATCGCGCAGGCGTTCCACATCGCCTCCACCGGCCGCCCCGGCCCGGTCCTGGTCGACATCCCCAAGGACATCCTCCAGACGAAGACCACCTTCTCCTGGCCACCCGTCATGGACCTGCCCGGCTACCGCCCGGTGACCAAGCCGCACGCCAAGCAGATCCGCGAGGGTGCCAAGCTGATCACCCAGGCGAAGCGGCCCGTCCTCTACGTCGGCGGCGGTGTCCTCAAGGCCGGCGCCACCGCCGAGCTGAAGGTCCTCGCCGAACTCACCGGAGCCCCCGTCACCACCACCCTGATGGGGCTCGGCGCGTTCCCCGACAGCCACCCGCTGCACGTGGGAATGCCGGGCATGCACGGTTCGGTCACCGCCGTCACCGCGCTGCAGAAGGCCGACCTGATCGTCGCCCTCGGTACCCGTTTCGACGACCGCGTCACCGGCAAGCTGGACAGCTTCGCCCCGCACGCCAAGATCGTCCACGCCGACATCGACCCGGCCGAGATCGGCAAGAACCGCGCCGCCGACGTGCCGATCGTCGGGGACGCCCGCGAGGTCATCGCGGACCTGATCCAGGCCGTCCAGAAGGAGCACAGCGAGGGCCACCAGGGCGACTACAGCGCCTGGTGGAAGGACCTGTCCCGCTGGCGCGAGACCTACCCGCTCGGCTACGACCTGCCCGCCGACGGCTCGCTCTCCCCGCAGCAGGTCATCGAGCGGATCGGGCAGCTGGCCCCCGAGGGCACGATCTTCGCGGCGGGCGTCGGCCAGCACCAGATGTGGGCCGCGCACTTCATCCAGTACGAGAAGCCCGCCACCTGGCTGAACTCCGGCGGCGCCGGAACCATGGGCTACGCGGTCCCGGCCGCGATGGGCGCCAAGGCCGGCGTGCCGGGCAACACCGTCTGGGCGATCGACGGCGACGGCTGCTTCCAGATGACCAACCAGGAACTGACCACCTGCGCCCTGAACAACATCCCGATCAAGGTCGCCATCATCAACAACGGCGCCCTCGGGATGGTCCGCCAGTGGCAGACCCTCTTCTACAACCAGCGCTACTCCAACACCGTCCTGCACAGCGGCCCGGAGGACATCAACCCGGACGCGAAGGGCACGCGCGTGCCGGACTTCGTGAAGCTGTCCGAGGCGATGGGCTGCGTGGGCCTGCGCTGCGAGCGCCCGGAGGACCTGGACAAGGTCATCGCGGAGGCCAACTCCATCAACGACCGTCCCGTCGTCGTCGACTTCATCGTCCACGAGGACGCGATGGTGTGGCCGATGGTCGCCGCCGGCACCTCCAATGACGAGATCATGGCCGCCCGGGACGTCCGCCCCGACTTCGGCGACAACGAAGACGACTGAGAGCCGTAAAGGAAGCAGACCATGTCCAAGCACACGCTCTCCGTCCTGGTGGAGAACACCCCGGGCATCCTGGCCCGGATCGCCGCCCTCTTCTCGCGCCGCGGCTTCAACATCGACTCGCTCGCGGTCGGCGTCACCGAGCACCCCGAGATCTCCCGGATCACGATCGTGGTCAGTGTGGTCGACGAACTGCCGCTGGAGCAGGTGACCAAGCAGCTCAACAAGCTCGTCAACGTCCTGAAGATCGTCGAACTGGAGCCGGGTTCCGCGGTGCAGCGTGAACTCGTTCTGGTGAAGGTGCGCGCCGACAACGAGACGCGCTCCCAGATCGTCGAGATCGTCCAGCTGTTCCGGGCCAAGACCGTCGACGTGTCCCCGGAGGCCGTCACCATCGAGGCCACCGGATCCAGCGACAAGCTGTCCGCGATGCTGAAGATGCTGGAGCCGTTCGGCATCAAGGAGCTGGTCCAGTCCGGCACCATCGCGATCGGCCGCGGCGCCCGCTCCATCACGGACCGCTCGCTGCGCGCCCTCGACCGCAGCGCCTGACACCGGCTACGGGCGGCTGCGGCCGCCCGTATGCCGAGACCCCGAAACTTCATCCCATCCCGCCGTCATACGGTGGGACGCAACACCTGCACCCAAGGAGAGAACCCAAAGTGGCCGAGCTGTTCTACGACGCCGACGCCGACCTGTCCATCATCCAGGGCCGCAAGGTCGCGGTCATCGGTTACGGCAGCCAGGGCCACGCCCACGCGCTGTCGCTCCGTGACTCGGGTGTCGACGTGCGTGTCGGTCTGCACGAGGGCTCCAAGTCCAAGGCCAAGGCGGAGGAGCAGGGCCTGCGCGTGGTGACGCCGTCCGAGGCCGCCGCCGAGGCCGACGTCATCATGATCCTGGTCCCGGACCCGATCCAGGCCCAGGTCTACGAGGAGTCCATCAAGGACAACCTGAACGACGGCGACGCGCTGTTCTTCGGCCACGGTCTGAACATCCGCTTCGACTTCATCAAGCCGCCGGCGAACGTCGACGTCTGCATGGTCGCCCCGAAGGGCCCGGGCCACCTCGTCCGTCGCCAGTACGAGGAGGGCCGCGGCGTTCCGTGCATCGCGGCCGTCGAGCAGGACGCGTCGGGCAACGCCTTCGCGCTCGCGCTGTCGTACGCCAAGGGCATCGGCGGCACCCGCGCCGGCGTCATCAAGACGACCTTCACCGAGGAGACCGAGACCGACCTGTTCGGTGAGCAGGCCGTGCTCTGCGGTGGTACGGCCGCGCTGGTCAAGGCCGGTTTCGAGACGCTGACCGAGGCGGGCTACCAGCCGGAGATCGCGTACTTCGAGTGCCTGCACGAGCTGAAGCTCATCGTCGACCTCATGTACGAGGGCGGCCTGGAGAAGATGCGCTGGTCGATCTCCGAGACCGCCGAGTGGGGCGACTACGTCACCGGCCCGCGGATCATCACCGACGCCACCAAGGCCGAGATGAAGAAGGTCCTCGCCGAGATCCAGGACGGCACCTTCGCGCGTGAGTGGATGGCCGAGTACCACGGCGGTCTGAAGAAGTACAACGAGTACAAGCAGCAGGACTCCGAGCACCTGCTGGAGACCACCGGCAAGCAGCTCCGCAAGCTGATGAGCTGGGTCGACGAGGAGGCGTGAGCCTCCGATGACGGGGCCGGAGCGGTCAGCTCCGGCCCCGTTGTCCAACCCGGCGGATCACGTCCGGGTGATCCTTCCGCGGAGGCGCAAGACGCCGGCCGCAGCGCCACTACACTGGCGCACAACATACGCGTCAGGCCCACAGCGTCGTGCGTCTTCCACGCGGCCAGTACCCTCCACCGCCTGCGGCCGTCGGGACGGCCGTCCGCAATGGACTTGTGAGGACTCACGTGAGCTCGAAACCCGTCGTACTCATCGCTGAAGAGCTGTCGCCCGCGACTGTGGACGCGCTTGGCCCGGACTTCGAGATCCGGCACTGCAACGGAGCGGACCGAGCCGAACTGCTCCCGGCCATCGCCGACGTCGACGCCATCCTGATCCGCTCCGCCACCAAGGTGGACGCCGAGGCCATCGCCGCCGCGCACAAGCTGAAGGTCGTCGCACGAGCCGGCGTCGGCCTGGACAACGTCGACGTCTCCGCCGCCACCAAGGCCGGCGTGATGGTCGTCAACGCCCCCACCTCGAACATCGTGACCGCCGCCGAACTGGCCTGCGGTCTGCTCGTCGCCACCGCCCGCCACATCCCGCAGGCCAACGCCGCGCTGAAGAACGGCGAGTGGAAGCGGAGCAAGTACACGGGCGTGGAGCTGGCCGAGAAGACCCTCGGTGTCGTCGGCCTCGGCCGCATCGGCGCGCTGGTCGCGCAGCGCATGTCCGGGTTCGGCATGAAGGTCGTCGCCTACGACCCCTACATCCAGCCCGCCCGCGCCGCCCAGATGGGCGTCAAGGTGCTGTCGCTCGACGAGCTGCTCGAGGTCTCCGACTTCATCACCGTCCACCTGCCCAAGACCCCCGAGACCGTCGGCCTCATCGGCGACGAGGCGCTGCGCAAGGTCAAGCCGAGCGTGCGGATCGTCAACGCGGCGCGTGGCGGCATCGTCGACGAGGAGGCGCTGTACTCCGCCCTCAAGGAGGGCCGGGTCGCCGGTGCCGGTCTCGACGTGTACGCGAAGGAGCCCTGCACGGACTCCCCGCTGTTCGAGTTCGACCAGGTCGTCGCCACCCCGCACCTCGGTGCCTCCACCGACGAGGCCCAGGAGAAGGCCGGTATCGCCGTCGCCCGCTCGGTGCGCCTGGCCCTCGCCGGTGAGCTCGTGCCCGACGCGGTCAACGTCCAGGGCGGTGTCATCGCCGAGGACGTCAAGCCGGGCCTCCCGCTCGCCCAGCGCCTCGGCCGCATCTTCACCGCGCTCGCCGGTGAGGTCGCGGTCCGCCTCGACGTCGAGGTGTACGGCGAGATCACCCAGCACGACGTGAAGGTGCTGGAGCTCTCCGCGCTCAAGGGCGTCTTCGAGGACGTCGTCGACGAGACGGTGTCGTACGTCAACGCCCCGCTGTTCGCGCAGGAGCGCGGTGTCGAGGTGCGGCTGACGACCAGCTCCGAGTCGGCCGACCACCGCAACGTCGTCACCGTGCGCGGCACGCTCGGCAGCGGCGAGGAGGTGTCGGTCTCCGGCACGCTGGCCGGTCCCAAGCACCTCCAGAAGATCGTCGCCGTCGGCGAGTACGACGTGGACCTGGCGCTCGCCGACCACATGGTCGTCCTCCGGTACGAGGACCGTCCCGGTGTCGTCGGCACGGTCGGCCGGATCCTCGGTGAGGCCGGGATCAACATCGCCGGTATGCAGGTCTCGCGTGCGATCGCCGGTGGCGAGGCGCTGGCGGTTCTCACGGTGGACGACACCGTGCCGGCGGGTGTGCTGACCGAGGTCGCCGAGGAGATCGGGGCCACCTCGGCTCGTGCGGTGAACCTGGTCTGAGGTTGCCGTGGGTTCTGGGGGCTGCTGCCCCCAGGCCCCCGCTTCGGCCCTGAAGGGGCCTCGTCCTCACACGCCGGACGGGCTGAGGGAACTCGGCTCGTCCGGCGTCTTGCTGTGCACCGGCATCCGCCGCAGCGTCACCGCAGCCAAGCCCGCCGCCCCCACCAGCAGGACCGCCCCCGCGATCGCCGCTCCCTGCATCCCGTGGGTGAACGCCTCCCGGGCCGCCGCGGCCAGGCCCGGTACCCGGTCCGCGACCGTCAGCGCCCCGCCCAGCGTCTCGCGGGCCGGGTCCGGGGCCGAGGACGGGATGTCGTGGCGGTAGATCGCCGTACCGATGGAGCCGAGGACCGCCATCCCGAGGGCGCCGCCGAACTCCGCGGCGGTCTCCATCAGGGAGGACGCCGAGCCCGCCCGCTCCACGGGTGCGCTGCTCAGGGCGAGATCCGTGATCACGGAGATGACCACGACGACCCCGCAGGCCAGGACCCCGCACGCGGTCAGGACCAGCCAGAGGGAGTCCGTGCCCGCGAGGGACAGCAGCGCGTAGCCCGCCGCGCCGATCGCGAAGCCCGCGGTGACGACGTGGGCACGGGCGACGCCCTTCTGGACGAGGGCGGTCGCCGTCGGGGCGGCCGCGCCGATCGGCACGGAGGGCAGCAGCGCCCACAGGGCCGCCTCCAGCGCGCTCTTGCCGAGCACCGACTGGAGGTACTGCGTGGTGAAGAACGCCGAGCCCATCATGGCGAACGAGGAGATCAGGTTGAGCACCACGGACGGGGCGAAGCCGCGGCCGCGGAACAGCGCCGGGTCGATCATCGGTGAGGCCGCGGTGCGCTGACGGCGGACGAAGAGGGCCGCGAAGAGCAGCCCGAGGGCGATCGGGACGGCGTACCGGACGGCGAGGCCCTCGGAGGCGATCTCCTTGAGGCCGTAGACGACGGGCAGGACGGCGGCCATCGACAGCGGGACGCTCGGCCGGTCGAAGCGGCCGGGTGCGGGGTCCTTCGACTCGGGGAGCAGGAGCGGGCCGAGGACCAGCAGCAGGGCCATCGCGGGCAGGTTGACCAGGAAGATCGAGCCCCACCAGAAGTACTCGACCAGCACCCCGCTCATCACCGAGCCGAGCGCGATGCCGGCCGTCATGACCCCGGACCACATGCCGATCGCCTTCGCGCGCTGCCCCGGGTCGGTGAACATCGTGCGGATCAGCGCCATCGTCGACGGCATCAGGGTCGCGCCGCCGATGCCGAGCACCGCGCGGGCCGCGATCAGCATCTCGGCGCTGTGCGCGTAGGCCGCCGCGAGGGAGGCCGCGCCGAAGGCGACCGCGCCGATCAGCAGCAGTCTGCGGCGGCCGATGCGGTCGCCCAGGGAGCCCATGGTCATCAGCAGGCCGGCCAGGACGAAGGCGTAGATGTCGAAGATCCACAGCTGCTGGGTGCCGCTCGGTTCCAGGTCCGCGCTGATCGCCGGGATCGCGAAGTACAGGACGGAGACGTCCATCGAGACCAGGAGCAGCGGAAGCATCAGGACGCCGAGGGCGGTCCATTCGCGGCGGCCGGCCAGGACACCGGCGGGAGTCGGGTTCGTCATGCCGGTGACTGTACGGGCGTATTAAACGCTTGTCTATGACGCTTGTATAAATCGCTTGTCTAGATAGGGTGGGTGCATGGGACATCGCGAGGATCTGCTCGAAGGCGCCAAGCGCTGCCTGCTGGAGAAGGGGTTCCTGCGGACGACCGCACGGGACATCGTCAAGGAGTCGGGGACCAACCTGGCGTCCATCGGCTACCACTACGGGTCGAAGGACGCGCTGCTGGGACAGGCGTACATCGCGCTGGTGGAGGACCTCTCCTTCGAGGGCGGCACCGGGTTCACCACCCCGCCCGGCTCGCTGGAGCGCTTCCGGGAGGTGTGGGCGAACATCGTCGACACCATGCGGGAGCCCGGCTCGATGTGGCGGCTCAGCCTGGAGGTCATGGGCATGGGCGACCAACTGCCCGAGGTGCGCGACCAGTTGGCCCGAGCCCAGCGCGAGGGCGGGCGCGGTCTGGTCTCCATGCTGATGGGCGTGCCGGAGGAGGAGGTCACGGACGAGACCGCCGACACCCTGGGCCGGTTCTATCTGGCGCTGATGACCGGCCTGATCGGCCAGTGGTCCTTCGACCCGAAGAGCGCGCCCGACGCCGACACCCTCACCGAGGGCCTGCGCCAGGTCATCGAGGCCGCCACGCGCGCGTGATCCGCCCCTCGCGCATCTCCAGCACCCGGTCCGCGAAATGCCGTACGACCGCCCGGTCGTGGCAGATGAACAGGTACCCGAGGCCCAGTTCGTCCTGGAGGTCGGCGAGGAGGTTGAGGATGCCGGCCCGGACGGAGGGGTCCAGCGCCGACACCGGCTCGTCGAGGACCAGCAGCCGCGGCTCGCACGCCAACGCCCGCGCTATGCCCACGCGTTGGCACTGGCCGCCGGAGAGTTCGTGCGGGCGCCGGTCGCCGTACGACGGGTCCAGTCCGACCCGGTCGAGGAGTTCGGCGACCTCGGCGGCCGTGGGCCTTCGCCCCTGGAGCCGCAGCGGTTCCGCGACCGCGTCCCGGATGCGGTGCCGCGGGCTGAGGGAGCCGTACGGGTCCTGGAAGACCGGCTGCATACGGGAGCGCAGGGAGCGCAGTCCCCGCTCGGAGAGGGTGGTCAACTCCCGTCCCTCGAAGCGCACTTCGCCGCTTTCCGGGCGGCGCAACTGGAGGACGGCGTGGGCGGTGGACGACTTTCCGCACCCGCTCGGGCCGTCGAGGGCGAGGGTCTCGCCCGGCGCCAGGGTGAAGGACACATGATCCACCGCGGTGACCGCGCCGTGGCGGACGACCAGGTCGCGGACGTCGAGAAGGGGTGCGCTCACGTCTCCTCCCCGTGGTGGCAGGCGACCAGCCGGTCGTCCGTCCGCCGCGGTTCCGGCTCCCGGTGGTGGCACACGTCCGTCGCCAGCGGGCAGCGCGGGACGAAGGCGCAGCCCGGCGGGAGGGCGTCCGGGGCCGGGGGCGAGCCGGGGAGGGCGACGAGCCGGCGCCCCCGCGCGTTCTCCGGAAGGGACGCGAGCAGGCCCGAGGTGTAGGGGGCCCGGGGGCGCGCGAGGACCTCGCGCGCCGGGCCCGACTCCACCGCCCGGCCGGCGTACATCACCAGCACACGGTGCGCGTGCCGCCGTACCGCGTCCATGTCGTGGGTGACCAGCACCAGTGCCGTACCCCGCGACTCCCGCTGCTCGGCGAGGAGTCGGAGCACCAGTTCGCGGTGGTCGGTGTCGAGGGCGGTGGTGGGTTCGTCGGCGACCAGGATGTCCGGCTCGTTGATGGTGGCCATGGCGACGACCGCGCGCTGGCGCATGCCGCCGGAGAACTCGTGCGGATGGGCGCGGGCCCGGCGGGCCGCGTCGGCGATGCCCACCCGGTCCAGCGCGGCCACCGCGAGGGCGTGTGCCTCACGGCGGCTCACGCGGCGCACCGACCGTGCGGCGGCGGCGAGTTGGGCGCCGACCGGGTGGACGGGGGACAGCGCCGACAGGGCGTCCTGCGGGACCAGGGCGATGCGGCGGCCCCGGGCGCCCGACAGGTCGGGTGCGACCGTACCCGTCGTGGCGGCCTCCCGCGGCAGCATGCCCAGCAGCGCCCGTGCCGTCAGGCTCTTGCCCGCGCCCGACTCGCCCACCAGGGCGAACACCTCGCGCGCCCGGATGTCGAAGGACACCCCGCGCACCGCCTCGACCCCGGCGAAGGCGATCCGCAGCCCGCGTACCGACAGCAGCACCTCAGACTCCAACTCCAGCCTCCTGTCGTGCACTTCGCGGGCTCCGGCCCTGGGCGTACGACGCCCCCGACACCGCGAGCCCGGCCAGCAGGGCGAGGGCCACGGCCGGGGCGAGGGCGGCCCACGGGGCGCGTTCGACGTAGGCCCGGGACTCGTCGAGGAGCAGCCCCCATTCGGGGGCGGGCGGCTGGGCGCCCAGGCCGAGGAAGCCCAGGGAGGCGAGGGCCAGGGCGATCCCGGGCAGGCGCAGGAGGGCGTGCCGGGCCACCGGGGCGGCCACCGAGGGCAGGACGTGCCGGGTCAGGATCCACGACGGCGGTGCCCCGAGGGCGCGTTGGGCGGTGAGGAAGGCGGACGCCCGTACCTCCTGCACGAGTGCCGCCGCGTGGGCGGACAGCGCCGGCCAGGAGATGAGGGCGACCGCGAGGGCCGCACCGCCGGTACCGGGGCCGGCCGCGGCGGCGACCAGGATGCCGACGATCACCGGCGGCAGGGCGTTGGCGATGTCCGCCGCACCCGCCGCGACACCGGGAAGGAACCCCAGCGCGAGAGCCGTCACCAGGCCGAACAGGCAGATCGCGGCGGCCGTGCCCACCGTCGAGGCGGCGCCGTGGCCGAGCCGGGCGAGCACGTCACGGCCGAGCGCGTCGGTGCCCAGCGGGTGCGCCCAGGAAGGGGCGGCGAGGCGGACGGCCGTGTCCACCGTGTACGGATCGCGCAGCAGGCCCCAGCCGACGGCCACGGCGAGGACGGCCGACAGGGCGGCCGGGACGGCCGGACGGACCCGGACCGGGCGGGGCGGGGGCAGGCTGAGACCCGCGTCGCGCAGGGCCGGGCCCAGCAGCCGGCGCCGGGTGAGCGCCGCCACCGCACCCGCGACCAGGCCGAGGAGCAGCAGGGCCAGCACCGAGCCCTGGAGCAGTGGCAGGTCCTGGGAGCGGGCCGCGCCGAGGGCCGTGCGCCCGATGCCGGGCACCGCGAACACCAGCTCGACGGCCACCGCGCCGCCCGCCAGACCGACCGCGACCATGCCGAACTGCGGTACCAGCGGCGGCAGTACGCGTCTGAGGGCGGCGCCCGAGACCCTCGTACGGCTCACTCCCGCACCCCGCCACAGCTCCACCCAGCGCTCGTCGAGCACGGCGGGCAGCGCGTCCGCGACCAGCCGCCCCAGCAGCCCGCCCGCGGGCACGCCGAGCGCGACAGCGGGCAGCACCAGGTGGGCGGGCCCCGCCCAGCCGGACGTCGGCAGCCATCCCAGCCACACCCCGAACACCAGCAGGGCGACCGTGGCCAGCAGGAACTCGGGCACGGCGGCGAGCATCGCGGCGACGGCACCGGCCGAGCCGCGCCCCCGCACGAGCACCGGCGCCACCAGCGCGGCGGCCAGCAGCACCGCCACGCCGAGGGCCGCGCCCATCAGGGCCAGGGACACCTGGAGCCCGGCGAGGACGGAGGGCAGGACGGCGTGGCCCGACACCCAGGAGGTGCCGAGGTCGCCGTGCAGCAGGCCGGCGGCCCAACTCCCCAGCAGATGAAGGGGACCCGCGCCCAGACCGAGGTCCTCGCGGATCGCGGTGAGAGCCTCCTCGGTGGCCTCCTGCTCGGCCGACCGGGCGCGCAGCACGGTCAGTGCCGGGTCCCGGTGGGAGAGCCAGGGCAGCAGGCCCACGGCGGCGACGACCACGAGGAGACCGAGGAGCCGGGTCGACCCGGCGGGCGTCGGCCTCACCTGACGTAGGTGTCGGCCGTGACCAGTCGCCGCTCGCGCGGGTCGCGCGCGGCGCCCGCGACACCGGCGGCGTCGCCCTGGATCACCCGCTCGTGGAGCAGCGGGACGGCCGCGTCCCGGGTGAGCACGGCGGCCTCGGCCGCGATGACCGCCGCGCGGCGGGCTTCCCCGACGGGGGCGTCGGCGGCCTTCCTCAGGGCCGCGTCGGCCGCCTCGTCGGAGAAGCGCGAGAGGTTGAAGGTGCCGTCGGAGGCGAAGTCGCTGTAGAGGTAGGCGGCCGGGTCGCCGGAGTCGAGGACGGTGGCCCGCGAGAGGACGAACGCGTCGAACTCGCCCGCGAGGGCGTCGGATTCGATGTTCGCGTACTCGCGGACGTCGAGCCTCACCCTGAACCCGGCCTTCTGGAGCTGCTGTTGCAGCGCGGCCGCGACCTCGGGCATCTCGGCGCGGTCGGTGTAGGTGCCGATGGTGACCGTCGCGCCCCGCGGGCTGCCCGCCTCGGTGCGCCGGACCGGCGAGCGCAGGTCGGCGGCCCAGGGCAGGGCGGGTCCGAGCAGCCCCTCGGCGGCATCGGCCCGTCCCTCGTACACGCCCTCGACCAGGGCACCGGCGTCGATCGCCTCGCGGGCGGCGGCGCGCAGCGAGGGGTCCGCGAAGGCGCCCTTGCCGGTGTTCAGGTACAGCGTGTTGGTGCGCGGCATGGGGACCTCGGTGATCAGGTCCTGGTCGAGGACGGCGGCCTGCGAGACCGGGATCGCCTCGACGATGTCGGCCTCGCCGCTGCGCAGGGCGGCCGCGCGGGCGGTGCCGTCGGGCACGAACCGCACGTCGATGCCGGGGGACTTGGCCTTGGCGCCCCAGTAGCCGTCGTAGCGGTCGAGGGTGGCGGAGGAGGTGCCGTTCACCTTCGTCAGCTCGAAGGGTCCGGTGCCGGCTCCGACCGGGTTCACGGTCCTGCCGGTGTACGCGCGCGCGGCGAGGATGGACAGCTGCGGGGAGCTGAGCCGCTGCGGGACCAGGGGGTCCTCGTGGGCGGTGGTGACGCTGACGGTGTCGGCGTCCACGGCCTTCGCCGTCAGTGTGACGCCGTCCAGGATGCGGGGCTTGGGGGCGGCGCCGGCGGCTCTGGTGAGGGAGCGCACGACCGCCCGGGCGTCGAGCCGGGTGCCGTCGTGGAAGGTGACGCCGTCGCGTATCTCGAAGGTCCAGGTCCGGCCCGACTGCCGCCACCGGGTGGCCAGGGCGGGCCGCGCGTCGCCGTTCGCGTCGAGCTCGACCAGGGTTTCCGCCGTCGACCAGCGCGACAGTTTGAACGCGTCGTCGGAGAGCGGGGAGAGGCCGGAGCGCGGGGGCTGCATCATCGCGACGCGCACACGCTTGCCGGTGCCGTCACCCCCGGCGGAGGCGCCCGAGAAGCAGCCGGTGAGCAGCAGGGTGGACGCCAGGGCGACGGGGAGCAGATGGCGGACGGGCAGGCGCACGGGACCCTCCGGGTAAAGGGGTGGTCAAGACGGTGAGGTGCGCCGACCGTAGCATGATGACAATCATTTTCAATAATCGTGTTCAGGTGCTGATCGCGCGCCGGACGGCGGACGTGGTTGTCCGGGGCGATGCGGCGGGACGGAGCGACCCGACTAGAGCCGCGCCGCCTTGAGCGCCATGTGCAGCAGCAGTCTGTCCTCGCCGTCGTCCAGGTCCAGGCCGGTGAGCTGTTCGACGCGGGAGAGGCGGTAGTAGAGGGTCTGCCGGTGGATGCCCAGTTCGGCGGCGGTGCGGCCGGCCTGGCCCGCGCAGTCGAGGTAGACCTCGGCGGTCCGGGCGAGCTCGCGGTGAGCGGGGGAGAGGAGGGGGCGTACGGCGGGGTCGTGGGCCGGGTCCGGGGGCAGCGCGGTCAGCAGACGGTACGGGCCGATGCCGGACCACTCCGCGACCGGCCCGAACCCCGGTTCCGCGAGCGCCGCCCGGGCCGCCGCCGAGGCCTCCTGCCAGGCCGTGGCCAGCTCGGCGAGGCCCACGCGGGCGGCGGCGACACCCGCGGCGGCACCGGCGGGCGCGGCACCCGGGGCCGGTCCGCTGCCGCCGCCCTTGTTCCCGGTCGGTGCGGACCGGCCGGCGTCGGTCACGCCGGGCCTGGGCGGTCCCGGCTCACCACCATCGCGACCGCCCCGCCCTTGACCGCCCTCGCGTCCCGCCTCCGCGGCCCGTGCCCGTTCCAGCAGCCGTCCCGCCGCCGAGGTCGCCGGTGTCAGGGTGTCCGTCGCGCGCAGGCGCACCAGCACGGCGAGGGACTGGGCCGAGGTGCCCCACGGCACCGTGCACAGGGCCGTCGCGTGCGGGACCGTACGCGCCGAGGGGGCGTCGTCCGGATCGGCGGACGGCCACGGGGCGACGCACACCACGGCGTACGGGCCGTCGGCGCGGGAGCCCAGCTCCGTGCGCAGGGCCGCCACCGCCATGTCGGCCTGCCAGCCGCGCTCGGCGGTCAGCACCGCCCGCAGCTCCCGGCTCAGGTCGGCCCCGTGCTGCGCCTCGTCCGCGAGCAGCGCGCCGATCCGGGCCGTCACCCGCATGGCCGCGTCCAGTTGCCGGTCGGTCGGACCGGGATCGGAGTCCAGGAGCCAGACGTAGCCGAGCACGACCCCCCGATGGCGTACGGGAAGGCAGATCCGCCCCCGGTACACCCCCGCCTCCGGGGTCGGCGGGATGCGTACCGGGGCGCTCGCCCGCGTGATGCCGAAGCCCTCGAACCACGTCCGGACCGCGGCCGTGGAGCGCCGGGTCAGGATCGAGCGGGTGCGGACGGGGTCCAGCGCCGACGGATCGAGGTCGCCCTCGCTGTCGTACACCCCGAAGGCGATCAGCTCGAAGTCACGGTTCTCCAGGGTCGCCGGCGCGCCCAGGAGCTCGGAGATCTCGTCGACCAGCTCCTGGTAGTCACCCTTGTAGTCCCCTGTCACCCGGGCATTCTCGCGCAAAAACACCACGCTTCATACATCTGTCTGAGATCTGCGGCACGGATGCGTGACAGGTGTCGATGGCCCACGATCGGAGGGATCCTTAGGTTTCACGGTGGTTCTATCTGCTGGTCTGTGGAGGTGCCCCGTGCTGGGTCCCGTGATTCTTGCCGCGTCGCGCAGCGACCGGATGCGACGTCTGATCTCGGCGGCCCCGGTGACCAAGCAGGTCGTCGACCGCTTCATCCCGGGTGAGAGCGTCGACGACGTGGTGCCGATCATCGAGGAGCTCACCGGCCGCGGCCTGGAGCTGACGATGGACGTCGTCGGCGAGGACATCACCACGCCCGAGCAGGCCGGCGCCGCCCGGGACGCCTACCTGGAGCTGATCGACCGGCTGCGCGACCTCGGTCTCGGCGAGCGGGTGGAGATGTCCGTCAAGCTGTCCATGTTCGGCCAGGCGCTCCACGGAGGCCACGAACTTGCGCTCGCCAACGTCCGGCCCGTCGTGGAGGCCGCCGCCGCCATCGGTACGACCGTCACCCTGGACGCCGAGGACCACACCACCCTCGACTCGATGTTCGCCATCCACGAGGAACTGCGGAAGGACTTCCCGCAGACCGGCTGTGTGATCCAGGCCTACCTCTTCCGCACCGAGGCCGACGCCCGCCGACTGGCCGAGGCCGGCAGCCGGGTGCGGCTGGTGAAGGGCGCGTACAAGGAGCCCGCCGAGGTCGCCTACCAGCAGAAGCACGAGATCGACAAGGCGTACGTCCGCGTCCTGCGCATCCTCATGGAGGGCGAGGGATACCCGATGGTCGGCTCCCACGACCCGCGCCTGATCTCCATCGCGCAGGAACTCGCCCGCCAGGCGGGCCGCAAGCCTGACGAGTACGAGTTCCAGATGCTCTACGGCATCCGCGGCGACGAACACCTGCGCCTGGCCGCCGAGGGCCACCGCATGCGCGTCTACACCGCCTACGGCACCGACTGGTACGGCTACTTCATGCGCCGCCTGGCGGAGAAGCCGGCGAACCTGCGTTTCTTCGTCCGCAGCATGATCAGCAAGGGCTGAGCCCGAACACCCGCTCAAGTTCAAGGAGTTACGGATCCCATGGACGCTGTGACCCAGGTCCCCACCCCCGTCAACGAGCCGGTGCACGGCTACGCCCCCGGTTCGCCCGAGCGGGCCCGGCTGGAGGCGAAGCTCAAGGAGCTGGCCGACAACCCGGTCGACCTGCCGATGACCATCGGCGGCGAGAAGCGCATGGGCGGCGGCGAGCCCTTCCAGGTCGTGCAGCCGCACAACCACAAGGCCGTCCTCGGCACCCTCCGCAACGCCACCCAGCAGGACGCCCGGGACGCCATCGACGCGGCCCTCGCCGCCGCGCCCGCCTGGCGCGCGATGTCCTTCGACGACCGTGCCGCGATCATCCTGCGCGCCGCCGAGCTGCTCTCCGGCCCCTGGCGCGAGACGCTCGCCGCCTCCACCATGCTCGGCCAGTCCAAGACCGCCCAGCAGGCCGAGATCGACACGCCCTGCGAGCTCGTCGACTTCTGGCGCTTCAACGTCAAGTACGCGCGTGACCTGCTCGCCGAGCAGCCCCCGGCGAACGCCCCCGGCGTCTGGAACCGCCTCGACCACCGCCCGCTGGAGGGCTTCGTCTACGCGATCACGCCGTTCAACTTCACGGCCATCGCGGGCAACCTGCCCACCGCGCCCGCGCTCATGGGCAACGTGGTCGTGTGGAAGCCGTCCCCGACGCAGACCCACGCCGCCGTGCTCCTCATGCAGCTCCTGGAGGAGGCGGGCCTGCCCAAGGGCGTCATCAACCTCGTCACCGGCGACGGCATCGCCGTGTCCGAGGTCGCCCTGGAGCACCGGGACCTCGCGGGCATCCACTTCACCGGTTCGACGAAGACCTTCCAGCACCTGTGGAAGACGGTCGGCGCCAACATCGAGAAGTACCGCACCTACCCCCGCCTGGTCGGCGAGACCGGCGGCAAGGACTTCGTGGTCGCCCACCCCTCGGCCGACCGCGCGATCCTCAAGACCGCCCTGACCCGCGGTGCCTTCGAGTACCAGGGCCAGAAGTGCTCGGCGACCTCCCGGGCCTACATCCCGGCGTCGATCTGGAACAGCGGCTTCCGCGAGGAGTTCGCGGCCGAGGTCGACGGCATCCGCATGGGTGACGTCACCGACCTGTCCAACTTCATCGGGGCGGTCATCGACGAGCGGGCCTTCGCCAAGAGCAAGGCGGCGATCGACCGCGCGAAGTCCGACCCCACCTGCACGATCGTCGCGGGCGGCACCTACGACGACTCGGTCGGCTGGTTCGTCCGCCCGACCGTCGTCGAGTGCACGGACCCGGAGAACGAGGTCTTCACCACCGAGTACTTCGGCCCCATCCTCGCGGTGCACGTCTACGAGGACGAGAAGTACGAGGAGATGCTGACCCAGATGGAGTCGGCGTCCGACTACGCGCTCACCGGCTCGGTGATCGCGTCCGACCGCGCGGCGGCGGCGTACACGATGGAGAAGCTGCGCTACGCGGCCGGCAACTTCTACATCAACGACAAGTCGACCGGTGCCGTCGTCGGCCAGCAGCCCTTCGGCGGCGGCCGCGCCTCCGGCACCAACGACAAGGCCGGCGCCCCCCAGAACCTCCAGCGCTGGACCCTGACCCGCGCCATCAAGGAGACCCTGGTCCCGCCGACCGACTACGGCTACCCGCACATGGGCTGACACCGCGTCAGCCGACGCGAAGGGGCCGGGCTGTCGCCCGGCCCCTTCGCGCGCACAATGCGGACATGTCGTGATCACCGAGGACGGCGTACGCCTGTGGGCCGAGCGTTCCGGGGCGGGGGAGCCGCTGGTCCTGTGCCACGGCGGGCCGGGACTGTGGGACATGTTCGAGGACCTGGCCGCGCTGCTCGACGACCGTGCCACCGTGATCCGTTGGGACCAGCGCGGCTGCGGCCGCTCGGAGCGGTGCGCCGGACCGTGGACGACGGACCGGTTCGCGGCCGACCTGGACGCCGTACGGCACCACTTCGGCCTGGACGGCATGACACCGCTCGGTCACTCCTGGGGTGCGCAACTGGCGCTGAGCCACACCCCCTCATCCACCCGGAGCGGGTGAGCACGCTGGTCCACGTCAGCGGGACGGGCATCGGACCGGTTTCGGACTGGCACGCCCGCGAGTGCCGCGGGCGGTTCTGTCGGACGCCGGGCACATGCCGTGGCTGGAGGCGCCGGAGGCCTTCCGGGGAGCCGTGTACGGGGCGCTCGCCCAGCCGGGCTTCACCGGCACCACCGCCTCTCGTCTCCGTGGCGGTGGCCCACCGGTCAGGAGGCCGCCCGTACCAGCGTCTTCCCGATGTTCCCGCCGCGCAGCATCAGCAGGAACGCCTCCACGATCCGGTCGAAGCCGTCCACCACCGTCTCGTCCGGGGTGAGGGTGCCGTCGAGCAGGCGGGGCACGGCGAACTCGTACAACTCCTGCTGCACATCGGTGTGGTCCCGGACCAGGAAGCCCTCCAGGCGCAGGCTCTTCTCCACCACGTCCGCGTGGTCGAACACGACGGGCGGGGCGACCGGGGTGTTGTACTGCGCGACCGTGCCGACGCGTACCACCCGTCCGCGGTCCCGCAGCGCGCTGATCGCCGCGGCCAGGTGCTCGCCGCCGACGTTGTCCACGAAGACGTCGACGCCGTCGGGGGCGGCGTTCGTCAGGAGGCCGACGACGGGACCCTCGTGATAGTCGAACGCCGCGTCGTAACCGACCCGTTCGGTCAGATGGCGGACCTTCGCCGGCGAGCCCGCGCTGCCGATCAGCCGGCCCGCTCCCAGCAGGCGCGCGAAACGGGCCGTCGCCGTGCCGACCCCGCCGGCCGCCGCCGAGACGAACACGTCGTCGCCCGCACGGAGCCGGGCGATCCGGGTGAGGGCGACGTACGCCGTGAGGCCCGTGCCGCCCAGCACGCTCAAGTGGGCGGAGAGCGGCACGCCTTCGTACCGGGGGAGGCGTCTGGACTCGGTCGCGGTGACCAGCGAGTGGGTGCGCCAGCCCTTGCGGTGGAAGACCAACTCGCCCTCCGGCAGCGACGGTTCGCGTGAGGCCACGACCCGGCCGAGGGCGCGGCCCTCCAGCGGGGCGTGCAACGCGAAGTCGCCGTCCATCATCTCGCGGTGGTAGGGGTCGACGGACCAGTACAGGTTCTCGACCAGGGCCGTACCCGGGGCGGGTTCCGGGATCGGCGACGCCACGAAACGGAAGTGCTCGGGGGTCGGGAAGCCGGTCGGGCGGGCGGTCTGGTGCACGGTGAGCGCGGTCATGACCGGGACCGTAGGCAGGAATGCGGGCGGGCGGTCAGGGGGTTGGGCTCATGGAACGGGCGGACACCTGAGCCGTCCTCATAGCAGCAGGTGGGGGACGTGGTGAGCGCTGCCGTCGATCTTGCGCCGCAGGAGTTGCGGACCCTCGTGGCGGTCGCCGAGGAGGGCGGGTTCTCGGCGGCCGCGCCCCGGCTCGGCACCACCCAGTCGGCCGTCTCGCACGCCGTGCGCGGCATCGAACGCAAGCTGGGAGCCGTGCTGTTCGAGCGCGGACGGTACGGCGCCCGCACCACCCCGGCCGGCGCCCGGACCGTGGCCCACGCCCGCCGCGTCCTGCGGATGCTGGAGATCCTGGCCGGGGAGGCCCGCAACGCCCCCGAGGCCGCGGTCGCCGGCCCGCTGCGCATCGCCGCCTTCCGCAGTGCCGCCCTGCATCTGCTGCCACCCGTCCTGGGGCGGCTGTCCGCACGGCACCCGGGGATCGAGGCGACCGTCACCGTCGTACGGGAGATCGGGGCCGGAACCGCCGGTGAGGTCGCCGAAGGGCGGGCCGACCTGGGGATCGCCACCTTCGGGACCGGTGCGAAGACCGCGCCGGACCTCGTCGGGGACGTACTCCTCGAAGAGCCCTACGCGCTGGTGCACCCGGCCGGGCACCCCGATCCGCGGTCGCTGCCCCTGGTCGACTGGCGGGAGAACTGCTCCTCGTACACCCGCGAGTGGTGGGCCGCGCAGGACTGGATCCCCTCGGCGACCGTCCGCGCCGAGGACGACGGGGCCGTGCTGTCGATGGTCGGCAGCGGGCTCGGGATGGCGATCATGCCCGCCCTCTCCCTCACCGCGGCCCCGCCCGGCACCGCGGTCACCGACCTCGGACCACACCGGCCCACCCGCCGCGTCGGGTACGTCACCACTCCCGAGCTCGCCGCCACGGCGGTCGTCCGCGCACTCGTCCGGGAACTCAGAGGATCGGTGAAACCGCAGGTCGACGTGGTGTGATCCACTCCGCCGTCTCAGATAGTAGGAAGTCCGAGTAATTGTGGAGACAGACCGGCCCTCCTCCCTTAGCTTTGTAGGAGCCGAACGTCTCGCTCGATCAAGCGAATGGCGGTCGTGAGCCGGGCCCCGCGCAGGCAACCCCTGCGGCCCGTCGCTCCCCGCCCCTCCGGCGTCTCGTTGTCCCCCTGCATGGTTCCCCGGAACCGAAGGAGTCGATTTCTCATGGCCGAGACGACCGCCCGCCGTCGAGTCCGTCACACCTCGCGTACGAGCGAGTCCGACCGCAAGAACGCCGCCGCGGCCCTCCAGCGCGCCCTCGACCGCCGTGACAACGGCGGCTCGACCGGGCACTGACCGGTCCCACCCAGCCGGGAGCCGCACCCGTAAGAGGTGCGGCGCGGGCCCGTCAGGCCCCGCGCCGCACCTCGAAGTGGTCGATCCGCTCCCCGTTCTGCGCGAGCGCCGACACCGTCAGCCGCGGCCGGGGCCCGCTCTCCGCCGCCACCGAGAGCAGTGAGAACCCGCGGTAGCGCACCCGCGACCACTCCACGGTCTCCTTCCGCTGCTGCTGCGACCTCGTCCACTGGAACGTCTCGACGGACTCGTGGTCGTGCACGTGTCCCTCGTAGCTCTCCTTCACCCCCGCGGGGAAGCCGTACAGGTCACGGCCGCCCCCGCCGGCCGTGACGTACACGATCCCGTCCCGCGTCGGGTCGGTGGCGCCGCCGACCGGCACCGGCCGGCCCACCTCGCCGCCGCGGATCGCGTCCGTGCGCTCGTACACGTGGTTGTGCCCGTTGATCACCAGGTCCACCTGGTGCTTCTCGAACAGCGGGAGCCACGCGGCGCGCACCCCGCCGTCGGAGGCGTGCGAGGACGTCGAGTACGCGCAGTGGTGGAAGCAGACGACGACGAAGTCGACATCCGCGGCCGCCCGCAGCTCACCCAGCCTCCTGTCCAGCCACTTCGTCTGCTTTCCGTCCGTGTGACCGAAGTTGGCGGGGATCTCGTACGACACGTCGTTCGCGTCCAGGGCGACGACGCCGACGTTGCCGTACGTGAAGGAGTACGCCCCCGGCGCCGAGCGCGGGTCGAAGCCGCTGTCCGGGAGGGACCAGCGGGCGAGCTGGCCGCCGTAGCCGTCGGGGGAGTACCAGGCCTCCATGTCGTGGTTGCCGGTGGTGACCATCCACGGCACGCTCCGCGCGACCTCCTCGTTCTGCTTGAGGAACAGGTCCCAGAAGCCCGGGTCGTAGCCGTCCGACGTCCGGCCCCGGCCGTTGGCGTCGGCGTAGCAGATGTCGCCGGCGTGCAGGTGGAAGGCGGGCTTCTGGCGCAGCAGGAGGTTGTCGTTGGCGGCCGCCGCGGTGCCGACGCCCTGGTCGCCGAAGGCGGTGAAGACGAACCGCTCCGGGCTCGCCGGGGCCGTGCGGAAGCTGGTGACGGTCGCGCGGTGCGCCGCGTCCGCCGGGTCGAAGCCCTCATGGCCGACGCCGTAGTAGTACGTCGTGCCGGGGAGCAGTCCGTCCAGGGCCGCGTGCAGGTAGTACTGGTCGAGAGCGAGGCGTACGCCGGTCTGCCCGGGGGTGTGCAGGTCGCGCAGCTCGGCCTCGATCCGGTGGCCCAGGTCGTCGGGCCTCGTGCCGACACGGACGTACGGCTTGCGTACCGCGAGCGAGACCTGCCACGAGATCCGCATCTGGGTCCTCGGGTCGGCGCCGAAGGCGAGATGGCGGCCGAAGGGCGCTACGGCCGAGCCGTGCACCGAGGTCGCGGGGGAGGGGCCGGCGGTGGACGACGCCCCGGTGGAGCAGCCCGTCAGCAGGCCGCCCGCCAGCGCGCCCGCGGTCACCAGCGTCCGACGGCGGGTCAGCCTCGTCCGCAGGTACTCGTGCTGCTCGGCCATGTTCATGCGGTGCGCGAGCGCGGGCGGAATGCCGAAGTCGGGGAGGTCCATGGCTGTGAAGTTCCCAGTGGACCTCAACGGCCGCCACACCTGAGGGTGAACGTCAGTCGAAGGGCTGACGCCCACGGCACGCGCGATGTCCGTATCGCGGACACGCGGTGTCATCCCATGGGACGAGGAGTAGGGTTCCCGCATGTCTCGCAGCATCAATCTCGCAGTGATTCCCGGTGACGGCATCGGCCAGGAGGTCGTGGCCGAAGGTCTGAAGGTCCTCTCCGCCGTCCTTCCGCAGGATGTGAAGCTGGAGACCAAGGACTTCGACTTCGGCGCCCGGCGCTACCACGCCACCGGTGAGACCCTCACCGACGCCGACCTCGACGCGCTGAAGAAGCACGACGCGATCCTGCTGGGCGCCATCGGCGACCCCTCGGTCCCGTCCGGTGTGCTGGAGCGCGGCTTCCTCCTCAAGCTCCGCTTCGCCTTCGACCACCACGTGAACCTGCGTCCCTCGAAGCTGCTCCCCGGCGTCGACACGCCCCTCAAGGGCGAGCCCGCCATCGACTTCGTGGTCGTCCGCGAGGGCACCGAGGGCCCCTACACCGGCAACGGCGGCACCATCCGCAAGGGCACCGAGCACGAGGTCGCCACCGAGGTCTCCGTGAACACGGCCTTCGGTGTCGAGCGCGTGGTCCGCGACGCCTTCGCCCGCGCCCAGGCCCGCCCCCGCAAGAAGCTCACGCTGGTCCACAAGAACAACGTGCTCACCTTCGCGGGCCACCTGTGGACGAACATCTTCAACAAGGTGGCCGCGGAGTTCCCCGAGGTCACCACCGACTACATCCACGTGGACGCGGCGACCATCTACCTGGTCACCGACCCCGCGCGCTTCGACGTGATCGTCACCGACAACCTCTTCGGCGACATCATCACCGACCTCGCCGCGGCCGTCTCCGGCGGCATCGGCGTCGCCGCCTCCGGGAACATCAACCCGAGCGGCGAGTTCCCGTCCATGTTCGAGCCCGTCCACGGCTCGGCCCCGGACATCGCAGGGCAGGGCAAGGCCGACCCCACCGCCACGGTCCTGTCCGTCGCCCTGCTGCTGCGCCACCTCGGCTACGAGGCCGAGGCCGCCCGCATCGAGGAGGCGGTCTCCGCCGACCTCGCCGAGCGCACCGGCAAGCCCGCCCGCTCCACGTCGGAGATCGGCGACGCGCTGGCCGTACGAGTAGCCGGCTGACCGGGCGGGCCACTCGAAAAGCATTCGAAGCCGCCGGGTCACTCGCACCCGGCGGCTTCCGCATGTCCCCCGCCGGGTGTCACCATCATCCCCTGGGTCGCATTTCACGCCGTTTCTTCCCCGGCTCCCCGCTTGCGATAATCGAACGCGGAGCCGCGGAATGAGGGAATGCTCGGACGTCCTAGCACTGGTCACTGACAGTAAAAGGGCGTGAGCGCGGCCCGTCACTACACAACCGGTGAAGGACAACCACTCATGACGACGCCCACGATCGAGCTCAAGCCCTCCGCCAGCCCGCTCTCCGCCGCCGAGCGCGAGGCGATCCTGGCCAACCCCGGGTTCGGCCGCCACTTCACCGACCACATGGTGACGATCAAGTGGACCGAGGGGCGCGGCTGGCACGACGCGCAGCTCGTCCCCTACGGGCCGATCTCCCTCGACCCCTCCACGCACGTGCTCCACTACGGCCAGGAGATCTTCGAGGGCCTGAAGGCCTACCGCCAGGCCGACGGCTCGGTCGCCGTGTTCCGTCCCGAGGCCAACGCGCGGCGCTTCCGCAACTCCGCCCGCCGGATGGCGATGGCCGAGCTGCCCGAGGAGCTGTTCATCGAGGCCCTGGACGCGCTGATCGGCCAGGACGCCGACTGGGTCCCGCCGCACGGCGGCGAGGAGTCCCTCTACCTGCGCCCGTTCATGTTCGCCACGGAGGCCGCGCTCGGCGTCCACCCGGCCAACGAGTACCTCTTCATGCTGATCGCCTCCCCGTCCGGCGCGTACTTCGCCGGGGGCGTCAAGCCGGTCACCATCTGGGTCTCCGAGGACCACGTCCGCGCGGTCCCCGGCGGCACCGGCGACGCCAAGACCGGCGGCAACTACGCGGCCTCCCTCCTCCCGCAGGCCGAGGCCGCCGCCAACGGCTGCGACCAGGTCGTCTACCTCGACGCGGTGACCCGCACCAAGGTCGAGGAGTCCGGCTCCATGAACATCGCCTTCGTCTACGGCGACCGGATCGTCACGCCGGCGCTGACCGGCTCGATCCTCGAGGGCATCACCCGCGACTCCCTCCTCCAGGTCGCCCGTGACCTCGGCTACACCGCCGAGGAGGGTGTGATCACCCTCGACCAGTGGCGTGCCGACGCCGCCTCCGGCGCCCTCACCGAGGTCTTCGCCTGCGGCACCGCGGCCGTCGTCACGCCGATCGGGCACGTCAAGACGAAGACGGACGCCTGGAGCCACGGCGACGGCACGCCCGGCGAGGTCACCCAGAAGCTGCGCGAGGCGCTCCTCGGCATCCAGCGCGGTGTCCGGGAGGACAAGCACGGCTGGATGCACAAGCTGGGCTGAGCCCCGAGCGACCCCACCACGGCCGGCCCCGGCCTCCGTCACGACGGAGGCCGGGGCCGTTGCCATGTCCGGGGGGCCGTCGGTTAGAGTGGCGCTCTAAAGTTTGAGCGGCGTTCAAAACGAAGGGTTCGAGATGCGGCTGACCCCCACCGAACGCGACCGGCTGCTCCTCTTCGGGGCCGCCGAACTGGCCCGGGCCCGCAGAGCCCGCGGGCTGCGGCTGAACGTCCCGGAGGCGACCGCGCTCATAGCGGACACCGTGTGCGAGGCCGCCCGGGACGGGGCGCGGCTGGCCGAGGCCGTCGAGCGCGCCCGGTCGGTGCTCGGGCCCGACGACGTCCTGCCCGGTGTCGCCGACGTCGTCACCGAGGTGCACGTCGAGGCGGTCTTCGACGACGGTTCGCGGCTCGCGGTCGTCAGCGACCCGATCGGCGGGGGCCTCGGCGAACGGGCGCCCGGCGCGCTGCTGCCGGGACCCGAGCACGCCGAGCCCGGGCCGGTCGTCCGGCTGACGGTCACCAACACCGCCGCCGTGCCCGTCTCCGTCACCTCCCACTTCCACTTCTTCGAGGCCAACCCGCGCCTGGACTTCCCGCGGGCCGAGGCGTACGGCATGCGGCTCGCCGTGCCCGCCGGCTCGTCGGTGCGGTTCGGACCGGGGGAGTCGGCCGAGGTCGGCCTGGTTCCGATCGGCGGGGCTCGGGTGGCCGTCGGCTTCGCGGGCCTGGTCGACGGACCGCTGGACGCGCCCGGTGCGCGCGAGGAGGCGCTGCGGCGGGCTGCGGCGTGCGGCTATCTGGGAGTGGCGGACGGGGAGGGGGCGCGATGAGCCGCGGTTGGGGAGGTGGTGCTGGTGTGGCCGTGGGGGTCGTCGCCGGCGCGGGGGCCGTGCCCGGCGAACGGTCCGGGAGCACTCGACGGGCGGGGTGCCCGATGAGCCGCACCGCACGCGTGGGCGTGGCGCCGATCGCCTCCGCCCGTGGCGAAGCGGCACGCGTCCACGAGGAGGTCGTCCGATGAGCCGCCCCGGAGGTCACCCCGCCGAGGCGCGCCGCCTCACCCCCCACGAGTACGCCGCCACCCACGGCCCCCGCGCCGGCGACCGGGTGCGCCTCGGCGACTCGGGGCTGGTGATCCGGGTCGAGGAGGACGCGCAGCGCTACGGCGACGAGTTCCTCGCCGGGTTCGGCAAGACCGCGCGGGACGGGCTGCACCTCAAGGCCGCCGCCGTGCGGGAGACCTGTGACGTCGTCATCAGCAACGTCGTCGTGATCGACGCCGTGCAGGGCATCCGGAAGGTCTCCATCGGCATCCGCGAGGGGCGGATCTGCTCGATCGGGCGGGCCGGCAACCCCGACACCCTCGACGGGGTCGACGTCGTCGTCGGCACCGGCACCTCCATCGTGTCCGGCGAGGGGCTCATCGCCACCGCGGGAGCGATCGACACCCATGTCCACCTGCTGTCGCCGCGGATCATGGAGGCCTCGCTGGCGTCCGGGGTGACCACGATCATCGGGCAGGAGTTCGGGCCGGTGTGGGGCGTCGGCGTCAACTCGCCCTGGGCGCTCCGTCACGCGTTCAGCGCCTTCGACGCCTGGCCCGTCAACATCGGCTTCCTGGGCCGGGGTTCGTCCTCCCACGAGGCCCCTCTCGTCGAGGCCCTCGCCGAGGGCGGCGCCTGCGGCTTCAAGGTGCACGAGGACATGGGCGCCCACACCCGTGCCCTGGACACCGCGCTGCGTACCGCCGAGGAGCACGACGTCCAAGTCGCCCTGCACAGCGACGGGCTGAACGAGTGCCTGTCCGTCGAGGACACCCTGAAGGTGCTGGAGGGCCGCACCATCCACGCCTTCCACATCGAGGGCTGCGGCGGCGGACACGTACCGAACGTCCTGAAGATGGCCGGCGTCCCGAACGTCATCGGCTCCTCCACCAACCCCACCCTGCCCTTCGGCCGGGACGCCGTCGCCGAGCACTACGGCATGATCGTCTCCGTCCACGACCTCAAGACCGACCTGCCCGGCGACGCCGCCATGGCCCGCGACCGCATCCGCGCCGGGACCATGGGCGCCGAGGACGTGCTGCACGACCTGGGCGCCATCGGCATCACCTCCTCGGACGCGCAGGGCATGGGGCGGGCCGGGGAGACGGTCCGGCGCACCTTCGCGACGGCCGGGAAGATGAAGGCCGAGTTCGGGGCGCCCGAGGAGCACGACAACGAGCGCGTGCTGCGCTACATCGCCAAGCTGACCGTCAACCCGGCCATCGCGCACGGCCTCTCGCACGAGGTCGGCTCGATCGAGGTGGGCAAGCTGGCCGACCTCGTGCTGTGGCGGCCGGAGTACTTCGGCGCCAAGCCGCAGCTCGTCCTGAAGTCCGGGTTCCCGGCCTACGGCGTGGTCGGCGACCCCGGCGCGGCCACCGACACCTGCGAACCCCTCGTCCTCGGACCGCAGTTCGGGGCGCACGGCGCCACCCCCGCCGAGCTCTCCGTCGCCTTCGTCGCCCGGGCCGCCCTCGACCAGGGCAACGACCGGATGCCCACCCGCAGGAGAAGGGTCGCCGTGCACGGCACCCGCGGCATCGGACCGGCCGACCTGCGCCTCAACTCCCGTACCGGAGCAGTGGACGTCGACGGACGCACCGGCCTGGTGACGCTGGACGGGGAGCCGCTCACCTCCGCGCCGGCCGACTCGGTCTCCCTCAACCGCCTGTACTTCCTCTAGGACACCCAGGATTTCCGATGACCTACCGCATGCCGCCCGAGTGGGCCCCGCACGAACGCACCTGGATGGCCTGGCCCGGCCCCAACCCGACCTTCGCCGACGACGGCGAACTGGCCGCGGCCCGCGCCGCCTGGGCGTCCGTGGCCCGCGCGGTGCGCCGCTTCGAACCGGTGACGATGGTGCACGGCCCCGGTCACGCCGAGTCCGCGCGCGCCCTGCTCGGCCCGGACGTGGAACTCGTGGAGCGCGAGCTCGACGACGCCTGGATGCGGGACATCGGCCCGACCTTCGTCAAGGACGAGCAGGGCCGACTGGCCGCCGTGGACTGGGTGTTCAACGGCTGGGGCGGCCAGGACTGGGCCCGCTGGGAGCACGACTCGAAGATCGCCCGCCAGGTCGCCGACCTCGCCGGGGTCCCGGTGCTCGGCAGCCCGCTCGTCAACGAGGGCGGCGCGATCCACGTCGACGGCGAGGGCACCGTCCTGCTCACCGACACCGTCCAGCTCGGCGCCGGCCGCAACCCCGGCTGGAGCCGGGAGCAGGTCGAGGCGGAGATCCACGCCAAGCTCGGCACCACCACCGCCATCTGGCTCCCGCGCGGCCTGACCGGCGACTACGGCAGGTACGGCACCCAGGGCCACGTCGACATCGTCGCCGCCTTCGCCCGCCCCGGCGTGGTCGTGGCGCACGTCCAGCCGGACCCGGCGCACCCGGACCACGAGGTGACCAAGGAGGTCGTAGGCCTGCTGAAGTCGGCGACCGACGCCCGCGGTCGCCGTCTGGAGGTCGTCGAGGTGCCCGCGCCGACCGTCCTGGAGGCCGACGGCCACTGGGTCGACCACTCCTACATCAACCACTACCTCTGCAACGGCGGCGTGGTGCTCTGCGGCTTCGACGACCCGCGTGACGAGATCGCGGCCGGCATCTTCCGGCGGCTGTTCCCCGAGCACACGGTGACGCTGGTCGACGCCCGTACGATCTTCGCGGGCGGTGGCGGCATCCACTGCATCACCCAGCAGCAGCCGAGGACCTAGGGCGAGGAGTTGGCACATGGCCGGTGGGCGCAGGCAGGCCCCGCCCCGCGAGGAGGTCCTCGCGGCGGCCATGGAGATGATCGCGGAACGCGGCCTGGAGAAGCTCACCATGGCCGCGCTCGGCCGCGAGGTCGGCATGAGCAGCGGCCATCTCCTCTACTACTTCCGCTCCAAGGACGAACTGCTGCTGCGCACCCTGGAGTGGAGCGAGGGGCGGCTCGGCGCCGAGCGCGCCCGGCTGCTCACCCGCACGGCGACCGCCCGCGAACGGCTCGACGCCTACGTCGACCTGTACGTACCGGACGGCCACCGGGACCCGCACTGGACCCTCTGGCTGGAGGTCTGGAACCGCTCGCAGAACGCCGACGCCGATGCCCGTGACCGGCAGGCCGCGATCGAGGGCGCCTGGCACCGCGACCTGGTCGCGCTGCTCGCGGAGGGGATCTCGCTGGGCGAGTTCCGCGCGGTCGACCCGGACCGTTTCGCGGCCCGGCTGCGGGCCCTCCTGGACGGCTTCTCCATCCACGTGGCGATCGGGCTGCGCGGGACGGACCGGGGGATGATTCTCGGCCACGTACGGGAGTTCCTCGACGAGAGCCTCCTCGCGGACGCGTGACCTTCCGCCCGGGTTGTACGCAATAAGGCCGATTGACCCTGTGGTCGGTGGTGGGTTTGCCTCGAAAGGACCACCAGCGTTCCTGGACACCACAGGGGGGAACATGTCCAGAGCCGCCGTGTGCCTCTTAGGCGCGGCCCTGCTCGTCGCGACCGCCGGCGCCGACGTCGCCGCCGCATCCCACGCCGACCGTCTCACCACCGCATCCCGAACCGAGCGCGTGAGCACCGACGCCGACGGCGGCCAGGCCGACGGACCGTCGGGGGACGCCGCGATCAGCGCCGACGGCCGCCGAGTCGCGTTCGTGTCCCGCGCCCCGGGCTTCGGCTGCGCCCGCTTCACGCCCTGCCTGCTCGTGAAGGACGTGTCCGGCGGCGAGGTCACGAAGATCGACCTCGGCAGCGGCCACACGTACAGCTCTCCGCAGCCGAGCGCCGACGGGAGCCGTGTCGCCTTCTCGGCGGGCACCCGCTTCCCGGCCCCGTACCTGTACGACCACGCCACCGGCCGTGCGGAGAAGCTGTGGCCCGAGGACCCGCCCGGCTCCGACGAGTCGGGGCGCGCGGAGTCGATCAGTCCGGACGGCACGCACGTCGCGTACACCCTCGGGAACCGCAACGGCGACGCGAGCACCCGACTGCTGTACGTCCGCGACACGGCCACCGGCACCGACGCACTGGTCTCGCCGGGCGAGGAGGGCCAGAAGATCGGGGCCTCGGTGAGCGGCGACGGCACGCGGGTCGCGTACGGTCTGCGCGTCGACAGCGAGCAGGATCCCGCCGACGTCTACGTCCGGGACCGGACGACGGGCGAGCGGACCCAGGTGGACACCGGCCTCGGAGCCGCCCACCTGGTCCGCATCACCGCGGACGGCCGCCGGGTCCTCCTCGACGCCGAGAGCGGCCTGTACGTCCACGACCTGCGCACCGGCACCTCGCGGCGGGTGGCCGACGGGAACCCGGGCCCGGCCACGGCGGACGGCCGCTACGCCGTCGTCTCCGGCGAGGACGGCACGCGTGTGCGGGACCTGCGCACCGGGGCGCGCGGGGCCGCTCTGCCGCGGGACGCGCAGGTGCCGGACCACGGGCTGACCGCCGAGGGCCGTGCGGTGGTGTTCAGTTCCTCGGCCTCCCATCTGGTGCCGGGCGACACCAACGCGGAGTCCGACGTGTTCGTCTTCTCCGGCGGCCTGCGGAGGAACCCGGCGCCCATGCCCTCCGTCACCGAGCGGATCGCCGGCCCCGCCGGGGCGTCCCACGACCCGGTGATGGGGGAGAACAAGGTGGTCTCCTTCACCTCGGGGGGCGACGTGTTCGTGAGCACCCCCGGCTTGTTCTCGAAGGTCAACTCGGACGACCAGAAACCCTCGTCCGAGGGCACGCCCTGCTACAGCGGCCGCATGGTCGGCTATGTCGCCCCCGCCGCCGACGGCGGCCCGGGCGTCCACGTCCGCAACCGCGCGGTCGGCAAGCTCACCACCCTGGGCTCCTACCAGGGCGTCCGCTTCACCTGGACGGGACAGCCCGTGGTGAACCCCACCTGCCAGTGGCTCACCTTCGCGGCGACCCTCCCCGCCACCGACGCCGATCCGGATCCGCAACCCCGTGTGTACCGCTTCGAGTTCAACGGCGGTGACATCGACGTGGTCAGCGCCCTCACCGGCGAGGCCGCGGGGCGTCCGTCGATCGACTACTCCGGCCGGTACGTCGCCTTCGAGCAGGGCGGCTCCGTGTACGTCCGCGACCTGGACACCGGCGCCCTGGAGAAGGCCGCGGCGCACGCGACGGCACCCTCCCTCGGCGCGGACGGCCGCACGATCGCCTACCAGCAGGGCCGCACCTCCGCCGTCCGTGATCTCGACACCGGCACCACGACCCGGGTCGGGGGTACCGAGCCCTCGCTGTCGGGAGACGGCAGCCGGGTGGCGTACACCTCGGGCCGGTCCGTGTACGCGCTCGAACTCGCCACGGGGAAGCGTCAGTTGATCAGCGTCGACCGCTGGGGCGGCCGCAACGACCGGCCGGCCGGACACCCCTCCGTCAACGCCGACGGCACGGTCGTCGCGTTCGAGTCGGCGTCACCCGATCTGGTGGAGGGGGACACCGACGGGGTGGCGGACGTGTTCCTGCGGACAGTGCAATGACGACGACCGGCCACGGGGGAACCACCATGCTCAGCAGGAAACGCGACGGCACCGACGTGTTCGTACGACACCTCCGATGAGCTGCGCAGTGCTCGCATCCTGAGACGGAGGGTGAGCACGGGGGCGGTCTGTGCCAGACTTCCCCCGTGCTCTCGTTCGCCATGATTATTGGCAGCAGGCGCGCCGGTCCGCAGTGACCGCCACGTACGACCAGGTACGGGCGGACACCGTCGTCCTCGACCCGCGCGCAGACCTCTCGCACCCGCGAGGGGTTTTTCGCTTTTTCTGGCCCACCCGCAGCCGGAGGCGAGAGCGCGAGGGAGTACGTGGGGGCGGTGGAGCCGGTCATTCCGGTACGACCGAGATCCAATCCTCAGGAGCCTTGAGACCATGACCGCAACCAGCGAGCTCGACGATCAGTTCCACGTCTTCGACACCACCCTGCGCGACGGCGCCCAGCGGGAGGGCATCAACCTCACCGTCGCGGACAAGCTGGCCATCGCACGGCACCTGGACGACTTCGGCGTGGGCTTCATCGAGGGCGGCTGGCCCGGCGCCAACCCGCGGGACACCGAGTTCTTCGCCCGGGCCCGCGAGGAGATCGACTTCAAGCACGCCCAGCTCGTCGCGTTCGGCGCCACCCGCCGCGCGGGCGCGAAGGCCTCCGAGGACCCGCAGGTCAAGGCGCTCCTCGACTCCGGCGCCGAGGTGATCACCCTGGTCGCCAAATCGCACGACCGGCACGTCGAGCTGGCCCTGCGGACCACCCTGGACGAGAACCTGGAGATGGTCCGCGACACGGTCTCCTTCCTGACGGAGCAGGGCCGCCGCGTCTTCGTCGACTGCGAGCACTTCTTCGACGGCTACCGCGCGAACCCCGAGTACGCGAAGGCCGTCGTACGGGCGGCCGCGGAGGCCGGCGCCTCCGTCGTCATCCTCTGCGACACCAACGGCGGCATGCTCCCGGCGCAGGTCCAGGCCGTGGTCTCCACCGTCCTCGCCGACACCGGCGCCCGCCTGGGCATCCACGCCCAGGACGACACGGGCTGCGCGGTCGCCAACACCCTCGCCGCCGTGGACGCGGGCGCCACCCACGTCCAGTGCACGGCCAACGGCTACGGCGAGCGGGTCGGCAACGCCAACCTGTTCCCGGTGGTCGCGGCCCTGGAGCTCAAGTACGGCAAGAAGGTCCTCCCCGACGGCAGGCTCCGCGAGATGACGAGGATCTCGCACGCCATCGCCGAGGTCGTCAACCTCACCCCCTCCACCCACCAGCCCTACGTCGGCGTCTCGGCCTTCGCCCACAAGGCAGGACTGCACGCCTCGGCGATCAAGGTCGACCCCGACCTCTACCAGCACATCGACCCCGAGCAGGTCGGCAACACCATGCGGATGCTGGTCTCCGACATGGCGGGCCGCGCCTCGATCGAGCTCAAGGGCAAGGAGCTCGGCATCGACCTCGGCGGCGACCGCGAGCTGGTCGGCCGGGTCGTCGAGCGGGTCAAGGAGCGCGAGCTCAGGGGCTACACGTACGAGGCGGCGGACGCCTCCTTCGAACTCCTGCTGCGCGCCGAGGTCCAGGGCGGGCCCCTCACGTACTTCTCCGTCGAGTCCTGGCGCGCGATCGTCGAGGACCGCCCCGACGGCTCCCACGCCAACGAGGCCACGGTCAAGCTCTTCGCCAAGGGCGAGCGCATCGTCGCCACCGCCGAGGGCAACGGCCCGGTCAACGCCCTCGACCGCGCCCTGCGCGTGGCCCTGGAGAAGATCTACCCCCAGCTCGCCAAGCTCGACCTCGTCGACTACAAGGTCCGCATCCTCGAAGGCGTCCACGGCACCCAGTCCACCACCCGCGTCCTGATCTCCACGTCGGACGGCTCGGGCGAGTGGTCGACGGTCGGCGTCGCCGAGAACGTCATCGCGGCCTCCTGGCAGGCACTGGAGGACGCGTACACCTACGGGTTGCTGCGGGCGGGCGTGGAGCCGGCCGAGTAACTCCCCCCGGTTCAGCAGGAGTCCTCGGCGAACTCGCCGGCCTCGCCGAGGGCTCATGGCCGACGGGTGTCTTGACGGACCCGCGTGCCCTCAGTTCACTCACGCCGTGAGGTAAGTCCTGAGTGAATCCTGAGAGCCGAGGGAAGGTCCATGCGAAGAACCGCCCTGCTCGTCTCCGCCGCCCTGCTCACCTCCCTGCTGCCCCTGGCCGTCGCCCGGGCCGCCGACGATCCGCCCCCGGTCCCCGTCGACCGCTTCGAGGGCGAGGTGCCCTTCGCGAACCCGCCCGCGGGCGGCATCTTCACCTGGGGCGGCGACACCGACGACCCGCCGACTCTCGCGCTGAGCAAGCGGGACGACGCCCCCGAGGGGGACCAGGTCCTCTCCGGCACCTACGACATCAGCGGCTACGGCGGCTTCACGCACGACTTCGCCTTCGCCGAGCCCGCCCACGACTGGTCCGCCCACAAGGGCATCCGCCTGTGGTGGGAGGGGCAGGACAACGGCAGGAAGATCGCCCTCGAACTCAAGGACGGCGGCGCCAACGGCGAGGCCTCCGAGCTGTGGACGACGTCCTTCACCGACGACTTCTCCGGCTGGAAGCAGATCGAGATCCCGTTCACGGACTTCGTGTACCGCACCGACTACCAGCCCGTCGGCGGCATCGACCACGTCCTCGGACTGACGCAGATGTGGGGCTACGCCCTCACCCTGCCCGCCGGCGCTCCGGGCCGGTTCGCCCTGGACGGCGTCGAGTTGTACGGGAAGGCCGACCAGTCGCTGCGCGCCTCGGTGCTCACCGACTCCGCCGTGTACCCGGTCCACGAGGGCGGCACCGCCACCGTGAAGGTCACCGTCGCCACCACCGGATCCGCACCGATCGACGAGCCCGTGACCGTCGCCTACGAGACGGCCGGCGGCACCGCCTCGACCTCCGACTACACGCCTGTCAAGGGCGAGTTGACCTTCCCGGCGGGCACCGCCTCCGGCACCACCCGGACCGTCCGGGTCCACACGCTCAAGGACAAGGCGGCCGCCGAGACCGCCGAGACCGTCCCGCTCGGGCTCACCGTGACCGGCGCCAAGGCCCCCGCCGAGACCCCGCAGGTCGTGATCGACGCGCGCGGGCTGCCGTATCTCAACGCCGAGCTCCCGGTGCGCAAGCGGGTCGCGGACCTCCTCTCCCGCATGTCCCTCGCGGAGAAGGCCGGCCAGATGACCCAGGCCGAGCGCGGAGCCGTCGGGACCGGGGCCGACATCACCGCCGAGGACCTCGGCTCGCTGCTCTCCGGCGGCGGCTCGACCCCCACGCCCAACACCCCCGAGGCGTGGGCGAGGATGATCGACTCCTTCCAGCTCCGGGCACAGGCGACCCGGTTCCAGATCCCGCTCATCTACGGCGTCGACGCCGTGCACGGCCACAACAACCTGGTCGGCGCCACGGTCATGCCGCACAACATCGGCATCGGGGCGACCCGCGATCCCCGGCTCGCCGAGCGGACCGGGGCCGTGACCGCCGCCGAGGTCCGGGCCACCGGCGTCCCCTGGGACTTCGCGCCCTGCCTCTGCGTCACCCGTGACGAACGCTGGGGCCGCTCCTACGAGTCCTTCGGCGAGGACCCGGCCCTCGTCGAGTCCATGGAGACCGTCATCCAGGGCCTCCAGGGCGCCCGCGACGGACGCGACCTGAAGGACGACGACAGGGTCCTCGCCACCGCCAAGCACTTCGTCGGCGACGGCGGCACCGCGTACGGCTCCTCCACCACCGGCACCTACACCATCGACCAGGGCGTCACCACGGTCACCCGCAAGCAGCTGGAGGCGGTCCACCTCGCCCCCTACAGGACGGCCGTGGACCGGGGCGTCGGCACGGTCATGCCGTCGTACTCCTCGCTCGACATCGTCGGCGACGGCCTGGGCCCGGTGAAGATGCACGCCCGCGCCGACATGATCAACGGGGTCCTCAAGGGCAGGCTCGGCTTCGACGGGTTCGTCATCAGCGACTGGAACGGCATCGACCAGATCCCCGGCGACTACGCCTCGGATGTCCGGACCTCCGTCAACGCCGGTGTCGACATGGTCATGGCGCCGTACGCCTACAAGGACTTCCGCAGCGCGCTCGTCGCGGAGGTGCGGGCCGGGCGCGTCAGCGAGCGGCGGATCGACGACGCCGTCTCCCGCATCCTCACGCAGAAGTTCCGGCTCGGGCTCTTCGAGAAGCCGTACGCCGACACGAGCGGCGCCTCGAGGATCGGCTCCGCGGGCCACCGGGCCGTGGCCCGGGAGGCCGCCGCCGCCTCGCAGGTGCTGCTGAAGAACGCCGGGGGCGTGCTCCCGCTGAGGAAGTCGCAGAGGGTGTACGTCGCCGGATCGAACGCCGACGACATCGGCAACCAGAGCGGCGGCTGGACCGTCACCTGGCAGGGCTCCTCCGGTGACATCACCCCCGGCACGACGATCCTGGAGGCGATGCGGAAGAACTCCGCCGCGCTGACGTACTCCCAGGACGCCTCCGCCCCGACCGCCGGCCACGACGTCGGTGTGGTCGTCGTCGGCGAGACCCCGTACGCCGAGGGCGTCGGGGACGTCGGCAACGGCCACGACCTGGAGCTGTCCGCCGCCGACCGGGCCGCCGTCGACAAGGTGTGCGGGGCCATGAAGTGCGCGGTGCTGATCGTCTCCGGACGGCCGCAGCTGATCGGCGACCGGCTCGACGACATCGACGCCCTGGTCGCCTCCTGGCTGCCGGGGACCGAGGGCGACGGCGTCGCGGACGTCCTGTACGGCAGGCGCCCCTTCACCGGCCGGCTCCCCGTCACCTGGCCGAGGTCCGAGGCCCAGCTGCCGATCAACGTGGGCGACCCGACGTACGACCCGCAGTTCCCGTACGGCTGGGGCCTGACCACCCTCACCGAGGTTCCGCGGGGCGGGGCGGCCACGCTCCGGGCGCTTGCGGTCGCGGCCGGGGCCGCCGAGCGGGCCGGTGCCGACGGCAGGGGCCGCGCCCTGGTCGAGAAGGCCCGGCTGATCGTCCAGCGGAAGGCGGACGGGCGGATCACCGCCGCCTTCGCCGCGCCCTTCGCCGACGCCGACCACCTCCTCGCGACCGGACGCTACGGAGAGGCGGTGCGGAAGCTGACGGAGGCGTACCGGGCGGCCTGAGGGCGGCCGGGCAGGTCTCTTTCGGGAGGCTTCGGGTAGCGTCGAAGTATGAAGGCCACCGCGCAGGCCGTAGTACGGACCCGAAGCCTTCCGGGGCTGCTGTTCGCCCTGGTGCTCATGGCGCTGGCCGCCCTGGCGGGGGCCGCCCCGCCCGCGTCGGCCGCCCCGGCCGCCCCGGCCGCCACCAGCGTCTCGGAGATCGGCCGGGCCCTCCGCGAGAGCCCGGTCTACGTCGATCCGGCCGCCGCGGCCCAGCTGTCCGCCAAGGACGCGGACGCCCTGGCGGACCGGATCACGAAGGCGGACAAGCCGCTGTTCGTCGCGGTGCTGCCCGCCGACTACCCGAGGCAGGACCTGTTCACCAAGCTGCGCACGGCGACCGGCATCACCGGCGTCTACGCGGTCCGGCTCGGCGACGCCTTCGACGCCCGCGCCGACTCCTCGGTCCTGCCCGCCACGGCCGTGCGGAACCTCGTGACCACCGTCGCGGGCGAGGACACCCGCACCCAGTTGACCGACTTCACCGCCGCCGCGGTCACCAACATGGGCGGCTCCGCCCCCTCGACCTGGCGCTCCGCGGACGACGGCGGCGGGGTGTCGAGCACGGCCCTGCTCACCGTCGGCGCGGTGCTCGTGGCCGGTGGCGCGGGCGCGTACACGCTGGTGCGGCGCAACCGGCGCCGGCACGCGGAGGAGCAGCGGGCCGCGCTGGAGAAGCTGCGGGTCGTCGTGGACGAGGACATCACGGCGTTCGGCGAGGAACTGGACCGGCTGGACTTCCACCCCGCCGAGGCCGGCGCCGACGACGCCATGCGCGCCGACTACGAGCGGGCGCTGGACGCGTACGAGCAGGCGAAGTCGTTGATGGCCGCGGCCACCCGGCCCGAGGACGTGCGGGCGGTCACCCAGGCCGTGGAGGACGGCCGCTTCTCCCTGGCCCAGCTCGCCGCGCGCCGGGAGGGCCGGCCGCTGCCCGAGCGCCGGGTCCCCTGCTTCTTCGACCCCCGTCACGGTCCCTCCGTCACCGACGCCACCTGGACGCCGCCGGGCGGCGCCCCGCGCGAGGTCCCGGTCTGCGCCGCGGACGCCACCCGGCTGGCCGACGGCCGCGACCCGGTGATGCGCGAGGTCGACACCGACCAGGGCCGCCGCCCCTACTGGGACGCGGGCCCGGCCTACGGCCCCTGGGCCGGCGGCTACTTCGGCGGCGGCCTGCTGCCCGGCCTGCTGGTCGGCACGGTCCTCGGCAGCATGATGGCCACGCCCGCCTACGCGGCCGACTACGGCTCCGGTTACGGCGACTTCGGCGGCGGCTACGAGGGCGGCGACCTGTCCGGCTCGGACTTCGACTCCGGCGACTTCGGCGACTTCGGGGGCGGAGGGGACTTCGGCGGTGGCGGGGACTTCGGAGGCGGCGGGGACTTCGGCGGGGGTGGCGATTTCGGCGGGGGCGGCTTCTGAGGGTCACCGCCTCCGACGTTCCATCTCAGCCCCTCCGGCGTTCGAGGAGCGGGGGTCCGGGCGCAGCGCCCCCTGGGGACGGGACGGGCAGGGGCGGCGGGGGCGGGAACCGCAGGCCCGGCCCACACCGCACCGGACCCGCGGAACACCGTACTGAACCCTGAAACCCCGTCACCTCACAGCGAGGCCGCCGCCGAAGCGATCGCGGAGGCGAAGGTGGACACCTCCGTGTAGACACCGGGCGCGTTGGGCCGGGCGCAGCCTATGCCCCAGCTCACGATGCCCACCTGGACCCACGCGTTCGCCGAGTCCCGCCGGAACATCGGCCCGCCGGAGTCCCCCTGACAGGTGTCGACGCCACCCGAGGTGTACCCCGCGCAGATCTCCTCGTCGGCGATGAGCCCGCTGTACCCGCTGTATCCCCGGCAGGTCGCGTCGCTCACGAACGGCACGGTGGCCTTCAGCAGGTACCGCTGCTGGGCCCCGCCCTCGGTGGCCGCGCCCCACCCGGCGACCGTGAAGGTCCCGGTGTTGTACTGGGTCGTCGTCGCGATCTTCAGCGTGGGCAGGTTGATCGGGGCCGCGAGCTTGATGAGCGCCCAGTCCTTGCCGTCGCCGTTGTAGCCAGGCGCCCGGTAGACGTACGTCGACCTCACCTGCACCCGCCCGGTGCCGGACTGGAGGTCCACGACCCCGGCGGTCGCGGTGATGCCGGTGTTCGCGCCAGTCCGGCTGACGCAGTGCGCGGCGGTGAGCACGATCTGCTGGGTGTACAGCGCCCCGCCGCACCCCATGGACAGCCGCACCATGAACGGGAACTCGCCCTGCGCGGCACGGGTGCCGCCGACGACGGGCGCGGGCGCGGCCTGGGCGGCCGACACGGGCTGGAGGCTGGCGATCGCGAGCGCGGCGGCCGCGACCGCCAGACATCTCTTGACGGCCGTGAGGAGGTTCTTCAAGGGGATGCCTCTTCCAGGTGGGGGTGACTATGACGAGTCCATGCCAAGTCCGGGCATCAAAGTTCCGCCCACATTCCTGACATGGGCCGGTCAAATCTGTTGATGGATTATGAGAATCCTGTGAACCCCCGCACAAGGGGTGCGATCCGGCCACACCCGGCCGCGGTGCGGCTCAGTGCGCCCGACGGCTCAGGGCGTAGCGCTCCCCGGCGGCACGCCACCACCCCGGGGGCGGGGGCCCGGCGACCGCGGAGGACGGCTGATCCGGGTGCAGTCCGAGCCGCCACAACGCCTCCGCGGCCACCTCAACCCGGAACCACCCCCGCCATCGCCCGTCCTCCCCGGGCCCGCACGCGAGACCGAACCGCACCTCGCGCTCGACGACGAAGGGCATCCAGTCGATCCCGCGCTCCCGCAGTCAAGCCCGCACGGCGGCCAGAGGGGCCGGACGGCCGGGGACGTTCTCGTACGACACGACGGTGATCCAGTCGGGAGCGTGGGTCATACGGCCCATGATGCGGGTCAACGGCCCCGCAGCGCACGCCGATTCGGGCCGCGACCGCCGGCACCACCGCCACGGGCCCCGCGCTCACCGCCACGGCGACCGATAGCCGACCCGGAACGGGCCTGCCTGAGCACGGGATTGCCGATCCGTCAGGCCAGGGTCACGGCCGGCCACGCAGGCCACCCCGGTCCGCGTAGACCGAGCCACCGGCTCGGTACGGGGCGGCCGTATCAGCAAGGGCGGCGAGCCGCGCGTGCAGGTGCTGGACACCCGCACAGGGCGGGTGTTTCACGAGCCGCCGACGCGGCCGTGTCCCGGATGACCCGGGGGAGAGGGGAGGACCGGACGTCACGGTGTGGGACCTCGGAGCCCGGCGCGCCCGGGCCACCGTGGCCGTGCGCCGCCCAGGACGGTTCCCCCGCGATGAAGACCGTGCGCAGCGGCCGGCCCGGTGACGTCGTCACCTCCGGCTCGGAGGGCGTGGGCCCGGCCCTGCGGACCGGCGGAGCCGGCATGGTCACCGGGCGACGAGATGCGCGCCCTGGCGTTCGGCGCCGACGGCACGCTCTACGCCTCCGGCGTCCACGTCCCCGTCCAGCGGTACGACCTGGAGCCGCTGCAACTGCTCAGCGAGGTCTGCGAGCGCGCCGGTTCGGGCCCGTCCGAGGCCGTCCGGAAGACGTACCTGCCGGATGTCCCGTACCGGCGCACCTGCTGAGCCGCGGCGACAAGGTCACGCGTTGCGGATCGCGGAGATGTCGAAGTTGAGCTTGATCTTGTCGGAGATCAGGACGCCACCGGTCTCCAGGGCCGCGTTCCAGGTCAGGCCCCACTCGGAGCGCTTGATCTCGGCCTTGCCCTCGAAGCCCACGCGCTCGTTGCCGAAGGGGTCCTTGGCGGCGCCGTTGAACTCGAGGTCGATGGTGAGCGGCTTGGTGGTGCCGAGGATGGTCAGGTCACCGGTGATGCGGTAGTCCTCGTCGCCGAGCGCCTCCGCCTTGGTGGAGCGGAAGGTCATCGTCGGGAACTCCTCGATCTTGAAGAAGTCCGCGCTCTTGAGGTGCCCGTCGCGGTCCTCGGAGCCGGTGTCGATGCTGTCCATCTTGACGTCGATGGTGGCCGTCGACGCGGACGGGTCGCCGCCGTCCAGGTGCAGCCAGCCGCTGAAGTCGTTGAACTTGCCCTTGACGTTGGTGACCATGGCGTGCCGCACGGTGAAGCCGATGGTGGAGTGGGCGGCGTCGATCGTGTAGTCGCCGGTCAGTGCGGTCAGGTCGGTGTTCGCCATGACGGAGCTCCCTTGAATGAGGATGTTGAACGTTGAACCAGTCAACGCGAACGACCGTAGACCTATTCCATACAAGTTTCAACATCATCCGCACGGTGTTGGCGTGATCCCCCCGCGGTGGTAGACGGCCCTGTATGAACCCGCAGCGCAGAGACCCCGCACGGCCCACCCGCAGAGCCGTCTTACTCGCGGCGGCACTCCTGGCCACCGCCACGGCCACCGCCACCCCGCCCGCCCGCGCCGCGACGGCCGACCCCTACGACACCCTCCGCCGACGCTGGCTCGACATCGCCCTCGGCACCGGTTACGACCCTGCGGCCGAGCCCTACGCCTCCCGCCTCGCCGAGACCGGCGAACTCGCCCGCGGCCACCGCGCCTCCATGGCCCCCGCACCCACCTCCCTCTGGCCCGGCCTGCCCTACGACCCCCCGTCCGGCATCACCCGCAGCTACAGCCGCCTGTGGACCATGACCCAGGCGTACGTCCAGCAGGGGACCGGTTCGACCGGCGACGAGACCCTCCTCGCGGACGTCCTCCGGGGCCTCGACCACCTCTCCGCCACCGTCTACAACCCCACGACCGCCCGCTACGGCAACTGGTGGGAATGGCAGATCGGCAGCCCCCGGCTCCTCATGGACGTCACGGCCGCCCTCCACGACCACCTCACGGACGCCCAGCGGGCCGCGGCCTGCGCCGCCGTCGACCACTTCATCCCCGACACCATGCTCACCGACTACTCCGGCACCTCCACCGGCGCCAACCGCGTCGACCTGTGCCGATCCGTCGCCCTGCGCGGCGTCCTCGGCCGGGCCCCCGACCGGATCGCCCTCGCCCGCGACGCCCTCTCGCCGGTCTTCCCGTACGTCACGAAGGGCGACGGCCTCTACGCCGACGGCTCGTTCGTCCAGCACACCTGGGTCGCCTACTCCGGCACCTACGGCCAGGTCCTGCTCGACGGCCTCGGCCGCCTCTTCGCCCTGCTCGCCGGCTCCGCGTGGGAGGTGACCGACCCGAACCGGCAGACCGTCCTCGACAGCGTCGAGCGCGCCTACGCCCCGCTGATCCACGACGGGCTGGTGATGGACAGCGTCAACGGCCGCGCCATCAGCCGGGGGCACCTCAAGGGCGACGAGCGCCAGGTGCTGCGCGGCGACCACTACCACGGCCAGGGGATCATCGCCGCCGTCGCCCTGCTCGCGGACGGGGCGGGCGAGGCGCAGCGAACCCGCTGGCACGGCCTGGTCAAGGGCTGGATCGAACGGGACACCGTGGCGCCGATCCTGACGGCACGCCAGTTCGGGGTGGCCGACCTCGCCCGGCTGCACGCGGTGGCCGCGTCCCCCGTCCCGCCCGCCCCCGAGCCCGTCGGGCACACCCTCTTCGCCGCCATGGACAGGGCCGTCCACCGCCGCCCCGGGTTCGTCGCGAACATCGCCATGGCGAGCGACCGGATCGCCGCCTACGAATGCGGCAACGGCGAGAACCCGCGCGGCTGGCACACCGGCGCCGGAATGCTCTCCTGGTGGGCCGCCGACTCGGGCCAGTACACCGACTGGTACTGGCCCACCGTCGACTGGTACCGCCTCCCGGGCACGACCGTCTCCACCAGACGGCTTCCCGACCGGGCCGGGGGTGAATGGGGCGAGCCCAAGCCGGACGTCCGCTGGGTCGGCGGCACCACCGACGGCGAGTACGCGGCGATCGGCCAGCACCTCAAGGGGCTGGAGTCGACGCTCCAGGCACGCAAGTCGTGGTTCTGCGTCGCGGACGCGGTGATCTGCCTCGGTGCCGGCATCACCTGCGCCGACGGCGTCCCGGTCGAGACGGTCGTCGACAACCGCAACCTGGGGGAGGGCGGCACCCAGGCGTTCGTACGAGGGCGGGGCTGGGCGCATCTGGAGGGGCACGGAGGCTGGCTCGTCTCCGACGGCCTGCGCGCCCTGCGCGAGGACCGCACCGGCGCCTGGTCCGACATCAACACCTCCGGTACCACCGAGCGGCGCACCCGGCGCTGGCAGACCCTTTGGCTCGACCACGGCACCGACCCCGTGGACGCCTCGTACGCCTACGTCCTGATGCCCGGGGCCTCCCGCCGCACGGTCGCCGCCCGCGCCGCCGACCACCGCTGGCTGTCGGTCCTCGCCAACGACAGCGCGTGCCAGGCGGTCCACGTCGACCGCCGGGGCCTGACCGCCGCGAACTTCTGGCGGGCCGGCACGGCGGGCCCGCTCACCGCGTCGGCGGGGGCGAGCGTGCTGGTCCGCCGCACCGGTCGTACCGCTACCCTCTGCGTGAGCGAGCCACCCCGTTCGGGCGAACCGCTGGAGATCGTCTGGAACCGGCCCGTGCGCTCGGTCCTGCGGGCCGACGACACGGTCGAGGTGCTCGCCACCGGCCGCCTGCTGCACCTGCGTGTCACTCCGGGGATGGCATGCGCTTCTCACGAATGTGAGGTGGCTCTCACGCTCTGACTTTGTGCGACCCCTACAAGGGGCAGGCCCCCTGAGCAGTCGGAACGCCTGCATGGTTCCAGGGTTCTGTTCGGTCGCACCAGGAAAACGGGCCGGAGACTGTGAGGAGTCGACGGCTCGCTTTTCTCGCGGGTCTTCGTAAGGTCGCTACATGACCGTTTTGGATGAGGCGCCGAGTGAGTCGACGGGCGAGCCGACGGACGCGCGCGGGCGGGTCGCCGAGCTGCACGAGATCCGTGCGACGGCCCTGGCCGGCCCCAGCGAGAAGGCGACCGAGGCGCAGCACGCCAAGGGCAAGCTGACCGCGCGGGAGCGCATCGAGCTGCTCCTCGACGCGGGTTCCTTCCAGGAGGTCGAGCAGCTCCGCCGGCACCGGGCGACAGGGTTCGGCCTGGAGGCCAAGAAGCCGTACACCGACGGTGTCATCACCGGCTGGGGCACCGTGGAGGGCCGTACGGTCTTCGTCTACGCCCACGACTTCCGCATCTTCGGCGGCGCGCTGGGCGAGGCCCACGCCACGAAGATCCACAAGATCATGGACATGGCCATCGCGGCCGGCGCGCCCCTGGTGTCGCTGAACGACGGCGCGGGCGCCCGTATCCAGGAGGGCGTCAGCGCCCTCGCCGGCTACGGCGGCATCTTCCAGCGCAACACCAAGGCCTCGGGTGTCATCCCGCAGATCTCGGTGATGCTCGGCCCGTGCGCCGGCGGCGCGGCCTACAGCCCCGCCCTCACCGACTTCGTCTTCATGGTCCGCGAGACGTCCCAGATGTTCATCACGGGACCGGACGTCGTGAAGGCGGTCACCGGCGAGGAGATCACCCAGAACGGCCTCGGCGGCGCGGACGTGCACGCCGAGACCTCCGGGGTCTGCCACTTCGCCTACGACGACGAGGAGACGTGCCTCGCCGAGGTGCGCTACCTGCTGTCGATGCTCCCGCAGAACAACCGGGAGAACCCGCCGCGCGTGGAGTCCTCCGACGCGGCCGACCGGCGCGGCGAGGTGCTCCTCGACCTGGTGCCCGCGGACGGCAACCGGCCGTACGACATGGCCAAGGTCATCGAGGAGATCGTCGACGACGGCGACTACCTGGAGGTCCACGAGCGCTGGGCCCGCAACATCATCTGCGCGCTGGCCCGTCTCGACGGCCAGGTGGTGGGCATCGTGGCCAACCAGCCCTCGACGCTCGCCGGTGTCCTGGACATCGAGGCATCGGAAAAAGCTGCGCGCTTTGTCCAGATGTGTGACGCTTTTAACATCCCGATCGTCACTTTCCTGGACGTCCCCGGGTTCCTCCCGGGCGTCGACCAGGAGCACGGCGGAATCATCCGGCACGGCGCGAAGCTGCTGTACGCCTACTGCAACGCCACCGTGCCGAGGATCTCCCTGATCCTGCGCAAGGCCTACGGAGGCGCCTACATCGTCATGGACAGCCAGTCCATCGGCGCGGACCTCACCTACGCCTGGCCGACGAACGAGATCGCGGTGATGGGTGCCGAAGGTGCCGCCAACGTCATCTTCCGGCGCCAGATCGCCGAGGCCGAGGACCCCGAGGCCATGCGGGCCCGCATGGTCAAGGAGTACAAGTCCGAGCTCATGCACCCGTACTACGCGGCGGAGCGTGGCCTGGTGGACGACGTGATCGACCCGGCGGAGACCCGCGAGGTCCTGATCCGGTCCCTGGCGATGCTCCAGTCGAAGCACGCCGACCTGCCCTCCCGCAAGCACGGCAACCCCCCGCAGTAACCCCGCGGACCCTCCGCGACACCCTCGCGGAAACCTCTCTCACGGAGACTGTGACCTATGAGCACCCCTGACATCCGCGTCGAGAAGGGCCACGCCGAGCCCGAGGAAGTCGCCGCCATCACGGCGATCCTCCTGGCTCGCGCGGCGGCCGCCCCGTCGTCCGTCCCGACCCACCGAGGCCGCCCCAAGGCCGGCTGGCGCCGCCTGGAGCGCGAGGGCGGCTTCCGCGCCCCGCACAGCTGGCACTGAGCCCGGACACACAACGCCTGGGGCCCCCTCTCGCAAGAGAGGGGGCCCCAGGCGTTGTTCAGGGGCGCGGGGAACTGCGCGACAAGCCACGGGCTGCCCGCAGACGGCGTACAACCGCCCGGGGCAGCCCAGCAGCCGCACACCGATTACCGCAAGCGAGCCATGAGCGCGTGCTCCACGAGAGTGATCAGCGCAGACTTCGCATCCGCCCGATGCCGCGCGTCCGTCGTGATGATCGGAGTGTCCGGCCCGATCTGCAGCGCTTCCCGCACCTCGTCCGGGTTGTACGGCTGCTGGCCGTCGAAGCCGTTGAGGGCGATCACAAAAGGAAGCCCCGAGTTCTCGAAGTAGTCGACGGCCGGGAAGCAGTCGGCAAGGCGCCTCGTGTCGACGAGGACGATCGCACCGATGGCGCCGCGGACCAGGTCGTCCCACATGAACCAGAAGCGGTCCTGTCCGGGCGTACCGAAGAGGTACAGGATCAGGTCCTGGTCCAGGGTGATGCGGCCGAAGTCCATGGCGACCGTGGTGGTCGTCTTGTCCCCGGTGTGGGTGAGGTCGTCGATGCCGGCCGACGCGGACGTCATCACGGCCTCTGTGCGCAGCGGGTTGATCTCCGAGACGGCGCCGACGAACGTGGTCTTGCCCACGCCGAAGCCGCCAGCCACCACGATCTTCGCGGACGTGGTGGAGCGGGAAGGCCCTCCGCTAGAGCTTGCGAAGTCCACTGAGCACCCTTTCGAGCAGTGTCACGTCTGGCTGGCCGCCGGCGCTCTCGTCGCCGCCGGGCTGATGGATGGCGACCAGGCCCGCCTCCGCCAAGTCGGCGACGAGGATCCTGGCCACGCCGAGAGGGATCGTCAGGAGTGCCGAGATCTCGGCCACCGACTTGATCTCACGGCAGAGGTTGCAGATCCGCTGATGCTCGGGCAACTGGCCCTGCATCTGGTGCGGCTGCGCGGTGGTGTGCACCAGCGCCTCGATGGCGAGCTGGTAGCGCGGGCGAGTCCGGCCGCCGGTCATGGCGTACGGACGCACCAAGGGGTTGTTCGACGCCCCGGCGGGCGCCGGCTCGGAGCGCCGCTGCGGCTGCACGGGCTGGATGCGCGGGGCCGGCGGCTGGTCGTACGGCGACGGCCCGGGGCCCTGGGGCGTGTACGGCTGCTGCGGCCGCTGGCTCGGTGCGGAGGGGAAGTTGTAGCGGTTCGGGTTCTGGGAACCGTCGTTCTGACCCTGGCCAGGGCCGTACGACCAATTGCCAGATGAACCACCTGGGGGTGTTGCCACTTTCTCTCCTCCTCCGACTGTGCCAGGCACCCATCACTCTGTGTGGAGCCGCGTCCCGAAACCTTACGGCCCCGGGACGCCAAAACGCACCGTCTGTCTGTCAGTTGAGCAGGCTGCCCTGGAGCTCCGCACGCAGATCGGGCGTCAGAACCGTACCGGCACGGTCCACCAGGAGAGCCATCTCGTACCCGATGAGGCCGATGTCCGCCTCCGGATGTGCGAGAACCGCGAGCGACGAACCGTCGGAGATGGACATGATGAACAGGAATCCCCGCTCCATCTCCACAACGGTCTGGTTCACGCTGCCGCCCTCGAAGATCCGCGAAGCACCCGCGGTCAGCGAGGTCAGACCGGAGGCGACGGCCGCCAACTGGTCGGCACGGTCGCGAGGAAAGCCTTCGGACATCGCCAGAAGGAGTCCGTCGGCGGAGACCACCACCGTGTGGGACACCCCCGGGGTGTTGTCCACGAAGTTGGTGATCAACCAGTTCAGGTTCTGCGCCGCCTGGCTCATCGGGCTCACACTAACGCTCCTGGTTGTAGGTGCTGTCAGGACCGAAGCCCTGGCCGTTCGTTTCACTGCCTGCGTTGCGGCCCCGCTGGACACCGCGGCGCAGGTTGCTCAGCCTGCCCCGGACGTCCTCGGGGGCGCGGGAGACCTGTGGGCCTCCCTGGTGGGTGGCTTCGGCGGCTCCCTCGACCAGGTTGGCCTTGGGGACCCGCCGCGGCAGACCGGAGGAGGTGACCCCGCCCGCCTTGGGCTTCCGGAGCTGGGAGGCCTGCTGCCACCGCGCGTCGTTGGCCGAACGCCACACGTCGCCGCCGCCGTTGCTCTCGGGCGCCGATGCCGACGGCTCCTGGTTCGCGTTCCGCGTGCCGTTCGAGCCGTTCGCGGCGCTCCCGGTGGAGCCACGGCGGGGGAGCCCGGCGTCGGTCAGCTCGTGACCCACGGAGGCGGGGGCCGGCCCCGGACGGTCGAAGCCTACGCGGTCACGCTCACTCACGTCAGCGGCCTGTACGGATTCCGCTTCCGGAGCGTACTGGTCCGGGTAGCCGCCCCGGTAACCGTCCGACTGCGGCCAGTCATCCTGGTAGCGGCGCTCCTCGAAGCCCGAGAAGGTCTCCGGGGCGGCGGCGTGCACCGCCGCGGGCTCCTCCTGGACGGGCTCCGCATAGGAGGGCTCCGGGTAGCCGCCGCCCTGCGAGAACGTGTCGTTCTGCGGCAGGCCGCCGTTCTGCGCGAAGTACGGCTCCTCGTACGCAGGACGGTTCGGCTCCTCGTACGCCGTCTGCCGCTGCTCTCCGTACGGAGCCTGCTGCGTCTCCTCGTACGGCGTCTGCTGGTCGTACGAGGCCGGCTGCTGCTCGGGGTAGCCGTTGCGACCGTTGTCGTAGCCGTTCTGCTGGGCGCCGGGGGAGGCGTCGAACCCGTCGCCGTACGACGGCTCAGGGCCCTGCAGGGCGGTCGGCTGGTCCTGGTTCTGGGACTCCAGGGCCGCGCGCCGCTCCTCGCGCATCAGGGAGCGGCCGACCGGGTCCAGCTCGCGTATGTCGTCCGGGACCTCGGAGTAGCGGCTGTCGTCGAAGCCGAGCTCCGCGGCCGTACGCATGGGCAGACCGTTGTTGAAGTCCTCGCCCTGGTACTGCTGCTCCGGCATGATCTGCGAGACGGTGAACTCGTCGCCCGCGGGCTGCTGCTCGCCACCGCCACCGTGGGTGATCGCGTCGGGCAGCATGACCAGCGAGGTGGTGCCGGCCTGCTCGCCCGAGGGGCGGAGCTGGACGCGGATGCCGTGCCGGTCGGACAGCCGGCCGACCACGAACAGACCCATGCGCTGCGAGATCGCGGCGTCCACGGTCGGCGGGTTGGCCAGCTTGTGGTTGATGTCCGCGAAGTCCTCGGCGGTCAGGCCGATGCCCTTGTCGTGGATCTCGATCATGATGCGGCCGTCGGGCAGCCGGGTCGCGGTGACGCGGACCTTGGTCTGCGGCGAGGAGAACGTCGTGGCGTTCTCCAGGAGCTCGGCGAGCAGGTGCACGAGGTCGGTGACCGCGCGGCCGTGGATCTCGGCCTCCGGGACACCGGACAGCTCGATGCGCTCGTACTGCTCCACCTCGGAGGAGGCGGCGCGCAGCACGTCGACCAGCGGGACCGGCTGGTCCCAGCGGCGGCCGGGCTCCTCGCCGGCGAGGACCAGGAGGTTCTCGCCGTTGCGGCGCATACGGGTCGCGAGGTGGTCCAGACGGAAGAGGTTCTCCAGCTGGTCCGGGTCCGCCTCGTTGTTCTCCAGGTCGGTGATCAGGGTGAGCTGGCCCTCGATCAGCGACTGGTTGCGGCGGGACAGGTTGGTGAAGATCGCGTTGATGTTGCCCCGCAGCAGGGCCTGCTCGGAGGCGAGCCGGACGGCCTCGCGGTGGACCTGGTCGAAGGCGCGGGCGACCTCGCCGATCTCGTCCTTGGTGGTGATCGGGATCGGGGCGACCCGGGTGTCGACGCGTCCGGGGTCGGTGCGCGAGAGCTGGTCGACCAGCATCGGCAGGCGCTGCTCGGCGATGCCGAAGGCGGCGTTGCGGAGCTGGCGCATCGAGCGGGACATCTGCCGGGCGACCGCTCCGGCCAGGATGAACGCGAGGAGCAGGGCGACCACGACGGCGGCACCCACGATGAACGCGTCACGCTTGGCGCTGTCGGCGATGCTCGCGGCCTCGTTCACCGCGGTGTCGGCGAGGTCGGTCTCGATCTGGCGGTAGGCGTTGTACTTGAGGGTGTTGACCGCCCACCAGTTCTCGGCGGTGACGCCGTCCTTGCCGAGCGCCTGACGGGCGCTCTCGTCCATCGACGGGAGCTGCGCGATGCTCGCGACCATCTCCGTCGGGTTGGACGGCGGCGGGACGTAGTCGGGGTTCTTGGCGGCGGCCTCCTTGGCCAGCGCCGCGCCCTCCGTCTGGATCTGCTTCTTCGCGGTGTCGAGCTTGGCCGCGTCGGCCTCGGTGCCACCGCCGACGTACTCCTCGACGGCGATGCCCTCCAGGTACGCGTACGAGGACAGGGCGACCTTCTGGCTGGCGAAGCTGCTCAGCCCGGGGCCCGGCTTGATCAGCAGGTGCATGCCGATGGAACGCTGCAGCGACAGCGCCGCCTTGGTGAGCTCGATGGCGTAGACGGTACGGCCGTAGCTGGTGATGTTTCCGGTGCCGAGACCGAGCTCGTTGGCGAACTCGGTCAGCGGGTGCGCGACCTGGGTGTAGCCCTCCTCGGTCTTCACACCGGTCAGCTTGGAGGAGGTGTAGGCGCCGGCGCGCAGCGTCTGGAGGCTTCCCTCGCCGTCCCGGAACAGCTTGAGGCGGCGCTCCAGGCCCGCCTTCCGCGGCATGTTCTGGGCGGCCTCGTCGAAGACGTCCGCGGCCTGGTCGGTCTTCTTGCGGGCGGCGACGACCGTGGCGTTGTCCTGCCCCTGGCCGCTGAGCAGCGGGGCGGCGGTGCTGTCACGCTCGTTGTAGAGGGCGTCGGCGTAGCTGAGGGCGGCCCGCACCAGACGCGCGGTGCTCTCCGCGTCCTCGGCCTCCCGCCAGGTGTCGATCGAGCTCTTGACCTGGAAGCCGCCCATGACGAGGCCGACGATCACGGGTATGAGCAGGATCGCGTTCAGCCGGGTGGGCACCCGCCAGTTGCGCGGGGAGAACCGGCCGCCGCCGGACGGCGGAGCGGCCGTCGGCTCGGGACCGGGCACAGGGGCGGGCGCCGCTCCGCGCGGCGGCGGGGTGAAGTTGCCCCGGGCCGACGGCTCGGGACCGTTCTTGCTTCGCCTCACTCGACCAACAACCTCTCGGAGGGGTCGGCACCTACGTTGTGCCGCAGTCTCTCAGAGCCCAGTACGTCATCGACTAGTGAGTACGTCTTTGACTATTGGGCAGTTCAGGCATTCCAGCACGACGGCCAGCGCACCTCCAAACAGTGGTACGCGGGGATTCCGCGTGATGTAAGCCCCAGATAAAACGGTCATAAAGAGCGAGCCCCGTCAAATGACGGGGCTGTCGTGCGCGCAGCGAGACCGGTTGGCAACCACGCGTGGCCGTACCACCCGATTCCTCTGCCGAAACGTTATGAACACCGGGGCCGACCGTGTCCAAGGCCACAGCCGGCTCCGGCACATCTACGACAACTGCCGTATGACGCTTTTGATTTGGGAGCTGATCGACATGTCCTCGGGGCGTTACCGCAGACGTGCCATGAGGGCGTGCTCGACCAGCGTGATCAGGGCACTCTTGGCGTCCGACCGGTGCCGGGCGTCCGTCGTGATGATCGGTGCGTCCGGCCCGATCTGAAGGGCCTCGCGCACCTCCTCGGGAGCGTACGGCTGGTGCCCGTCGAAGCCGTTGAGGGCCACGACGAAGGGCAGGCCGCTGTTCTCGAAGTAGTCGACGGCCGGGAAGCAGTCGGCAAGGCGCCGGGTGTCGACCAGGACGACCGCGCCGATGGCGCCGCGGACCAGGTCGTCCCACATGAACCAGAAGCGGTCCTGTCCGGGCGTACCGAAGAGGTACAGGATCAGGTCCTGGTCGAGCGTGATGCGGCCGAAGTCCATGGCGACCGTGGTGGTGGTCTTGTCCCCGGTGTGAGTGAGGTCGTCGATGCCCGCGCTCGCGGACGTCATCACGGCCTCCGTGCGCAGCGGGTTGATCTCGGAGACCGCGCCGACGAACGTGGTCTTGCCCACGCCGAAGCCGCCGGCCACCACGATCTTCGCGGACGTGGTGGCCCGCCCCGCGTCAGAGCTTGCGAAGTCCACTGAGCACCCTTTCGAGCAGCGTCACATCGGGAGCGCCGCCGTTGTTCTCGTCGCCGCCCGGCTGGTGGATGGCCACCAGGCCGGCCTCGGCGAGGTCCGCGACGAGGATCCTGGCCACCCCGAGCGGCATGGCGAGCAGTGCCGAGACCTCGGCGACCGACTTCACCTCACGGCACAGGTGGCAGATGCGCTGGTGCTCGGGGAGGAGCCCCATCAGTGCCGCCGGGTCGGCCGTGGTGCTGATCAGGGCCTCGATGGCGAGCTGGTAGCGCGGCCGGGTCCGGCCGCCGGTCATCGCGTACGGACGTACCAGCGGCTGGTCGCCCTCATCCTCGTACGGCTCCGCGTACGGATCATGAGAGGCGGTGGGCGGGGTCATGAATCCTCCGGGCGGGACAGCAAGTCGATCTGGCTAGCCGTCTGGTGGGGCCGGTGGGGGGATTGTGGCGGCCGGACGGTGATTTGGTGAGACGGGTGGATCCGGTCGGGTCAGTGGAGCAGACTGCCTTGCAGCTCGGCTCGCAGATCCGGCGTGAGCACTGCTCCCGCACGGTCGACGAGCAGTGCCATCTCATAGCCGACGAGGCCGATGTCGCATTCCGGGTGCGCGAGGACCGCGAGCGAGGAACCGTCCGAGACGGACATGAGGAAGAGGAATCCCCGCTCCATCTCCACGACGGTCTGGGCCACGCTGCCGCCCTCGAAGATCCGGGAGGCGCCCGCCGTGAGCGAGGTCAGCCCCGACGCGACGGCCGCCAGCTGGTCGGCACGGTCGCGCGGGAAGCCCTCGGACATCGCCAGCAGAAGGCCGTCGGCGGACACGACGACGGTGTGGGACACCCCTGGGGTGTTGTCCACGAAGTTGGTGATCAACCAGTTGAGGTTCTGTGCCGCCTGGCTCATCGGGCTCAACTAACGCTCCTGCTGGTGAGTGGGGTTCGGGAAACTGCCCGTCTGGCCGTTGCCGCCGACCTGACGACCTTGCGCGATACCCCGACGGAGATTGGTCAGCCGGCCGCGCACGTCGTCAGGCGCACGCGAGACAGCAGGACCGCTTTGGTGCTGTTGCTGCTGAGCCGTGCCCGGGACGAGGTTCGCCCGGGGCACCCGGCGCGGCAGACCGGAGGTGGTGACACCGCCCGCGGCCGGCTGCCGGACGCGCTCCGCCTGCCGGACGAGGTCGTCGTTCGGCGAGCTGCGCCAGGCCGCGGAGGCCGCGGGACGCTGGGGGGCCGCCGGAGCCTGCTGCTGCCGCGGGGCCTGCGCGGGGGAGGAGCCGCCGTTGGCCGGCTGCCCCTGTCCCTGCTGCTGGCTGCCGTGGAACCAGTTGGTCTCCAACGTGTCGTACAGCGGCGTACGGCCGTCTCCGGGACCCGCGGGCGGCAGCGCCTCCGGCTCCGGGCGGACCTGCCGCTGCTGGGGCCGCGGCGGCATGGGCGGCCGCGGGGCGCCGAAGTCGGCGCCGTTGGTCTGGGGGCGCTCGAACTGGCCCGTGGAGGACGGGTCCTGACGGCCCGGCAGGGAGTGCCGGCCGGTGGAGCCGTTGTCGTAGCCCGGCGTCGGGAACTGGCCCGTCGAGCCGTTGTCGTACGCCTGCGGGGCCGCGAACTGCCCGGTCTGCGAGCCGTTGTTCGCGGGCTGAGCGCCGAAGATGTCCGAGCGGACGAACTGCCCCGTGTTCTGTGGGTCGTTGGCGCCGGGACGCGGGAACTCGCCGGTGTCCTGAGGGCCGTTGGAGCCCGGCCGCGGGTACTGGCCGGTGTTCTGCGGGCCGACCGCACCCGGACGGGGGAAGTCGCCCTGCGGGCCGTTCGCACCCGGTCGCGGGTACTGGCCGGTGTTCTGCGGGGCGTCGAAGTCCGGGCGGGGGAACTCGGAGGTGCTCGCCGGGCCCTGGTGGTCCTCGATCCGCGGCATCCGCGAGGTGGCGGCGGGGTCCTGCTCGTCGTGGCCGCGCGGGACGTCGAGAGAGGCGCGCGGCACCGGCGGCTGTGCGTTCTCGTCGCTCCAGCTCGGCGTGCGGGGCTGCTGGTTGCCACCGGGCAGCTCGGCCCGCGCACCACCGCGGCCCGGCAGCTGCGGCCGACGGCGCCGGCCCTGCTGCTGCTCGGGGGCCTGGCCCTGGTTCGGGGCCTGCGACTGCGGGGGCACGGGGCCCCGGCCGCCGAAGGCGTCCTGGCCGCCGCCGAAAGCGTCCTGAGCGCTGAAGGCGTCCTGGCCCGGACCGCCCGTGCCCGCGGCCTGGAGGCCCTGCGGAGCACCCTGCGCCTGGCCGCCGAAGCCGGCACCGGCCGGAGCGGGCCGGCCCTGCGGGGCAGCGCCCGGACCCTGCGGTCCACGCGGTCCGCCCGGCGCACCGGGGCGACCGCCCTGGCCACCGCTGCCGGGCAGCGCGGCCCGCGCTCCCGGACCGGCGTTGAGCCGTCCGCCCGAGGGGGCACCGGCGCCGAGAGCGCCACCGCCCGGACCACCGGGCGCACCGCCGAGGGCGCCGCCGCCCTGGCCGTTGCCGCCCCGGCGGGCCGCGGCCACACCGGCCGCGGCCTGGGCCGCGGCGGGGGCGCCGGGGGCACCCTGGCCGGGCTTGGGCTGGGGCTTCTTGCCGCCCTGGGCGACATCGACGGGCAGCATGACCAGCGCGGTCGTACCACCGGAGTCGGACGGGCGCAGCTGGATGCGGATGCCGTGGCGCTGGGACAGCCGGCCGACCACGAACAGGCCCATGCGGCGGGAGACGGAGACGTCCACGGTGGGCGGCGAGGCGAGCCGCTCGTTGATCGCGGCGAGGTCCTCGGGGGAGAGGCCGATGCCGGTGTCGTGGATCTCGATCAGGACGCGGCCGTCGGGCAGCGCGTGACCGGTGACCTTGACCTTGGTCTGCGGCGAGGAGAACGAGGTCGCGTTCTCCAGCAGCTCGGCGAGCAGGTGCACGAGGTCGTTGACCACGCGGCCGGCCACTTCGGTGGTCGGCACGGCGGCCAGCTCGATGCGCTCGTACTGCTCCACCTCGGACGCGGCGGCGCGGAGCACGTCGACCAGCGGGACCGGACGGGTCCAGCGGCGACCGGGCTCCTCACCCGCGAGGACGAGGAGGTTCTCACCGTTACGGCGCATACGCGTCGCGAGGTGGTCGAGCTTGAAGAGCGAGGAGAGCTGGTCCGGGTCGGCCTCGCGGGACTCCAGTTCGGAGATGAGCGAGAGCTGACGCTGGATGAGGCCCTGGGAGCGGCGCGAGAGGTTGGTGAACATCGCGTTGACGTTGCCCCGCAGGAGGGCCTGCTCGGCGGCGAGGCGGACGGCCTCGCGGTGCACGTCGTCGAAGGCCGCGGCCACGCGGCCGATCTCGTCCCGGGAGTGAACACCGACCGACTCCACGGACGTGTCGACGTCCTGCGGGTCGGACTCGGAGAGCTGCTTGACCAGCTCGGGCAGACGGTCCTGGGCGACCTTGGTGGCGGTCTCCTGGAGGCGGCGCAGCGAGCGGATCATGGACCGGGCGACGACGAAGGCGCCGACCAGGGAGACACCCAGCACGATCAGGATCAGCGCACCGGCGATGATCGCGTCGCGCTCGGTGGCGCTGCGCAGCTCGCGGGCCTTCTGCTCCATGTCCTCGAGCAGCGTGTGCTCGATGCGGCCCATCTCCTGGATCTTGGTCGAGCTGTCGTCGACCCAGTCCTTGTAGGAGCGGCGGTCCAGGTCGGCGAGGCCCTCGGGGCGGCCGAAGGCACGGCCCGCGTACTGGTCCGCGGCCTCGATGGTCGAGCTGCCGTTCTCGACAGGCTTGAGGAGTTCCTCGGCGCCGTCGTCGCCGTAGATGCTCCGGAAGCTGTTGAGGTCGGACTCCTCGCTCTCCAGGGCGCCCTGGGCGTACAGCCGGTCGTTCTCGCTGAGGTCGCCGAGGGTCGTCTTGTTGGCCGGCAGGGCCGCGGCGAGGATCGCGCGCTGGACCGACGCGTACTCCTTGGCGGAGGAGAAGGCCGCCAGGGCGCGGGTGCGCTGGATCATGTCCGGGTTGCTGGTGGCCTCGGCCATGTCCTGGGAGAGGTCCAGCAGGTGGGTGATCAGGCGGTGGTAGGACTCCACCGTCTGGGTGGCGTTGCCCTGGGTCTCGTAGGCGTCGCTGCGGATCTTGCTGAGCGTGTCCAGGTCGCGGACCAGGCCGACGAGGCTGTCGCGGACGCCCTGGAGGTTGCCGTCCTTGCTGGAGGTGTCGATGTCCTCCGCGGCGGCGATGAAGTTGGTCGCGGCCCGGTCCGTCTTGTTCCGGTAGCCCTTGACCGTGATGTTGCTCGCCGTGGAGTTGTGCGCCAGCGGGCCGGCCGACTGGTCGCGCTCCTCCTGGAGGGCGGCGGCCAGCTCGGTGGCCTGCTTGGTCATCTCCGTCAGCAGCTTCATGTTGTCGAGCTGCTGGATGTCGTCCATGGAGTCGTTGATGCGCAGCGCGCCCAGCGAGGTGGCCGCCACGACGGGGAGCGCGAGCAGCGACACCAGGCGCGTGGAGATGCGCCAGTTGCGCAGGGCTATGCGCGACCCCGGGCCGCTCGGGCCCTTCGGGGGCTTGACCGTCGGCACGGCCGCCGGGCCCGGGGACGCCGACGTGCCGAGGCGCGCGGTGCCGGAACCGCCGTCGCCCGACGGGCCCGGGTTCTGGGCGTGCTGGGCGGAGGAACTGCCGACATTGGGGCCAGTCCCGCCGTGCCGCTCCGGCTCGGCCGAAGCGCTGCCATCCCTCTTGAAACGTCCCTGCACTAGCGTCGCAACCTCTGGACCAGGCGCTCCTCCGCAGGACGGCGGAGCACGGTGTCGGCGTTGTGGGGAGCGCCCTGAATACGCACCCCGGGTGGTCGTGAGTGACCGGCGCTGGCTCCCCCTTGCTCACCGCCGCTCGGCGCTTCTCAGCGCCCCCTGTGCGCCGGTTCGATCCCGCGGCGGTCCGTGGAATTCCAGCACAGTGCAGGATCTCCAACAAGGTCCGTGGGTCAGACCGTGACCTACGTGACACCACGTAAGGGACGGGTCACCGGGAGTGGAATGCGTTCTCGGTGATAACGGACATAAACCCGCGAGTCTCCCCGCGGGGGTGAGTGTCCCAGTCGCCATGATCAGGAGCGGAATGATGGCTTCAGGGAGTCAATGTCCGTTTCGTTGGGGTGAGTTGTGGCTGTGGATTGTCCGTTTTGCCCCTACGTGAGTGAGCAAACTCACACGCCGATCATGGGGTCTTCGCGAGTTCGGAGGGGAATGGCATGTTTAGCCTGACGCTTTACAAGAAGGCTCCATCTGCCCAACCCACCACATCCGAGGTCGAGTACAACCGTGAAGACGACGATGATGTTCCGCAACATTGCCAACCCGCGGCGCACGACGCTGGCGCACCTCGAGGACGCCGACGCCCTGCAGATCCCGGAGCAGCCGGAGCACCCGCTCGACCTCCCCGCCCAGACCGCCAACCCCCGCCGCACGATCCTGACGGAGATCCCGGCCTCCGCGGCCAAGTAACCGTATCGCGCCCGGATCACCGCCCTCCGGGCAGGTGACCCGGGCGTATTGCGCGAGGCACCGCCCCCTCCCCGCGTTAGCCTGGAGCGTCAGTCTCCAGCCGGCCGAGTAGAGGGGCGCCCAGATCCCGTGCGCATCGCCAGATTCTCCATCGACGGGAACGTCGCCTTCGGCGCGGTCGAGGGCGACAGGCCGGACGAGCTCGTCCTCGACATCATCAAGGGCATCCCGTTCGCGGACTTCGAGCTCTCCGGTACGAAGGTCCCGCTGAGCAAGGTCAGGCTGCTGCCGCCGGTGCTCCCCAACAAGGTCGTGGCGTACGGCCGCAACTACGCCGACCACGCGAAGGAACTGGGCAACGAGGTCCCGGACGTCCCGTTCGCCTTCTTCAAGCCGTCCACCTCGGTCATCGGCCCCGGCGACGAGATCCAGTACCCGTCCTTCTCCGCGGACGTCCACCACGAGGCCGAGCTGGCCGTCGTCATCGGCCGCCTGTGCCGCGAGGTCCCGCGCGAGCGCGTCAAGGACGTGATCTTCGGCTACACCTGCGCGAACGACATCACCGCCCGGGACGTCCAGAAGCGCGAGAAGCAGTGGGCGCGGGCCAAGGGCTTCGACACCTCCTGCCCGCTGGGTCCCTGGGTGGAGACCGGCATGGACCTGGAGACGGCCTCCGACCTGACGATCCAGCTCACCGTCAACGGCGACCAACGCCAGCTCGGCCGCACCAGCGAGATGATCCACCCGATCGAGGATCTGATCGTCAACATCTCCGAGGCCATGACGCTGCTCCCCGGCGACGTGATCCTCACGGGCACCCCGGCAGGCGTCGGGCCGCTCACCGTCGGCGACGAGGTCGCCGTCACCATCGAAGGCATCGGCACTCTCACCAACAAGGTTGTCAAGCGTGGCTAGCGCACCCGTCCGCGTACGTTTCTGTCCTTCGCCCACCGGTAACCCCCATGTGGGCCTGGTCCGCACCGCCCTGTTCAACTGGGCGTTCGCCCGGCACCACCAGGGCACGCTCGTCTTCCGCATCGAGGACACCGACGCGGCCCGTGACTCCGAGGAGTCCTACAACCAGCTGCTCGACTCGATGCGCTGGCTGGGCTTCGACTGGGACGAGGGCCCCGAGGTCGGCGGCCCGCACGCGCCGTACCGCCAGTCGCAGCGCATGGACCTCTACAAGGACGTCGCCGCGAAGCTGCTGGACGCCGGTCACGCCTACCACTGCTACTGCTCCCAGGAGGAGCTGGACACCCGCCGCGAGGCCGCCCGCGCGGCCGGCAGGCCGTCCGGCTACGACGGCCACTGCCGCGACCTCAGCGACGAGCAGGTGGCGGAGTACCGGGCCCAGGGCCGTACGCCCATCGTCCGCTTCCGCATGCCCGACGAGACGATCACCTTCACGGACCTGGTCCGCGGCGAGCTGACCTTCACCCCGGAGAACGTCCCGGACTACGGGATCGTACGAGCCAACGGGGCGCCCCTGTACACGCTCGTGAACCCGGTCGACGACGCGCTGATGGAGATCACGCACGTCCTGCGCGGCGAGGACCTGCTGTCCTCCACCCCGCGCCAGATCGCCCTGTACAAGGCGCTGATCGAGCTCGGCGTCGCGAAGACCGTGCCCGCCTTCGGCCACCTGCCGTACGTGATGGGCGAGGGCAACAAGAAGCTCTCCAAGCGCGACCCGCAGGCCTCGCTCAACCTCTACCGCGAGCGCGGCTTCCTCCCCGAGGGCCTGCTCAACTACCTGTCCCTGCTCGGCTGGTCGCTCTCCGCGGACAAGGACATCTTCGGCACCGACGAGCTGGTCGCGGCCTTCGACATCGCGGACGTCAACCCCAACCCGGCCCGCTTCGACCTGAAGAAGTGCGAGGCGATCAACGCCGACCACATCCGGATGCTGGACGTGAAGGACTTCACGGAGCGCTGCGCCCCGTGGCTCAAGGCCCCCTTCGCCCCCTGGGCGCCGGAGGACTTCGACGAGACCAAGTGGCAGGCGATCGCCCCGCACGCCCAGACCCGCCTCAAGGTCCTCTCGGAGATCACCGACAACGTCGACTTCCTGTTCCTCCCCGAGCCGGTCTTCGACGAGCCCTCCTGGACGAAGGCGATGAAGGAGGGCTCCGACGCCCTCCTGCGCACCGCTCGCGAGAAGCTGGAGTCGGCGGACTGGACCTCGCCGGAGTCGCTCAAGGAGGCCGTCCTGGCCGCCGGTGAGACCCACGGCCTAAAGCTCGGCAAGGCCCAGGCCCCGGTCCGTGTCGCCGTCACCGGCCGCACGGTCGGCCTGCCCCTCTTCGAGTCCCTGGAGATCCTGGGCAAGGAGACGACGCTGGCGAGGATCGACGCCGCGCTGGCGAAGCTCGCCGCGTAGCGGCACACGCGCGTGGAGGGGCGGTGGCCGTGGCGGCCGCCGCCCCTCGGCGTTGTCAGTGGGGCGCACTAGGGTTCCGGCATCGAACTCAAGATCCGGAAGGGCCCCGCCATGCCGATGTCCCCTCGTGACCACACCTGGCTGTTCACCCCGGGCAGCACGTTCTCCTACGAGTCCGGGCAGACCGGTGTCATCGACCTGGCCGACGGCGGGATGCTCGACCTGCCCACCGGACGGGTCGTCGCCTGCGACCCCTTCGTCCACCTCGGGTCCGGGGACATCGAGCCGTTCACCGTCACCGTCGCCCCCGGCCGTTACCGCGTCGACGCGGCCGTCGCGACCCTCACCCGCCCCGGGGAGCCCCCGGCCGAGCACCCCCACCGGCGAGTGGCGGCGGCCCGCCTGGTGATCCGCGACGAGCCCACCGCGACCTGGGAGTTGGCCCTCCAGCCGGAACAGGACGCCGCCGAACTCGAGGGCGACGAGTTCTTCGGCTACGGCGTCGACGCCGGCACCGGCTGCTTCTACGACGCCGCGGCGGAGGAGGGTTTCCCGGAGGCACAGGAGGACGAGGGCCCGCTGTGGGACGCCTTCGAGGACAGTGACTGGTCGGGCGGCCCGCACCTGGTCACCTCGCCCTCCACCGGTCACACCCTCGCCGCCTTCACCTCCGGCTGGGGAGACGGCTCCTACCCCACCTGGATCGGGCGCACCGCCTCCGGCGAGGTCACCTGCTTCCTGACGGACTTCTTCGTGGCGCCCGATCCCTCCTGAGGCACCACGAACGCCGGACGTGCCCGAGGGTGCCGGGATACCGTCGGATCATGAGCATTCGGGCCGTGGTCTGGGACGTGGACGACACCCTCTTCGACTACACAGGGGCCGACCGCGTCGGAATGCGCCTGCATCTGGCGGCCGAGGGGCTGCTGGAGGCGTACGGGAGCGCCGAGCAGGCCATCGCGCGCTGGCGGGCGGTCACCGACACCCAGTGGGCACGGTTCTCGGCGGGCGAGGTCGACTTCCAGGGGCAGCGGCGGGACCGGGTGCGGGCGTTCCTCGGCGCGGACCTGACCGACGCGGAGGCCGACGCCTGGTTCCAGCGGTACGTCGCGCACTACGAGACCGCCTGGGCCCTCTTCCCGGACGTGCTGCCCGTCCTCGACGCCCTGGCGACCAGCCACCGGCACGCCGTGCTGTCCAACTCCAGCATCCACGTCCAGGACCACAAACTGCGCGTCCTCGGCGTCCACGACCGCTTCGAGGTCATCCTGTGCGCCGCCGAGCTGGGTGTCTCCAAGCCCGAGGCCGGCGCCTTCCTCGCGGCCTGCGAGGCCCTGGAGCTGGCCCCGCACCAGGTGGCGTACGTCGGCGACCACCCGGAGATCGACGGCCGGGGCGCCGCGGACGCCGGGCTGCTCTCGGTCTGGATCGCCCGCGAGGGCCCGTACGCGACCATCGAGGCACCCGACGGCACTCACCGCATCGCCTCCCTCGCCGAACTCCCCGCGATCCTCGGCGCCGATACCCGTTTTGGAGCCCCGTCCACCTTCGGGTAATGTTCTTCCTGCGCCGCCGGAGAGCGGGCCGAAAGGCCGGGAACCGGAGGAGCAGAACTAGAACAAGATCCCCGTAGGGGCTTGCGTTCCAGTGGCCTATGGTGTAATTGGCAGCACGACTGATTCTGGTTCAGTTAGTCTTGGTTCGAGTCCAGGTAGGCCAGCTCGCAGAGCTCATCTGCAGGCGGAGATCAACTCCGCGAAGCCCCCGTTGTGTAGCGGCCTAGCACGCTGCCCTCTCAAGGCAGTAGCGCCGGTTCGAATCCGGTCGGGGGTACAGATCCTTCCCGGAGGGTCAGTCAGGGTCGCACCCACTGACTCTCATGCAGGATCGCTAGGGCCCCCGTTGTGTAGCGGCCTAGCACGCCGCCCTCTCAAGGCGGTAGCGCCGGTTCGAATCCGGTCGGGGGTACGGAACTGGTCTAAACCACATTGGTCTATGGTGTAATTGGCAGCACGACTGATTCTGGTTCAGTTAGTCTTGGTTCGAGTCCAGGTAGACCAGCTCGGACCTGCGGCGATGCAGTACTGAACGCCAGCAGGCTCCACGCCCCCGTTGTGTAGCGGCCTAGCACGCCGCCCTCTCAAGGCGGTAGCGCCGGTTCGAATCCGGTCGGGGGTACCACAGGAAGGCCCTTCGCTTCGGCGGGGGGCCTTCGTCGTGTCCCCGGGTTCATGCGTCGCCGTACCTCCGCGCCGACTCCTCCTCCTGTGCCAGCCGGTGCAGGGCTCGGAGCATCGGCTCGACGAGCACCACGCCGAGCACCGCGACCTCGGCCTTCTCCGTCTCCGAGACCTGGGACTCCATGAACGCCATGTCCAGCTCGGCCACCTGTCGCATCAATCGCGCGTAGGGCACGAGGGTTTCGGGACTCCAGTCGTAGCCGAGCCGCCGCAGCGCGGCCGCCGCCACCACCAGGGAGCGGAACGCGGGGGAGATGCCCGTCATGGCCTGGGCGTGCGTCCACCCCAGTGTCCTCAGCAACTCTTCCATCGCGCCCCGCGCACCCCGCACGAACTCGTCGTCCGCGTCCGGCTCCGGCACCTGGGGCAGCGCCCAGACCGCCGCGCCCAGGCGCATCGTGCGGGGCAGGGAGTCGTCGTCGACGTGCCGCAGGACCTCCCTGACGGTGGCCACCGGGACCTTGCCGACCTGGATCATCGCCCGCACCAGCCGCAGTCGGCGCAGATGGGCCTCGTCGTACTCGGCCGTGGTGGCGTTGAGCCGGCGGCCCGGCGGCAACAGCCCTTCGCGCAGGTAGTACTTGATCGTCGCGGTGGACACACCGCTGTGCTCGCTGAGTTCGGTCAGCCGCATCTCTTGCGCCCTCTCTCGGATACCGGCACTATCCAAGCATCCATCGTCGGATAGTGCCGCTCGCCAACCAGGGGGTCCCATGTTCGGGAAGAAGGTCACCGCAGGCCGCACCACCGCGTCCACGCAGGGGGACGTGGTCGTCCTGCTGATCGGGGTGCGCATCAACCACTTCTGGGCCGTGCACCACTGGGGCCCGGTCCTCTTGGCGATGCCGAGGATGCTGCGGGAGCTGTCGCGGGCGCCGGAGCGGGGGCTGCTCTCCCATGTCCTGCTGACCGCCTCACCACGGACGTACTACGTCGTCCAGTACTGGGAGTCGAAGGAGAAGCTGTACGCCTACGCGCACTCGCCGGAGATGTTCCACCACCGCGCGTGGGCGATCGTCAACCGCAAGGAGAGGGCGGGGAAGGCGCGTCAGCACGTGGGGCTGTGGCACGAGGCGTACGTGGTGCCGGAGGGCTCGTACGAGTCGATCTACGCGGACATGCCGGCGTTCGGGCTGGCGGCGGCGCACGGGCAGGTGCCGGTCGCCGCGCGCGGGCGGTACGCGAAGGAGAGGTTCGCCTATCGGGCCAGGAGCATGTGACGCATTCAGGGACGCGGGGAACTGCGCGATCAGCCCCGGCCGGCCGTCAGCCGACCGACTCGGGGTGTGGCCGGTCGCGCAGTTCCCCGTGCCCCGAGAAGGTCGGACGATCCCCTGTCGATCCAAGACCTGCCGCGGCGTTGAGGCCGGACTTCGGATCGACAGGATGCCCTCAACCCGTACGGCGAAGTGCCTCGGAGAGGCGGGCGGCGGCGTCGATGACCGCCTGGGCGTGCATGCGGCCCGGGTGGCGGGTCAGCCGCTCGATGGGGCCGGAGACCGAGACGGCGGCCACCACGCGGTTGGAGGGGCCGCGGACGGGCGCGGAGACGGACGCGACGCCCGGCTCGCGCTCGCCGATGGACTGGGCCCAGCCGCGACGTCGTACGCCGGACAGGGCCGTCGCCGTGAAGCGGGCGCCCTGGAGGCCGCGGTGCAGGCGCTCCGGCTCCTCCCAGGCCATCAGGATCTGCGCCGAGGAGCCCGCCTTCATGGTGAGCGTCGAGCCGACCGGGACCGTGTCCCGCAGACCCGACAGGCGCTCCGCCGCGGCGACGCAGATGCGCATGTCGCCCTGGCGGCGGTAGAGCTGGGCGCTCTCGCCGGTGATGTCCCGCAGGTGCGTGAGCACCGGGCCGGCCGTCGCGAGGAGGCGGTCCTCGCCGGCGGCCGCGGCCAGCTCGGCGAGGCGCGGGCCGAGGATGAAACGGCCCTGCATGTCGCGTGCCACCATGCGGTGGTGTTCCAGAGCCACGGCCAGCCGGTGGGCCGTGGGTCGTGCCAGTCCGGTGGCCGCGACCAGTCCTGCGAGGGTGGCGGGTCCGGACTCCAGAGCGCTCAGAACAAGGGCTGCCTTGTCCAGAACGCCGACGCCGCTACTGTTGTCCATGAAACGATACTCACGTCTCACTCTGTGAAACGCAAGTTCCTTTTTTCGTGAGACGCGCAACCCTTGTAGGCACAGCGGCCCGCGGACCACCGGGCCAGGCGGCGGGTGCCCGGGAACAGGGGCCCAGGGCGTCGCCTCCACGAGATCTTCTAGTTGGGTCGGCGCGGCTCTGCCGACCGGAGGGAAAGCGATGGGTAGGACACTCGCGGAGAAGGTCTGGGACGACCATGTCGTCCGGCGCGCCGAGGGCGAGCCCGACCTCCTCTACATCGATCTGCACCTGCTGCACGAGGTGACCAGCCCGCAGGCCTTCGACGGGCTGCGCAAGAGCGGCCGCCAGGTGCGCCGGCTCGACCTGACCATCGCCACCGAGGACCACAACACCCCGACCCTCGACATCGACAAGCCGATCGCCGACCCGGTCTCGCGCGTCCAGTTGGAGACGCTGCGCAAGAACGCCGCCGATTTCGGGGTGCGCCTGCACCCGCTGGGCGACGTCGAGCAGGGTGTCGTGCACGTCGTCGGCCCGCAGCTCGGCCTGACCCAGCCCGGCATGACCGTGGTGTGCGGCGACTCCCACACCTCCACGCACGGCGCCTTCGGCGGTCTGGCCTTCGGCATCGGCACCTCCCAGGTCGAGCACGTGCTGGCCACCCAGACGCTGCCGCTGGTCCGTCCGAAGACCATGGCCATCACGGTCAACGGCGAACTGCCCGACGGCGTCACCGCCAAGGACCTGATCCTGGCGATCATCGCCAAGATCGGCACCGGCGGCGGCCAGGGCTACGTCCTGGAGTACCGCGGCTCCGCCATCGAGAAGCTCTCGATGGAGGCCCGCATGACCATCTGCAACATGTCGATCGAGGCCGGTGCCCGCGCGGGCATGATCGCCCCCGACCAGACCACCTTCGACTACCTCGAGGGCCGCCCGCACGCCCCCAAGGGCGAGGACTGGGACGCGGCCGTCGCGTACTGGAAGACGCTGAAGACGGACGAGGATGCCGAGTTCGACGCCGAGGTCGTCATCGAGGCCGCCGAGCTGTCGCCGTTCGTCACCTGGGGCACCAACCCGGGCCAGGGCGCCCCGCTTTCGGCGAGCGTCCCCGATCCCGCTTCGTACGAAGACGCTTCGGAGCGCCTCGCCGCCGAAAAGGCCCTGGAGTACATGGGGTTGGAGGCCGGCCAGCCGCTGCGCTCCATCAAGGTGGACACCGTCTTCGTAGGTTCGTGCACCAACGGTCGCATCGAGGACCTGCGCGCCGCCGCCGAGCTCGTCAAGGGCCGCAAAGTCGCCGACGGCGTACGGATGCTGGTCGTCCCGGGCTCCGCGCGCGTGGGCCTGCAGGCCGTCTCCGAGGGTCTGGACGTGGTCTTCAAGGAGGCCGGCGCCGAATGGCGGCACGCGGGCTGCTCGATGTGCCTCGGCATGAACCCGGACCAGCTCGCCCCCGGTGAGCGCTCCGCGTCCACCTCCAACCGCAACTTCGAGGGCCGGCAGGGCAAGGGCGGTCGTACGCACCTGGTGTCGCCGCAGGTCGCGGCCGCGACCGCCGTGCTGGGCCACCTGGCTTCGCCCGCCGACCTGTCCGACGCCCCTGTCGCCGCTGGAGTCTGAGAGTCATGGAAGCATTCACCACGCACACCGGCCGGGCCGTCCCGCTGCGCCGCTCGAACGTCGACACCGACCAGATCATCCCTGCTCACTGGCTCAAGAAGGTGACCAGGGACGGCTTCGAGGACGGACTGTTCGAGGCCTGGCGCAAGGACGAGAAGTTCATCCTCAACCAGCCCGAGCGCAAGGGTGCGACCGTCCTGGTCGCCGGCCCCGACTTCGGCACCGGCTCATCCCGTGAGCACGCGGTGTGGGCGCTGCAGAACTACGGCTTCAAGGCCGTGATCTCCTCCCGCTTCGCAGACATCTTCCGCGGCAACTCGCTGAAGAACGGCCTGCTCACGGTGGTTCTGGACCAGAAGATCGTGGACGCGCTCCAGGAGCTGAGCGAGAAGGACCCCGAGGCCGAGATCACCGTCGACCTGGAGGCCCGCGAGGTGCGCGCCGAGGGCATCACGGCGAGCTTCGAGCTGGACGAGAACTCCCGTTGGCGACTGCTGAACGGCCTGGACGACATCTCCATCACCCTCCAGAACGAGGCGGACATCGCCGCGTACGAGGCCAAGCGGCCCTCGTACAAGCCGCGGACGATCGAGGTCTGACCCGGAGCCGTCCAACAGGTCGAATTCCGGCCACCGCAACACCCCCGCCGTACCCCCGATCAGCCCGATCGGGGGTACGGCCGTGTCTGCCCCCGGACGCCCTCGCACCGTGCGCCTCGCCCGCTCAACTTCCCACGTTACGAAGGGGGTTGTCGGGGTACGCGACCCTTGTAGTCGTGACTCCCGGATGAGCCCGGAAGGCCGTTTGAGGCGGCAGTTGCACCCCTGGCAGGCGACAACTCGCCCCAGATGGCACAATCTGTGCATGGAACACGACGGCCAACTCGAGCTCTATGCGGCGGTCGCGGACCAACTGAAGGAAGCGCACGCAAGAGTGCGCGCACTGCAAGTCCCGGAGGGCGTACGGATGGCGCTGACCCGGAAGCTGCTGGTCATTACGGCCGCGGCCAAGCACGACGTCGTCGAAGCGACAAGGCGTCTGGAGGGGTTCATGGCCGACCTCGACGCGGGTCGAATCCCGGAAGAGGAACGCTGAACAAGTCCAGAGCAGCCGAGTTCGTTGCGGCACAAGGGTGATAAGCCCGTTTCGTGTTTGATTTGCGGTATATATCTGCCTAACGTGCGAAAAAGCTTGAACAGTTTCGTTCGGGCGATGTCTCCGAAGGGGAAGACGTGAACAAGGCGCAGCTCGTAGAAGCGATTGCCGACAAGGTGGGCGGCCGCCAGCAGGCCGCCGACGCGGTCGACGCGGTCCTGGACGCCATCGTCCGCGCGACGGTTGCGGGCGACCGGGTCTCGGTCACCGGCTTCGGTTCGTTCGAGAAGGTCGACCGGCCGGCCCGTTACGCCCGCAACCCCCAGACGGGCGAGCGGGTTCGGGTCAAGAAGACCTCCGTTCCGCGCTTCCGCGCGGGCCAGGGCTTCAAGGACCTGGTGAGCGGCACGAAGAAGCTCCCGAAGAACGACGTCGCGGTCAAGAAGGCGCCCAAGGGCAGCCTGACCGGCGGTGCTTCGGCCACGGTCAAGAAGGCGGCCGCGAAGAAGGCCACCGCCAAGACCGCCACGGCCAAGAAGACCACCGCGAAGAAGACGACGGCCAAGAAGACCACGGCCACCGCCAAGAAGACGACGGCGAAGAAGGCCCCCGCCAAGAAGGCGACCGGCACCGCCGCCAAGAGCACCGCCGCGAACAAGACCGCCGCGAAGAAGACGACGGCCAAGAAGGCCCCGGCGAAGAAGGCCACCGCCAAGAAGGCGCCCGCCAAGAAGTCGGCCGCGCGCACCACCACCGCCAAGAAGGCCACGGCCCGCAAGAGGTAAGGGCACAGGGGCACTCACGCGCCGGGCCGGACTCCGCATCGGAGTCCGGCCCGCGGCGTGTGCGAGGGGGTTCAGAAGGTCTGCAGGGTCACCAGAGTGATCTTGTCCCCGGTCATCTCGACGCGCACGCGCTGGCCGGGACGCAGCAGCCGCAGCCCGCCCGCGTCGAAGGCCGGCGCGTCGAAGGGCACCGGGGTGCCGTCGTCGAGGAGCACCTGCCCGCTGCGGCTTTCGGGGTCGTACGTGTACGCGGTCGCCTGCATGGCCGCAGCCTACTGCCCGGGGATCAGCAGCCGCGCCGCGGCGGCGGCCGTCCGGGGGCCCACCCCGAGCGTGAGCGCGGCCCGCAGGTCCTCGCCGGTGTCCACGTCCTGCCGTACGGAATCGACCTCGGCGAGGGGGAGTTCCGCCGCCCCCGAGGCGCGGTGCCGTGCGCGCGAATCGGGGCCGAATGCGGGGCGCAATTCCGCGCCCGGCCGCGCCGCCAGCAGGGTGGTGCCCATTGCCGCGGCGTCCGCGAGAAAAGCGCGCGGGAATTCGGCGGCCGCGTCGAGCACCCGGGCCAATTCCAGGGGTCGCAGCGCCGGAAGATCGGCGTTCAGGGCGGCGAGGGCGCTTTCGGGGCGTGCCGACCGCACGACGGCCGCCGCGTGCGCCAGGGCCGCGTTCAGGCCCCCTCGCGGCTCGTCCGGGACGATCCGGGCACCCAGGGCCGCCAGCTCCCGGCCGGCGAGGGCGTCGTCCGTGACGACCGCCACATCCGCGACCGCCGGGCAGGCCAGCGCGGCCGCCACGGTGTCCTGGGCGAAGGCGAGGGCCAGACCGGGCCGCACCCCGTCGTCGGCGGTGTCCGAGAGCCTGCTCTTGGCCCGCGCCAGGGGCTTCAGCGGGATGACCAACGTCCACTGCACGAGGGCTCCGTCCTTCTCTTCTCGCGGCCATTGTCACTCAGTCGTCACGCGCCCCATCTGGCGGTGTCGGCGGCGGGGCGTACGGTGTTCTCGACAGACAGACGGCCCGGGGCGACACTTGTGCGGCCCCCCAGGCCCTAGAGGAAGGTGTCCGCGTGCCCCGCCGCAGAATCGGCTTCTGGTACCGCCTGGCAGCGGTGATCGCCAAACCGCCGCTCGTGGTTCTGCTCAAGCGGGACTGGCGTGGAATGGAGCACATTCCGACTGACGGCGGATTTATCACCGCGGTCAACCACAATTCGCACATCGATCCCTTCGCGTACGCGCACTTCCAGTACAACACCGGACGCGTTCCGCGATTCCTCGCGAAGAGCGGTCTTTTCAACAAGGGATTCGTCGGCGCCGTCATGCGCGGCACGGGGCAGATTCCCGTCTACCGCGAGACCACGGACGCGCTCAGCGCCTTCAGGGCCGCCATCGACGCCGTGGAGCGCGGTGAATGCGTCGCGTTCTACCCCGAGGGCACCATCACCCGCGACCCCGCCCAGTGGCCCATGACCGGCAAGACCGGCGCCGCGCGCGTGGCCCTGCAGACCAAGTGCCCGGTGATCCCGGTCGCGCAGTGGGGCGCCAACGAACTGCTGCCGCCGTACGCAAAGAAGCTGCACTTCCTGCCGCGCAAGACCTCGCACGTCCTCGCGGGACCGCCCGTGGACCTGTCGCCGTTCTACGACCGTGAGATGACCCCGGACCTCCTGAAGGAGGCCACCGCGGTCATCATGGCCGCCGTCACCGCGCAGCTCGAGATCATCCGGGGCGAGAAGGCACCCGCGACGGCGTACGACCCGCGCCGCGAGCGGATCGAGCAGCGGCGCCGGACCCAGGCGCAGAGCGGGCACGAGGGGGAGAAGAGCAAGTGAGCAAACCCGTCAAGGCGGCGGTTCTCAGCGCCGGTTCATGGGGCACGGCCTTCGGTGTCGTCCTCGCCGACGCGGGCTGCGAGGTCACCCTCTGGGCACGTCGTCCCGAGGTCGCCGAGGCCATCAACTCCGGCCGGACGAACCCCGACTACCTCCCCGGCGTGGAGCTCCCGCAGGGGATCAGGGCGACCACGGACCCCGCCGAGGCAGCGGCCGGCGCCGACTTCACCGTCCTGTCGATCCCCTCGCAGACCCTGCGCGCCAACCTCGCCGAGTGGACCCCGCTGCTCGCGCCGGACACCGTCCTCGTCTCCCTCATGAAGGGCGTCGAGCTCGGCTCCGCCATGCGGATGAGCGAGGTGATCGAGGACGTCGCCAAGGTCGGCGCCGACCGCATCGCCGTGGTCACCGGGCCCAACCTCGCGCGGGAGATCGCCGCCCGGATGCCGGCCGCCGCCGTGGTCGCCTGCACCGACGAGGCGGTGGCCCGGCGCCTCCAGGCCGTCTGCCACACGCCCTACTTCCGCCCCTACACCAACACCGACGTGGTGGGCTGCGAACTGGGCGGCGCCGTCAAGAACGTCATCGGGCTCGCCGTCGGCATCGCCGACGGCATGGGACTCGGCGACAACGCCAAGGGCTCGCTCATCACGCGCGGTCTGGCGGAGACGACCCGGCTGGGCCTCGCGATGGGCGCCGACCCCCTCACCTTCTCCGGACTCGCCGGGCTCGGCGACCTGGTGGCGACCTGCTCCTCGCCGCTGTCGCGCAACCACACCTTCGGCACCAACCTCGGCAAGGGCATGACCCTCCAGGAGACCATCGCGGTCACCAAGCAGACCGCGGAGGGCGTCAAGTCGTGCGAGTCCGTGCTGGATCTCGCCCGCAGGCACGGCGTCGACATGCCGATCACCGAGACGGTCGTCGGCATCGTGCACGAGGGCAAGTCCCCGGTGGTCGCCGTCAAGGAGCTGATGTCGCGCAGCGCGAAGCCCGAGCGACGCTGAGCCACGGCGGCTTTTTTGCCTCGTTCGCCGCAGGGGTGGGCGCTGTCTCAGGGCACTACCACCGGGTACTCTCATCGCGATATGAGCACCGAGAACCTCCCCCAGAGCCCTGAGCAGCCGCCTCGCAAGCCGCGCGTGGCCGTCGTGTTCGGCGGGCGCAGCTCCGAACACGGGATCTCCGTGGTCACCGCCGGCGCCGTACTGCGGGCCATCGACCGGACGAAGTACGACGTCCTGCCGATCGGCATCACCAAGGACGGCCGCTGGGCGCTCACCGCCGACGAACCGGAACGCATGGCGATCACCGAGCGCCGCACGCCGGACGTCGAGGAGCTCGCCGAGTCCAGCGAGGGCGGCGTGGTGCTCCCCGTCGACCCCGCCAACCGCGAAGTGGTCTACAGCGAGCCCGGATCGGTGCCCAAGGCGCTCGGTGAGGTCGACGTCGTCTTCCCCGTCCTGCACGGCCCCTACGGCGAGGACGGCACCCTCCAGGGCCTCCTGGAGCTCTCCGGCGTCCCGTACGTCGGCTCGGGCGTGCTCGCCTCGGCCGTCGGCCAGGACAAGGAGTACATGAAGCGGGTGTTCACCTCCTTCGGGCTCAAGGTCGGCCCGTACCTGGTGATCCGGCCGCGCGAGTGGGAGCGGGACGAGTCCGCGGCCCGCAAGAGGATCGTGGACTTCGCGGGCGAGCACGGCTGGCCGCTGTTCGTGAAGCCCGCCCGCGCGGGTTCGTCGATCGGCATCACCAAGGTCGACGACCTGTCCGGTCTGGACGAGGCGATCGCCGAGGCGCAGGCCCACGACCCGAAGATCCTCGTGGAGGCGGCGCTGCGGGGCCGCGAGATCGAGTGCGGTGTCCTGGAGTTCGAGGACGGTCCGCGCGCGTCGGTCCCCGCGGAGATCCCGCCGCCGCAGGAGCACGCGTACTACGACTTCGAGGCGAAGTACATCGACTCGACCCCCGGGATCGTGCCGGCGCCGCTGACGCCCGAGGAGACGGCCGAGGTCCAGAGGCTCGCCGTCGACGCCTTCGAGGCGGCCTCCTGCGAGGGCCTGGTCCGCGCGGACTTCTTCCTCACCGAGGACGGCGAGTTCGTGATCAACGAGATCAACACCCTCCCGGGCTTCACGCCGATCTCGATGTACCCGCAGATGTGGGAGAAGAGCGGGATCAGCTACCCGGAGCTGGTGGACCGCCTCATCGGAGCGGCCCTGCGCAGGTCGACGGGGCTTCGGTAGCACGGGGCGGGCGACTTCGGCGGCGGGGCCGACAGGGCTTCCGTCGCGGTCGGCGGGGCTTCCGGGTTGATCTGAAGCTCGCTGGTCGCTGGTCGCTGGTCGCCGCGTGACGGTCGACGGGGCTTGTGCGCGGGACGGGAGTGCTGCGGCCCGGTCGGTGAGGCTCCGGCCGCCGGTCGGCGGGCTTGCTGCGGCGCGTCGGGAGTGCTTCGGCGGCGGTCGGTGGGGCGCTGGCTGCCGGTGGTGGGGCTCGCTGGGCGGGGTGCCGTCTCCGCGTCTGGTCACAGGCGCCTCGGTGGTGGGGGGCGGGGGCGGCTGCTCGGGGGGGCCTCAAGGGCGGGTCGGAAGTGCTCCGGCGGCGGCCGGTGCGCAGGACTCCCGCCGCCGGGCGCTGGGGCTCCGGACGTGGGACGCTGAGGCTTCCGCCGTCGAGGCGCTGGGGTTCCGGACGTGGGGCGCGGGGGCTTCCGCCGCCGGTCGGTGAGAACCGTGCCCCGGTCGGTAAGAACCGCGCCGCCGGTCGGCGGGAGTTCCGCGGCCGGTCCCGAGGCCGGTTCCGAGGGGCCCGGGATGTTCGGGTGGGGCTAGTCGGCGATTCCCGCGGGGATCGCCTTCTTTATGCCCGACGCCAGGTCCACCAGCGGCGCCATGCCGTCCGCGGTGCGGTCCTCGGGGATCGTGACCTCGACGTACGCCTTGCGCAGGGTCGTGGTGAACCGGAACGAACCGTCGTCCTGCTTCTCCAGGAGCCAGCCCACCCCGTTCACCTCGACCCCGTCGGCTTCCGGATCGTCCATCTCGGCGGGCCGCCCGACACCGCACCGCAGTATGATCGCCGGGTCACCCCAGCCCGCGGTCAGCGCGGACGCGGGCTCGGGATCCCGACGGTCCTGGTCGTCGACCTTGGACGGCAGTACCCGGTCCAGTTCCCGGCACAGCTTCGTGACGCCCGCCCCCGGCGAGGGAACCGCAGCCGACGCGCTGTCGTCTGCGGAGGAGCAGCCCGCGACCGTGATCAGCAGGGCGAGCGCGGACAGACCGAGAGGCCGGTGACGGAAGAAGTTCACCGGCCAAGGGTAGACGGGGGCTACAGATGGACGACCGGGCAGGTCAGGGTGCGCGTGATGCCGTCCACTTGCTGGACCTTGGCGACCACCATGCGGCCCAGGTCGTCCACGGTGTCGGCCTGTGCGCGGACGATCACGTCATACGGTCCTGTCACGTCCTCGGCCTGGATGACACCAGGGATCTTGCTGATCGTCTCGGCGACGGTCGACGCCTTGCCGACCTCCGTCTGGATCAGGATGTACGCCTGTACCACGGAACCTCCAGGGCGGCCACGAGGATCATGTGGGGAAAAGGAACGCCACGGTATCGCGTCGCCGGTCGCTGCGGGGAGACCCGCGGGGACGCGGACACCCGTGCCGGGGTGCGGACACGACAGAAGTTCACGGTCCCCTCGACCGTATCGAGGACACTGATGACGCGCGACCGGGCACGGCACGGCACAGAAGGGGCGTAAGGGCCATGAAGGGCACTGTTGGTGAGCTCGGCGAGTTCGGGCTCATCAGGGAGCTCACCTCCCGTCTCACCACCACCCCGGCGGTCCGGGTGGGCCCCGGCGACGACGCCGCGGTGGTCGCCGCGCCCGACCGCAGGGTCGTGGCGAGCACCGACATCCTTCTGGAGGGCCGGCACTTCCGCCGCGACTGGTCCACGGCCTACGACGTCGGACGCAAGGCGGCCGCCCAGAACCTCGCGGACATCGCCGCCATGGGAGCCGTGCCGACCGCCCTGCTGCTCGGCCTGGTCGTGCCCGCCGAACTCCCGGTGACCTGGCCCTCGGAGCTCATGGACGGCCTGCGCGACGAGTGCCAGGTCGCGGGCGCCTCCGTGGTCGGCGGTGACGTCGTACGAGGGGACACGATCATGGTCTCCATCACCGCCCTCGGTGATCTGCGGGGCCAGGAACCGGTCACCCGGGCCGGCGCCCAGCCCGGCGACCTGGTGGCCGTGACCGGCTGGCTGGGCTGGTCGGCGGCCGGGTACGCGGTGCTCTCCCGCGGGTTCCGCTCGCCGCGCGCCTTCGTCGAGGCGCACCGGCGCCCCGAGCCGCCGTACCACGCGGGCCCCGCCGCCGCGGCGCTCGGCGCGACCGCGATGTGCGACGTGAGCGACGGACTGATCGCCGACCTCGGGCACATCGCCGAGGCCAGCAAGGTCCGCATCGACATCGGCTCCGGCGCGATCGACATTCCGAGCCAGATGATCGACATCGGTCAGGCCGTCGGTGTCGACCCCATCCAGTGGGTGCTGTCCGGGGGAGAGGACCACGCGATCGTGGCCACCTTCCCGCCGGACGTGAAGCTCCCGGCCCGCTGGAAGGTGATCGGCGAGGTCCTCAACCCCTCGGCGCTGCCCCAGGTGACGGTCGACGGGGCGCCCTGGACCAGCCAGGGCGGCTGGGACCACTTCGGCGGGGACATCGAGTCGTGAAGCCCCTGGTGCTCACCGTGGCGGGCTCCGACTCCGGCGGCGGCGCCGGGATCCAGGCCGACCTGAAGACGATGCTCGCGCTCGGCGTGCACGGCATGAGCGTCGTCACCGCCGTCACCGCGCAGAACTCCCTCGGCGTGCAGGGGGCTTGGGAGCTGCCGGTGGAGGCGGTGCGGGCCCAGTACCGCAGTGTCGTGGACGACATCGGCGTCCAGGCCGTCAAGACCGGGATGCTCGCCTCGGCCGAACTCGTGGAGACGGTGGCCGAGTTGATCGGCGCCACGGACGCCCCGGCCGTCGTCGACCCGGTCGGCGTCTCCAAGCACGGCGACTCGCTGCTGGCCTCGTCCGCCCTGGAGTCCGTACGGCGACGGCTGCTCCCGGTCGCCACCGTGGCCACCCCCAACCTCGACGAGGTGGCCCAACTCACCGGTGTGCGGGTCGAGTCGGAGGCCCAGCTGCGCGAGGCGGCCCGGGCCGTCCTGGCGTACGGGCCCAAGTGGGTGCTCATCAAGGGCGGTCATCTCCCGGGCGACGCCGTCGACCTGCTCACCGACGGTTCCGCGGAGCACTGGCTGCGCGCGCCCCGTCACGACAACCGGCACACCCACGGCACCGGCTGCACCCTCGCCTCCGCGATCGCCTCGCAGCTCGCGAGGGGACAGTCCGTGCCGGAGGCGGTGACGGCCGCCAAGGAGTACGTCACCGGCGCGATCGCCGCCGGGTTCGCCCTCGGCGGGGGGATCGGCCCCGTGGACCACGGCTGGGCGCTGCGGAGCGGCCCCGCACCGGGTACTCCGGCAGCTTGACCGTCGCCGACTTCTCCATGAGCCGCTCGGAGGGAGAACGGGCCCGCGGTGTCCGAGGTCTCCGGCAGGTCACGGCGAAGTCCGTGGTCCGCGCCTCGCAGACCGCGAACGCCGTACGGGGGTCCCTGCTCGCCGGGGCGCGAACCGGTGCGCGTCCGTGGTGTCGGCCCGGCACGGGTTCGAGCGGGCACGGCAAAAAGCCGGCCCACCCTGAGGTGGACCGGCTCTGCAGCGAACCAGCGGTGGCCGCGCGCTTCAGCTGTGCGTCAGCGCGAGACCTTGCCGGCCTTGATGCACGAGGTGCAGACGTTCAGGCGCTTCGGCGTCCCGCCCACCACAGTACGGACGTGCTGGATGTTCGGGTTCCAGCGACGGGACGTACGGCGGTGCGAGAAGGACACGCTGTTGCCGAAGCCCGGCCCCTTGCCACAGACGTCGCAGTTGGCAGCCACGGGTCACTCCAAAGACTTCAGATGCACTTACGGTGGATCCCGGCGGGCCGGGATCGAGATCGCAGGATCAAAGATCTGAGTGGCTCTGCCAGGGGAATGGCCCGATTGGGATCGGGCAACCGGAGCAGCATACAACGACTGCGCCAGTAGAACGAAACTACCATGACTGACCAGGCACTCGCTCCGGGCCCTCTTCCGGCGGACGCCCGCCCGGGGTCTACGCTGCGTCCAGTCCAGCAGCCCGAGGAGGCGCAGGTGGCGCAGGTGCCGCAGACATTCTTCGATGCTCTCGCGGTGCGCACCTGGTGCGGTCTGTCGCTGCGGGCGCTGGGTCGGGCGCGCGAGGAGATCGACGCGATCAACGTCTACCCCGTCGCCGACGGGGACACCGGCACCAACCTGTACCTGACCGCCGAGTCGGCGACCGCCGCCGTGGAGGCCGTCTTCGAGGCCCACGGCGCCCACGACTCGGGCGAACCGGCGCTCGCGGAGGCCGCCCGCGCGATGGCGCACGGAGCCCTCATAGGTGCCCGCGGCAACTCCGGCACGATCCTCGCCCAGTTGCTGCGCGGCATGGCCCAGGTGCTGTCCGCCGACAGTGAGACGACTCACACGGACGGCGAGGGGCTCCGTCTCGCCCTGCGGCACGCGGCCGACTCCGCCCGCCAGGCCGTGGCCCACCCCGTCGAGGGCACAGTCCTCACGGTCGCCTCGGCCGCCGCGGACGCGGCCGGGAAAGCGGAGGACGACTGCGGGGCGGTGGCCCGGGCCGCCTACGAAGGGGCGCGCGCCGCCCTCGCCGCGACACCCGGCCAGCTCGCCGTCCTGGAGCGCGCGGGCGTGGTGGACGCCGGCGGCCGGGGGCTGGTGGCGGTGCTGGGGGCGCTGGTGGAGACGTTCACGGGGGAGGTGCCCAGCGCGGTGCCGGTGGCGAGCGGCCTGCGGCACGCGCGCGTGGCGGGCGACGACCCGGACATGACCTCCGCCGCAGCGCCCGCGGACTCCGCCGAGGGCCGGGCCGACCCCGTCCCCGCCGACTCCGCCCAGGTCCCGGCGGACGTCCTCGAAGAGTGCGCCGACGCCCCGGACACCCACGGCCCCGCCTTCGAGGTCGTCTATCTCCTGGAGGCCGACGACACCGCCGTCGCGCGGCTGCGGCAGCGGCTCGACGGGCTCGGCGACTCCCTCGTGGTGGTCGGCGGCGACGGACTGTGGAACGTCCATGTGCATGTCGACGACGCCGGCGCCGCCGTGGAGGCGGGCGTCGAGGCAGGCCGGCCCTACCGGATCCGCATCACGCACTTCGGCCTCGGTGACGTGCACACCACCGGTGCCGGGCGGCCGGCCCGCGAGCGCGCCCAGCGGGCCGTCGTCGCCGTCGTGCCCGGTGAGGGGCTGGCCGGGCTGTACACGGAGGCCGGGGCGACCACCGTGCTCGCCCGCCCCGGGGAGCCGCCCGCGAGCGGGGAGCTCGTGGAGGCCGTACGACGGGCCCACGCGCGTGAGGTCGTGCTGCTGCCCAACGACGCCGACCTGCGCCACACCGCGGCCGCCGCCGCCGAGCAGGCCCGCACCGAGGGCATCCGGGTCGCGCTGATCCCGACCCGCTCCGCGGTCCAGGGCATCGCGGCGCTCGCCGTGCACGAACCGGAGCGCCGGTTCGACGAGGACGTGGTCCAGATGACCTCGGCGGCCGGCGCGACCCGCTACGCCGAGGTCGCCGTCGCCGAACGCCAGTCCTGGACCATGGCCGGCATCTGTCAGGCCGGTGACGTCCTCGGGCTCATCGACGGGGACGTGGCGGTGATCGGCTCGGACGTCACCGGCACCGCCGAGACCGTCCTCGACCGCATGCTCTCCGCCGGCGGCGAGCTGGTCACCCTGGTGCTCGGCGACGAGGCCCCCGAGGCCGTCGCCGAGCACCTGGAGACGCGCGTACGGGAGTCCTACCTCGCCGTGGACACCGTCGTGTACCGGGGCGGCCGGCAGGGGGCCGTGCTGCTCATCGGGGTCGAGTAGCACCCCGGCCGACGGCTCCCCGCGGAAGGCAGGCGGTGCCGGTCAGCCGTCCCGCCCCTCCGCCCCCTCCATGAGGCCCAGCATCTGCTCCGCCTCGGACCGCCGCGCCCGTGCCGTGGCGTCGGCCCCGTCCGTGTCGCCGTAGGCGTCGAGCACCGCACGCGCGCGTGCCGCCGCCTCCACCGGCCGGCTCAGATCGGCCGCCAGCCAGCCCGCCGCGAGTTCCGCACCGGTCCGGGCGTCCAGGCCGTCGTCCCCGAGCGAGGCGAACACGACGACCGCCTCCACCACCTCGGCCAGCGCCTCCTCCAGCACCGCCCGGATCGAGTCGTCCTCGGCGTCCTCGGGCACGGAACGGGCCAGCAGGTCCCCGAACTGCCGGTGCGTGTGCCCGAGTTCACCGACCAGTCGCTGCCGCGCCGCCTCGTCGGCCCGCGCGTCGCCCAGCGCCGCCTCGCACGCGCGGACCGCGTCCGCCATCAACTCCCGTGCCGCGTCCGCCCCGTCCTGCGCGCGCAGCGCGAGCCACGCGCGGGCACGCAGCGAGCGGACGAGACCGTGCACATTGCCGAGCTCACTCCACAGAGCACCCGCGCGCGCGTACGCCCGGTCGGCCTCGGCGGCCAGTCCCGCGGCCCCCAGCGACTCCGCGGCGAGGTGCGCGAGCGTGGCGTGGTCGTGCTGCTCGGGCCAGTGCCGGGCGATCTCCGCGGCCTGCAACCGCCGCTCGGCCGCCGCCCGGTGCTCGCCCAGCTCGGCCAGGCAGTCGCCGAGCCACCACTGCGTCTGTACGACCGTCCCCTCGCCGTGCCGCTCCGCGCTCAGGTCGGGAAGCGCCGACTCCAGCACCTCCGCGGCCTCCGCCCACCGGCCCAGACGCAGCAGGAACCCGCCGAGCTGGTGCCGGGCCAGGGCACCCAGCGTCGGCCCCTCCCCGGCCTCGTCGGCCCAGTGAGCGGCCTCCAGGGCGTGCTCCGCGGCCTCCTCGTCGAGCCCCCGGCCGCCGACGACCTCGGCGAGCTGAAGATGGAGCTGAGCCCGCCCGACCGCCTCCAGGTGCGGCCCGCCGTGCTCCAGGGCCGCCCGCAGTGCGCGTTCCGTGCCGTCCGCGTCGCCCAGGTGGTGCAGGAGCCCGGCGAGCCTGGCCTCGTACTCCACCGCGAACCAGGGCAGGCCCGCCGCCACGAACCCGGCCGCGGCCGCGGTGAACAGCTCGGCCGCCGCCGGAAGGTCCCCGGCCCGCGCGGCGAGCTCCGCCAGCATCGCCTGCGCCTCCGCGACCCGCGCGGCCAGCCGCACGTCGTCCCCGGTCCGCCCCTCGACGAGCGCGAGCACCTCCCGTACGGCCGACTCGGCGTCGGTCAGGAAAGCCACCTCGTCGCCCTCGTGCACCCGCCGCATCAGGATCCGCGCTCGGGACATCAGCACGGACGCCGTCTGCCGTACGCCGGTGTCGTCCGCGGAGTACAGCGCGAGGACCTCGTCGTACGGCCCGGCGACCGCCGCGAGCGCCGCGTCGACCTCACCCGCGAGCGCGCGGACGTACGCGGCACGCGCGCGTGCGGCCAGCGCCTCACCCGGGTCGCCCGCCTCCGCGTACAACTCGGCGGCCCGTTCGAACAGTTCGAGGCCCGCCGGGCCCAGGTCCATCGCCTCGTGGTCGGCGATCTCCGCCCGGTCGCGCGGGTCCAGCCGCCCGCCCTCGGCGGCTCGCGCGACCGCCGCCCACGCCTCCACGGCGTTGGGCCGCAGGGTGTCCGACAGTCGCCGGGCCTCGGCGACCAGCGCGGGCAGATCGGGCTCCCGCGCGGTGACGGGGGCAGCGGGCGCCGGCATCGGAGCGGCGACCGTCCGCGCCGCCCGCACTCCCAGCGGCAGCCGCTCCACCAGCGGGCGCTGCGCCATGCGCGCGCGGGTCCGTTCGCCGACGTGGGACGTGCCGTTGCGCTCGTCGAAGCGGGCGGCCAGCGCGAGGGCCTCCCCGCGCGCGTGGACGGCGAGCTCGGCCGCGGTCCAGGACCGGCCGGCGGGGCCCGGCACCGGCCGCTCGCCCAGGCCCAGCCCGGTCAGCCGGTCCATCAGCAGGGCCACCACGGCCGTGAAGTCCAGCAGGCTGCGCGGATGGCCGTCGTCCGTGAAGTACGCGGGACGCTCGGCCAGCAGCTCCAGCGCGCGTGCCTCGTTGCCGCTGAGCGCGCAGAACTCCACGTGGTCCGCGTAGGCGCCACGCATGCTCTCCATCGCCCGCACGAGCCGGAAGCCCCGCAGATGGTTGGCGCGCGCCTCGTCGAGGCGGCCCAGACGCAGCAGCGGCCTCAGGGAGGACGCGAGAACCGCGTGCGGCTCGTGGGCGCAGGTGAACTCGCCCTCCAGGACCGGCGCCCACAGGTCGAGCGCCTCCTCGTCCCGCCCGCGCTGCGACTGCCACCAGCCCTGCTCGTGCAGCTCGCAGGCGTGGCAGTCGGCCATGCTGTCCCGGTCGGCGGCCAGCCACGCGGCGTACGCGCGCTCGGCCCGCTCCACATCCCCGACGTGCGCGGCCACGCTGTACTCGGCGCTGCGCACGGCCCGTTCGGAGTGCCCGGCCAGCCGGTAGCGGTGCTCCATCTCGCCGAGCCACTTCTCCATGGCGGCGAGCGGGATGTGCGGCTGGTCGAGCATGCCGGTCGTCATCCACTTGAACACCCAGTGCAGCGAGTGCGTCTCGTACTCGTCGAAGTCCTCGGGGTGCTCGTCCCACATGCGCAGCAGCCGCGCGAAGGGCACGAACATCTTGGCCTTCTCGGAGCTGTAGTTGTAGACCTTCAGCTGGTGTCCGAGCGCCTCGATCACGGCGAGCGGGATGTTCAGCTTCTCGGCCTCGGCGAGCAGCTGCTCCGCGCGCGCGTTGCGGGCGGGTCCCTCCGGCTCCTCGGCGTTCTCCGCCATCGCCCGGCGCAGCGCGTCGAAGGCCGCGCTCCCGTCCACTGTGCTCATCAGCGGCCCTCCTCGCCGTTCGTGGCCCACTCCAGCAGGCCCATGAAGGCCCGGTTCAGCAGCGCCGAGTCCGCGGGCCGCAGCGGACGCTGGGCCATCAGCAGCGCCTGCCCGTACAGGGACTCGGTGGCCGTGCCGATCAGCTCCGGATCGCCCAGCGCACCGATCCGCCGTACCAGCGGGTTGAGGTGGTTCAGCACGAGACGCGCGCGTGGGGCGCTGCCCCGCAGCGAGCCGAGGATGCCCGCCCACAGGTCGTCGGCCTGGTCCTCGGCCTCCGCCCGCGCCTGCTCGTGCCGGGCGTCCCGGTCGTCCAGGTGCAGCGCGGGCAGGGACAGCGGCCGGAACGCACGCAGGACGACGTCACAGCCCAGCGGGTCGAGCCTGGCCCGCGCGGCGGCGAGGAAACCCGACAGGGCGAGTTCCTCGGCCGGGTCGACCAGATCCATGTGGGCGGTCACGGTGTCCGCGTCCAGCTCCGTGACGACCGTGCCCGGCCGCACCGAGGGCAGCGCCTCGACCAGGTCGCTGTCGTAGGTGTAACCGCCGTTGACCACCCCGACGCCCTGCGCGGAGGCGATCGGCGCGACCTGCCGGTACTCCTCCACGGTCCGCGTGAAGTGCACCACCGCGTGCCGCTGCGCGAACTCCTCCAGCGACAGCCGCCCGTCGGTCGTCTCGAACGGCAGCCAGGGCAGCATCGTGCGCAGCATGTCCTTGTCGTGCCGCGCGAGCGACTTCACGCCCAGGTGGTGCACGGACAGGAACGCCGCGAGCCGCTCCGGGTCCCCGGCGGCGAGCCCCGTCAGCCAGGACCGGATCCGCTCCCCGAGCGCGTCCCGTACGGCGGCCAGCGTCACGTCCTCGTACAGCGACTCGCGCGAGGCCGTGGGCCGCAGGCTGTCGGTGTCCAGGACGCAGCGCACGAAGAACGCCCAGTCCGGCAGGAGCTGTTCGGCCCGCTCGGTCAGCAGCATGCCCTTCAGGTGCACCCGATGGGTGGCCCGCTGGGCGGGACTCACCGCCGAGGGCAGGACGTACGCCACGCCCCGGATGCCGGCCAGGGGGACGTTCAGCTCGATCGAGTCCAGGGGCGTGAAGCCGAACAGCTCGTGGCAGTGCCGGGCCAGGGCGACCCGGCGGGCCGCGGGGGAGGGGTAGGGCCGGTCCCAGGGCGCGGGCAGGTCGGTGACCGCCTCGTCGCCGACCCGGACGTCGTACGGCAGCAGGGAGCCGAAGTCCCGGGCGAGCTGGAGCACCCGCGCGGGCGCCAGCCACTCGCCGGCCCCCGCCCGTGCCACCAGGTGAACCGTGGTCCCCGGCTCCGGACGGGCGTCGTGGGGCAGCGTCCGCACCCGGTACGACCCGTCGTCGCTCGCCGTCCACTCCACGGGTGGCGCGTCCGGCGTCCGGGCGCTGCGGCTGACCACGCGGATCCGCTCGGCGACCACGAAGCACGCGAGCAGACCGATCCCGAACTGCCCGAGGAAGCCCGAGCGGACCTCCTGAAGTCCCTCGGCACGCTTGGAGCTGCGCCCGATGGTCGCCAGCAGGTCGTGCACGTCCGCCTCGGTGAGCCCGACCCCGGAGTCCTCGACCCGCAGGGCGCCCTCCTCCGCGTACAACCGCACGCGGGCCGGGGCGTCCGGCTGCTCGGCCCGCCGGGCCGTGATCGCGTCCACCGCGTTCTGCAACAGCTCGCGCACGTAGACCTTGGGACTGGAGTAGAGGTGATGGGAGAGGAGGTCCACCAGACCGCGCAAGTCGACCTGGAACGTATGAGGTTGCTGAGGTACCTGGGGTGTCTGTGATGACTCTGAGGTCTGGGAATCCATCGTCGCAGCGCCGGTGGGGGGAACGATCGCGCGGCGCGGGGTCGGGCGGTCCCGGTGGGGGCGGGAGTCCGCGGGGATGGCCGGAGCGCGCCATCCTAAGTCCCCAACCAGCCGTCTGACCAGGGGTTTCCCGGTATGTATACGGCAATGTCAGTGGGGTGGTGTGCAATGGATCTCGTGCCCGCACTGGAAGAACCCCTGCAACAGCCGCTCAAGGCAGTGCTCGGCCCCGCCACCGCGAAGGTGATGGCCGAGCACCTCGGCCTGCACTCCGTCGGCGACCTCCTGCACCACTACCCGCGCAGATACGAGGAGCGGGGACAGCTCACCCACCTCGCCGACCTGCCCATGGACGAGCACGTCACCGTGGTCGCCCAGGTCGCCGACGCCCGCCTGCACACCTTCGCCTCCCCGAGGGCGCCGCGCGGCAAGGGGCAGCGGCTGGAGGTCACCATCACGGACGGCAGCGGCCGCCTCCAACTGGTCTTCTTCGGCAACGGCGTGCACAAGCCCCACAAGGAACTCCTGCCGGGCACCCGCGCGATGTTCTCCGGCAAGGTCTCCCTCTTCAACCGCCGCCTCCAACTGGCCCACCCGGCCTACGAGTTGCTGCGCGGCGCCGACGACGAGGCGGTGGAGACCTGGGCGGGCGCCCTGATCCCCCTCTACCCCGCCACCGCCAAGCTGGAGTCCTGGAAGATCGCCAAGGCGATCCAGACCGTCCTGCCGAGCGCGCAGGAGGCGATCGACCCCCTCCCGCAGTCACTGCGCGAGGGCCGGGGCCTGCTCCCCCTCCCCGAGGCGCTCCTCAAGATCCACCGCCCGCACACCAAGGCCGACATCGCGGACGCCCAGGCCCGCCTCAAGTGGGACGAGGCCTTCGTCCTCCAGGTCGCCCTGGCCCGCCGCCGCCACGCGGACGCCCAACTCCCGGCGGTCCCGAGGAAACCGGCACCGGACGGCCTCCTCACCGCCTTCGACGACCGCCTCCCCTTCACCCTCACGGAAGGCCAGCAGAAGGTCTCCAGGGAGATCTTCGACGACCTGGCCACGGACCACCCGATGCACCGGCTGCTGCAGGGGGAGGTCGGATCCGGAAAGACAATGGTGGCCCTGCGCGCCATGCTCGCCGTGGTCGACGCGGGTGGGCAGGCCGCCCTGCTGGCGCCCACCGAAGTGCTCGCGCAGCAGCATCACCGTTCGGTCGTCGAGATGATGGGCGAGCTCGCCGAGGGCGGGATGCTGGGCGGGTCCGAGCACGCCACCAAGGTCGTCCTGCTCACCGGGTCGATGGGGACGGCCGCGCGCCGGCAGGCCATGCTGGACCTGGTCACCGGTGAGGCGGGGATCGTGATCGGCACACACGCGCTGATCGAGGACAAGGTGCAGTTCCACGATCTGGGCCTGGTCGTGGTCGACGAGCAGCACCGCTTCGGCGTCGAGCAGCGCGACGCCCTGCGCGGCAAGGGCAAGCAGCCGCCCCACCTGCTGGTCATGACGGCCACCCCCATTCCGCGCACGGTCGCCATGACGGTCTTCGGCGACCTGGACACCTCCGTCCTCGACCAGCTCCCGGCCGGCCGTTCCCCGATCGCCAGCCATGTGGTGCCCGCCGCCGACAAACCGCACTTCCTCAGCCGCGCCTGGGAGCGCGTCCGCGAGGAGGTGGAGAACGGCCACCAGGCCTACGTCGTCTGCCCCCGCATCGGCGACGACGTCGACGAAGCCGCCGACCCCAAGAAGTCCCCCAGGAAGAAGTCGCCCGAGGACGAGGCCGAGAAGCGCCCGCCGCTCGCCGTCCTGGACGTCGCCGACCAGCTCGCCAAGGGCCCGCTCAGCGGCCTCAGGGTCGAGGTGCTGCACGGCCGTATGCACCCCGACGACAAGGACGCGGTCATGCGCCGCTTCGCCGCCGGCGAGACCCACGTCCTGGTCGCGACCACGGTCATCGAGGTCGGCGTCAACGTCCCCAACGCCACGGCGATGGTCATCATGGACGCCGACCGCTTCGGCGTCTCCCAGCTCCACCAGCTGCGCGGCCGGGTGGGCCGGGGCTCGGCGCCGGGCCTGTGCCTCCTGGTCTCGGAGATGCCGGAGGCCAGCGCGGCCCGCCAGCGGCTGAACGCGGTGGCGTCGACGCTGGACGGCTTCGAACTCTCCCGCATCGACCTGGAGCAGCGGAGGGAGGGCGACGTCCTCGGCCAGGCCCAGTCCGGCGCCCGGACCTCCCTGCGGGTCCTCGCCGTGATCGAGGACGAGGAGATCATCGCGCAGGCCCGGGCGGAGGCGACCGCGGTGGTGGAGGCGGACCCGGAGCTGACGGCCTTCCCCGGCCTGCGCACGGCCCTGGACGCCCTGCTGGACGAGGAGAGGGAGCAGTACCTGGAGAAGGGCTGAGAAACTGGATCCGACACCGTCCTCCGAATCGTTCGAAACCAGACCCCCGACACCATCCCCGAGCAAGGACCGAAGATGACTCGCGTGATCGCGGGCAGGGCCGGCGGACGCCGCCTGGCCGTCCCGCCAGGGAACGGCACCCGTCCCACCTCGGACCGCGCGCGCGAAGGCCTCTTCTCCACCTGGCAGTCCCTCCTCGGCGGCCCCCTGGCGGGCGAACGGGTCCTCGACCTGTACGCCGGATCGGGCGCGGTCGGCCTCGAAGCCCTGTCCCGGGGTGCGGGCCACACCCTCCTCGTGGAGGCCGACGCCCGGGCGGCCCGCACGATCCGCGAGAACGTCAGGAACCTCGGCCTCCCCGGCGCCGAGGTCCGCGCCGGCAAGGCCGAACAGATCATCCGGACAGGGGCGCCGGCCCAGCCGTACGACCTCGTCTTCCTGGATCCGCCCTACCGGGTCTCGGATCACGATCTTCGGGAGATTCTCCTCACACTCCGCTCGGAACACTGGCTAGCGCCGGAGGCCCTGGTCACCGTGGAGCGCAGCACCAGAGGCGGTGAGTTCGCCTGGCCGCCCGGTTTCGAGGCGGTCAAGGCCCGTCGCTACGGCGAGGGAACGTTTTGGTACGGTCGCGCCGCCATGGGCGACAACGCCTCTACGTGCGAAGACGCACGATGACCGGACCGGAGAGCGAGGGATCTCAAGTGCGCCGCGCCGTCTGTCCCGGGTCGTTCGACCCGATCACCAACGGACACCTCGACATCATCTCCCGCGCCTCCCGTCTGTACGACGAGGTCTATGTCGCGGTGATGATCAACAAGTCCAAGAAGGGCCTGTTCGAGATCGACGAGCGGATCGACCTGATCCGCGAGGTCACCGCCGAGTACGGCAACGTGATCGTGGAGGCCTTCCACGGCCTGCTCGTCGACTACTGCAAGGAACGCGACATCCCGGCCATCGTCAAGGGCCTGCGCGCGGTCAGCGACTTCGACTACGAGTTGCAGATGGCCCAGATGAACAACGGCCTGAGCGGTGTCGAGACCCTCTTCGTGCCGACCAACCCCACCTACAGCTTCCTGTCCTCCTCGCTCGTCAAGGAGGTCGCCACCTGGGGCGGAGACGTCTCCCACCTGGTCCCCCCGAAGGTCCTCGAAGCCCTGAACGGTCGCCTCCGCAAGGGCTGATGGGGCTACAGTCGTCCCGTCCGTCTCCAACAAGGCTTTAGAGAGTGGCGAGCACAGGTGGACGTGCAGAAGAAGCTCGACGAGATCGTCGCCGCGGTCTCCGGCGCCCGGTCGATGCCCATGTCGGCGTCGGTGATGGTCAACCGCGCCGAACTGCTCGCGATGCTCGAAGAGCTGCGCCAGGCCCTGCCCGGCTCCCTCGCGCAGGCGCAGGAGCTGATCGGCGACCGTGAGCAGATGGTCGAGCAGGCCCGCCAGGAGGCCGAGCGGATCATCTCCACGGCCCACGCCGAGCGCGGCTCCCTGATCTCCGACACCGAGATCGCCCGCCGTTCCCAGGCGGAGGCCGACCGGATCCTGAACGAGGCCCGCCAGGAGGCCGAGGAGGTCCGCGCGGAGGCCGACGACTACGTCGACTCCAAGCTCGCCAACTTCGAGGTCGTCCTCACCAAGACCCTCGGTTCGGTGGGGCGCGGCCGCGAGAAGCTCCTCGGCACCGGCCCGGGCCTCGACGAGAACGGCTACGAGGACGAGGACGCCCCCGAGCGCAGCCACGACCCCGAGACCCTGCGCAAGGACGCCGACTCCTACGTCGACGCCAAGCTCGGCGCCTTCGAGGCGGTCCTCGCCAAGACCCTGGAGGCCGTCGGCCGCGGCCGCCAGAAGCTGCACGGCCGTATCGCCACCGACGACCTCGGCGCCCTCGCCGGCGACACCTCCACCGTCCAGCACTCCAGCGACGCGGACTACCTGGCCGACCTCGCCGCCCTCGCCGAGCAGGACAGCCAGGCCGCGGCCCAGGCACAGGTCCAGGCCGAGCAGCCGGACTACGCCCAGCAGCCGGTGTACGGCTACCAGCAGCAGACCGACGCCTACGCCGGTTACCAGCAGCAGCCCGATCCCTACGCCCAGCAGGACCCGTACGGCTACCAGCAGGCCGATCCCTACGCAGCCACCTCCGGCTACGTTCCGGCGGAAGGTGCCCCCTTCCAGGGCTACGACCAGCAGCAGGCCGCCTACGACCAGCAGCACCAGGCGCAGCAGGGCCAGCAGGCCCAGCAGAACTACGCGCTCGACGAGACCAGCCTCTTCGACACCGGCATGATCACTCCGGAGCAGTTGAGGGCGTACGAGCAGGGTCGCGGCCAGTGAGGGACGACCGGATTGGGCCGTGAGCGAAAGGTCCAGTATCCTGGCTCTTCGGTCGCGTGTACGTCCGCGATCAACGCTGCCCGGCGACACCGGAGGGCGGCGTCCCTCTGAGCTCGAAGATCGAAAGCAGGAATGGCTCCCAACGCGCGCCTCGACCACCGCAACCCCCTCGTGTTCGACACACACGAGCTGGGTCGGCGTCCTGGCGCGCTGCAGCGCCTGACCCGCGAGATCGACGCTCCCAAGGATCTCGGCATCCAGGGAGTGATCGGAGTGCCGGAAGGCGCCCCGGTCGAGCTCGAACTCCGGCTCGAGTCGGTCATGGAAGGGGTGCTTGTCACAGGCACCGCCCGTGCACAGGCCGAGGGGGAGTGCGTAAGGTGTCTGGAGCCGCTTGAGCTGGCGCTCGAAGCGGACTTCCAGGAGATGTTCTCGTACCCTGACGCCGACGACCGTGGCCGTGTGAAAGCGGAACCGGCCGACGACGTCGAGGAAGACGAGGACAGGCTCTTCATCGAGGACGGCCTGTTCGACCTCGAACCCGTGCTGCGCGATGCGGTGGTGCTCGCACTGCCGATGCAGCCGGTGTGCCAGGACGACTGCCCCGGCCTGTGCTCCCAGTGCGGAGCCCGGCTGGCGGACGACCCGGACCACCACCACGACGCCGTCGACATCCGTTGGGCGGCACTGCAGGGACTCGCCGGTTCACTCGAAGACGGCGAGAAGGACGAGATGAGTGGCGAAGCGCCTCGATCGGCGCCCGCCAACGAGAAGCAGGAGAAGTAGCCGTGGCTGTTCCGAAGCGGAAGATGTCGCGCAGCAACACGCGCCACCGCCGGTCGCAGTGGAAGGCTGCGGTCCCCACCCTGGTTGCGTGCGAGCGCTGCCACGAGCCCAAGCTGCAGCACATCGCGTGCCCCGCTTGCGGCACCTACAACAAGCGCCAGGTCCTCGAGGTCTGAGCGGCTGGTGAGAGGCACTGTGTCCACGCCGAAGAAGAACTCGGGCGACAACCAGGCCTCGTCCCACACGCTGCTTGAAGGGCGGCTCGGGTACAAGCTCGAGTCCGCCCTTCTGGTGCGTGCGCTGACCCACCGTTCCTACGCGTACGAGAACGGCGGTCTGCCGACCAACGAACGCCTGGAGTTCCTCGGGGACTCCGTGCTCGGCCTCGTGGTCACGGACACGCTGTACAACACCCACCCCGACCTGCCCGAAGGCCAGCTGGCCAAGTTGCGGGCCGCGGTGGTCAACTCGCGTGCGCTGGCGGAGGTCGGCCGTGGGCTCGACCTGGGTTCCTTCATCCGGCTCGGCCGTGGTGAAGAGGGCACGGGCGGCCGGGACAAGGCATCCATCCTCGCCGACACCCTGGAAGCGGTGATCGGCGCGGTCTATCTCGACCAGGGCCTCGATGCGGCGAGCGAACTCGTTCACCGGCTCTTCGACCCACTGATCGAGAAGTCCTCCAACCTCGGTGCCGGCCTGGACTGGAAGACCAGTCTCCAGGAGCTCACCGCGACCGAAGGACTCGGCGTGCCCGAGTACCTGGTCACGGAGACCGGCCCCGACCACGAGAAGACCTTCACTGCTGCCGCCCGCGTCGGAGGCGTCTCGTACGGCACCGGCACCGGCCGCAGCAAGAAGGAGGCGGAGCAGCAGGCCGCGGAGTCCGCCTGGAGGTCCATCAGGGCCGACGCGGACGAGCGCGCCAAGGCGGCGGCGGAGAAGGCTGTCGAAGCCGTCCAGGCCGTCGAAGCCTCCGAGGACGACGACGAGGGTCCGTCGTCCGTCTCCGCCTGACGCCTGGAAGCAGCCGGAGCGTCCGAAAGAACAGCGCAGCCGAGCGCCTGCCCCGAACCCCGGGGCGGGCGCTCGGTTCGTGCACCGGTCCGTGACGGGGGAGCCCCATGCCCGAGTTGCCCGAGGTAGAGGTCGTACGGCGGGGCCTTGAGCGGTGGGTCGCCCACCGCACGGTCGCCGAGGTCGAGGTGCTGCACCCGCGTGCGGTCCGCCGTCACCTCGCCGGCGCCGACGACTTCGCGCACCGGCTCAAGGGCCACCGCGTCGGCACCCCGAGCCGCCGCGGGAAGTACCTCTGGCTGCCGCTGGAGGACACGGACCAGTCGGTCCTGGCCCATCTCGGGATGAGCGGCCAGCTGCTGGTCCAGCCGCACGCCGCGCCCGACGAGAAGCACCTCAGGATCCGCGTCGCGTTCGCGGACGAGGTCGACACCGAACTCCGGTTCGTCGACCAACGCACCTTCGGTGGGCTGTCGTTGCACGACAACACCCCGGACGGCCTGCCCGACGTCATCGCGCACATCGCCCGCGACCCCCTCGACCCGCTGTTCGACGACGACGCCTTCCACCAGGCGCTGCGCCGCAAGCGCAGTACCATCAAACGGGCCCTGCTGGACCAGTCGTTGATCAGCGGGGTCGGCAACATCTACGCGGACGAGGCGCTTTGGCGCTCCCGCATCCACTACGAGCGACCCACCGCCGGCTTCACGCGCCCGCGCACGGCCGAACTCCTGGGCCACGTCCGGGACGTGATGAACGCGGCCCTCGCGGTCGGCGGCACCAGCTTCGACAGCCTGTACGTCAACGTCAACGGCGAGTCCGGGTACTTCGACCGGTCCCTCGACGCGTACGGCCGTGAGGGGCTGCCGTGCAAGCGGTGCGGTACGCCGATGCGCCGGCGGCCCTGGATGAACCGGTCCAGCTACTTCTGCCCGAGGTGTCAGCGGGCGCCGCGCGTCACGTCGTAGCGCTCGCGGGCGGCCAGGACGTCGTCCATGCGGCCCTCGACGAAGCGGATGAGGTCCAGAAGGCGCTCGGCGACCTCGTGGCCCAGGGGGGTCAGTTCGTAGTCGACCCGGGGCGGGTTGGTGGGCTGGGCCTCGCGGTGCACCAGACCGTCGCGCTCCAGGCCCTGGAGGGTCTGGGAGAGCATCTTCTCGCTCACGCCGTCGACCCGGCGGCGCAGCTCGTTGAAGCGCAGCGAGCCCTCGTGCAGGGCGCCGAGGGTGAGCGCGCCCCACCGGCCCGTCACGTGCTCCAGGGTGCCGCGCGAGGGGCAGGCCTTGGCGAACACGTCGTACGGGAGGTCCCGCGCCTCCGGGGGCTGGTGCATGGTGTCCATGCTTCGAGCGTACTGGAAAGCAGCACTAACCGACAGATTGCACTAACTTGAAGTTAGTGCAATCTGTGATCGTCGTCGGCAGGTCTCTAGTACCCGAAGTCCTGGGTCCACCAGGGGCCGCCCGCACCGAACTGCACGCCGACGCCCAGCGTCTTGAAGTCGCAGTTCAGGATGTTGGCCTTGTGGCCGGGGCTGTTCATCCAGGCTTCCATGACCGAGGCCGCGTCGGCCTGGCCCCGGGCGATGTTCTCGCCGCCGAGGCTGGTGATGCCTGCCTTCGCGGCGCGGTCCCACGGGGAGGCGCCGCTCGGGTCGGTGTGGTCGAAGAAGCCCTGGGCGGCCATGGCCTTGCTGAAGTCCTCGGCGAGCTCGCTCAGCGCGCTGTTCGCGGCGACCGGGCTGCATCCGACCTTGGCCCGCTCGACGTTGACGAGCCGGAGCACCTCGGCCCCGGCGGCGGCCTCCGTGGAGACCTCCACCGGCGCGGTGGTCTCCTTCTTCGCCGGCTCCCGCTCCTTCTGCGAGGGCGTCGTCTCCGGCTTCTCGCTCGGCGTGGCCTCCGGCTCCCTCGTCGGCTTCTCGGTCGGCGCGGCCGTCGAGGTCGAGGTCGAGGGGGCCGGGGAGGGCGAGGAGGCGCGCTCGGCGTCCCGGCTCGTCGACGAACCGTCCTCGCGGCTCTCGGCGCCGCCGGAGGTGCCGCCCTGCTCGGCGGGGGAGTTGGTCGGCGAGCCCGCCGCCTGCACGTCGCCGCCGGTGGTGCTGCTCCCGCCGATCCTGTAGTTGTCCAGGCCCGGCACCACGCCCGTGGCGACCGCGACCGTGCCGATCGCGACGGCGGCCGAGACCCCGAGCAGACCGGACTTCACCGGCGTCGCGATGTTCTTCTTGCGGCGGCGGTGCGAACCGCCGCGACGCGGACCGTCGGCGGGCGTGTAGCTCTCGCCGCGGTACAGCGCGTACTCCTCCTCCGACGCGAACAGGTAGGCGTCACTGCGCGCGTAGGGGTCGGGGTCCTCGGGGCCCGGGAAGGTCGTGGTGGCGGCCGAGGAGAAGTCGTACGAGTCCTGCGGGTCGTAGATGCTCCCGGAGGAGCCGTAGGCGCTCCCGTAGGAGCCGTGCGTCTGTGTGAACCCCGTGGCGCGGCCCGTGGCGGCGCGGCCGGCGGCGGAGCGTCGGTGGCGTCCCATGTCCTTGCCTTCCTCGTCTGTTCTTGAGGTCGACACGTCCCCCCGGTCAACCAAAGTCACAAAACCCACACCATCGAGTGAGTTTCGTATGAGATTCATTGGCAGCGGACAGTACCGCATGCCGCCAGATGAAGGAGTGCCGGGAGAGACATTGGCCGGTTAGGTTGCACCCATGAGCGAGGATGTACGACTGGTCGCCTGGGTGCGCGGACGCGTCCAAGGTGTGGGTTTCCGCTGGTTCACGCGTGCCAAGGCCCTGGAGATCGGCGGCCTGAGTGGTTTTGCTCTCAATCTGGACGACGGACGCGTGCAAGTGGTCGCGGAAGGACCGCGCCAGGGCTGCCAGGGACTGCTCGACTGGCTCCTGGGCGACGACACGCCCGGCCGTGTCGACGGTGTCACCGAGATCTGGGACACACCCCGCGGGGGGTACGACGGCTTCGCCATCCGATGAGCGCTTTCGCGAAACGGCCCGGGCGGGTGCGGAGGGACATGCCACCGGCACCTGCCGGAAGCAGAAAGGCGCTGGTGGTTGCCAAGAAGCCCGTGCCGTGGCAGGCTCCCGGGCTAAGAATGATCGTCACGCCCCCGGGGTCCCGAGGGAGCCGCAGCGCCGCCGTTCTCAGGCCGCGCCGGTACGGGTTGCCACCAATACGGGGCGTGATCGTGTTGACCGTCAAACTTTTTGGTGAGACGCTGAAAGCACCCCGCGCACCTTAGCTGTTTGGCATGGATGAACGGCAGCACCAACTGAAGAGTGTCAAGCACCGCGGGTGCGAATCCCTCACGACCCACACCGCATCGGTCGGTCACTCATTGTGGAGGACCATCCATCATGGCAAAGGCGCTTCTCGGTTACGTCGGCGGCTCGGACCCTCGACTCCTCGCCGAGATGCGACGGCTCCAGCAGCGCGTCCAGGACCTGGAATCCGAGCTCGTACGGATCCAGGCGGAGAACGACGCGCTCGCGGCTGCCGCTTCTCACGACAGGATCATGGAGAGCATCGACGCACACCAGGCGGAGCCTGCGCTCACCTGATCACTGCATCGCTCCACGACAGCTCACGCAGTGGTCGGGCGGCCCGTAACAACCGTCGACCCGTATCAACCGCTAAGTTGTCAGAGTTTGCAAGGGACGCTTCGGCGTCCCTTCTTTCTTTCTTGCCCCCGTGCACCCTTTCACTCTCTTAACGTTTGGTGTGCCCTTCACGTTCAAGGGTGAAACCGCGGGAGACAGCGCGTTCATGGAGTGAGACACCCCCGGAAGGTAGAGTCCAGCGCCGTGCACCTCAAGGCCCTGACCCTCCGAGGGTTCAAGTCGTTCGCCTCGGCGACCACGCTCCGGTTCGAGCCGGGGATCACGTGCGTGGTCGGTCCGAACGGCTCGGGCAAGTCCAATGTCGTGGACGCCCTGAGCTGGGTCATGGGCGAACAGGGCGCCAAGTCGCTGCGCGGCGGCAAGATGGAGGACGTCATCTTCGCCGGCACCACCGGCCGCCCGCCGCTGGGCCGCGCCGAGGTGTCCCTGACCATCGACAACTCCGACGGGGCCCTGCCCATCGAGTACGCCGAGGTCACCATCACGCGGATCATGTTCCGCAACGGCGGCAGCGAGTACCAGATCAACGGCGACACCTGCCGACTCCTGGACATCCAGGAACTCCTGTCCGACTCCGGCATCGGCCGCGAGATGCACGTCATCGTCGGCCAGGGCCAGCTCGACTCCGTCCTGCACGCCGACCCGACCGGCCGCCGCGCCTTCATCGAGGAGGCCGCCGGGGTCCTCAAGCACCGCAAGCGCAAGGAGAAGGCGCTGCGCAAGCTGGACGCGATGCAGGCCAACCTCGCGCGCGTGCAGGACCTCACCGACGAACTGCGCCGCCAGCTCAAGCCGCTCGGCCGGCAGGCCGCGGTCGCCCGCCGGGCCGCCGTCATCCAGGCCGACCTGCGGGACGCCCGCCTCCGGCTGCTCGCCGACGACCTCGTGCGACTGCGACAGGCGCTCCAGGCCGAGGTCGCGGACGAGGCCGCGCTGAAGGAGCGCAAGGAGGCCGCCGAGCAGGAGCTGAAGAAGGCCCTCCAGCGCGAGGCGCTGCTGGAGGACGAGGTACGGCAGCTCACGCCCCGGCTCCAGCGCGCCCAGCAGACCTGGTACGAGCTCTCCCAGCTCGCCGAGCGGGTGCGGGGCACGATCTCGCTGGCCGACGCGCGCGTGAAGAGCGCGACCTCGGCGCCGCCCGAGGAACGGCGGGGCCGGGACCCCGAGGACATGGAACGCGAGGCCGCCCGCATCCGCGAGCAGGAGGCCGAGCTGGAGGCCGCCCTGGAGGCGGCGGAGCGTGCTCTGGAGGACACGGTCGCGCACCGCGCCGAACTGGAGCGCGAGCTCGCCCAGGAGGAGCGGCGGCTGAAGGACGTGGCCCGGGCCATCGCCGACCGGCGTGAGGGCCTCGCCCGGCTCAGCGGCCAGGTCAACGCCGCCCGGTCCCGGGCCGCCTCCGCGCAGGCCGAGATCGACCGTCTCGCGGCCGCGCGGGACGAGGCGCAGGAGCGGGCGCTCGCCGCGCAGGAGGAGTACGAGGCGCTGAAGGCCGAGGTCGACGGTCTCGACGCGGGCGACGCGGAACTGGCGGAGCAGCACGAGGCGGCCAAACGACAGCTCGCCGAGGCGGAGGCCGCACTGACGGCTGCCCGGGAGGCGGCCACCGCGGCGGAACGCAGACGCGCGGCGACGCAGGCGAGGCATGAGGCACTGGCGCTGGGGTTGCGGAGGAAGGACGGCACGGGAGCGCTCCTGGGCGCGAAGGACCGCCTCACCGGCTTGCTGGGTCCGGCGGCGGAACTCCTGACGGTGACGCCGGGCCACGAGGTTGCGCTGGCGGCAGCCTTCGGCGCGGCGGCGGACGCCCTCGCGGTGACTTCCCCGTCGGCAGCGGCAGAAGCGATCCGCCTGCTGAGAAAGCAGGACGGCGGCAGAGCGTCACTGCTCCTTGCCGGAGCACCTGACTCACCCAGGGGCGCGGGGGACTGCGCGACCAGCCACGACGGGCCCGCGGACGCCACACACCAGCACGCGGCGGATCTCGTCCGCGCCCCGTCCGACCTGACGCCCGCAGTAAGACGCCTGCTCCACGGCATCGTCGTCGTCAACACCCTTGAAGACGCCGAGGACGTCGTCTACGCCAACCCGCACCTCACCGCCGTCACCGCCGAAGGCGACCTCCTCGGCGCCCACTTCGCCCACGGCGGCTCCGCGGGCGCCCCGAGCCTCCTCGAAGTGCAGGCCTCCGTGGACGAGGCCGCCGCCGAGCTCGAGGAGCTGGCGATCCGCTGCGAGGAGCTCACCGAGGCCCAGCACACCGCCGTAGAGCAGCGCAGGGCGGCGGCCGCGCAGGTCGAGGAGCTGGGGGAGCGCCGTCGGGCCGCCGACCGCGAGAAGTCGGCCGTGGCCCAGCAGCTCGGCCGGCTCGCCGGTCAGGCGAAGGGCGCGGCGGGTGAGGCCGAGCGCTCCACCGCGGCGGCCGCACGGGCGCAGGACGCGTTGGAGAAGGCGCTTGAAGAGGTGGAGGAGCTCGCCGAACGCCTCGCCGTCGCCGAGGAGATGCCGGTCGAGGAGGAGCCCGACACGTCGGTACGGGACCGTCTCGCCGCCGACGGCGCCAACGCCCGCCAGACCGAGATGGAGGCCCGCCTCCAGGTCCGTACCCATGAGGAGCGGGTCAAGGGGCTCTCCGGCCGTGCCGACTCCCTCGACCGCGCCGCCCGCGCGGAACGGGAGGCACGCGCGCGTGCCGAACAGCGGCGGGCCCGGCTCCGGCACGAGGCCGCCGTGGCCGAGGCGGTCGCCTCGGGAGCGCGGCAACTGCTCGCGCACGTCGAGGTGTCCCTCGGGCGCGCGGACGCGGAGCGGACCGCCGCCGAGGCCGCGAAGGCGTTGCGGGAGCGGGAGCTGACCGCCGCGCGGAACACCGGCCGCGATCTCAAGGCCGAGCTCGACAAGCTCACCGACTCCGTCCACCGGGGCGAGGTGCTCGGTGCCGAGAAGCGGATGCGGATCGAGCAGCTGGAGACCAAGGCGCTGGAGGAACTGGGCGTCGAGCCGGCCGGGCTGGTCGAGGAGTACGGCCCCCACCAGCTCGTACCGCCCTCCCCGCCCGCCGAGGGCGAGGAGCTGCCCGAGGACCCGGAGCATCCGCGCAACCAGCCGAAGCAGTTCCACCGGGCCGAGCAGGAGAAGCGGCTCAGGGCGGCCGAGCGGGCGTACCAGCAGCTCGGCAAGGTCAATCCGCTCGCGCTGGAGGAGTTCGCGGCGCTGGAGGAGCGGCACAAGTTCCTGAGTGAGCAGCTGGAGGACCTGAAGAAGACCCGCGCCGACCTGCTCCAGGTGGTCAAGGAGGTCGACGAGCGCGTGGAGCAGGTCTTCACCGAGGCCTACCGGGACACCGCCCGGGAGTTCGAGGGCGTCTTCAGCCGGCTGTTCCCGGGCGGTGAGGGACGGCTGATCCTGACGGACCCCGACAACATGCTCACGACCGGCGTGGACGTCGAGGCGCGTCCGCCGGGCAAGAAGGTCAAGCGGCTCAGCCTGCTCTCGGGTGGCGAGCGGTCCCTCACGGCCGTAGCGTTGCTGGTGTCGATCTTCAAGGCGCGGCCCAGCCCGTTCTACGTGATGGACGAGGTCGAGGCCGCCCTCGACGACACCAACCTCCAGCGGCTGATCCGCATCATGCAGGAGCTGCAAGAGGCCTCGCAGCTCATCGTGATCACGCACCAGAAGCGCACGATGGAGGTCGCCGACGCGCTGTACGGCGTGTCCATGCAGGGCGACGGCGTCTCGAAGGTGATCAGTCAGCGGCTGCGCTAGCTCCTCCGGTTACCCCGTTTCCAACTCTTCACTCCTTGAACTCAACGTCCCCATCAGTTCCTGTTTTCTCACACCGTTCCCGCTGTTGATTTCGGAACTTGAAGGCATAGGGTCTGGAACGTTGTTCTTGCCTTCAGGCAGCGTTGCCGATGGCCTTAGGAGTTGAACGTGACCAGCACAGCGCAGGCGCAGAAGTCAGGAGCCGGACCGGCTCATCCCGATCATCTCGGGCACGTCATCTTCATCGCGGCGGCGGCCGCGATGGGCGGATTCCTCTTCGGTTACGACAGCTCCGTGATCAACGGTGCGGTCGAGGCCATCCGGGACCGCTACGACATCGGCTCCGCGGCCCTGGCGCAGGTCATCGCCATCGCCCTGATCGGCTGCGCGATCGGCGCGGCGACCGCCGGACGCATCGCCGACCGCATCGGCCGCATTCGCTGCATGCAGATCTCGGCCGTCCTCTTCACGGTCAGCGCCGTCGGTTCGGCGCTGCCCTTCGCGCTGTACGACCTGGCGTTCTGGCGGATCGTCGGCGGCTTCGCCATCGGCATGGCCTCGGTCATCGGCCCGGCCTACATCGCCGAGGTCGCCCCGCCGGCCTACCGGGGCCGGCTCGGCTCCTTCCAGCAGGCCGCGATCGTCATCGGCATCGCCATCTCGCAGCTCGTCAACTGGGGCCTGCTGAACGCCGCTGGCGGCGACCAGCGCGGCAAGCTGATGGGCCTGGAGGCCTGGCAGGTCATGCTCGGCGTCATGGTGATCCCGGCCGTCCTCTACGGTCTGCTCTCCTTCGCCATCCCCGAGTCCCCGCGGTTCCTGATCTCTGTCGGCAAGCACGAGCGGGCCCGGGAGATCCTCGCCGAGGTCGAGGGCGACAAGGTCGATCTGGACGCCCGCGTCGGTGAGATCGAGAACGCCATGAAGAGCGAGCACAAGTCGACCTTCAAGGACCTGCTCGGCGGTTCCTTCTTCTTCAAGCCGATCGTCTGGGTCGGCATCGGCCTGTCGGTCTTCCAGCAGTTCGTCGGCATCAACGTCGCGTTCTACTACTCCTCCACGCTGTGGCAGTCGGTCGGCGTCGACCCGACGGACTCGTTCTTCTACTCCTTCACGACGTCGATCATCAACATCGTCGGCACCGTGATCGCGATGATCTTCGTGGACCGCGTCGGCCGCCGCCCGCTCGCCCTGATCGGCTCGGTCGGCATGGTGATCGGCCTCGCGCTGGAGGCCTGGGCGTTCTCCTTCGACCTGGTCGACGGCAAGCTGCCGGCCGCGCAGGGCTGGACCGCCCTGATCGCCGCCCACGTGTTCGTCCTCTTCTTCGCCCTGTCCTGGGGTGTGGTCGTCTGGGTCTTCCTCGGCGAGATGTTCCCGAACCGGATCCGCGCCGCCGCGCTCGGTGTGGCCGCCTCCGCGCAGTGGATCGCCAACTGGGCCATCACCGCGAGCTTCCCGTCGCTGGCCGACTGGAACCTCTCCGCGACCTACGTGATCTACACGGTCTTCGCCGCGCTCTCCATCCCGTTCGTCCTCAAGTACGTCAAGGAGACGAAGGGCAAGAAGCTGGAGGAGATGGGCTGACGGCCCGCCCACGAGCCCGGGGGGAGGGGCCACCACCCCGCTGCCCCTCTCCCCGAACCGTCCGCCGTCCCCGGCCGGGCAACCGCCCAGGCCGGGGGCGGCGGAGCCGTGTACGGGGTCACCGGATGAGGACGCCGCCGCCGATCCCCCCCTTGCGGACCCCACACCGTCGTACGGCCACCGGACACCGCCCGGCTCAGCCGTCCAGTGCCGGGATCACCCGCTCCGCGAACAGCCGCAGGCTCCGCCAGCCCTCCTCCACCGGCATCCCGCCCGCCAGCGGATGCAGGACGAGGTTGTCGAGCCCCAGCTCCACGCACTCCTCGGGCGTGAGGATCCGGTACACGCCCTCCGCGCGCAGCTCCTCCACGCTCGTGGCCGCCGAGCGCACCGCCGAGCGGATGTCACCGGACTGCCAGGAGGCGTACGTCCGGGCCTCGTGCAGGAAGTGCTCCCCGTGCCGGTCCCACACCTCGTCCGGGTCCTCGGCGATGTGCAGCAACGGTGTCTCGGCCGTCGGCATCATGGTCCAGCCCTCGGTGCCGTACTCGACGAGCCGTTCCTTGTAGTACGCCTCCAGCTCCGGCAGGTGCGCGCTGGGGAAGAACGGCAGGCCGAGGCGGGCGGCCCGGCGGGCGGCCGCCTCGGAGGAACCGCCGACCAGGAGGAGGGGGTGCGGGTCGGTGAGCGGGCGCGGGGTGATCCGTACCGTACGACCCCGGTACTCGAACTCCTCGCCGGTCCAGGCCTTGAGGAGGGTCTCCAGGAGCTCGTCCTGGATCCGCCCCCGGCGCCGCCACTCCACGTCGAACAGGGCGTACTCCTCGGGGCGGTACCCGATCCCGGCGACCGTCACCAGCCGGCCGCCGCTCAGCAGGTCCAGTACGGCGATCTCCTCGGCCAGGCGGAGCGGGTCGTGCAGCGGGCCGATCACGGCGGAGACGGTGACCGCGATCCTGCGGGTCGCGCCGAACACCGCGCCCGCGAAGGCGAACGGCGAGGGCAGCCAGTTGTTGTCGACGCCGTGGTGCTCCTCGGTCTGCACGGTGGTGATGCCGTGCTCGTCGGCGTACGCGGCCATGTCCAGGGCGGCCCGGTAGCGGGCACTGAGGGAGGCGGGCGTCGCGCCGGGCTCGACGAGGTTGAAACGGACGACCGTGACGGGCATGGGGGTCCCCCTTCACCGGGCGGGTGGTGGCGGGGACGGTAGCTGACACCGCGTCAGATTGCCATGGGGTGGCACGCGCGGGCGGGGGAGGTGCGGGACGGGGACCGCCCACAGCTCGGGTCGGTCCGGCATATCCGGTGAAAAGGGATTTCAGTGGCTCGCTCCTCCGAGTGCGGCGGCGCGGTCGCTCCCGGGAGGGCGGGATGGATACTGGACGGGTTATGGAAACCGTCATCCTTGCTGTAGTCATCGCCGTGGTCGTGCTCGGTGTGCTCGGCGGGCTCGTCGTCGGCAGCCGGCGCAAGAAGCCGCTGCCCCCGCCGCCTCCCGCCGCGCCCGACATCACCGCCCCTCCGGCCGAGCCGCACGTCGGCGACGAGGCCGAGACGCCGCGCGACGAAGCGCGCCGGACCATCGAGGAGGTGGATCTCCCGGACGGCTCCGCGCCGCCCGTCACCGAAGAGCTCCCGGCGGCGGCCGGGATCGAGATCCCCGAGCCCACCGCCGGACGCCTGGTCCGGCTGCGCGCCCGGCTCTCCCGCTCGCAGAACGCGCTCGGCAAGGGGCTGCTCACGCTCCTGTCGCGCGAGCACCTCGACGACGACACCTGGGAGGAGATCGAGGACATCCTCCTCACTGCCGACGTCGGCGTGGCCCCCACCCAGGAGCTGGTCGACGGGCTGCGCGAGCGGGTGAAGGTGCTCGGCACCCGGACCCCCGACGAACTGCGCGGACTGCTGCGCGAGGAGCTGCTCAAGCTGGTCGGCACCGAGGTCGACCGCACGGTGCGGACCGAGCCGGAGGGCCGCAGGCCCGGCATCGTGATGGTCGTCGGGGTCAACGGCACCGGCAAGACCACCACCACCGGCAAGCTCGCCCGGGTGCTCGTGGCCGACGGGCGGACCGTCGTGCTCGGCGCCGCCGACACCTTCCGCGCCGCCGCCGCCGACCAGCTCCAGACCTGGGGCGAGCGGGTGGGTGCCCACACCGTGCGCGGGCCGGAGGCCGGTGACCCCGCCTCCGTCGCCTTCGACGCGGTGAAGGAGGGCAAGGAGATGGGGGTCGACGTGGTCCTCATCGACACCGCGGGGCGCCTGCACACCAAGACCGGCCTCATGGACGAGCTCGGCAAGGTCAAGCGGGTCGTCGAGAAGCACGCCCCGCTGGACGAGGTGCTGCTCGTGCTGGACGCCACGACGGGACAGAACGGCCTGGTGCAGGCCCGCGTCTTCGCCGAGGTCGTCGACATCACCGGCATCGTCCTGACCAAGCTGGACGGCACGGCCAAGGGCGGCATCGTGGTCGCCGTCCAGCGCGAACTGGGCGTACCGGTCAAGCTGATCGGCCTCGGCGAGGGCGCCGACGACCTGGCGCCGTTCGAGCCGGAGGCGTTCGTGGACGCCCTGATCGGGGAGTAGTCCCGCCCGTCCCAGCCGCCGGCGCACGCGAAGAAGCGCCCGCCCCCGAGGTGCAGTCGGGAGCGGGCGCTTCGCTGTGTACGGCTATGCGCGCGACCGGTGCGCCACGTACGCCAGCGTCCCCAGCAGCAGGCGGGCCGCCGGCGGTTTCGTCGCCGCGTCCAGGGAAGGCGGCCGCAGCCACCGCACCGGCCCCAGGCCGCCCCGGTCCGACGGCGGAGCCGTGATGTACGCGCCCGGGCCCAGGCCGCGCAGGTCGAGGGAGGCGGCGTCGTCCCAGCCCATGCGGTAGAGGAGTTCGGCCAGGTCCACCGCGGCGCCGGGGGCGACGAAGAACTGGGCGCGGCCCTCCGGGGTCGCGGTCACCGGGCCGAGCGGCAGACCCATGCGCTCCAGGCGGACCAGGGCGCGGCGCCCGGCCGGCTCGGCGACCTCGATGACGTCGAAGGCGCGGCCGACCGGCAGCATCACCGCGGCACCGGGGAACTCGGACCACGCCTTGGTCACGTCGTCGAGCGTGGCTCCGGCCGGGACCGGGGGCGCGAAGTCGAGGGGGTGGGCGCCGGGCCGGAGGCAGTCCGCGCGGCCGCAGGAGCAGGCGCCGGCCGAGGCCCGCGCGCCCGGGACGACGTCCCAGCCCCAGAGTCCGGTGAACTCGGCGACGGCGGTGCACTCCGAGGAGCGGCCGCGCCTGCGTGTACCGGAACGGATCTCCCGAATGCCGCCGATCGTGAAGCCCATGCCCCCTCCAACGGGTCCAGCGCGCCGGTGGTTACGCGGCGGACGCGCTCCGTCACTCTCCGTTTCCCCTTCCGGGCGACGGCGGCGCCCGGATGTGTCCTGGGTCGTGCGTCGAGGTTCGCGCGCCCCCGAGTGCACCGCTCCGCCCACCCCGCTCGGTCTATGTCAAGTGAATCGTGTGGAGGCGACCGTGAGTTCATTCGAAGGGGTGGCGAATGGTGGCGTTTCCGGGATCGCCATGGCTGGACGCGTGATCGTAGGATTACTTTGAGTGCACGAGTCCTGGGGGCACATGCACTTGTGGGTATGCCGGAGGCAAGTCGGTTCCCCGTTCGAAGGCTGACAACCGCCGGACGGACGGCCGTATTTACCGGCATTCTGATAGGGCTTGGCGCACTCGGCGACAAGTGGTCTCAGGGATGGGGGCGTTCCAGTGGGCGGCAACAGCGGAAGCGGGACGGGCGCCGGGAGCGCTGCGCAGGCCGAGAAGCGCCCGAACGAACTGCTCACCTCCTGGTTCGTCCGCAGCGGCTGGTCGAAGGGCGAGCTCGCCCGCCAGGTCAACCGCAGGGCCCGGCAGTTGGGGGCCAACCACATCTCCACCGACACCTCGCGGGTGCGTCGCTGGCTGGACGGCGAGAACCCCCGCGAACCCATCCCCAGAATCCTGTCCGAGCTGTTCTCCGAGCGGTTCGGCTGCGTCGTCTCCGTCGAGGACCTCGGACTGCGCGCCGCCCGCCAGTCGCCGTCCACGACCGGGGTCGACCTGCCCTGGACGGGCCCGCAGACCGTGGCCCTGCTCAGCGAGTTCTCGCGCAGCGACCTCATGCTGGCGCGGCGCGGCTTCCTCGGGAGCTCGCTGGCCCTGTCCGCGGGTCCGTCCCTCATCGAGCCCATGCAGCGCTGGCTGGTCCCCGGCCCCGCCGCCACCCCGCAGCGGGAGCCCGACCCGGCCGCCTCCCGCCGTGTCGGCCGGCTCTCCAAACCGGAGCTCGACCTCCTCGAGTCCACGACCGTCATGTTCCGCCAGTGGGACGCCCAGTGCGGCGGCGGACTGCGCCGCAAGGCGGTCGTGGGACAACTGCACGAGGTGACGGACCTCCTCCAGGAGCCCCAGCCCGAGACCACCACCCGCAAGCTGTTCAAGGTCGCCGCCGAACTGGCCGAGCTCGCGGGCTGGATGTCGTACGACGTGGGGCTCCAGCCCACCGCCCAGAAGTACTTCGTGCTCGCCCTGCACGCCGCCAAGGAGGCCGGCGACAAGCCGCTCGGCTCGTACGTCCTGTCCAGCATGAGCCGCCAGATGATCCACCTCGGCCGGCCCGAGGACGCCCTGGAGCTGATCCACCTCGCGCAGTACGGCAGCCGGGACTGCGCGAGCCCGCGCACCCAGTCGATGCTGTATGCGATGGAGGCCCGCGCGTACGCCAACATGGGCCAGCCCGGCAAGTGCAAGCGGGCCGTCCGGATGGCCGAGGACACCTTCGCGGAGGCCGACGAGTGGGACGAGCCGGACCCCGACTGGATCCGCTTCTTCTCCGAGGCCGAGCTGTACGGCGAGAACTCCCACTCCTACCGCGACCTCGCCTACGTCGCCGGCCGCAGCCCGGCCTACGCCTCCCTGGCCGAGCCCCTCATGCAGCGGGCGGTGGAGCTGTTCTCCGACGACGGCGAGCACCAGCGGTCGTACGCACTCAATCTCGTCGGCATGGCCACCGTGCACCTGCTGCGGCGCGAGCCCGAGCAGAGCACCGTCCTGGTGGAACAGGCCATGCACATCGCCAAGAAGGTGCGCTCCGAGCGCGTGAACACTCGTATTCGAAAGACGGTCGACACGGCCGTACGCGATTTCGGTGATCTCGCCGAGGTCGTGGATCTCACCGACAAGCTCGCCGTGGAACTCCCGGAGACCGCGGAAGCCGTCTGAATCCCCTGAACCCCGGCCGCGGCCGGCCCTCCCGAACTGCCCGACTCGGCTCCCCCATGCCAGGTCGTCGGAAGGCCGACCGCGGCCGGTTTCTTTCCTTCTCCGAAGGTTGCGCCACGATAACGATCGACGCGGGCGGAATCCGCCAGTTCATCGACGCGTAACACACCAGGTGTCTTCGTCACGGCGGCGAAACAACGAGGGGCTTCCACCGAAACCGCGCTGCGCCAATCTCATGGCGCATAACCGGCCCACCCCTCAATCCGCTCTGGCTTCGCCCGCACGGGGCCGTACCTACGACGAGGAGACGCCGATGGCACCAGCCATCACGCTCGCCGCAGACAAGCTGTCTGTGGCGAACACAGGCTTCATGTTGATCTGTTCCGCCCTGGTGCTGATCATGACCCCGGGTCTTGCCTTCTTCTACGGAGGCATGGTCCGCGTCAAGAGCACCCTCAACATGCTGATGATGAGCTTCATCAGCATGGGTATCGTCACCATCCTGTGGGTGCTGTACGGCTTCTCCATGGCGTTCGGTACGGACCACGGCTCGCTCATCGGCTGGGAATCCGACTTCTTCGGATGGACCGGCATCGACAAGGGCGACATCTGGTCCGGGTACACGATCCCGGTCCTCGCCTTCGCCGTCTTCCAGATGATGTTCGCGATCATCACGCCCGCACTGATAAGCGGTGCGATCGCCGACCGCGTGAAGTTCTCCGCCTGGGCGCTCTTCGTCGTGCTGTGGGCGACGGTCGTCTACTTCCCGGTCGCCCACTGGGTCTGGGGCACCGGCGGCTGGGCCTTCGAGCTCGGTGTGATCGACTTCGCCGGTGGTACCGCGGTCCACATCAACGCGGGCGCCGCGGCGCTCGGTGTCATCCTGGTCATCGGCAAGCGCGTCGGCTTCAAGAGGGACCCGATGCGACCGCACAGCCTCCCGCTGGTCATGCTCGGCGCCGGTCTGCTGTGGTTCGGCTGGTTCGGCTTCAACGCCGGCTCGTGGCTCGGCAACGACGACGGCGTCGGCTCCCTGATGTTCGTCAACACCCAGATCGCCACCGCGGCCGCCATGCTGGGCTGGCTCCTCTACGAGAAGATCCGCCACGGCGCGTTCACCACCCTCGGTGCCGCCTCCGGCGCGGTCGCCGGTCTGGTCGCCATCACCCCCTCCGGTGGTGCGGTCACCCCGGTCGGCGCGATCTGCGTGGGCGTCATCGCCGGTGTCCTGTGCGCCATGGCGGTCGGCCTGAAGTACAAGTTCGGCTACGACGACTCCCTGGACGTCGTCGGCGTCCACATGGTCGGCGGTGTCATCGGCTCCCTGCTGATCGGCTTCTTCGCCAGCGGCACCGGCCAGTCGGACGTCAAGGGCCTCTTCTACGGCGGCAACGCGGACCAGCTCTGGAAGCAGTGCGCCGGTGTCTTCGCGGTCCTCGCCTACTCCCTCATCGCCTCCGCGATCCTCGCCTTCCTCCTCGACAAGACCATCGGTATGCGGGTCAGTGAGGACGAGGAGATCTCCGGCATCGACCAGGCCGAGCACGCCGAGACCGCATACGACTTCAGCGGTGCCGGTGGCGGCGCCGCCCGGACCTCCGTCACGGCCCCGGTCGCCGACGCGGGCAAGAAGGTGGACGCATGAAGCTCATCACCGCCGTCGTCAAGCCGCACCGGCTCGACGAGATCAAGGAAGCCCTCCAGGCCTTCGGGGTGCACGGTCTGACGGTCACCGAGGCGAGCGGTTACGGTCGTCAGCGGGGCCACACCGAGGTCTACCGCGGTGCCGAGTACACCGTGGACCTGGTCCCGAAGATCCGCATCGAGGTCCTCGCCGAGGACGACGACGCCGAACAGCTGATCGACGTCATCGTCAAGGCGGCCCGTACCGGCAAGATCGGTGACGGCAAGGTCTGGTCCCTGCCGGTCGAGACCGCCGTACGGGTCCGGACGGGCGAGCGCGGCCCGGACGCGCTCTGACCGGAGAACAGAACAGGAGCTGCTGGGTGACGAGCACGAACGTGCGCAAGGATGCAGAGGACTCGGGACCCAGCGGCTACGCGGCGGCCCGGCTGCGCCTCCTCCAGGAGGGGGCGCGGTCCGGGCCGCCGCGCCGTTCCGCCCTCGCCGAACTGACCGACGACTGGCTCTCGGGGCTGTTCACCGCGGGCGCCGAGCAACTGCGCGGAGTCTCCCTGATCGCCGTCGGCGGTTACGGCCGCGGTGAGCTGTCGCCCCGCAGCGACCTGGACCTGGTCCTGCTGCACGACGGCGGCGACCCGGGCGCGGTGGCCGCCCTCGCCGACCGCATCTGGTACCCGGTGTGGGACCTGGGCCTCGCCCTCGACCACTCCGTGCGCACGCCCGCGGAGGCCCGCAAGACGGCCGCGGAGGACCTGAAGGTCCAGCTCGGCCTTCTCGACGCCCGGCACATCGCCGGTGACCTGGGACTGACGGCGGGCCTGCGGACAGCGGTCCTCGCCGACTGGCGCAACCAGGCGCCCAAGCGCCTGCCCGAGCTCCAGGAACTGTGTGCCGAGCGCGCCGAACGCCAGGGCGAGCTCCAGTACCTCCTCGAACCCGACCTCAAGGAGGCCCGCGGCGGACTCCGGGACGCCACCGCCCTGCGTGCCGTCGCCGCCTCCTGGCTGGCCGACGCCCCGCGCGAGGGCCTCGACGACGCCCGGCGCCGGCTGCTCGACGTCCGGGACGCCCTGCACCTCACCACGGGCCGCGCCACCGACCGGCTCGCCCTCCAGGAACAGGACCAGGTCGCCGCCGAACTCGGACTCCTGGACGCCGACACCCTGCTGCGCCAGGTCTACGAGGCCGCCCGGGTCATCTCGTACGCCAGTGACGTCACCTGGCGCGAGGTGGGGCGCGTGCTCAAGTCGCGTGCCGTGCGGCCCCGTCTGCGCGCCATGCTCGGCGGCGGCAAGCAGGTCGCCGAGCGGTCGCCGCTGGCGGAGGGCGTCGTGGAACAGGACGGCGAGGTGGTGCTCGCCCGTGCCGCCCGCCCCGACCGGGACCCGGTGCTCCCGCTGCGGGCCGCGGCCGCCGCCGCCCAGGCCGGACTGCCGCTCTCCCTGCACGCCGTGCGGCGCATGGCGGCCGGAGTGCGCCCGCTGCCCACGCCCTGGCCCGCCGAGGCCCGGGAACAGCTCGTCACCCTGCTCGGCTCGGGCCGGCCCACCATCGAGGTGTGGGAGGCGCTGGAGGCCGAGGGGCTGATCACCCGGATGCTGCCCGACTGGGAGCGCGTGCGCTGCCGCCCCCAGCGCAACGCCGTGCACATCTGGACCGTCGACCGGCACCTGATCGAGACGGCCGTGCGCGCCTCGGAGTTCACCCGGCGCGTCCACCGCCCCGACCTCCTCCTGGTCGCCGCGCTGCTGCACGACATCGGCAAGGGCTGGCCCGGCGACCACTCGGTGGCCGGCGAGATCATCGCGAAGGACGTCGCCGCGCGCATCGGCTTCGACCGTGACGACGTCGCCGTCCTCTCGACGCTCGTACGGCACCACCTGCTCCTCGTGGACACCGCGACCCGGCGTGACCTGGAGGACCCGGCCACCGTGCGGTCGGTCGCCGAGGCGGTCGGGTCGCAGGGCACCCTGGAGCTGCTGCACGCGCTGACCGAGGCCGACGCCCTGGCCACCGGACCGGCCGCCTGGTCGTCCTGGCGGGGCTCGCTCGTCGCCGACCTGGTCAAACGGGTGGCCGCGGTGCTCGCCGGGGACGACCTCGACCGGCCCGAGGCGGCCGCGCCCACTGCCGAGCAGGAGCGGCTCGCCATCGAGGCGCTCGCCACCGGAGGTCCGGTGCTGTCCCTGCGCGCCCAGACCGAGCCGCCCGTGGACGCCCAGCCCTCGGACGACCCGGAACCGCTCGGCGTGGAGCTCGTGATCGCCGTACCGGACCAGCCGGGTGTGCTGCCCGCGGTCGCCGGGGTGCTGGCCGTGCACCGGCTCACCGTCCGTACCGCCGAGCTGAGCGCCCAGGACCTGCCCGACGGGGTCGAGGGTTCCGTGCTCCTGCTGAACTGGCGGGTCGCCGCCCAGTACGGCTCGCTGCCCCAGGCGGCCCGCCTGCGCGCCGATCTCGTACGGGCCCTGGACGGCTCGCTGGACGTCGCCGGGCGCCTCGCCGAGCGGGACGCCGCCTATCCGCGGCGCCGGGGTGTCCTCGCGCCTCCCGCGCGCGTGACGGTCGCCCCGGCCGCCTCCCGGCACGCCACGGTGATCGAGGTGCGCGCCCAGGACGCCCCCGGACTGCTGTTCCGCATCGGACGCGCGCTGGAGGACGCCGGGGTGCGGATGCGCAGCGCCCACGTGTCGACGCTGGGCGCCAACGCCGTGGACGCCTTCTACGTCACCGACGGCAAGGGCGTCCCGCTCGGGGCCGGAGAAGCGGCTTCCGTGGCCCGGAAGCTGGAGGAGACCCTGCGGGCCTGACCGGGGGATCCCGGCCACGCGTGCCGCCGGGATACCCTGGAGGGCGATTCCCAGCTGCCACCGACCCCGAGGACCGCGAGCGCCGTGTTCGATACTCTTTCCGATCGCCTCTCAGCGACTTTCAAGAACCTGCGCGGCAAGGGACGGCTCTCCGAGGCGGACATCGACGCCACCGCGCGCGAGATCCGCATCGCGCTCCTCGAGGCGGACGTGGCCCTGCCGGTCGTCCGGTCGTTCATCAAGAACGTCAAGGAGCGCGCCCTCGGTGCCGACGTCTCCCGGGCGCTGAACCCCGCCCAGCAGGTCCTGAAGATCGTGAACGAGGAGCTCGTCACGATCCTGGGCGGCGAGACCCGGCGCCTCAGGTTCGCCAAGAACCCGCCCACCGTGATCATGCTGGCGGGTCTCCAGGGTGCCGGCAAGACCACCCTCGCGGGCAAGCTGGGCCGGTGGCTGAAGGAGCAGGGCCACTCGCCGCTGCTCGTCGCCGCCGACCTCCAGCGCCCCAACGCCGTCAACCAGCTGAGCGTCGTCGCCGAGCGCGCCGGTGTCGCGGTCTACGCCCCGGAGCCGGGCAACGGCGTCGGTGACCCGGTCAAGGTCGCCAAGGACTCCATCGAGCACGCCAAGGCGAAGGTCCACGACATCGTGATCGTGGACACCGCGGGCCGCCTCGGTATCGACGCCGAGCTGATGCAGCAGGCCGCGGACATCCGCGACGCCGTCTCCCCGGACGAGATCCTCTTCGTCGTCGACGCGATGATCGGCCAGGACGCGGTCAACACCGCCGAGGCCTTCCGTGACGGCGTCGGCTTCGACGGCGTGGTGCTCTCCAAGCTCGACGGCGACGCCCGCGGTGGCGCGGCCCTGTCGATCCGGCAGATCACCGGCAAGCCGATCATGTTCGCCTCCAACGGCGAGAAGCTGGAGGACTTCGACGCCTTCCACCCCGACCGGATGGCCTCCCGCATCCTCGACATGGGTGACCTGCTCACCCTGATCGAGCAGGCGGAGAAGACGTTCAGTCAGGAAGAGGCCGAGAAGATGGCCTCCAAGCTGGCGTCCAAGAAGGGCCAGGACTTCACCCTGGACGACTTCCTGGCCCAGATGGAGCAGGTCCGGAAGATGGGCAGCATCTCCAAGCTGCTCGGCATGCTCCCGGGCATGGGCCAGATCAAGGACCAGATCAACAACCTGGACGAGCGGGACGTCGACCGCACCGCCGCGATCATCAAGTCGATGACCCCGGCCGAGCGCCAGGAGCCGACCATCATCAACGGCTCGCGCCGCGCCCGTATCGCCAAGGGTTCCGGTGTCGAGGTCAGCGCGGTCAAGAACCTCGTCGAGCGGTTCTTCGAGGCCCGCAAGATGATGTCCCGCATGGCTCAGGGCGGCGGGATGCCGGGCATGCCGGGGATCCCGGGCATGGGTGGCGGTCCCGGCCGCGCCAAGAAGCAGCCGAAGAAGGCCAAGGGCAAGCAGCGCTCCGGAAACCCGATGAAGCGCAAGCAGCAGGAGGCCGAGGAGGCCGCGCGCAGGGCCGCGGGCGCCCAGGGCGGCGGCGCCTTCGGGGTGCCCGGCCAGCAGGCCCCGCAGGACTTCGAACTGCCCGACGAGTTCAAGAAGTTCATGGGCTGAGTCGTCGGCGTTGTCACCGGGGGCGCTCCTCTTCGCAGGGGCGCCCCCGGCGGTGTTCGCGGAGGGCGGCGGTTACGGCGTGCGCGCGATCAGGTACCGGAACACGTTCGGCATCCACACGGTGCCGTCCCGGCGCTGATGCGGATGGAGCGCCTCCGTCACCTCCTTGTCCACCTGGGCCCGGTCGGTCGCCGCGATCGCCGCGTCGAACAGCCCCGTCGACAGCAGCCCCCTGAGCGCGCTGTCGAGGTCGGCGTACCCGAAGGGGCAGGAAACCCGGCCCGAGCCGTCGGGCCTGAGGCCGGCCCGGTGGGCGACCTCCTCCAGGTCGTCGCGCAGGGCCGGGCGCCAACTGCCCGTGCTCCGCAGCGGATCCGCCAGCTTGGTGGCCACTCGCAGCACCGACGACGTCGCGCACCGCTCCGGCGGGCCCCAGCCCACGAGCGCCACGGGCGCTCCCCGCTCGGCGAGCGGTGTCGCCGCGGCGAGGAGATCGCCGAGCCCCTCGGCGTCGCCCGCGAGACACCCGATCGGCTCGAAGGCGGTCACGAGGGTGTACGGGGCGCCCCGGGCGCCGGAGGTCTCCCCGGGCACCTGGTCGACCAGGCTGGTGCCGGCACGCGCACGCGTGCCCGACGCCTCCGGCTGGAGCCGCTCCCGCGCGAGCGCCAGCCGCTCGGGCGAGGAGGGCTCGACACCGGCGACCGCGGCCCCTCTGGAGGCGGCCATCAGCAGGGCGAGCCCGCTGCCGCAGCCGAGGCCCAACAGCCGCGTCGCCGGCCCCACTTCCAGTCGCTCGTAGACGGCCTCGTACAGCGGAACCAGCATCCGCTCCTGGATCTCGGACCAGTCACGCGCGCGTGCACCGAGGTCCGCGCGGGACGCCTCTCTCGTCGAAGACAGGTGTTGCCGCACGAGCGTGGGTGTCATGGATAAGCGCCCCAATCCGCCGAGATTGACTCTGTGCCCGTTTCCGTAGCCCCCGTGACGTGCGCTCGCAGTTCCCCCGTATGCCAGGTAACTCCGCACTCGACCGCTCGTCCAGAGGCAGAAGGGCCCCGCTTGCCGGTTGGCATGTGCCGGGGAAAAGAATTCACATCCCGGCAATCTGCGCCCGTAGCATCGCGCCATGGCAAAGGCACCTGTTCTCACACCCCGGGCGGACGACTTCCCGCGCTGGTACCAGGATCTGATCACCAAGGCCGAACTGGCCGACAACGGTCCGGTGCGCGGCACCATGGTCATCCGACCGTACGGGTACGGGCTGTGGGAGCGGATGCAGGCCGAGATGGACGCCCGGATCAAGGCGACGGGCACGCAGAACGCGTACTTCCCGCTGCTGATCCCGCAGTCCTACCTCACCCGCGAGGCCGACCACGTCGAGGGCTTCGCTCCCGAGCTCGCGGTCGTCACCCACGGCGGCGGCAAGGAGCTGGAGGAGCCCGCGGTCGTCCGCCCCACCTCCGAGATGATCGTCAACGACTACTTCTCCAAGTGGGTGCAGAGCTACCGTGACCTGCCCCTGCTGATCAACCAGTGGGCCAACGTGGTGCGTTGGGAACTGCGGCCCCGTCTCTTCCTGCGTACGACGGAGTTCCTGTGGCAGGAGGGCCACACCGCGCACGCGACCCAGGAGGACGCGCGCGCGTTCGCCTCGCACATCCACCGGCAGGTCTACGAGGACTTCATGACGAACGTCCTCGCCATGGACGTGGTACCCGGCCGCAAGACCGTCAGGGAGCGGTTCGCCGGAGCGATCAACACCCTCACGCTGGAAGGCATGATGGGCGACGGCAAGGCCCTCCAGATGGCCACCAGCCACGAGCTGGGCCAGAACTTCGCGAAGGCCTTCAACACCTCGTACCTGTCGAAGGACGGCACCCAGGAACTCGTCTGGCAGACCTCCTGGGGCTCCACCACCCGCATGATCGGCGCCCTGGTGATGATGCACGGCGACGACAACGGCCTGCGGGTGCCGCCGCGGCTCGCGCAGACCCAGGTCGTCGTGCTCGCGATCAAGGCGGACGAACCGGTTCTGGCCAAGGTCCGCGAGCTCGGCGACCGGCTGCGGGCGGCGGGGCTGCGGGTCCACGTCGACGACCGCACCGACATCCCCTTCGGCCGCCGCGCGGTCGACTGGGAGCTCAAGGGCGTGCCGGTCCGCGTCGAGATCGGGCCCCGTGACCTGGAGGGCGGCACGGCGATGGTGGCCCGCCGGATCCCGGGCGGCAAGGAAGCCGTACCGCTGGATTCCCTGGCGGCCCTGCTCCCCGGGTTCCTCGAGGAGGACCAGGCCCTGCTGCTGGCCCAGTCCCGCGAGCGCCGGGAGGCCCGTACCGCCGAGGTGTCGACGTTCGACGAGGCCGTCGAGGCCGCCGTCTCCGGTGGCTGGGCGCGCATCCCGTGGGCCGTGCTCGGCGAGGAGGGCGAGGCCGGGCTGGCCGAGCACGCGGTGACCGTACGCTGTCTGGTCGCGGAGGACGGGTCGGTGCCGGGAACCGACGACGCCCCCGGTAACGTCGCAGTCGTCGCGCGCGCTTACTGAGACAGCGCCCTTCCGGTGCGAGAGCGACCGAAACGCCTCTTGCGCACCTGCGGATCCCAACCGCACCGGCGCGTGGACACGATCTACGCGCCGGGGCGTACCTCACACTACGTACCGGCTTGTTACGAGCTGTGAGGCTTCTCCGCAGATCAGCGCACCCGCCCTCGTCTCCACGCATCAGCGGCAACTGACGGGTACGTGCAAATTATTTGGGATGCCCCGGAATAGGAACACAGCGGCACCCTGGCTCGTTGTCATTACGTGAGCACGACACAGACACCACCTGTTCTCGCCGCAGAGCTGGCAGAGGCGTGGGCCGACATTCAGCGGTACCACCCCGAGCTGCCGGATCTTGCCGCGCCAGAGTCCCTGATCGGGGAGTCGTCGTCCGCTTGCGGTCACGAGCTCTCCTTCGAGCGACTGCTTCACGAGGCAGTCCACGGCATCGCCGCCGCGCGAGGCATCCGAGACACCTCCCGCGCCGGCCGCTACCACAACCGCAGATTCCTCGCGATCGCCGAGGAGATGGGCTTGGACCACCCCGAGGAGCCGCACCCGAGCAGCGGCTTCTCCCTGGTCACGCTCACCCCCGAGGCGAAGCGCCGCTACCGCCCGACCATCGAGCGGTTGCAGCGCGCCCTCAAGGCCCACACGGCGGCGACCTCCGCCGACACCGCCCGCTCCTTCCGGGGCCCGGCGGCGCGGCACGGCTCCTCCGGCGGCGGGGTCCGGGTCAAGGCGGTCTGCGACTGCGGCCGCAACGTGAGGGTCGTCCCCTCCGTCCTGGCCCAGGCGCCGATCGTCTGCGGGGGCTGCGGGAAGCCGTTCCGCATCCCCGAGATCGTGGGGGCCGCGGCGAGCTGAGGACCGCGACTGCTCGTGGCAGCCGCGATCCTGCCCGGGGGCACCCGGAGTGCCGGGTGCCCCTCAGGCATGCTCGTGCGCGGCCCCGGTCCGAGAGGAGGTCCGGGGTGTGGCACAATGGCTAGCTGTACTCGACAGCCGCACAGGAACCCTCTCGCCTCCGGCTGACGCGTCCATCGGGCACTCGGGTACCGCAACCCCACGCGGCTCTCTCGCCGTGCCCAACCACGTCAAATCCAGGAGAACCCACTCCCGTGGCAGTCAAGATCAAGCTGAAGCGTCTGGGCAAGATCCGTTCGCCTCACTACCGCATCGTCGTCGCCGACTCCCGTACCCGTCGTGACGGCCGTGCGATCGAGGAGATCGGCCTGTACCACCCGGTGCAGAACCCCTCGCGCATCGAGGTCGACTCGGAGCGCGCGCAGTACTGGCTGGGTGTCGGCGCGCAGCCGACCGAGCCCGTGCTCGCCATCCTGAAGAAGACCGGCGACTGGCAGAAGTTCAAGGGCGAGCCCGCCCCGGCTCCGCTGCTCCAGCCGGCCGAGAAGGCCGCGCGCCCCTCGTTCGAGGCCCTCGGTGGCGACGACGAGGGCAAGGGTGAGGCCATCACCCAGAAGAAGAAGGCTGAGAAGAAGGACGAGGCCTCGGCCGAGTCGTCCTCGTCTGAGTCCACCGAGGCCTGAGCATGCTCGAGGAGGCTCTCGAGCACCTCGTGAAGGGCATCGTCGACAACCCTGACGATGTGCAGGTCGCCTCGCGCAACCTGCGCCGCGGACGCGTGCTGGAGGTCCGGGTCCACCCCGACGACCTCGGCAAGGTGATCGGTCGCAACGGCCGCACCGCGCGTGCCCTGCGTACCGTCGTGGGCGCCATCGGCGGCCGCGGTGTCCGCGTCGACCTCGTCGACGTGGACCACGTCCGCTGACGTCAAACGCAGTACCGGCTCGGGCCGGGGAGGGCCATCGGGCCGTCCCCGGCCCGTAGTCGTCCCGGGCCCTACGACAGGAGATCTTCGCAAGTGCAGCTCGTAGTCGCACGGATCGGCCGCGCCCACGGCATCAAGGGCGAGGTCACCGTCGAGGTCCGTACCGACGAGCCGGAACTCCGGCTCGCGCCCGGCGCCGTCCTGGCGACCGACCCGGCCGCCACCGGCCCGCTCACCATCGAGACGGGCCGCGTCCACAGCGGCCGCCTCCTGCTGCGTTTCGAGGGCGTCCGTGACCGGACCGCCGCCGAGGCGCTGCGCAACACCCTCCTGATCGCCGAGGTCGATCCCGACGAGTTGCCCGAGGAGGAGGACGAGTACTACGACCACCAGCTCATGGACCTCGACGTCGTGACCAAGGACGGCGTGGAGGTGGGCCGGATCACCGAGATCTCGCACCTGCCCTCCCAGGACCTCTTCATCGTGGAGCGGCCCGACGGCAGCGAGGTGATGATCCCGTTCGTCGAGGAGATCGTCACCGAGATCGACCTCGCCGAGCAGAAGGCCGTCATCGACCCGCCGCCCGGGCTCATCGACGACCGGGCCGAGATCGCGTCCTCGCGGGAAGAGTCGTAGAAGATGCGCCTCGACGTCGTCACGATCTTCCCCGAGTACCTCGACCCCCTGAACGTCTCCCTGGTCGGCAAGGCACGCGCGCGCGGGCAGCTCGACGTGCACGTCCACGACCTGCGCGAGTGGACGTACGACCGCCACAACACCGTCGACGACACCCCGTACGGCGGCGGCCCGGGCATGGTCATGAAGACCGACCCCTGGGGGGACGCGCTGGACTCCGTGCTGGCGGACGGCTACGAGACGGGCTCGCACACGCCCGCCCTCGTCGTCCCCACCCCGAGCGGCCGTCCCTTCACCCAGGAACTCGCCGTGGAGCTCTCCGAGAACCCCTGGCTGATCTTCACCCCCGCGCGCTACGAGGGCATCGACCGCCGGGTGATCGACGAGTACGCCACGAGGCTGCCGGTGCACGAGGTGTCCATCGGCGACTACGTCCTCGCCGGCGGGGAGGCGGCCGTACTGGTGATCACCGAGGCGGTGGCCCGGCTGCTGCCCGGCGTCCTCGGCAACGCCGAGTCGCACCGCGACGACTCCTTCGCGCCCGGCGCCATGGCGAACCTGCTCGAGGGCCCCGTCTACACCAAGCCGCCCGAGTGGCGCGGCCGCGGCATCCCGGACGTCCTGCTCAGCGGGCACCACGGCAAGATCGCCCGCTGGCGCCGCGACGAGGCACTGAGGCGTACGGCGGCCAACCGGCCCGACCTCATCGAGCGCTGCGAGCCGGGCGCCTTCGACAAGAAGGACCGCGAGATGCTCTCCATCCTGGGCTGGGCGCCGGACCCGGCGGGGGAGCCGTACGGCCGATTTTGGCGCAGGCCGGAAGGCGTGGAAGAATAGGCCGCTGTTGTGCGTCGTCCGGCGTGCGCCCCTGCCACAGGGGGACACGACGCCCGCCCCGACACGGACAGCCTCCTCACGAAACCCGACTACCGCCGATGACCTGTGGCATGGGCGAAGAAAGCAGACGAAATGTCTCACCTGCTCGACTCCGTCGACTCCGCGTCGCTGCGCAGCGACATCCCGGCCTTCCGCCCGGGTGACACCGTCAACGTCCACGTCCGCGTCATCGAGGGCAACCGCTCTCGTGTGCAGCAGTTCAAGGGCGTCGTCATCCGCCGCCAGGGCGCCGGTGTCCGCGAGACCTTCACGGTCCGCAAGGTCTCCTTCTCCGTCGGCGTGGAGCGCACCTTCCCGGTGCACACCCCGATCGTCGAGAAGATCGAGCTGGTCACCCGCGGTGACGTGCGTCGCGCCAAGCTGTACTACCTGCGCGAGCTGCGCGGCAAGGCCGCGAAGATCAAGGAGAAGCGCGAGAACTGAGCGCTTTTCGGACGTCACAGCGCGGCCGGATAGCATCTGGCCCCGATGGACACCGAAGCACAGCCGACGGAGCGCGACCGCTCCTCCCGCCCCGGACCAGGGGCCGCGGAGGGACGGTCGCGTTTCGCGTTGGTGTCGAGAATCACCCAGTGGCTGCCGGGCGGCCGGATCTCCCTGGTCCTGCTGCTCTGCCTGGTCCTTCTCCTGCTGATCAGTACGTTCGTGGTCAGACCTTTCCAGATCCCCAGCGGATCGATGGAGAACGGATTGAGGATCGGGGACCGCGTTCTCGTAAATAGGTTGGCGTACCGTTTCGGTGCCGAGCCGCGGCGGGGAGATGTAGTCGTGTTCGACGGAACCGGGTATTTCGGGGACGGGGACTACATCAAGCGCGTTGTGGGCGTGGGGGGAGACCACGTGGTCTGCTGCGACAAGAAGGGGAGGGTCGAGGTGAACGGCCGGTCGGTCGACGAGTCGGGCTTCCTGTACCCCGGCGACAGCCCGTCCTCGGTGTCCTTCGACGTCCGGGTGCCCGGGGGCACCCTGTTCGTCCTCGGTGACCACCGCAGCGTCTCCAGCGACTCCCGGGACCATCTCGGCTCACCGGGCGGCGGCATGATCCCCGTCGACGACGTCCTCGGCCGGGCCGACTGGATCATCTGGCCCGCCGGCCACGTCACCCGGCTGCACCGTTCCGCCGCCTACGCGCGCGTGCCCGCAGTGGAGGGCGCGCATGGGTAACCGCGGCAGACCACGCGGAGTGGCGAGCACCCCCGCCGAGAACCTGCTGCCCACCGGCGTCCGGCGGTCCGCGAGCCCCGCGGGCGGCCGCTCGCGCGCGGAGCGGCGCAAGCTCCAGCGCAAGGTGAAGCGGCGCAGAAGGCGCGGAGCGGTCAAGGAGATACCCCTCCTGGTCGGAGTGGCCGTCCTGATAGCGCTCGTCCTGAAGACCTTCCTCGTCCAGGCGTTCGTGATCCCGTCCGGCTCGATGGAGCAGACGATCCGGATCGGCGACCGGGTCCTGGTCGACAAGTTCACCCCGTGGTTCGGCTCCAAGCCCGAGCGCGGGGACGTCGTCGTCTTCAAGGACCCCGGCGGCTGGCTCCAGGACGAGCAGACCACGACGAAGAAGGACGACCCCGTCGTCGTCAAACAGGTCAAGGAAGGTCTCACCTTCATCGGCCTGCTGCCGTCCGACAACGAGAAGGACCTGATCAAGCGGGTCGTCGGAGTCGGCGGCGACCGCGTCAAGTGCTGCGACACGCAGGGCCGGGTCACCGTCAACGGCGTCCCCCTGAGCGAGACCGACTACCTGTATCCCGGGAACGTCCCGTCCACCCAGCAGTTCGACATCACCGTCCCGCAGGGGCGGCTGTGGGTGATGGGCGACCACCGCGCCAACTCCGCGGACTCCCGCTCGCACCAGGACACCGACTACGGCGGCACCGTCTCCGAGGACTCGGTGGTGGGACGGGCCATGGTCATCGCCTGGCCCTTCGGGCACTGGACCACGCTGAAAGAACCGAAAACTTACTCTTCCATTGCCGACTCGGCGTCCGTCGCGACCTCAGCCTCCCGGGCGTCGCTTAGGGTTGCTCCCGACGATCCGAACGAAGCGATCCAACTCCCGAGCCCTGCGGAACTCCCGCTCGTTATGGGAGTGGTGGGCCTGCGCCGTACTCGGCGCAGGCGGCGGCACAGAGTAAGGAGTTGGCGTGGGGGATGTGGCGGTTGGCGCACGATCCGGGCACGACGGCGAGGAGCACCGCGGACGCCCCGTGGAAGCAGCCGACCCGGCCGCGGACAGCGCCGTGACCTCCGGGAGTGACTCCGGGGCGACCGAGGACGGGACGACGACGGAGGTCCGGGGAGGCGGGCCCGGCGATTCGGCCCCCACGGCGAAGAAGCAGCGCTCCTTCTGGAAGGAGCTGCCCATCCTGGTCGTCATCGCGCTGGTGCTGGCGCTGCTGATCAAGACGTTCCTGGTGCAGGCCTTCTCGATCCCGTCCGACTCGATGCAGAACACCCTCCAGCAGGGCGACCGGGTGCTGGTCGACAAGCTCACCCCGTGGTTCGGCTCCGAGCCCGAGCGCGGCGAGGTCGTCGTCTTCCACGACCCGGACAACTGGCTGGCGGGCGAGCCCACGGCGGACCCGAACGCCGTGCAGACGTTCCTGTCCTGGATCGGCCTGATGCCCTCCGCCGAGGAGAAGGACCTCATCAAGCGCGTCATCGGCGTGGGCGGTGACACCGTCTCCTGCAAGGGCACCGGCCCGCTCAAGGTCAACGGCAAGGCGCTGGAGGAGGCGTCGTACGTCTACCCCGGCAACACCCCGTGCAGCCAGGACGACCAGGGCGGCCAGTTCACCGTGAAGGTCCCCAAGGGCTACATCTGGGTGATGGGCGACCACCGGCAGAACTCCCGTGACTCGCGCTACAACCAGTCGGACAAGCACCACGGCATGGTCCCGGTCGACGACGTCGTGGGCCGCGCCATCGTGAAGGCCTGGCCGATCAACCGCTGGGGCACGCTGCCCAAGCCGGACACCTTCAGCCAGGCCGGCATCAACGACAAGGCGTCGGCCTCGGCCGCCCTCACGGTCGCGCCGCAGGGCATCGCCCTCCTCGGCGCGGTGCCGGTGGCGCTGTGGCGGCGCAGGAAGGCCACCGCCGAGCGGACCCGCTGAGCGGGGCCCCGGCCGACCGGCCGCCACCGGCCCGCCGCGAACTGGTGAAACCTTTGCGGAGCCAGTCGCTCCGGCCGGGCGGGAGGGGCTGACCCGCTCAGGTACCGCCGGGTAGGGTGCGGGTCCATGGGTGGCGAGAGCACTACGCGTACGGCCCCGCGCAGGGGTGGCACCGACACGGGCCCGGTGGGCAGCCGGACCGGACAGCGACTGTCCGGACTGGCCGTCGCGCTGGGCCTCGTGCTGTTCCTCGGGGGGTTCGCCTGGGGAGCGGTGATCTACCGTCCGTACACCGTCCCCACCAGTTCCATGACCCCCACCATCGACGCCGGCGACCGGGTGCTGGCGCAGCGCGTCGACGGCGGCGAGATACGCCGGGGTGACGTCGTCGTCTTCACCGACAAGACCTGGGTGACCAACGCGCCCGTGGTCAAGCGGGTCGTCGCGGTCGGCGGTGACACGGTCTCCTGCTGCACCGACGGGAAGCTGACCGTCAACGGCAAGCAGATCGACGAGACCTACCTCAAGGGCGGCCCGGTCGAGGTCAAGTCCATCCCGACCGTGAAGGTGCCCGAGGGCCGGCTCTTCCTGCTCGGTGACGAGCGTCAGGGTTCGCTGGACTCCTCCGCCCACCTCACGGACGCGGCGCAGGGCACCGTCGCCGTCTCGGCCGTGACCGCGCGCGTGGACGCCGTCGTCTGGCCCATGAAGGGCATGGTGGAGCGGCCCGCCTCGTTCGAGACGCTCGGCGCCCTCTCCTCGCCCGGCCCGCTGCGCACGATCGCCGTGCTGATCGTCGTCGGCGCGGTGCTGGTCCTGGGCGGCGGGGCGTACGGGCCCGTGGCCAAGCTGGCCGGCAGGCGCTCCCGGGTCCGGACGGAGCCCGTCGGTGCCCGCTGACGAGCCGGCCGGGGACGGGGCTCCGGCCGAGGGCGGGCTGCGCAAGGTGTCGCGGGTGGTGCTGCTCGATCCCGAGGACCGCATCCTGCTGCTGCACGGGCACGAGCCGGACGATCCGGCCGACGACTGGTGGTTCACGCCCGGCGGAGGACTGGAGGGCGACGAGACCCGTGAGGAGGCCGCTCTGCGGGAACTCGCCGAGGAGACCGGCATCACCGAGGTGGAGCTCGGGCCGGTGCTCTGGCGGCGGATGTGCTCGTTCCCGTTCGCGGGCCGCCGCTGGGACCAGGACGAGTGGTACTACCTGGCCCGTACGACGGTGACGGCCACCCGGGCCACGGCCCTCACCGAGCTGGAGCGGCGCAGCGTCGCCGGAGCGCGCTGGTGGACGTGTCAGGAACTTGCCCGGGCACATGAGACGGTGTATCCGACCAGACTCGCCGAGCTGCTGCGCCGGCTGCTCGACGAAGGTCCCCCGGCCGGGCCCGTGACCCTCGACACCGAAATCGTCTAGGTGCTGACGGGACTGGCGCACAATGGTGGGATCGCACGGCTGAAGGGGAACATGCCATGAGCGCCGAGGACCTCGAGAAGTACGAGACCGAGATGGAGCTGAAGCTCTACCGGGAGTACCGCGATGTCGTCGGTCTGTTCAAATACGTGATCGAGACCGAGCGGCGCTTCTACCTGACCAACGACTACGAGATGCAGGTGCACTCGGTCCAGGGTGAGGTGTTCTTCGAGGTGTCCATGGCGGATGCGTGGGTGTGGGACATGTATCGGCCGGCTCGCTTCGTGAAGCAGGTGCGGGTGTTGACGTTCAAGGACGTGAACATCGAGGAGCTGAACAAGAGCGATCTGGAGCTGCCGGGCGGGTGATGGGTGGGCGACGGGTGGGTTCGCCCGTGTGGGTTCGCCCGTGTGAGTGACGGGGTTTTCCACAACCGCTGAGTAGTCCACCAAGATCAACGCGGTGGACGGGGTTGCGTGATCGTCGGTGCCGGAGGTGGTGCCGACATGAACGCACGCAGTGCACTCGGCAAGTACGGCGAGAGTCTGGCCGCGCGGCGGCTGACCGAGGCCGGGATGACGGTCCTGGAGCGCAACTGGCGCTGTGGCAGGACCGGCGAGATCGACATCGTGGCGCGGGACGGCGAGGTCCTCGTCGTCTGCGAGGTCAAGACCCGCCGGGCCGGTGCCTTCGAGCACCCGATGGCCGCGGTGACCCCCGAGAAGGCGGAGCGCCTGCGGGGCCTCGCCGCCTGCTGGATCCACGCCCACGGAGGGGCGCCACCGGGAGGCGTCCGCATCGACCTGGTCGGCGTCGTCCTGCCACGGCGCGGCGCGCCCGTGGTCGAGCACGCGCGGGGGGTGGCCTGAGATGGGGTTCGCTCGAACGTGCTCGGTGGCGCTGGTGGGCGTCGAGGGGGTCGTGGTCGAGGTCCAGGCCGACCTGGAACCCGGGGTGGCGGCCTTCACGCTGGTGGGGCTGCCGGACAAGAGCCTGACGGAGAGCCGGGACCGGGTGCGGGCGGCCGTCGTGAACTCGGGCGGTGAGTGGCCCCAGAAGAAGCTGACGGTGGGGCTCAGCCCGGCGTCGGTGCCGAAGGCGGGCTCGGGGTTCGACCTCGCCGTCGCGTGCGCGGTGCTGGGCGCCTCCGAGCGGATCGACCCGCGCGTCCTCGCCGACATCGTGATGATCGGGGAGCTGGGGCTGGACGGCCGGGTGCGTCCGGTCCGGGGCATCCTGCCGGCCGTGCTGGCCGCCGCGGACGCCGGCTACGAACAGGTCGTCGTGCCGGAGTGCGCCGCGGCCGAGGCCTCGCTGGTGCCCGGCGTCTCCGTGCTGGGCGTCCGCAGTCTCCGGCAACTGATCGCGGTCCTCGCGGACGAACCCGTGCCCGACGAGGAACCGCACGAGCCCGGCCGCCCCGATCCGCTGCTGGCCGGTCTGCGGGTGCCGGGCACGGGCGCCGCCACCGGCATGCACAGCACCGGAGCCGCCCAGCAGGACCACGGCCACGACCTGGCCGACGTCGTCGGCCAGACCTCGGCGCGCACGGCCGTGGAGGTGGCGGCCGCCGGGGGCCACCATCTGTTCCTGGAGGGGCCGCCCGGCGCGGGCAAGACCATGCTCGCCGAACGGCTGCCGGCGGTGCTGCCGCGCCTCGCCCGGGAGGAGTCGCTCGAGGTGACCGCGGTGCACTCGGTCGCCGGTCTGCTGCCGCCGGGCAAGCCGCTGATCGACCTCGCCCCCTACTGCGCCCCGCACCACTCCGCCACCATGCAGGCGCTCGTCGGCGGCGGACCCGGCATCGCCCGCCCCGGGGCGGTGTCCCTGTCCCACCGGGGCGTCCTCTTCCTGGACGAGACACCCGAGTTCAGCACACAGGCCCTCGACGCGCTGCGGCAGCCGCTGGAGGCCGGGCACGTGGTGATCGCGCGCAGTGCGGGGGTGGTGCGGTTCCCGGCGAAGTTCCTGATGGTGCTCGCGGCCAACCCGTGCCCCTGCGGCCGCTTCTCGCAGACCGACGACTTCTGCGAGTGCCCGCCCTCGGCCGTCCGGCGCTACCAGGCCCGCCTCTCCGGCCCGCTGCTCGACCGGGTCGACCTGCGGGTGCAGGTGGACCGTGTCACGCGGGACCAGTTGGCCGGGCGGGGATCCCGGGGCGAGCCGACCGCCGTGGTCGCGGACCGGGTCCGGGCCGCCAGGGAACGCGCGGCCGTGCGCTTCGCCGGCACCCCGTGGCGGACCAACAGCGAGGTGCCCGGACGCGAGCTGCGCAGCCGCTGGCACGCCGTGTCCGGGGCGATGGACGAGGCCGAGCGCAATCTGGAGCGGGGCGTGCTGACCGCCCGGGGGCTCGACCGCGTCCTGCGCGTCGCCTGGACCGTCGCGGACCTCGTCGGACACGACCGCCCGGACGCGACGGACGTCGCCCTGGCGCTGCAACTGCGCACCGGAGTGCCCCGGGGCGTGCCCATGGCCATCGGGGCGCTGACATGACCGGCGACGAACCCGACGGCGAACTGCTCGACCGCGTCCTCCTCGCCCGGGTCGTCGAGCCCGGCGACGAGGCCGTGGGGCGGTGGGTCCGGGAGCGGGGCGTGCGGGAGGTGGCCCGGTGGCTGCGCGGGTGCGGGGAGCCACTGCCCGGGGTGAGCGGGAAACGGTGGAGCGGAATGCGGGCGCGGGCCCGGGTCGCCGAGCCGCGCCGGGACCTCGCCGTCGCGTACGAGGCCGGCGCGCGGTTCGTCGTCCCCGGCGCCGCGGAGTGGCCGGGGCAGCTCGACGACCTCGGGGACGCCCGCCCGCTCGGGCTGTGGGTACGGGGGCGGCCCAGCCTGCGGATGTGGGCGCTCAGATCCGTCGCCCTCGTCGGCGCCCGGGCCTGCACCGAGTACGGCGCCCACATGGCGGCCACGCTCGCCACCGGCCTCGCCGAGCTGGGGTGGGTCGTCGTGTCCGGCGGGGCCTACGGGGTCGACGGCGCCGCCCACCGCGGTGCCCTCGGCGCGGGCGGTGCCACCGTCGCCGTCCTGGCCTGCGGGGTCGACCGGCCCTACCCGCGCGGACACACCCAGTTGATCGGCAGGATCGCGGAACAGGGCCTGGTGGTCGGGGAGTTGCCGCCCGGCGATCATCCGACGCCCAGCAGATTCGTGCAGCGCAACAGGGTGATCCTCAGTTCTGTGGGGGATAACGACCGCCGCGAGGCATCGTGCTCAGCGTTTGTGCAGCTCAGCGTCGGCGTGATCGACAGTATCCAGTGCAACAGGTGTTGCGCCATCACCGGTGAGGGTGAAACGAGGGTGACCGAGTCCCGCCAGTGGGTTTCGGTCGTTCGCGCCTGCTCCGTTTCACCTCCGAAGGACGGTGGGTAGCATTCGAATGCATAGGTCACGAGTGGCAGCGATCAGGCCCCGGCCCGCTGTCCGGCAACCCTCTGTCGTGGCGATGGTGGGGTGCCCCGGGTGAAGACCAGGTCGCGCAGTGTTGTGGTGCGCGGCAGGAGCCTTCACATTGAGGACACCCGCAGTGCCTGCTTTGTCGTCATCTCTCATCCTGTCGACTGGGTCCCGTGTTGCTCGCCCCCTGGCGACGTTCTTGGTAGTTGCGGTGCGACTTGTGCCGGTTGTCACGGTCACGGTGTGTCTCGCGCCGACGTGGTTGGCATGGCCTGTCCTGCCTGAGAGGGTCCATAAGAGGACGCTCAACCTGGTCGTGGCGCTCGCGAAGTGGGCCAACCACGAGCCGGCGTCCGAGCGGGTCAGTTCGACTCGGTCGCGAAACCGAAGGACGTGACTACTCGCTCATCAGAGTCTGAGCTGGTGCCTGGCGCCCTGTTGTCATGGGCGTGCTTGATTCAGCGCCCTCGTCAGTTCACGGTTCGCGCCGCGGGCGGCATCGAGCTCGGCCTGGCGTTCTTCGAGCTGTCCGTTGAGTTCCACGTTCGTCTGCTCCAACTGGACGATCTGGCGCTGGAGTTCTTCGATGTCCGCCGTCGCGCCGAGCCCGGATTCCTTCCAGGCTTGGTCACCGAGGAGTTCGGAGAGCCGGTCTTCGAGTTGCCGGACCCGGGCGCTGAGCCGGACGTTGCGGTCCTGCGCGTTGGCCAGGTCGGCCTGCAAGGACGCCCGGGTCACCTGGGTGCCGCTCTCCAGCCCGACGGCGGGTGCGGCTTCGGCAGCGTGGATCTGGGCCAGCAAGTCGCGGTGCCGATAGAAGAACGTGCGGTCGACGCCGGCCCGCCGTGCGATGGCTGAGACGCTGAGCGAGTCGCCCTGCCTGATCGCTTCGTTGAGGGCCTTGACGACCCGTTCCCGGCGGCGGGCGGAGTCGGCCCGCCGTCCTTCGATCATCGGGGAGTTCATGATCACGCACCTCGTAGTTCTTCGGGAGGCAGGCCGATGCGGGGCATGCCCAGCATCACGGAGCGGCTGGAGCGGACGACCTGGACAGCCTGCTTGATCTGGGCTTGTTCGTCCGGTGTCAGGTCGTCGAGTTCTTCCTTGACCCGAGCGATGAGACGCCGGACGCGGCGGATCTCTTCGTCCGAGGGCATTGCCTCCGAGCGTGCCCACTCGTCGGCGTCGAAGGTGCTGATGAGCCTTTCGCGACTTCGCAGCAGGTCGGAGAGGTAGTTCTCCAGGTCGGGGAGGTAGGAGACGTCCGTGCGGAAGTGGCCGCAGCCCACGCAGCGAAAGCGCATGGGGCAGGCGTTTCCGCCCGCGGCCACGTTGCTCGGCTCGGTGCAGACGCCGTATGGCACGCTGGTCTCGCCGATGGACCGGCGGTCGCGCTCGGAGTCGAGGAGCGAGTGGACGTCCCGCCAGATCCGGTTGCCGTGCCGGTCGAACTGCATCGCGGTGACACGGTCGACGGCCTCGCGGCGTCGTTCGTCCCGAACGCGGTAATAGCATTGAGTTGTGGTGAGTTGCCGGTGATCCATAAGCCGTTGCAGCACGTCAGGGTGGATGCCGGCGTCCGCGTGTCGCTGGGCGTATGAATGCCGGTAGGCATAGGGAAAGATCTTGGCCTTGTCGAACGGCAGCAGCTTCACGACCGGCTGGCCGTCGACCTCGACCATGGTGGGGATGACGAACTCGGGCAGCTCCTCGACCCAGGCCCGGTGGGCGCCGGAGACGGTGTTGGGGTTGAGGGGCTTGATCCCGTCGGGGTTGGCGACCTGAGCAGGAAAGAGCGCCAGCTCGGCGACCGGCGTGGTCGGGAAGCGGCCGCGGACCCGCTCCTGCTGGTTGATGATGAGCTCGGCAGTGGGCTGCGCGATCGGAAGACGCCGTCCCAGCCGTTGTGCCTTGTGGTTGTCGTAGATCAGGACCCATGAACCGTCGGGGTCCCGCTCAAGGCAGTCGTAGGGGAGCTTGGACGCCTCGGCCGGCCGCCGCCCGGTGTCGATGAGGACCTCGACGGCGATGCGGACCTCGCGTGAGCTGCCCTGTTCGAGCAGGTCGAGCTGGTCGCAGAGCTGCCGCATCACCTCGATGGGCAAGTCCTTGCCGGCCTCGCTGTCCTCGGGGTCGTCGGGCATGTCCTCCGCGCTCAGCGCGAAGTCCGGAGGCAGGCCTTCAAGGATCTCCCCGGCCCTGGTCAGGCCGAGCGTGCGCCAGCGATTCAGGACTCGCCGGACGATGCGGGCGTCGCCGCACTGCTTGTGACGGCTGATCTTCCCGGCCTCGACCAGGAACCCGAGCCGGTTCAGGTAGTTGACGATGTCCTGGCGCACCAGCGCGGCGACGACCTCGCCGCCGTCCTCACGCTGGAGCCGAAGACTCTTGGAGAGCCGGGCGACCGCGTTGATCTCGTTCTGGCTGGTGCCGCGGACGCCCTGCCCGCGCCGCTTCGGGAAGGTGTTGTAGCACCAGACCTTCGTGGCCTCGCGCAGGGGCCGCTGGGTGATCTTCCTGAAGTCGAGCGTGCCGGTCCCGCCGAAGGCCGTCATGTCCCAGACGTCCTTCAGCCGCTCGCTCTCCGGCGTGAGACCGAGACGCTGTACGGACGTCTGAAACATCCTCAGCACCTGGAGCGCGGTCTTCCCCGGCCCGGAATGGGCCAGCTCCAGCAGTGAGTTGACCTCCTTGGCGCGGGCGAAGTCGGCCACCGGCCTGACGTTGTAGGGCCCGGTCCTGGCGCCCTTGGCCGTGCGGCATTGCAGGCCGTAGAGGATCTCGGTCACCACGAGATCCGGCAGGCCCCGAAGGCTGACCTCTCCTCCGATAGCCACCGCCGAGACTGTGCGGCGCCAGCGTTCCTCGTCGACCGGCCCCTGGCGCTGGAGAACCCGCAGGCGGTTGCCGTGGGACTGGCAGTAGAGCGTCCGCGGCCCGATCCGGTCCCGGTAGCACGAGGTCGCCAGACACGGGCCGAAGCTCGACAGGGGCCCGACGTCCGGGTGCTGGAGGAACTCCTCCAGCGGCAGCTTCAGGATGATCTTCCGGCGGTGTTCGTGGGTGGCGCAGAGCGTGCTCGTGCGGTCCTGCCAGGGGCGCGGACAGCCTGCGACGGCGCAGTCACCGATGCCGATGCCGCGATGGTTCTGGTGCGGTTGCTGAACGAAGTTGTCCAGCGCGGGCTGCCCGTCGTGTTTCCAGCGGTAGTAGCAGCCGTTGCAGAGCCGAATGCCCCGGCGGGCGGCCCGGTGATCACAGCCGATGACTTCGCAGAGCGGCGCCACCAGCACGGAGTGGTCGGTGGGGAAGATGACGACGCGGTGGTTCCAGTCCCAGCTCACGAGCTTGAGGAACGACGGCTCCAGTGCGTCGACCAGCTGGGCTTCCCGCGGGTCCGCCGGAAGCTCGGGAGTAAGGAGAGGTGCCTGGATCACTGGTCGCCGTCCCGGTGGACGAGAGACCGAGGCGACGGCACTCGCCTGACTGCTTCCCGCAGCCGATCGTGGGAGGGGTGGCGATAGGGACGCTGCGAGCTCGGGTGCTTGTGGCCCAGCAGGGCCTGGAGCTCGTCCTCGGTCGCGCCGGCGTCGGCTGCGTTGCCCGCCATGGCATGCCGGAGCATATGGGGAGCGACCGGCCTGTCCAGGTCGGCCCTGCGGCCGAGTTCCTCCAGGAGCTCGTTGATCGCGCCGGGCGGCATCGGTGCCCCGAGGGGCTCGCGGAACTCGTTCACGAGGAGCAGGTCGCTGCCGCCCGTGCCGAGTCGTTCGTGACGCTCGTCGATGTACTGGTCGTAAGCCTGAACCACGAGGAAGTCGGCTGGCTGGACCCACGACTTCTTCGACTTCGACCATGCCTGGTTGGGGTTCCGCCGGCGGACGACGTGGATGTGGGCGCCGGGGACGTCGCAGCCGAGTGCCCGCGAGTCCATCAGGAGATGGCAGTCGCTCCGGTGCAGGCCGGCGGCCTGGCCCCGGCGGAGGCCGACGCGGGCCAGCAGCAGCACGATGAGTCGGTCGCGGGCGTTTCGGCATGCCTTGAACAGCGCGACGACCTCGGCGTCGGTGGCCCTGTCGACTTCCGTCTCGGGTTCCTGCAACCGGTGCTGAACGCCGATGCGCATCGCGAGACCGTTCTCGCCCTGTAGTTCCTCGGGGAGATCCCGACCGTCCGCGATCTCGTAGATCTGCCCGAGCACGGTCGACGGTGCTTCACCGACGGACACGGCGAAGGTCAGCAGGCCTCGCACCGCCGACAGGACCTTGTTGATCCGCCGGTCACCTCGGGCCGGCTTGGCTCCCGGCCCCAGCAGGAGCGTGTCGCCGTCCGTCGACTTCGTGTGCCTCAACCACACGACGAACAGGCCGAGATCCCGGGCGGCCACCCTCCAGTCCCGGCCGGTCTTGAGGCACCACCGAAGGTAGAGGGCGGCGGAGATCGCGTACGCGTATGTCGTCAACTCGGCCCGGGATCTGCCGAATAGAAGGTGCCGGAGCCATTGGTCGACGATCGGAACTACGTGGAAGTGGTCGTCGACCACCGTCCAGTAGCGGACACCGGACGGCATCTTCACGGGGAAGGCCCGCATGTGTACCCCTTGCGCTGAAGCGAATGCAACGATCCGCCACAGAGCCACACCCCTACAGATCGAAGCCGCGAGGCTCAACGAGGGGAGTCAGAGCAACGTCACACCACGGCGGCCGTTCCCCCAAAGAACGCCGCCCTCACCCGCGGCACCGTGGTGGTCGAGGCCGCCCACCGCAGCGGCTCCCTGGTCACCGCCCGCGCGGCACAGCGTCTGGGCCGGCACACGATGGGGGTGCCCGGGCCGGCCACCAGCAGCCTGTCCGCCGGGGTGCACGAGCTGCTGCGCGGGGACGCCACGCTGGTCACGGACGCCGCGGAAGTCGTGGAGCTGGTCGGCGACATGGGGGAGCTGGCGCCCGACCGGCGCGGACCCGTGCTGCCGCGCGACCTGCTGGAGCCGGCGGCGCGCAGGGTCCTGTCCGCGCTGCCCGGACGGCGGGAGGCAGGCGCGGACGAGATCGCACGCGGTGCGCAGACGACGCGGGACGACGCCGTCGCGAGACTGTACGAACTCCGTGCACTTGGTTACGTCGAACGACACGGCGACGGCTGGAAGTTGACACGCCAGGCGATGATCTCCGTCCGGGGCGGCCGCAGCCCGTGCTGACCGAGCGTGTTCGGCCGTCCGGGCTAACCCCGACACCCTTGGGAAATCTCGCAGTTGGGGTGTTCCGTTGATCACACAGAGCGACGAATCCGCCTCGCGGAAGCGGCCCGCGGAACGCGTCCGCGCGCGGGTCCCGGCACGCTGTTTGCGCACTGCGACGCTTCAGTCACGCTACGCTCACGGGGATTCCGACGCACTTCACGTACAACGCGTACTTCACGGCAGAACGGCACAAGGCGACGAATGCCCCAGCACACTTCCGGGTCCGACCGGGCGGCGATCCCCGCGGCCGCCCGTGACGGTGGCAGCGTGCGGCCGCCCGCTCCCTCCACGCTCGAGGAGCTGTGGCGGTCGTACAAGGCCACGGGAGACGAGCGGCTGCGAGAGCAGCTCATCCTGCACTACTCACCGCTCGTGAAGTACGTCGCCGGGCGGGTGAGCGTGGGCCTGCCGCCCAATGTCGAGCAGGCGGACTTCGTCTCCTCGGGGGTCTTCGGGCTCATCGACGCGATCGAGAAGTTCGACGTCGACCGGGAGATCAAGTTCGAGACGTACGCGATCACCCGGATCCGGGGCGCGATGATCGACGAACTGCGGGCGCTGGACTGGATCCCGCGGTCCGTGCGGCAGAAGGCGCGCAACGTCGAGCGGGCGTACGCGACCCTTGAGGCGCGGCTGCGGCGGACGCCGACGGAGGGCGAGGTGGCCGGCGAGCTGGGCATCGCGGTCGACGATCTCCACGCGGTCTTCAGCCAGCTGTCGCTGGCCAACGTGGTGGCGCTGGAGGAGCTGCTGCACGTCGGCGGCGAGGGCGGCGACCGGCTCAGCCTCATGGACACGCTGGAGGACACCGCCGCGGACAACCCCGTGGAGGTCGCCGAGGACCGCGAGCTCAGACGGTTCCTGGCGCGCGCCATCAACACGCTGCCCGAGCGGGAGAAGACCGTCGTGACCCTCTACTACTACGAGGGCCTCACGCTCGCCGAGATCGGCAACGTGCTGGGGGTGACCGAGAGCAGGGTCAGCCAGATCCACACCAAGTCCGTGCTCCAGTTGCGGGCGAAGCTGGCCAGTTTCGGCCGCTGACCTGGCCTGACGGGCTCCCGGCCGGGGTTGGTCGCAGGGAGTGACTCCCGTCGGCACCGGTCCGTCCGTACAGTGGTTGACGTGCCAAGGATTCGAGCGGCCTCCGTGGCCGAGCACCGGTCGATGCAGCGAGCCGCCCTGCTGGACGCGGCTCGCTCTCTGCTGTCCGAGGGCGGTACGGAGGCGCTGACCTTCCCGGCCCTCGCCGAGCGGACGGGACTCGCGCGGTCGTCCGTGTACGAGTACTTCCGGTCGCGCGCCGCCGTGGTCGAGGAGCTGTGCGAGGTCGACTTCCCGGTGTGGGCCGCGGAGGTGTCGGCCGCGATGGAGCGGCAGCCCTCGCCCGAGGGCAAGGTCGAGGCGTACGTGCGACAGCAGCTGGCGCTGGTGGGCGACCGGCGGCACCGGGCCGTCGTCGCCATCTCCGCGAGCGAGCTGGACGCGGGGGCGCGGGAGAAGATCCGGGCGGCGCACGGGGGCCTGGTGGCGATGATCGTCTCGGCGCTCGAGGAGATGGGGCACGCGCAGCCCCGGCTCGCCGCGATGCTGGTGCAGGGGGTCGTGGACGCGGCGGTGCGGAGGATCGAGCTGGGGGCGGCGGAAGAGCCCTCGGCGATCACCGAGGCCGCGGTCTCCATGGCGCTGCGGGGCGTGCGGGGCTGAGCGCGGGGTGGGCCCGCTCGCCGGCGCTCGCCTGGTGCCACAGTGCTCACCTGCGCCACCCCGGCGGCACCACAGCCCGCAGCTGCGGCAGCGGAACCCCCAGGACGGGGAGCAGCCTCGACGGCCCCCTGCGCAGGAGCCAGGGCGGTAGCAGGGACAGGGGGTCCAGGTAGGTCTCGCCCCGTCTCAAACCCCAGTGGACGCAGGCAGTCGTGCAGTGGGAGCCCGTCGGGTCCACCGTGCCGATCACCTCGCCCGCCTCCACCTCGGCGCCCTTGTCCACCGACGCCGTCACCGGTTCGTAAGTCGTGCGGAGGTCCGTCCCCGTCAGTGCCACGGACACCGCTCCCTTTCCCGCCACCCGGCCCGCGAAGGAGACCCGGCCCGCCGCCACCGCCCGAACCGGGGTGCCCGCGGGTGCCGCCAGGTCCACGCCCCGGTGACCGCGGCCGTACACCGTCGCCGGGGGTTCCCAGCCACGCAGGACCGCGGGGCGGGAGCCCACCGGCCAGGTGCGCCCCACCACCGGCACCGAGGTGTCCGTGCCCGCCGGCTCCAGCGGGGTCGCCGGGGCCGGCGGGCGCGGCGGCAGCACCGCCAGGACCAGCAGCACTCCCAGCACCGGCAGCAACCCCAGCGCCGCCAGGACCGGCGGCAAGCCCGGCCCGTACCCCGCACATCGTTTCGCTCGCATCCCCGAACCGTGCCGCAACCGGCCGCGGAACGGCGGGGACCTGTGGAGTACTTGCGGGTTGTGGACAGCGGCGTCACCCGGTGCCCCGCCGGTCCCGTACACTTCTTCTGGCGATCCGGGTCACCGGGTCGACTTCGCACGCCCCGACATCAGGCCGTCAGCGGTCGGTGTCAGCGCCTCTCGGTCCTTTGCGGCAAGGCGCGTCGCGGGCGTCAGGCGCGGGAGCCCTCCGGTTCCCGCGGTACAACCGAGAAAACCAAGGAGAACGGCCATGGCCGTCGTCACGATGCGGGAGCTGCTGGAGAGCGGCGTCCACTTCGGTCACCAGACCCGTCGTTGGAACCCGAAGATGAAGCGCTTCATCTTCACGGAGCGCAACGGCATCTACATCATCGACCTGCTCCAGTCGCTGTCGTACATCGACCGCGCCTACGAGTTCGTCAAGGAGACCGTCGCCCACGGCGGCACGGTCATGTTCGTCGGCACGAAGAAGCAGGCGCAGGAGGCCATCGCCGAGCAGGCCACCCGCGTCGGCATGCCCTACGTCAACCAGCGCTGGCTGGGCGGCATGCTCACCAACTTCTCGACCGTCTACAAGCGTCTGCAGCGCCTCAAGGAGCTCGAGCAGATCGACTTCGAGGACGTCGCCGCCTCGGGTCTGACCAAGAAGGAGCTCCTGGTCCTCTCGCGTGAGAAGGCCAAGCTCGAGAAGACCCTCGGTGGTATCCGCGAGATGCAGAAGGTGCCCAGCGCCGTCTGGATCGTGGACACCAAGAAGGAGCACATCGCGGTCGGCGAGGCCCGGAAGCTCAACATCCCGGTCGTCGCCATCCTCGACACCAACTGCGACCCCGACGAGGTCGACTACAAGATCCCGGGCAACGACGACGCGATCCGCTCCGTCACCCTGCTCACCCGCGTGATCGCCGACGCCGTCGCCGAGGGCCTCATCAGCCGCTCGCGCGTCGCCACCGGTGACAAGGGCGAGAAGGCCGCGGGCGAGCCGCTCGCCGAGTGGGAGCGCGACCTGCTCGAGGGCGGCGAGAAGAAGGCCGAGGAGGCGCCCGCCGCCGAGGCGCCCGCCGCTGCCGAGGCCCCGGCCGCCGAGGCTCCGGCCGAGGCCGCTGCCGAGGCCCCCGCTGAGGCTCCCGCCGCCGAGGCCGAGCAGGCCTGATCAGTCAGCGTTGACGGCGGGAGCGGCCGACATCCGGTTCGCTCCCGCCGTTCACCCATAGGTTCGCGATCCACACCTTCCCGTGGATCGTGGATCGGGCAGATCTCCCGACTTCGAGAAAGATTCACAGACTCATGGCGAACTACACCGCCGCCGACGTCAAGAAGCTCCGTGAGCTCACCGGCGCCGGCATGATGGACTGCAAGAAGGCGCTGGACGAGGCCGAGGGCGACGTCGAGAAGGCCGTCGAGGCGCTCCGGATCAAGGGCCAGAAGGGCGTCGCCAAGCGCGAGGGCCGCTCCGCCGAGAACGGCGCCGTGGTCTCCATCATCGCCGACGACAACTCCTCCGGCGTCCTCGTCGAGCTCAAGTGCGAGACCGACTTCGTCGCCAAGGGCGAGAAGTTCCAGGCCGTCGCCGACAAGATCGCGCAGCACGTCGCCGCGACCTCCCCGGCCGACCTGGAGGCCCTGCTCGCCTCCGAGATCGAGGTCGGCAAGACCGTCCAGGCGTACGTGGACGAGGCCAACGCCAACCTCGGCGAGAAGATCGTCCTGGACCGCTTCGCGCAGTTCGCCGACGGTTACGTAACCGCGTACATGCACCGCACGATGCCCGACCTGCCCCCGCAGATCGGTGTCCTCGTCGAGCTGGACAAGCCGGACGCCGAGACCGCGCGCGGTGTCGCCCAGCACATCGCCGCCTTCGCGCCGAAGTACCTCTCCAAGGAGGACGTGCCGGCCGAGGTCGTCGAGTCCGAGCGCCGCATCGCCGAGGAGACCACCCGCGCCGAGGGCAAGCCCGAGGCCGCGATCGCCAAGATCGTCGAGGGTCGCGTCAACGGCTTCTTCAAGGACGCCACGCTGCTCGGTCAGCCGTACGCGCTCGACCCCAAGAAGTCGGTCCAGAAGGTCCTGGACGAGGCCGGTGTCACCCTGAAGCGCTTCACGCGCATCAAGGTCGGCATCTGAGTCCGTACCGCGAGCGACGCGCGGGCCCTATAGGGTCGTCAGCAGTCGTCCGGTACGCCGCCACGCACGCGCGTGGCGGACGACAGCAGATCTGACGAGGAGGCCATTGCCGCGCATGGGATGCGAACCAGTTCCCACCGGCAGTGGCCTTCTTCGTATGTGCAACAGGTGAAAGAGGCGGGATCCCCATGACCACCAAGGCCCAGAAGAGCGACGACGGCAAAGTACGCGGCCGGTTTCTGCTGAAGCTGTCCGGAGAGGCGTTCGCCGGTGGCGGGGGCCTGGGTGTGGACCCCGACGTGGTGCACAAGATCGCCCGCGAGATCGCCGCCGTCGTCCGGGACGGCGCCGAGATCGCCGTCGTCATCGGCGGCGGCAACTTCTTCCGGGGTGCCGAGCTCCAGCAGCGCGGCATGGACCGGGCCCGCTCGGACTACATGGGCATGCTCGGCACCGTGATGAACTGCCTCGCCCTCCAGGACTTCCTGGAGAAGGAGGGCATCGACAGCCGGGTGCAGACCGCCATCACCATGGGCCAGGTCGCCGAGCCGTACATCCCGCTGCGTGCCGTGCGCCACCTGGAGAAGGGCCGCGTGGTCATCTTCGGCGCCGGTATGGGCATGCCGTACTTCTCCACCGACACCACCGCCGCGCAGCGCGCCCTGGAGATCGACGCCGAGGCGCTGCTCATGGGCAAGAACGGCGTGGACGGGGTCTACGACTCCGACCCGAAGGCCAACCCCGACGCCGTCAAGTTCGACGCCCTCGGCTACGGCGAGGTCATCACCCGTGACCTCAAGGTCGCCGACGCCACCGCCATCACGCTGTGCCGCGACAACAAGCTCCCGATCCTGGTGTTCGAGCTCCTGGCGGAGGGAAATATCGCGCGAGCCGTCAAGGGTGAGAAGATCGGCACGCTTGTGGGTGAGCAGGGCAGCCGGGACTGACCCGGGGATGTCCCCGGTCCCTGACCGGGGGATGGACAATGTCCTGCCGGTCGGGAACCGTGCAGGAAGAAGACGCGACGCAGCCGGCCGCCGCCCCCACGCACATGGAACAGCAGCCGGGCCTACTCAAGACACGCAGGAGCAAGTGGTGATCGAAGAGACCCTCCTCGAGGCCGAGGAGAAGATGGAGAAGGCCGTCGTGGTCGCCAAGGAGGACTTCGCCGCGATCCGTACCGGGCGGGCGCACCCGGCGATGTTCAACAAGATCGTGGCCGACTACTACGGCGCGCCGACGCCGATCAACCAGTTGGCCTCGTTCTCCGTGCCGGAGCCGCGCATGGCCGTGGTGACCCCGTTCGACAAGTCCGCGCTGCGCAACATCGAGCAGGCGATCCGCGACTCCGACCTGGGCGTCAACCCGAGCAACGACGGCAACATCATCCGAGTGGTGTTCCCCGAGCTCACCGAGGAGCGCCGCCGCGACTACATCAAGGTCGCCCGGGGCAAGGCCGAGGACTCGCGCGTGTCCATCCGCTCGGTCCGCCGCAAGGCCAAGGACGCGATCGACAAGCTCGTCAAGGACGGCGAGGTCGGCGAGGACGAGGGCCGCCGTGCGGAGAAGGAGCTCGACGACGCGACGCACAAGTACGTCGCTCAGGTGGACGAGCTCCTCAAGCACAAGGAAGCGGAGCTTCTCGAGGTCTGATGAACGACTCTTCCTGGGCGACGCCGCCCCACGCCGGGTACTGGGGGCCGTCCGACCAGGGGCCTGTCCAGGGGGCCGCCCCGGCGGGTCCCGCGTACGATGCGCATGACGCGCAGCACACTCGGCCCATGCCCATCGTGCCCGACGGACCCGCCGTACCCCCGTACGGCGACGCCCAGGATGACGACCGGGGGGCCGCTCGGCTGAGTGGTCCCTTGTTCCGCGACGAGGCGTCCCGCCACGGGACGTTCCGTGAAGACACCGCATCGGCGCAGCCCTACGCGGCGGCACCGCAGACGCAGAATCCGGAGCCCATGCCCGACTCCTCGCAGCCGGCGCCCGCGCCGCAGAAGAAGAGCGCGGGGCGGGACCTGGGTGCGGCCATAGGGGTCGGTGTCGGACTCGGCGTCGTGATCATCGCGTCGCTGTTCTTCGTCAAGGCCGCGTTCGTCGGCGTGATAGCGGTCGCCGTCGTGGTCGGGCTGTGGGAGCTGACGAAGCGGCTGGAGGAACGCAAGGGCATCAAGGCGCCGCTCGTGCCGCTGGCGCTCGGCGGGGCCGCGATGGTCGTCTCGGGGTACGTCCGGGGCGCGGAGGGCGCGTGGGTCGCCATGGCGCTCACGGCACTCGCGGTCCTGGTCTGGCGGATGACGGAACCGCCGGAGGGTTACCTCAAGGACGTCACGGCGGGCGTCTTCGCGGCGTTCTACGTCCCGTTCCTGGCCACCTTCGTCGCGATGATGCTGACGGCCGAGGACGGGGCCGCACGCGTCCTGACCTTCCTGCTCCTGACCGTCGTCAGCGACACCGGCGCCTACGCGGTCGGCTGGCGCTTCGGCACCCACAAGCTCGCGCCGCGCATCAGCCCCGGCAAGACCCGGGAGGGCCTGGTCGGAGCGGTGGCGTTCGCGATGGCCGCGGGTGCGCTGTGCATGGAGTTCCTGATCGACGACGGCGCGTGGTGGCAGGGCCTGCTGCTCGGGCTGGCGGTCGCGGCCAGCGCGACGCTGGGTGACCTCGGCGAGTCGATGATCAAGCGGGACCTCGGCATCAAGGACATGGGCACGCTGCTGCCGGGCCACGGCGGCATCATGGACCGCCTGGACTCCCTGCTGCCGACGGCGCCGGTGGTGTGGCTGCTGCTGGTGCTGTTCGTGGGCTCGGGCTGACTCCGTCCGTACTGCTCTTTGGCCCCCGCCCTGTTCTCAGGGTGGGGGCCGCGTCGTCAGGCCCGTCTTCCCCGGGGAGAGCGCCCGCGCCTCGGCGGTACTGCGACGCCCGGCAGACCGGCACCGGCGAAGGCCTACGCGAACGGGGACAGCCCCTTGCTCTCCAGGTGAGCGAGCAACGCATCCAGGCATGCGTCCGGCCTGGCCAGATCGGCACGGAAGAAGGAGTCCTCGCCGAGGGCCCCTCCGCTGACGATGACCATCCATGCCGCCCGGCGCTCCACCATGCGGTCACCGTCGACCTTGAACACGGTCGTGACGCCGCGCTCGGCCAGCCACTCCATCAGTTCGAGCATGTCCACCCGCACCCCTCCGGAGCGATCATCCCACCCGCGGGCACGCCCCTCGGGCCGTCCGAGCCGGCCAACGCCGACGGTCCGCACCCCCAGGTGACCACCCCCACCCCGCTCCGGCCCGGGCTCCCCGCATTGATCTGCCACACTGGAAGGGTTATGCCTGCACCCGGAGAACTCACTTTCGTCGCCCCCCGCGGAGCCAAGAAGCCGCCGCGGCACCTTGCTGATCTCACTCCTGCCGAGCGCAAGGAGGTCGTGGCGGGGATCGGGGAGAAGCCGTTTCGCGCCAAGCAGCTCTCGCAGCACTACTTCGCTCGGTACGCGCACGACCCGGCGGAGTGGACGGACATCCCGGCCGGTGCGCGCGGCAAGCTCCAGGAGGCGCTGCTTCCCGAGCTCATGACCGTCGTACGGCATCTGTCGACCGACCAGGGGACCACGCGCAAGACGCTGTGGCGGCTGTTCGACGGGACGCTCGTGGAGTCGGTGCTCATGCGGTACCCGGACCGGGTGACCATGTGCATCAGCTCGCAGGCGGGGTGCGGGATGAACTGCCCCTTCTGTGCCACCGGGCAGGCGGGGCTGGACCGGAATCTGTCCACCGCCGAGATCGTCCACCAGATCGTGGACGGGATGCGGGCGCTGCGGGACGGAGAGGTTCCGGGCGGGCCCGCGCGGCTGTCCAACATCGTCTTCATGGGCATGGGTGAGCCGCTCGCCAACTACAAGCGGGTCGTCGGAGCCATCCGCGCGCTCACCGATCCCGCCCCCGACGGGCTCGGGCTCTCCCAGCGCGGCATCACCGTGTCGACGGTGGGGCTCGTGCCCGCCATCCAGCGGTTCTCCGACGAGGGCTTCAAGTGCCGGCTCGCGATCTCCCTGCACGCGCCCGACGACGAGCTGCGCGACACCCTCGTCCCCGTGAACACGCGGTGGAAGGTGCGCGAGGTCCTCGACGCCGGGTTCGAGTACGTCGAGAAGTCCGGGCGGCGGCTCAGCATCGAGTACGCGCTCATCCGGGACATCAACGACCAGGCGTGGCGCGGGGACCGGCTCGGGCGGCTGCTCAAGGGCAAGCCCGTGCACGTCAACCTCATCCCGCTGAACCCCACTCCGGGGTCGAAGTGGACGGCCTCCCGGCCCGAGGACGAGAAGGCGTTCGTCGAGGCCATCGCCGCCCACGGGGTGCCGGTGACCATCAGGGACACCCGTGGGCAGGAGATCGACGGGGCCTGTGGTCAGCTCGCCGCCACCGAGCGGTAGTCTGACGTCCGTACGTACATCTTCATATCCGACAGGGGAGCGCGACAGCGCTGAGAGTGCGGCGATCGGGCCGCAGACCCTCTGAACCTCGCCCAGGTCATTCTGGGTAGGAAGTTCGGTCATCACCGTGAACAACAAGAAGTTCTTCGCTGCCGTCGTCGGCCTCGGCCTTGTCACGCTGTCCGCGTGCGGGTCCTCGTCCGACGACGACGACACCGGCTCCGAGTCCAAGACCGTCACCCTGGTCAGCCACGACTCCTGGGCCGTCTCCAAGAACGTCCTCGCCGACTTCGAGAAGAAGTCCGGCTACAAGGTCAGGGTCCTGGAGGACGGCGACGCCGGGCAGGCCGTCAACAAGGCCATCCTCACCAAGGACAACCCGCAGGGCGACGTCTTCTTCGGCGTCGACAACACCCTGCTCTCCCGCGCGCTCGACAACGGTCTCTTCCAGCCGTACGAGGCCAAGGGCGCCGACACGATCAAGGCGGGATACCGCGTCGACGGCGACAAGGTCACGCCCGTCGACACCGGCGACATCTGCGTCAACTACGACAAGGCGTACTTCACCGAGCACAAGCTCGCGCCGCCGACGTCGTACGACGACCTGGTCAAGCCCGCCTACAGGAACCTCCTCGTCACCGAGAACGCCTCCACCTCCTCGCCGGGTCTCGGCTTCCTGCTCGGGACCGCCGCGAAGTACGGGGACGACGGGTGGGAGGGCTACTGGAAGAAGCTCAAGGCCAACGGCGTCAAGGTCGTCGACGGCTGGGAGCAGGCATACAACGAGGAGTTCTCCGGGTCGGCCGGAGGCAAGAAGGCCAAGGCCGACCGGCCGCTCGTCGTCTCGTACGCCTCCTCGCCGCCCGCCGAGGTGATCTACGCCGATCCGAAGCCGAAGACCGCGCCCACCGGGGTCGTCGACGGCACCTGCTTCCGGCAGACCGAGTACGCCGGACTGCTGAGCAACGCCGAGAACAGCAAGGGCGGCAAGGCGTTCCTGGACTTCCTGCTCACCAAGGAGTTCCAGCAGGACATGCCGCTCAACATGTTCGTGTACCCGGTCGTCGAGGGCGCCCAGGTGCCCGCCGAGTTCACGCAGTACGGTCCGCAGGCCAAGGATCCCGAGACCATGGACCCGGCGAAGATCGCCGACCACCGTGACGACTGGGTCAAGTCGTGGACCTCGCTGGTTCTGAAGTAGGGCCCCGCAAGCCGTTCCACAACGCGGCGGCGCGGCTCGGTCTGATGGCCGTGCCCGTCGCGTTCTTCGCCGTCTTCTTCGCCTACCCCGTCGCCGCGATCGTCACCCGGGGGCTCAAGACCGGCGGGACCTGGCAGTTCGGCAGGATCACCGAGGTCCTCGCCCAGCCGGACATCCGGCACGTGCTGTGGTTCACCACCTGGCAGGCGCTCGCCTCCACGGCGCTTACGCTCCTGATCGCGCTCCCCGGCGCGTACGTCTTCGCGCGCTTCGACTTCCCCGGCAAGCAGGTCCTGCGGGCCGTGGTCACCGTCCCCTTCGTGCTGCCCACGGTCGTCGTCGGTACGGCCTTCCTGGCGCTCGTCGGCCGGGGCGGACCGCTCGACGAGTGGTGGGGCGTACGGCTGGACACCACCGTGTGGGCGATCCTGCTCGCGCACGTCTTCTTCAACTACGCGGTCGTCGTACGGACCGTCGGCGGACTGTGGGCGCAACTGGACCCGCGCCAGGAGGAGGCCGCGCGGATGCTGGGCGCGTCCCGGCTCAGGGCCTGGCGGACGGTCACCCTGCCCGCCCTCGCACCCGCCGTGGCCGCCGCCGCGCTGATGGTCTTCCTGTTCACGTTCACCTCCTTCGGAGTCGTGCAGATCCTCGGCGGGCCGACCTTCTCCACCCTCGAAGTGGAGATCTACCGGCAGACCTCCGAGATCTTCGACCTGTCCACGGCCGCCGTGCTGACGCTCATCCAGTTCGTCGCGGTGGGCGCGGTCCTCGCCGTGCACGCGTGGACCGTGCGGCGCCGGGAGACCGCGCTGCGGCTCGTGGACGCGTCCGTGACCGCCCGGCGGCCGCGCGGGGCGGGGGAATGGGGGCTGCTGGCCGCCGTCGTGGGCTGTGTCGCCGTACTCCTCGTGCTGCCGCTCGCGGTGCTGGTGCAGCGGTCCCTCGACGCCCCCGACTTCGGCTACTACCGGGCGCTGACCCACGGCGACGGCGGGGTCTTCCTCGTCGCGCCGATCGAGGCGGTCGGGAACTCCCTGGAGTACGCCCTCGCCGCGACCGGCATCGCGGTGGCGGTCGGGGGGCTCGCCGCGGCCGCGTTGACACGGCGGGACGCGGGGCGGTTCGTACGGGGCTTCGACGCGCTGCTGATGCTGCCGCTCGGGGTGTCCGCGGTGACCGTGGGCTTCGGGTTCCTGATCTCCCTGGACGAGCCGCCGCTGGACCTCAGGCAGTCCTGGATCCTGGTGCCGCTCGCGCAGGCGCTGGTCGGGGTGCCGTTCGTGGTGCGGACCATGCTGCCCGTGCTGCGGGCCGTGGACCACCGGCTGCGGGAGGCCGCCGCCGTGCTCGGGGCCTCGCCGTGGCGGGTGTGGCGGGAGGTCGACCTGCCCATGGTGCGGCGGGCGTTGCTGATCGCGGCGGGCTTCGCCTTCGCCGTGTCGCTGGGCGAGTTCGGGGCGACCGTGTTCATCGCGCGGCCCGACAACCCGACCCTGCCGGTCGCCGTGGCCCGGCTGCTCGGGCGGGCCGGGGACCTCAACTACGGCCAGGCGATGGCCCTCTCGACGATCCTGATGGTGGTGTGCGCGGTGGCGCTGCTGGTGCTCGAACGGCTGCGGACCGACCGGACCGGGGAGTTCTGATGCTGCTGAGCCTTGCGGACGCGACGGTCCGGTTCGGCGGGCGGGCCGTCCTCGACGGGGTCGGTCTGGACGTCGCCGAGCACGAGATCGTGTGTGTGCTCGGGCCGAGCGGGAGCGGGAAGTCGACCCTGCTGAGGGCCGTGGCCGGGCTCCAGCCGCTGGACTCCGGGCGGGTGTTGCTCGACGGGCGCGACCAGGGCGGGGTGCCCGCGCACAAGCGGGGGGTGGGACTGATGTTCCAGGACCACCAGCTGTTCCCGCAGCGGGACGTGGGTGCCAACGTGGCCTTCGGACTGCGGATGCACGGGGTGTCCAGGGCACAGCAGGACGAGCGGGTACGGGAGTTGCTCGCCCTCGTCGGTCTTCCTGGCGCTCCCCGGCGGGCCGTCGCCTCGCTCTCCGGTGGTGAGCAGCAGCGGGTCGCGCTGGCCCGGGCGCTCGCCCCCCGGCCCCGGCTTCTGATGCTCGACGAACCGCTCGGGCAGTTGGACCGGTCGCTGCGGGAACGGCTCGTCGTCGAACTGCGGGAGTTGTTCGGGCGGTTGGGCACCACCGTGCTCGCGGTCACCCACGACCAGGGGGAGGCCTTCGCGCTCGCCGACCGGGTCGTGGTGATGCGGGAGGGCCGGATCGCCCAGTCCGGCACGCCTCTGGAGGTGTGGCAGCGGCCGGCGGACGAGTTCGTGGCCCGCTTCCTCGGCTTCGAGAACGTCGTGGAGGGGACGGTGACGGGCGAGGCTGCGGACACGCCGTGGGGCAAGGTGCCGGTGCCCTCCGGAGCCGCCCAGGGGGCCCGGAGCGTGCTGGTGCGGCCCGCGGGGGTACGGCTCGTGGCCGCCGACGAGGGACTGCGCTGCACGGTCGCCGCGCGCACCTTCAAGGGCACGCACGTCGCCGTCCACCTGCACCCCGTGCGAGGCGACGGGCCGCGGCTGGAGGCCGCGTGTGCGCTGCGGGAGGCGCCGGAGGTGGGGGACGAGGTCGGGGTGGGGTTCGACCCGGCCGAAATCGTGGTGCTGGACTGACGGGGGCGGGCCTAGGGTGCGGGCATGACGCCGCTCCCGCACGACCGCTACTGCGACGAGATCGCCCACCAGGTGGGTCTGCTGAGGGCCGTGGTGACCTCCGGTGCCGATCTGTCCGCGACCGTCCCGACCTGCCCGGACTGGTCGCTGGAGCAACTGGTGCGGCACACCGGTGGTGCCCTGCGCTGGGTGGAGCTGATGGTGCGGACCCGGGCGCGGGCGGAAGTGCCCGAGGACCGGGTGCCCTCGGGTGAGGGGCCGAAGGACGTCGGCGCTCTCGACGCGTGGCTCGACGAAACCGGCGAGATGCTCGTCGCCGCGCTCCGGGAGGCCGGCCCGGACGCCCCCGTGTGGTCCTGGGCCGGCCTTCCCACGTCGGGATTCTGGGCCCGTCGGATGACCCACGAGCTGACCGTTCACCGCGCCGACGCCGCACTCGCCGCCGGGCACCCCTACGAGGTCGCCGCGGACATCGCCGCCGACGCCGTCGACGAGTGGCTCCAGATCGTGGAGTTCGCGCAGCGGACCGTGCCGGACGACGCGGCGGGGGAGCTGCGCGGCCCCGGGCGCAGTATCCACCTGCACGCCACCGACGGAACCTGGGGAACGGTGGTCGAGCTCACCGAGGACGTCATCGTCTGGCGGCACGGGCACGAGAAGGCGACCGTCGCCCTGCGCGGGCCACTGACCGCCGTCCTGCTCGCCTTCTACCGCCGACTGCCGCTGGACAGCCCCGAGTTGGAGATCCTGGGGGACCGGGAGCTGCTCGAGTTCTGGCTGGAGCGGGCCACCTTCGGGTGACAGCGCGGCTGTGGCCCGCCCCCGGACCGGGGACGGGCCACAGCTGTTGTTCAGGTACGGCGTCAGCGGCTGCCGGCGCCGCGGCGGCGCAGGCCGAAGAACACCGCGCCGCCGCCGAGGGCGACGAGGGCGATGGCGATGCCCGCGATCAGGCCGGTGTTGGAGTTCGCACCGGTCTCGGCGAGGTTGGAGTCGCCGGCCGCGGGCGACGGGGCGTTGCTCTCGGCGGGCGCCGGGGCGGTGGTGCCCTCGGAGGCCGACGGGGTCGGGGTCGGGGACTCCTCGGCCGGGGTGCTGGCGGAGTCCGACGGCGTGGGCGTGGGCGTCGGGGTCGGCGTGTCCTCGGTCTTGCAGGCGGTCGCCGGGGTGGTCAGGTTGGGCTTGATGTCCTCGCCCTTGATGTAGGGCAGGGCCTCGACGTGGATGCGGTACTCGGCGTTGGGCGCCCAGTCCTCCGCGAAGGTGATGGTGGTGCCCTCCTTGGAGCCCTTCACCTTCTGCTCGCCGACCTTCTTGGCGTCGGCGCCGTTGTTCTGCAGGTACACGGAGACGGTGGCCTCGACACCGGCCCTGTCCACGTCGGTGACGGTGATGACACCCTTCTCGCCGTCACACTTGGCCTCGGCGGAGAACTCCTTGATGTTGCAGGCAAGGGCGTTGCTGGAGGCGCTGAGCACGATCGCCGTCGAGGCGGCGGCGACGCCGAGGAAGCGCGCGGCGCGGGAGGTGCGGCGGGATATGGGCGTGAATGCCACGTTCATCCTTCACGGGGTGCGCAAATGCGGGGGGTTGACGAGGTGGTGATGTGACATCACCATCCCCAGGAGTCTCACAGGTCTATAAGCGCTGCATAAGAAGTGTCAACGTGTAGGCGCCTTACAGCCGTTGGCTTTGCCTTCTTATTACCCGGCGAGACGTTTCAGCGCCGCCGGAGCGTCCTCGATCCGGTCAACAAGGGCGATTCGGGCCTCCATCGACCGCTCCCGCGCGAGCGCCTGGAGCAGCGGCCAGGTGGGCAGCTTCTCCGTCCAGTGCGCGCGGTTCACGAGCACCATCGGAGTCGGTTCGCCGCGCGACTCGTAGTAGTTGGGCGTCGCGTTGTCGAAGATCTCCTGCACGGTGCCGGCGGCGCCCGGCAGGAACACCACACCCGCGTTGGAGCGGGCCAGCAGGCCGTCCTCGCGGGTGGCGTTGGCGAAGTACTTGGCGATGTGCGAGGCGAAGGCGTTCGGCGGCTCGTGACCGTAGAACCAGGTCGGGATGCCGACGGAAAGGCCGCCCCGGGGCCGGCGGGCGCGGACCTCGAAGGCGGCGCGCGCCCAGTCGGTGATCGAGGGCGTGAACGATGGTGCCGTGGCCAGGAGTCGGCACGCCTCGTCGAGCGCGGCGTCCTCGAAGGGGGCCGTGTAGGCGCCGAGGTTGGCCGCCTCCATCGCGCCCGGTCCGCCACCGGTGGCCACGGTGAGCCCGGCGCGGGCCAGTTCGCGGCCGAGGCGGGCGGCACCGGCGTACTCCTCGGTGCCGCGGGCCATCGCGTGGCCGCCCATCACCCCCACGACCCGCGCGCCGCGCAGGAGTTCGTCGAGGGCGTCGGAGACGGCGTCGTCGTGGATGGAGCGGAGCATCGACGCGTATATGTCGCCGTCGGCCTTGGTCCGCTGGAACCAGGCGTAGGCGAGGGCGTCGGGAGTCTGCTCGTAGCCCTTCTCCAGCCCGTCGAACAACTCGTCCGGGGAGTAGAGCAGTCCGCGGTACGGGTCGAAGGGCAGGTGCGGGACGGGCGGGAAGACCAGGGCGCCGTCCGTGCGGAGCTTCTCCGCCGCGCTCTCCCGCATCGGGCAGCCGAGGAAGACGGCGCCCGCGGTGTCGGTGGCCAGCAACTCCCTTGTGCGGTCCGTCAGATCGACGGACTGGACCCGGAAACCGGCCAGGGTGCCGCGGGCCGGTACGACCGCGTCGAACTCCTCGAGCGTCTCGATCTCACGGTCGTCGTGGTGTGCCGCGTGGGCGGGGCTCGTCTGCACCCGCCCATGCTCGCACGCCGGCTCCCGGCCCCGGGGATCAGCCCTGGATCGCCGCCGGGTCCATCCACACGACCTCCCAGCCGTGGCCGTCGAGGTCGTTGAAGGAACGGCCGTACATGAAGCCCTGGTCCTGCACGTCGTCGTTGGCCGTACCCCCGGCGGCGACGGCCTTCTCGACCAGCTCGTCCACCTTCGCGCGGCTCTCGGCGCTCAGGCAGAGCAGCACCTGGCTGGTCTTCGTCGCGTCCGCGATCTCCTTCTTGGTGAACGTCGCGTAGAACGGCTTCGTGAGCAGCATGACGACGATCGTCTCGCTGATCACGACGGAGGCCGCCTTGTCGTCGCTGAACTGTTCGTTGAGCGGGTAACCGAGCTCCGTGTAGAACTTCTTCGAGGCGTCGAGGTCGTTCACGGGCAGGTTGACGAAGATCATCTGCTGGTACGCCGGCGTGGTCATCGGAGTCTCTCCCATCGGGTGCGTGCTGTACGCGGGGGTAGACGGACGAGCGCGGCACAACTCATCGCTGCCGCGGGATTTTTCTTCAGCCGGTCAGCGGCAGGGCCGCCAGCTCGGCCACGACCAGGGTCAGCGGGCCGAAGAGGGCGAGCAGGGCACCGGCGCGCAGGGCGGCCGCGCTGCGGAGCATGGTCGCGGGGGCGCCGAGGCGGACGAGCGCGGCCGTGGTGTCCGACCTGGCCTGCTTCGCCTCCACGGCGGCGGTGAGCAGCGTGGCGATCGTGCAGCTCGACACGAGCAGCAGGCCGAGGGTGGTGAGGGGTCCCATCTCGGGACCCGTGGGGTCGTACAGCGTGGCCATGGCATAGGCGCCGGAGGCCACCGCGCAGACGATGCCCAGGGGGCGGCCGATACGGGTGGCCTCGGCCATGAGGACGCGTCCGGCGAGGAGGCGGAGGGCGCCGGGCCGGGTGGACTGGAGGAGCCGGCCGCACAGGTGGGTGAGCCCGGGGCCGGCGACGGCCAGGCCCGCGGCGGTGAGCAGCCAGCCGACGAGGACGGAGGGCGTGCCCGCGAGGCCGCCGGGCAGAGGGGTGGCGGGGGTGCCGCCCTGACGGTTGGCGTAGGCCTCCACGGCCAGGCCCGCGGCGAGCACCGCGATGCCCCAGGGGAGGCCCTTGGGTGCCTCCCGGGGGGCGGGCAGGACCGCCGGGCTCTCGGTCCGGTCGTCCTCGGCGGGGGCCGCCACGGCGGTGTTCCCGCCCGTCTCCGCGGCCGCCGGGGATGCCTCGCGGCCGGCGGCGGGCTCCCCTGCGGTCCGGCGCGCGCGGAGGCGGCCGTACGCCCCGAAGGGTTCCCTCGCCGTCGTCCTGCCGTACGCGCCGAAGCGGCCGTACGACCTCGCCTCCCGCTTCGCCGTGGCCGGTCTGTCGTCCCGTGGCCGCAGGACGAGTCCCACCGTCACCGACGCGATCGCCGGGACCAGGCCCAGCAGGGTCAGGGCCGCCGGCAGCGGCAGGGGGGCGTCCGCCGCCAGGAAGTCCGCAGCCGCCCCGTCGAAGGGCATGCCGGTCAGGTCGCCCCGCAGGTGGAGGAAGAAGAGCAGCGCCAGCATCGAGCCGAGGGTGCAGGACAGGGCCGTCGTGGTGGCGGTGACGGCCATCAGGCGGCCCGGGCCGAGACCGATCGCCGAGAGTCCGGGGCGGGGCCGGGTGCCCGGGTCGGTCCGGGCGACCGCCAGGGCGAAGTGGACCGTCGCGGCCAGCGGAGTCAGGCACCACGCCAGGCGGAGCACCGCGCCCGAGGGGTCCTCGGGATGGCTGATCGCGTGGCCGAGGGTGCACAGCAGGAGGAAACCCGTGCCCGCCGAGGCGAGCGCCACCAGGAGGCGGCGCAGGTGCACGGCGGGACGGGCGCCCCGGGTCAGACGGAGAGCGAGCACGCGCTGCGGCCTTCCGAGTCGGCCATCGGGGGCAGGTGCACGGTGTTCACCCGGCGTCCGTCCAGGAGGGTGACCGTGCGGTCCGCCAGGGCTGCGGTGTCGGGGTCGTGCGTGGCCAGGACCACGGTGATGCCGTGGGAGCGGGCCGCCGTGGTGAGCGTGCGCAGGACGTGCGCGCGGTCCGCCCGGTGCAGCGGGGCCGTGGGTTCGTCCGCGAACAGCACCGACGGGGCCGGGGCCAGGGCGCGGGCGACGCAGACGCGCTGGCGTTCGGACTGGGTCAGCTCGTGCGGGCGGCAGCGGGTCCGGTCGCCGATGTCGAGGCGCTCCAGCCACTCCAGGGCGGCCGTCCGGGCGCGCCGGCGGCCGGTGCCGCGCAGCATCAGGGGGAGGGCGGCGTTCTCCCAGGCGTTGAGCTCGGGGACGAGCGCCGGGGCCGGGTCGATCCAGCCGAAGCGGTCGCGGCGCAGGCGCTCCCGGGTCATCGGGCCCATGGTGTGCACGGGCACGCTGTTGAACCAGACCTCGCCGCGCTGGGCCGGGGCGAGTCCCGACAGGCATCTGAGCAGGGCGGTCTTGCCGCTGCCGCGCGGCCCGCCGACGGCGAGGATCTCACCCTCGCGCACGCCCAGGGAGACGCCCTGGAGCGCGGGCGAGCCGTCGCGGTGGGTGAAGTGCAGGGAGCGTGCCCAGAGCACATCGTTGTCCGGCGGGGCCTCCATGGGCGTACACCTCGTTCTGGTCCGTTGTGCCTTGCAATCCCCCGAGCGGGGGAACGAAAGCAGGGCCGATCGGTTACCAGGCACGCTAAGGAGGCGGGGGCGGGACGTCGTACAGCACACGGCCCGGGGTGCGCCCCTGTCACTCGGACGGGGGCACCCCGGGTCGTACAAGCGGCTGAACCGCCGAGTGCTAGAGCTTCGTCCAGGCCTCGGTGAGGGTCGCGCGCAGGATCTGCTCGATCTCGTCGAAGGTCCTCTGGTCGGAGATCAGCGGCGGGGCGAGCTGGACGACCGGGTCGCCGCGGTCGTCGGCACGGCAGTACAGGCCGTTGTCGAAGAGGGCCTTCGACAGGAAGCCGTACAGGACGCGCTCGGTCTCCTCGTCGTTGAAGGACTCCTTGGTGGTCTTGTCCTTCACCAGCTCGATGCCGTAGAAGAAGCCGTTGCCGCGGACGTCGCCGACGATCGGCAGGTCGTGCAGCTTCTCCAGCGTCGAGCGGAAGGCGCCCTCGTTGTCGAGGACGTGCTGGTTGAGGTTCTCGCGCTCGAACAGGTCGAGGTTGGCGAGACCGACCGCGGCCGAGACCGGGTGGCCGCCGAAGGTGTAGCCGTGCAGGAAGGTGTTGTCGCCCTTGTAGAACGGCTCGGCCAGGCGGTCGGAGATGATGCAGGCGCCGATCGGGGAGTAGCCCGAGGTCATGCCCTTGGCGCAGGTGATCATGTCCGGGACGTAGTCGAACTTGTCGCAGGCGAACATGGTGCCGAGGCGGCCGAAGGCGCAGATGACCTCGTCCGAGACGAGCAGCACGTCGTACTGGTCGCAGATCTCGCGCACCCGCTGGAAGTAGCCGGGCGGGGGCGGGAAGCAGCCGCCCGCGTTCTGCACCGGCTCCAGGAAGACCGCGGCGACGGTGTCCGGGCCCTCGAAGAGGATCTGCTGCTCGATCTGGTCGGCGGCCCAGCGGCCGTACGCCTCGGGGTCGTCGCCGTGGATCGGGGCGCGGTAGATGTTGGTGTTCGGCACCTTGTGGGCGCCGGGGACCAGCGGCTCGAAGGGGGCCTTGAGGGCCGGCAGACCGGTGATGGACAGGGCGCCCTGCGGGGTGCCGTGGTAGGCGACCGCGCGGGAGATCACCTTGTGCTTGGTCGGCTTGCCGGTGAGCTTGAAGTACTGCTTGGCGAGCTTCCAGGCGGTCTCGACCGCCTCACCGCCGCCGGTGGTGAAGAAGACCTTGTTCAGGTCGCCGGGCGCGTGCTGCGCGAGGCGCTCCGCGAGCTCGACGGCCTTCGGGTGGGCGTAGGACCACACCGGGAAGAACGCCAGCTCCTGCGCCTGCTTGAACGCGGTCTCGGCGAGTTCCGTGCGGCCGTGGCCGGCCTGGACCACGAACAGGCCCGCGAGACCGTCGAGGTAGCGCCTGCCCTTGTCGTCGTAGATGTAGGTGCCCTCGCCCCGGACGATGGTCGGGACCGGGGAGTTCTCGTACGAGGACATGCGGGTGAAGTGCATCCACAGGTGGTCGTACGCGGTGCGGCTGAGGTCCTTGGAGCTCACGGTTATCGGGTCCTCACGGTTATCGGGTTCCCCACATGTAGGTCTGCTTCTTGAGCTTCAGGTAGACGAAGCTCTCGGTGGAGCGCACTCCGGGGATGGCCCGGATGCGGCGGTTGATGACCTCCAGCAGGTGGTCGTCGTCCTCGCAGACGATCTCCACCATCAGGTCGAAGGAGCCGGCGGTCATCACGACGTACTCGCACTCGGACATGGCGGTCAGCGCGTCGGCCACGGACTCGACGTCGCCCTCGACGTGGATGCCGACCATCGCCTGGCGCCGGAAGCCCACGGTGAGCGGGTCCGTGACGGCGACGATCTGCATCACGCCCTGGTCGAGCAGCTTCTGGACGCGCTGGCGCACGGCCGCCTCGGACAGGCCCACGGCCTTGCCGATCGCGGCGTACGGGCGGCGGCCGTCCTCCTGGAGCTGCTCGATGATGGCGAGGGAGACGGCGTCCAGGTTCGGGCTGCTGCCGTTCCTGGACTCGCTCCTGGTCTCGCTCCTGGACTCACGGGAGTCCCTGGGGTCTGCGCTTCGACTGGCCACGAGCTCACTGTGCACGACGTCTCGTCGGTTTCGCAAGGTCGGGGCGATGAAATTCGTTGTTTACGTGACTGAGACCTGCGGATTTCGCAGCCTTGGCGGGATCGGGGGTGTTGAAAACGTGGGCCTGGCGATTAGGGTGGGTGTCTCAGTGAGTGGACAGTTTCAACCCCCAGCTTCAACCCCCCAGGAGGTCGGCAGTGAGCACCGAGCTGCGTCGTCTGCGCAACTACATCGACGGTGAGTTCCGGGACGCCGCCGACGGGCGGACCACCGAGGTGGTCAACCCCGCGACCGGCGAGGCGTACGCGACCGCTCCGCTGTCCGGGCAGGCGGACGTGGACGCGGCGATGGCCGCCGCTGCCGCCGCCTTCCCCGGCTGGCGCGACACGACTCCCGCCGAGCGTCAGAAGGCCCTGCTGAAGATCGCCGACGCGTTCGAGGAGCGGGCCGAGGAACTCATCGCGGCCGAGGTGGAGAACACCGGCAAGCCGATCGGGCTCACGCGGTCCGAGGAGATCCCGCCGATGGTCGACCAGATCCGCTTCTTCGCCGGTGCGGCGCGGATGCTGGAGGGACGGTCGGCCGGTGAGTACATGGAGGGCCTGACCTCCATCGTCCGCCGTGAGCCGGTGGGCGTCTGCGCGCAGGTCGCGCCGTGGAACTACCCGATGATGATGGCCGTCTGGAAGTTCGCACCGGCGATCGCGGCCGGCAACACGGTGGTGCTGAAGCCGTCGGACACGACCCCCGCGTCGACCGTGCTGATCGCGGAGATCATCGGCGGGATCCTGCCGAAGGGCGTCTTCAACGTCGTCACCGGCGACCGCGAGACCGGGCGGCTGATGGTCGAGCACCCGACGCCGGCCATGGCGTCCATCACCGGGTCGGTGCGGGCCGGCATGTCGGTCGCCGAGACCGCGGCCAAGGACCTCAAGCGGGTGCACCTGGAGCTGGGCGGCAAGGCCCCGGTCGTCGTCTTCGAGGACACCGACATCGCGAAGGCCGTCGAGGACATCTCCGTGGCGGGCTTCTTCAACGCCGGGCAGGACTGCACGGCGGCCACGCGGGTGCTGGTGCAGTCGTCGATCCACGACGAGTTCGTCGCCGCGCTGGCCAAGGCCGCCGCCGACACGAAGACCGGGCAGCCGGACGACGAGGACGTGCTCTTCGGTCCCCTCAACAACCCGAACCAGCTCAAGCAGGTCTCCGGGTTCATCGAGCGGCTGCCGGCGCACGCCAAGGTCGAGGCCGGCGGTCACCAGGTCGGTGACAAGGGGTACTTCTACGCTCCGACCGTCGTGTCCGGGCTCAAGCAGGACGACGAGATCATCCAGAACGAGGTGTTCGGGCCCGTCATCACGGTCCAGTCCTTCACGGACGAGGAGCAGGCCGTCTCGTGGGCCAACGGGGTCGAGTACGCCCTCGCGTCCTCGGTGTGGACCAAGGACCACGGCCGCGCGATGCGGATGTCCAAGAAGCTGGACTTCGGGTGCGTGTGGATCAACACGCACATCCCGCTGGTCGCCGAGATGCCGCACGGCGGGTTCAAGAAGTCGGGCTACGGCAAGGACCTGTCGGGATACGGGTTCGAGGACTACACGCGGATCAAGCACGTGATGACTTCGCTGGACGTGTAGGTCCTTCGACGGCAGACGCGTGTGGTTCTTCGGCCGCGGGCGCGTGGGGGCTGGGCGTGCAGTTCCCCGCGCCCCTGGGGCGCTGCGCCGATCGTGTGAAGGCGGGCGGGCCGAGGGCGGTGGCCTTGTCGCGTCGGGGTGCCGTCCTCCCCGCCGTGTGTGCCGTCCCGACGGGGGTATCCGCTTCGCACCCCTAACCGCCGGGTCGGCTCCCGGCTGATCGGAAGGAGAGGTACCGCATGTCCGCGTCCCTCGTGGAAACGGTCGATCTCGAGGCTCCCGTCGCTGTCGCCTGGGCACTGTGGAGCGATGTGACCCGGTGGCCGGCCTTTCTGAGCCACGTACGCCTGGTGGAGCGCATGGACGAGCGCCGTTTCGCCTGGCAGCTCCAACTGCCCGGCGCCGACAAGAACTTCGTCGCCGAACTCACCGAGGTCGTCCCGGAGGACCGCATCGCCTGGCGCACGGTGGAGGGGGTGCACCACGCGGGCGTGGTCACCTTCCACCGGCTCAGTGACACCACGAGCCGGGTGACCCTCCAGATCGAGTACGACCCGAAGGGGTTCGTCGAGCACCTGGGCGCACTGACCAACCTCGACTCGGCGCTCGCCAACTACGACCTCGGTGAGTTCCAGAAGCTGGCCGAGACGGCGGCGGCGACCTGACACCGGACTCTGCCCGGAATGTTTTGAACGTGTTCAACTCCAGGCGTACGCTGCTGCCATGAGCGACAGAGCCGCCCAACTCAGGGGCATCCGCGCATGGCTGGCCTTCTTCGTCGTCTGCCTGGTGCTCAGCGGAGCCACGGCCTTCCCGCTGGTCCACGAACTGCGCTGGGCCGAGGAGGCGTTGCGGCACCTCCCCGCGCCGGACGCGCTCACGGACTGGATCACGCGCGTCCGGCTCGGGCTCGACACCGCCGACTCCGACCACCCCTTCCTCCTCTACGGCACGGACTGGCTCGCCTTCGCCCACCTGGTCATCGCGGTGGCCTTCTACGGCCCCTACCGCGACCCGGTCCGCAACATCTGGGTCGTGGAGTTCGGGATGATCGCCTGCGCCGGGATCGTCCCGCTCGCCCTGATCTGCGGACCGATCCGGGGCATCCCGGTCTGGTGGAGCGTGATCGACATGGCGTTCGGGGTCCTCGGAGTGCTCCCGCTGTACGTCGTGCGGCGGCGGATCAAGCGGCTGGAGGCGCTCGCCCCGTACGGCTCGGCACCCGCCACCGCCGCCGTGCCCGCTACCTGAGCGCCGCCGTGATGATCCGGCCGACGACCGGGTTCGCGTCCTCGCTCTTCGCGTCCGTGGAGTTGACCGAGTACACGAGCGTGCGGCCCAGGTCGCTGGTGGCGGCGATCGCCGAGTTGTAGCCGTACCGGCCACCGGACTTGACCCAGTAGACCTGCCCGTCGGACTCGAAGCGCTGGAGACCGCCCGCGCTGTAACTCGCGCCGGGGATGCGGGTGGGGACCGAGAACACCTCCCGCAGGTGCGACCGCGGCACGATCCGGCCCCGGAAGAGGCCGGTGAGCAGCCGTTCCAGATCCGCGGTCGTCGAGATCATGTCCCCCGCCGCGAACCGGTCCGCCTGGTTCCACTCCGTGACGTCCAGGAACTCCGTCGTCCCGTCGGCCCCCGTCACCGCCTGGTAGCCACGGTTGTGCGGGCCGAGGATGCGCGGGTCGGTGTCGGGGAAGTACGTGTCCCGCATCCCGGCCGGCGCGAGCACCAGCCGGCTCACCTCGGAGGCGTACGACCGCCCGGTCACGCGCTCGATCAGCAGTCCCAGGAAGGTGTAGTTGATGTTGAGGTAGTGCTGCTGCCTCCCCGGGCGGAACTCCGGCCTCTTCGCACCCGCGGACGCGGCCACCCGCTGGGGGCTGAGCGTGTCGAAGCGGTGGGCGTACAGCTCCTCGAAGGTGGTGCCGAGACCGTCGCCCGCCGGGATGCCGCTGGTGTGGTCGAGCAGGTGCCGTACGGTCACCTTCCCGAACCGCGCGCCGAGGAGGTCGGGCAGGTGGGCCCGGACCGGCGTGTCCAGGCCGATCCGGCCCTCGGCCGCCAGCCGCAGTACGGCGGCCGCGGTGACCACCTTCGTCGTCGAGCCGGCCCGGAAGCGGGCGTGCGGATCGGCGGGCCGCCCACTCTCCAGGTCGTGCACGCCCGAGCTGCCGTGCCAGCGGCCGCCGGTGCCGCCGACCCGGACCAGGGCCGCGGTGGCGTCCGCGTCCGGGAGCCCCGCGAGGGCCGCGCGCAGCGCGTCGGCGTCCGGCGCGGTCGGCCGGTGCCCGGAGGGGTGGTGCGTGGAGGGGCGGTTCTCGGCGGGGCTGTTCTCGGCGGTGCGGTGCGTGGTCGCCGTCGCGGAGGAGGCCGGCAGGCCGGCGGTCAGGGGGACGGCGAGGGCACCGGCGAGGATGCTTCTGCGGCGGATGTCACGCATGGGGGCGGCTCCTGGGGACGGGGGATGCGTGTGATCATCCTGCGGGGGCTGCCGAGCCGGCCGGATCGTCACCGAGGAGGGCCCTGCCCCTGGCGGAACCCCGATCAACTTCCGTTGCTGGCGGGTGTGTTGTCGGGGAGTCCCCCTAGGGGCGAAGGTGTTGCAGCGGAGGCCGTGCGCCGAGGCTACGGGCCGGTCCGCGACGCCGGCGGTGACGGCGCCCCGGGTGCGGCGCCCTCCCGGCGTTCCTGGGCGTCCAGCACCTCGTCCCCGTGGTCGTGCGCCCAGACGCCGAACGCCTCGATGGGCGCGAGCAACGTCTGCCCCAGGGAGGTCAGTTCGTACTCCACGCGGGGCGGGGAGCCGCCGTAGGCCCGCCGGGCGACCAGGCCGTTGAACTCCAGTCGCCGCAGGGTCTCCGTCAGCACCTTCTGACTGATCCCGCCGATGCGCGCCCGCAGTTCGCCGGGGCGGGCGGGGCCGTCCTTGAGAGCCCAGATCACCACGGGATTCCAGGTGTTGGAGACCAGGTCGAAGGCGAGGCGGGTGCGGCAGTCGGCGAGGAAGGCGAGGTCGGTGGTCACGTACCGAATGGTGCCCGAGCGGCTTCCTACTGTCGTACCCGTTCCCGGGAAACGGGAGTTCGCGGAGACGGAGGAGACGTCATGCGGGTGGGAGTCATCGGCCGGGGCGGTATGGCGGACGCGCTGGGCACGCAGTGGCGGCGGGCCGGGCACGAGGTGGTCACCGGCAGCCGCTCGGGCGGGCTGCGCGAGGCGGCGGAGGCCGGCACGGACGCGGTGCTGCTCGCGGTGCCGTACGAGGTGGTGGTCGACGTGGTCGGCGGGCTGGCGGAGGTGCTCGCGGGGAAGGTGCTGATCGACTGCACCAATCCCGTCGGCCGCGACTTCGGACTGCTCACGTCGGGCGGACCCGCGGCGGCCGAGCGCATCGCCTCCGCCGCCCCCTCGGCGCACGTCGTGAAGGCCTTCAACCTGTGCCACGTCGACGTCTGGCGGCTCACCCCGCCCGTCTTCGACGGCCGCCCCCTCGCGGTGCCGCTGTGCGGGGACGACGAGGGGGCCCTGAGCGTCGTACGACGACTCGTCCGCGACCTGGGCTGCGAGCCGCTGCACGCCGGGGGGCTGGACCGGGCCGGGCTCCTGGAGGCGACCGCGGCGCTGCTGATCCGGCTGTGGGTGGGGGAGGGGGCGGACGCGCAGGCGATCTCGCCGCCGCTGGCGTACTCCGGGGTCTAACCGCCGTTCGCCTGTGCCCTCAGGGCACACAGCACGTCCACCCGGTTCGTCGTGATCGAGTCGACGCCCATGCCCGCGAGACGGCGCATCGAGCGGCGGGTGTCGGGGGTCCAGACGGAGATCAGGTAACCGTCCCGGTGGATGCGTTCGGCGAGGTCCCGGTTCATCAGGGTGAAGCGGTAGTTGAGCCAGCGGGGCCCGACCGCGTCCAGCAGGGCGGGGCGCGGGGGCGCCGTGGACGTCCAGGTGAGCGCGATCTCCGCGGCCGGGTCGGCCGCGCGGACGGCGAGCATGGCGGGGGCGCCGGCGCAGTAGTAGACGCGGTCCTGGGCGCCGCACTCGCGCACCACGTCGACCACGCGCCGGGCGACCCGTACCTCCCGGGTGCCGGGCAGGTCGAGCATCAGGCGGTGGCCGTCGGTGGCTTCGAGGGCCTCCGCGAGGGTCGGCACCCGCCCGTCCGTGAGCCCCCGCACCTCGTCCGCCGACAGGGACAGCAGGGGGCGGTCGTGCTCCCACAGCCGCTTCAGCGTGCCGTCGTGGAGCAGCACCGGTACGCCGTCCCTGGTGAGCCGTACGTCGACCTCCACCGCGTCCGCGCCCCGGTCGAGCGCGGAACGCAGGGAGTCGATCGTGTTCTCACGGACGCGGTAGGGGTCGCCGCGGTGTGCCACGGCCGTCAGCTTCTGCATGCGGCCATTGTGGGGTGCGGGGGGTGACGGGGTGGAGGAGTGGCCGGTGGGGGCGTGGCCGGTGCGGGGGTGTCCGTCAGGGGGCGAGCCAGGTGGTGGTGTAGGTGTCGATCTCGTCCTTGATCCTCGTCTTGCCGGGCTCGTCGAGGAACGACGCGTCGACCGCGTTCTTCGCGAGTGCGGCCAGGCCCCGCTCGTCGAGGTCGAGGAGGCGTGCCGCCACCGCGTACTCGCTGTTCAGGTCCGTGCCGAACATCGGCGGGTCGTCCGAGTTGATCGTGACGACGACTCCCGCCTTCACGAACTCCTTGACCGGGTGCTCGTCGAGGGTGCGGACCGCTCGGGTCGCGATGTTGGAGGTGGGGCACACCTCCAGCGGGATGCGGTGCTCGGCGAGGTGGGCGAGGAGCGCCGGGTCCTGGGCGGAGCTCGTGCCGTGGCCGATGCGCTCGGCGCGCAGGTGGGTGAGGGCGTCCCACACCGTCTCCGGGCCGGTCGTCTCGCCGGCGTGCGGGACCGAGTGCAGGCCCGCGGCGATCGCCCGGTCGAAGTACGGCTTGAACTGGGGGCGGGGGACGCCGATCTCGGGCCCGCCGAGACCGAAGCTCACCAGGCCCTCCGGGCGGAGGCGGTCGTCGGTGGCGAGCCTCGTCGTCTCCTCGGCGGCCTCCAGGCCGGCCTCGCCGGGGATGTCGAAGCACCAGCGCAGGACCGTGCCGAACTCCGACTCCGCCGCCTTGCGGGCGTCCTCGATCGCCTCCATGAACGCGCGCTCGTCGATACCGCGGCGGGTCGAGGAGAACGGGGTGATGGTCAGCTCCGCGTATCGGACCTGCTGGCGGGCGAGGTCCCTCGCGACCTCGTAGGTGAGCAGCCGTACGTCCTCGGGGGTGCGGATCAGGTCCACGACGCTGAGGTAGACGTCGATGAAGTGGGCGAAGTCCGTGAAGGTGAAGTAGTCGACGAGCGCCTCGGGGTCGGTGGGGACCTTGGAGTCGGGGTGGCGGGCGGCCAGTTCGGACACGATGCGGGGGGAGGCGGAGCCGACGTGGTGGACGTGGAGTTCGGCCTTGGGCAGGCCGGAGATGAAGGTGTGCAGGTGGTCGGTGGTCGTCATGGGGCCTCCCCTTGCTGGGCGCCGGGCACGGGGGTGACTGTGCGGGGCTGTCCTGTGTGGTGCGGTGCGGTGCGGCGTGGTGCGGCGTGGTGATCGGCTGATCGATGCGGAACATGTTAGGCGGGTGGGGGCGGGCGTTTTCGCGCAGTTCCCCGCGCCCCTGATGCCTGCGGCGCAGCCGCCTGTTCGGTGGGGGCTTGTGTAGCGCCTTGGGTTCGGTGGGTGGGTCGGTGCCGGGGTGGGGGGTATCCGTCCTCGGTCCGGCGGCTCGGCTGCTTGAGCAGTTCTCGGCAACGGACGCCGGCCGCTGCGGGCGGACACCCCCCACCCCGTCCCCTCACCGCCGTACGCGACCAACGGCCCGCTGGGGCGCGCGGTGCGGCGAACGGTCCGTCGTTGGCGCCGGTGACTGCACCCACCCAGGGGCGCGGGGAACTGCGCGACCGGCCACGGCGGGCCCGCAGCCGCTCGACGACGTTCCGTGGGGCGCGGTAGGACGTCCGGTCCGTCGTGGCGCCGGTGACTGCGGCTACTCAGGGGCGCGGGGAACTGCGCGACCAGCCCCCACCGGCCCGCACCCGCCCGACAGCCGAACTGGGCACGTCCTGGCGCAGGTGACTGCAACCCCCTAGGGGCGCGGGGAACTGCGCGACCAGCCCCCACCGGCCCGCACCCGCCGCACAACCGCACTCGGCACCCCCCTAGGCGCCCGGCCCAAGCCCAGCGCAGCGGTTCCGCTCACGTAACATGGCCGCACGGACGACCTAGGGGGACGTGGACATGGCGGACGGAACGCAGTCGGGTGGGGAGAGGGATCCGTGGGCGCCGCCGGAGAGTGGGCCCTCGTTGGAGAAGAGCCCCTCGCCCGGGCCGCCGCCCTCGCCCTCCGTGCATGACCAGGCGACCGTGACGTCCGTGCCGAACGACGGCTACGGGTTCCCGCCGCCCGCCGCGGGCCCCGCCCCCGCTCCCGGATACGGCTACCCCGGCGGGCCCGCCCCGGTGCCGCCCCCGCCGATCGGACCCGAGGGTCCCGGTGCTCCGGTCGGCTACGGCTATCCCACCTATCCGCCGGGTCCGCAGGGGTACGGCGGCTGGGCCCCGCCGATGCCGCCGCAGAACGGCATGGGCGTCGCCGCGATGGTGCTGGGCATTCTGTCCTGCGCGCTGTTCTGCATGTACGGCGTCCTCTCGCTGGTGCTCGGGGTGCTCGCCATCGTGTTCGGGATCAAGGGGCGCAAGCGGGCCGAGCGGGGCGAGGCCACCAACCACGGGCAGGCGCAGGCCGGGTTCATCATGGGGATCATCGGGACGATTCTCGGCGTCGCGGTGATCGTGCTGCTCGCCATCGGCATCACCGCCGCCATCAACTCGGAGGACGACCCCGACTACTACGACGGCTCCCTCGGCGCGGTGGCGACCGTACAGGTGGGATAGCGCCCGGAGCGGAGACAGGGGGCCACCGGACCGGTGGCCCCCTTCATGCGTTTCTGAGGCGGGCTCTGGCCTCCATGAGTGCGAAGCCGAGGAGGTTCGGACCTCGCCAGCGCTCGGGGTCGCCCGCCGCCTCGTCGTCCGCGGCGAGGCCGATGCCCCAGACCCGGTCCACCGGGCTGGCCTCCACCAGTACCCGGTCGCCGGTGTTCAGCAGGAAGTGCCGCAGGTCCTCGTGGGCCGCGAACTTGTGGACGCTGCCCTCGACGACGATGCCGAACCGCTCGCGCCGCCAGACCTGCTCGTCGAAGCCGCGGACCGAGCGGCCCGCAGCCTTGGCCTGGGACGGGTGTCCGGCGGCCACGATGCGGCGCTCGGCCTCCGGGTCGTCGAACAGGCGCGCCTTGCCCGCCATCATCCAGTGCTCGGCGGTCGCGTAGGTCACCCCGTCCACCACGAACGGCGACGGCCACCACTGGCTCAGACAGCTCGCGCCGACCCGGCCGTCCGGACGCGGGCGGTGGCCCCAGAAGTACAGAAACTTGAGCTTGGCTCCGGCCCGGACCTGTCTGACCAGGGCATCCTGTGAATCGATCTTCCCCGTGACTCTCCCCATGCACGCGAGTCTGGCAGGAACCACTGACACTCCGTCCTTCCTTTTCCGGGGCGACTCGACACCTGGTCGACAGATTCCGTCGCGTAACCGAAAGGCAACAACGGAATCACTTGTAGGAGTGTCATTGCTCTGTCAGGATCGGCACTCAAATCGAGCTGGAGCTACGCCACCCGCCCGCGGCAGCCGTGGGATGACGGCGGAGGAGAGCGACATGCACAACCCGGGCAGTGCCATCCCGGACCGGTTCGCGGCCCAAGAGCGGTTCGCGGCGGGTGCGCAGTTCATCGGAGGACGTCTCACCCAGGGGACCTCCGGTCATACGCACGCGGTCGTGGATCCCGCGAGCGGTGAGGAGGTCTTCACCTACGAGCCGGCGGGCGTCGAGGACGTGGACGCCGCCGTCGCCGCGGCCCGGGCCGCCTTCCCGGAGTGGGCGGCCCGTACTCCGGGCGAGCGGTCCGACGCTCTGCACCGGTTCGCCGCCGTGCTCGCCGACCGTGCCGAGGACTTCGCCCGCGCGGAGTCGCTCCAGTGCGGGAAGCCGCTGAAGCTGACCCGGGAGTTCGACGTTCCGGGGACCATTGACAACACCGCCTTCTTCGCGGGTGCGGCCCGTCATCTTCAGGGGCAGTCCGCCGGGGAGTACTCCGGGGACCACACGTCGTACGTGCGGCGGGAGCCGATCGGGGTGGTCGGGTCCATCGCGCCCTGGAACTATCCGCTCCAGATGGCCGCCTGGAAGATCCTCCCGGCCATCGCGGCGGGCAACACCATCGTTCTGAAGCCTGCTGAGATCACTCCGCTGACCTCTCTTCTCTTCGCCCAGGCCGCCACCGACGCCGGGATCCCGGACGGTGTCGTCAACATCGTCACCGGGACCGGGAAGGAGGCGGGGGAGCGGCTGGTCGGGCACCCGGACGTGGCCATGACCTCGTTCACCGGGTCGACGGCCGTGGGGAAGCGGGTCGCCGAGATCGCCACCGCCACCGTCAAGCGACTCCATCTGGAACTCGGCGGCAAGGCTCCCTTCCTCGTCTTCGACGACGCCGACCTGGAGGCCGCCGTCAACGGGGCCGTGGCGGGCGCCCTCATCAACACCGGGCAGGACTGCACGGCCGCCACGCGCGCGTACGTGCAGCGGCCGCTGTACGAGGCGTTCGTGGAGCGCACCGCCGCGCTGATGGAGACCGTACGGCTCGGCGATCCCTTCGCCTCCGGCACCGATCTCGGGCCGCTCATCTCGCACGTGCAGCGGGACCGGGTCGCCGGGTTCGTCGACCGTGCGCGGGCCTACGCGCGCGTGGTGACCGGTGGCGAGGCGCCCGGGGGCGAGCTCGCCAAGGGCGCCTACTACAGGCCCACGCTCGTCGCCGACGCCGCCCAGGACAGCGAGATTGTCCAGTCCGAGATCTTCGGGCCGGTCCTCGTGGTCCTGCCGTTCGACAGCGACGACGAGGGCATCCGGCTCGCCAACGACACCCCCTACGGGCTCGCCGCCTCCGCCTGGAGCCGGGACGTCTACCGGGCGAACCGGGCCACGCGGGAGATCAAGGCCGGGTGCGTGTGGGTCAACGACCACATCCCGATCATCAGCGAGATGCCGCACGGCGGCTACAAGGCGTCCGGCTTCGGCAAGGACATGTCAGCGTACTCGTTCGAGGAGTACACCCAGCTCAAGCACGTTATGTTCGACAACACGGCGGTCGTCAGGAAGGACTGGCACCGCACGATCTTCGGGGACCGATAGCCGTACAGGCCGCCCGACCCGCGGCCGCCCACTTTCCCGAAAGGGCACCAGCGCATGGAGCAGTACGAGCCCGACCGCCTGTCACCGGCCCAAGTGGCCGCCATGCGGCGCAGCTTCCGCAACGGCCGGGCCGCGATGACCCGGCGGTCCCTGTTGCGCGCCTCCGCGGGCGGCGCGCTCGCGGTCGGCGGCCTCGGCGCGCTGAGCGCCTGCGGCATCCCCGCGGCCGGCAACACCCAGGGCGGGGTCTCCGCGGAGGACCACTCGGCCGAGGAGAAGACCGTCAACTTCTCCAACTGGACCGAGTACATCGACGTGGACGAGAGCGAGAAGCACCACCCCACGCTCGACCAGTTCAAGAAGCAGACCGGCATCTCGGTCAAGTACACCGAGGACATCAACGACAACGTCGAGTTCTTCGGCAAGATCAAGCCGCAGTTGGCGGCGGGGCAGGACACCGGGCGCGACATCATCGTGCTCACCGACTGGCTCGCCGCGCGCCTCATCCGGCTGGGCTGGGTCCAGAAACTGGACGCCTCCAACCTGCCCCACGCGTACGCCAACCTGTCCGCGCAGTTCCGTGATCCCGACTGGGACCCGGGACGGGCGTACTCCTACGTGTGGCAGGGCATCTCGACCGTCATCGCCTACAACAAGAAGGCGCTCGACGGCCAGGAGGTGCAGTCGGTCTCCGACCTGCTCGACAACCCCAGGCTCAAGGGCCGGGTCGGCTTCCTGTCGGAGATGCGCGACAGCGTCGGGATGACCCTGCTCGACATGGGCAAGGACCCCGCGAACTTCACCACCGACGACTACGACGCGGCCATAGCGCGCCTCCAGAAGGCCGTCGACAAGGGCCAGATCCGCCGCTTCACCGGAAACGACTACACCTCCGACCTGACCAGCGGCGACTTCGCGGCCTGTGTCGCCTGGGCCGGTGACGTCGTCCAGCTGAAGGCGGACAGCCCGGACATCGACTTCGTCATCCCGGACAGCGGGTACATGACGTCGACCGACAACATGCTGATCCCCAACAAGGCCCGTCACAAGACGAACGCCGAGCGGCTCATCGACTTCTACTACCAGCCCCGGCAGGCCGCCGAGCTCGCCGCGTACATCAACTACGTGTCTCCCGTCGACGGTGTGAAGCCCGAGCTGGAGAAGATCGACCCGGATGCGGCGAACAACCCGCTGATCATCCCCGACAAGGCCATGGCCGCGAAGTCCCACGCCTTCCGCTCGCTGAGCTCGAAGGAAGAGACGGCCTTTGAAGAGAAGTTCGCGAAGCTGACTGGGGCGTGATCACCGTGACGAACAAGAACACCGAGGGCAGCGGCGACGTCCGCCTCGCCGGCATCAGCAAGACGTACGACAACGGCTTCACCGCCGTACAGCCGCTGGACCTGACCGTGCCCCAGGGCTCCTTCTTCGCCCTGCTCGGAGCCTCCGGCTGCGGCAAGACCACCACCCTGCGCATGATCGCCGGTCTGGAGGAGCCCACGACGGGCACCGTGCACCTCGGCGACCAGGAGGTCACCCGGCTGCCCCCCTACAAGCGCCCGGTGAACACCGTCTTCCAGTCCTACGCCCTCTTCCCGCACCTCGACATCTTCGAGAACGTCGCCTTCGGCCTGCGCCGGCGCGGCATCAAGTCGGTCAAGAAGCAGGTCGAGGACATGCTGGAGCTCGTCCAGCTCGGGGAGCAGGCCCGCAAGAAGCCGCACCAGCTCTCCGGTGGCCAGCAGCAGCGCGTCGCCGTGGCCCGGGCGCTGATCAACACGCCGAAGGTGCTCCTCCTCGACGAGCCGCTCGGCGCCCTCGACCTGAAGCTGCGGCGCCAGATGCAGCTGGAGCTCAAGCGCATCCAGACCGAGGTCGGCATCACCTTCGTGCACGTCACGCACGACCAGGAGGAGGCCATGACCATGGCCGACACGGTCGCCGTGATGAACGCGGGCCGCGTCGAGCAGCTCGGCTCGCCGACCGACCTGTACGAGAACCCGCAGACCACCTTCGTCGCCAACTTCCTCGGCACCTCCAACCTCATCGAGGCCGAGGTCGACTCCAAGAGCGGCGGCGAGATCGTGCTGAAGGCGGGCGGCGGGAAGCTGGTCCTGCCCGAGGCGCGCTACTCCGGGCCCACCGCGACCGGTGGCAAGGTGCTCGTGGGCGTGCGTCCCGAGAAGATCTCCCTCACCCACGCGGACCAGGCCGGGGAGATCCCCGTGGGCCGCAACCGGATCACCGGGAAGATCGCCGACTCCTCCTTCATCGGCGTCTCCACGCAGTACGTCATCGACAGCCCCGTCTGTCCCGAGTTCGAGGTCTACGCCCAGAACATCGACCGCGACGACCGGCTGGTGCCCGGTGCCGAGGTCGTCCTGCACTGGAACCCGGCGCACACCTTCGGACTGGACGCCGCCCAGGACATCGACGCCGGCATCCAGGAAGAGGCGACGGTCTGATGGCGACGCTCACCGAGGCGCCCCCGCCGCTCTCCCCGACCGCGCCCGCGAAGAAGCCGCCGCGCAAGAGGGGCCGCTTCACCCCGTACTGGCTGCTGCTCCCCGGCATCCTGTGGCTGCTGGTCTTCTTCGCGCTGCCGATGATCTACCAGGCCTCCACGTCCGTGCAGACCGGCTCCCTGGAGACCGGCTACAAGGTCACCTGGCACTTCGCCACCTACTGGGACGCCCTGTCCGAGTACTGGCCGCAGTTCCTGCGCTCGATCCTGTACGCCGGTGCCGCGACGATCCTCTGCCTGGTGCTGGGGTATCCGCTGGCGTACCTGATCGCCTTCCGCGCGGGACGCTGGCGGAACCTGATCATGGTCCTGGTGATCGCGCCGTTCTTCACCAGTTTCCTGATCCGCACCCTCGCCTGGAAGACGATCCTCGCGGACAGCGGTCCCGTCGTCGGCGCCCTCAACACGCTGCACGTCCTGGACGTCACCAACTGGCTCGGCTGGACCACCGGCGACCGCGTCCTGGCCACCCCGCTCGCGGTGGTCTGCGGTCTGACGTACAACTTCCTGCCGTTCATGATCCTGCCGCTGTACACCTCGCTGGAACGCATCGACGGGCGGCTGCACGAGGCGGCCGGCGACCTGTACGCCAAGCCGGTCACCACCTTCCGCAGGGTCACCTTCCCGCTGTCGATGCCGGGTGTGGTCTCCGGGACGCTGCTGACCTTCATCCCCGCGGCCGGCGACTACGTCAACGCCGACCTGCTCGGCTCCACGGACACCCGCATGGTCGGCAACGTCATCCAGACGCAGTTCCTGCGCATCCTGGACTACCCGACGGCCGCGGCCCTCTCCTTCATCCTGATGGCCGCGATTCTCTTCATGGTCACCTTCTACATCCGTAGGTCCGGCACGGAGGATCTGGTTTAAATGACCTTCGTCAACTGGCTCAAGCGTCATCTCGTCGTCATCGCGGGACTGGTCACGCTCGGATATCTCCTCCTGCCGAACGTCGTCGTCACGGTGTTCTCCTTCAACAAGCCGAAGGGGCGCTTCAACTACGAGTGGCAGCAGTTCTCCACGGACGCCTGGAAGGACCCCTGCGGGGTCGCCGGCATGTGCGGCTCGCTCTCCGTCAGCCTCCAGATCGCGTTCTGGGCGACGATCGGCGCCACCGTCCTCGGCACACTGATCGCCTTCGCGCTGGTCCGCTACCGCTTCCGCGCCCGCGGCGCCGTGAACTCGCTGATCTTCCTGCCGATGGCGATGCCGGAGGTCGTCATGGCGGCCTCGCTGCTCACCCTGTTCCTCAACATGGGCGCGCAGCTGGGCTTCTGGACCATCCTCATCGCCCACATCATGTTCTGCCTGAGCTTCGTGGTGACGGCGGTCAAGGCGCGCGTGATGTCGATGGACCCACGGCTGGAGCAGGCCGCGCAGGACCTGTACGCCGGTCCTTTCCAGACCTTCGTCCGGGTCACCCTGCCGATCGCCGCCCCCGGAATCGCCGCGGGCGCGCTGCTCGCCTTCGCGCTCTCCTTCGACGACTTCATCATCACCAACTTCAACGCCGGCTCGACCGTCACCTTCCCCATGTTCGTCTGGGGTTCGGCACAGCGCGGAACGCCCGTGCAGATCAACGTCATCGGCACGACCATGTTCCTCGTCGCCGTCCTCCTGGTGCTGACCTCCATGGTCGTCAGCAACCGCCGCAACAGGCAGAAGGCATAGCCCTTTTCGCAGAACCCTCTGTAGGGAGTTGAAATCATGGCCCCGAGCGCCATGAGCCGTTGGACGAAGGCACTTTCCGAAGCCCAGCCGGTCCCGTACTGGCTGGACGACCCCGGCAGGCCCCACCCCGAGCCCGCCCTCACCGGCGCCGAGACCTGCGACCTGCTGGTCGTCGGCGGCGGCTACAGCGGGCTGTGGACCGCGCTCAACGCGAAGGAGCGCGACCCCGGGCGGGACGTCGTCCTGCTGGAAGGCCGTGAGGTGGGCTGGGCCGCCTCCGGCCGCAACGGCGGCTTCTGCGCCGCCTCCCTCACCCACGGGCTGCCCAACGGGCTGACGCGCTGGCCCGACGAGATCCACCGGCTTCAGGAGCTGGGCGCCCGCAACCTCGACGAGATCGAGAAGGCGGTCGCCCGGCACGACCTGGACTGCGAGTTCGAGCGCACCGGCGAGATCGACGTGGCGACCGAGACCTACCAGGCCTGGGAGCTGCGCGACTGGTACGAGGAGCTCCAGGAGAAGGGCCTCGCCGACGGGATCGACTTCCTCGACGCCGACGCGGTGCGCGAGCAGGTCGCCTCCCCGACCTTCGAGGCGGGACTGTGGGACCGCCGGGGCGTGGCCATGCTCAACCCGGCCAAGCTCGTCTGGGGTCTGAAGCGGGCCTGCCTGAGACTCGGCGTCCGCGTCTACGAGCACACACCGGCCCTGGACCTGAAGCCCTACGGCGCCGGCATGGCCGTCCGCACGCCGTACGGTTCCGTGCGCGCCCGCAAGGTCGCGCTCGGCACCAACATCTTCCCCAACCTGGTCAGGCGGGTCCGGGCGTACACCGTCCCGGTCTACGACTACGCGCTGATGACCGAGCCGCTGAGCGGGGAGCAGCTCGCGTCGATCGGCTGGAAGAACCGGCAGGGGCTCGGGGACAGCGCCAACCAGTTCCACTACTTCCGGCTCTCCGCCGACAACCGGATCCTGTGGGGCGGTTACGACGCGGTCTACCCGTACGGCGGGCGGGTGCGGGCCGAGTACGACGACCGGCCGGAGACGTACGCCAAGCTCGCCGGGCACTTCTTCACCTGCTTCCCGCAGTTGGAGGGGGTGCGCTTCACGCACGCGTGGGGCGGCGCGATCGACACCTGCTCACGGTTCTCCGCGTTCTACGGCACCGCCCACCAGGGCAGGGTGGCGTACGCGGCGGGCTACACGGGGCTCGGCGTCGGGGCGACCCGGTTCGGCGCGGACGTGATGCTGGACCTGCTGGCGGGGCAGGACACGGAACGGACGCGGCTCGAGATGGTGCGCAAGAAGCCGCTGCCCTTCCCGCCGGAGCCCTTCGCCTGGACCGGCATCGCCCTCACCAAGTGGTCGCTGGCGCGCGCCGACTCGCACGGCGGGCGGCGCAACCTGTGGCTGCGGACCATGGACAAGCTCGGTCTGGGATTCGACAGCTGAACGGTCGTAGGTGATCTGATTCACTCCAACGAGTGGTCAGAACCCGCGTAATGGCCGCCGGGAAACCTCCTCTCCCTCGTGACGCGAACAGCGTCGACGAGAGAGCAGGAGGTCTTCTCATGACAGGGGCGAAGACGGCGGTCGAGTGGCTGGCATCCGTCGCACCGGATCCCGAGGCCTGCCGCTGGGAGTGGGAGCGCAACCCCCTCGGGGTGGCGCTGCTCCCGGCCGGCAAGGCCTGGGACGTACTGATCCTGCCGGGCGAGCTCGGCTATCCGACCCTCGACGTCCTCACCCGCATCCTCGACCGGCTCGGCCCGGTGCTCGTGGACTTCGGCGACGCCCGCATGGGGTTCTTCGTGCCGCCGGGCACCGCGGCCCGCTGGCTCGGCACCGGCATCCGTACGGCCGGCGCCGGCACCTGGATCGTCGTGCCGTACCCGGGCCGGGTGGCCGGAGGGGGCGTGCGCTGGCTGGTTCCGCCGGACGGCTCCGGCGTCCTCGTCGACCCCGCCCTGCTCGAACTGGCGATGCACGAGGCGGCGGCGGGCCTCGCGACGGAGGGCGACGGCTGAGGGGTGAGCCGGTGATGGCGACGGGAGGTCTTGACAACCCGGATTGGTCTGGACCAAGTTGGGCGCGCTCCACCCTCCAATTCCCCCCTGCCCGGAGGCCCTTGTGGAACGCACCGGACCCATCCGAACCGTCAGACCCGTCCTCGCCGCCCTGACGGCCGTCCTGCTGGCCCTGTCCGGCATCACCGCGCTCTCGTCGGCCGCCCGTGCGGCCGACGCGGACCTGATGCGCAACGGAGGCTTCGAGGCGGGACTCGACGGCTGGACCTGCTCCGCGGGCACCACGGTCAACAGCCCTGTGCACAGCGGGAGTTCGGCGCTGCGGGCGACCCCGGCCGGCAGCGACTTCGCCCAGTGCGCCCAGACCGTGACCGTGCGGCCCGACGCGCAGTACACGCTCGCCGGACACGTCCGCGGCTCCTACGTCTACCTCGGCGCGAGCGGCACCGGCACCACCGACGTCTCCACCTGGACCCAGTCCGCCCCCGACTGGCAGCGGCTCACCACGACCTTCCGCACCGGACCGTCCACCACCAAGGTCACCGTCTACACGCACGGCTGGTACGGGACGGGCGCGTACCACGCGGACGACGTGTCCCTCACCGGGCCGGGCGTCGACGTCGGTCAGCCGCCCGCCACGCCCACGGGCCTGAGGGCGGGCGCGGTCACCTCCTCCTCCGTGACCCTGTCCTGGACGGCGGTCACGGGAGCCACGGCCTACGCCGTCTACCGGGACGGCGCCAAGGTCCAGACGGTGAGCGGGCCCTCGGCGACCGTGAGCGGGCTCGCGCCCTCGACGGCGTACGGCTTCCAGGTCGCGGCGGTCAACGACGCGGGGGAGTCGGCGAGGTCGGGCGCGGTCAGCGTGACCACGGCCGCGGGCGCTTCCACCGGCCTCCCGGCCCACGCCCTCGTCGGCTACCTCCACGCGAGCTTCGCCAACGGCGCCGGCTACACCCGCCTGGCCGACGTCCCGGACAGCTGGGACGTCATCGACCTGGCCTTCGGCGAACCCACCTCGGTCACCTCCGGCGACATCCGCTTCACCCGCTGCCCGGTCACGGAATGCCCGAACGTCGAGTCCGACGCCGACTTCAAGGCGGCGATCAGGGCGAAGCAGGCGGCGGGCAAGAAGGTGCTCATCTCGATCGGCGGCCAGAACGGCCAGGTCCAGCTGACCACGACGGCGGCCCGGGACGCCTTCGTCTCCTCGGTCTCCTCGATCATCGACACCTACGGCCTCGACGGCCTGGACGTCGACTTCGAGGGCCACTCCCTGTCGCTGAACGCCGACGACACGGACTTCAGGAACCCGAAGACCCCCGTGGTCGTGAACCTGATCTCGGCGCTGAAAACACTGAAGGCGAAGTACGGGTCGCGCTTCGTGCTGTCGATGGCCCCGGAGACCTTCTTCGTGCAGATGGGCCACCAGTACTACGGCACCGGCAAGTGGGGCGGCCAGGACCCCCGCTGCGGCGCCTACCTCCCCGTGATCCACGCCCTGCGCGACGACCTCACCCTGCTGCACGTCCAGGACTACAACTCGGGGCCGATCATGGGCCTCGACAACCAGTACCACTCCATGGGCGGCGCGGACTTCCACATCGCCATGACCGACATGCTCCTCACCGGCTTCCCGGTGGCCGGCGACCCCGCGAACGTCTTCCCGCCCCTGCGCCCCGACCAGATCGCCATCGGCATGCCCGCCTCCACGAACGCGGGCAACGGCTACGTCCCCCCGGCGGAGGTCACCAGGACCCTCGACTGCCTGACCAAGGGGACGAACTGCGGCTCGTACGCCACCCACGGCACCTGGCCCGCCCTGCGCGGCCTGATGACCTGGTCGATCAACTGGGACCGCTACTCCGGCGGGGAGTTCCAGAGGACCTTCGACGGCTACTTCGGCTGACGCTTCGGGCCGTATCGCCTCACGACCGTCACGAGCAGCGAAAGGAGCAGTGCGGACAGGCACCAACTGGCCAGGACGTCGAGGGGCCAGTGGTAGCCGCGCCGGACCAGGCCGTAGGAGACGGCGAGGACGAGGAGGGCGCAGACGAGGGTGAGGGCCCGGCGGGAGCGGGGGGTGCGGAGGAGGGGAAGGAGGAAGAGGGTCGCGGTGCCGTAGGCGACGGCCGCGGTCGCGGTGTGACCGGAGGGGAAGTAGCCGGTGCCCGGGGGGACCACGGGGGTGCCGGAGCGGTCGGTCCAGATCTTGAGGGGGACGACGACCGCCGGGACCAGGGCCATCAGGAGGGCACCAGCGGTGGCCGGGAGCCACCAGCGGTCCGTGCCGCTGCGCCGGTGCCGCCAGGTCACGTACGCCAGCGCCACCACCAGGAGGGGTACGGCCACCTGGACGTTGCCCAGGTCGGAGAGGCCGCCGCCGATGCGGTCCGGGTGGACCAGGGCGGCACTGACCCGTTCGTCGGCACGCAGAAGCGGCCCGTCCTCGACGACCTGCCAGGTGATCAGGGCGAAGAGGAGGGCCGGGATTCCGAGAAGGAGGGTGAGGAAGGCCGGCCGCCCCGGAACAGGGGGGGTGGTTCCGGGGCGGCCGATCAGATCGGTTCGTCGGCCGCCCCGGGGGGTTTGGGGCGGGCGACTGTCCGATCGGTGAGGAGATCCGGAGCCGGAGGCTCCACTCGTGTGCGCGAGGGCACGACCAGGTCGAAGCTGGGGAGGCCCCGGCCTGGTGTCGCCCACAGTCCCCTGTGGGCGGGGTGTATCTCTCATCTGGGTAGAACCTACGGCAGGGCGGCGGCGTACGACAGGCGGATTCCCGTCCTCACCAACACCTCGCACACCTTCTTCACACCCTCTGCCGCTAGTCACCGCAGCCCCGCAATCCCAAGGGCCGCCAGGGCTGTGGCGGCCCGGGTCGGAAGGGGTGAGTCCGCTTCCGACCTGCCGCGATGCCCCGGTGGCGTCAGATGCGGGCGAACGCCTGCTCGATGATGTCGAGGCCCTCGTCGAGCAGGTCCTCGCCGATGACGAGCGGGGGCAGGAAGCGCAGGACGTTGCCGTAGGTGCCACAGGTCAGGACCAGCAGGCCCTCCTGGTGGCAGGCCTTGGCGAGCGCGGCGGTCGCCTCCGGGTTCGGCTCCTTGGTCGTACGGTCCTTGACGAGCTCGATGGCGATCATGGCGCCGCGGCCCCGGACGTCGCCGATGACGTCGAACTTGTCCTGCATGGCGGTCAGCCGGGCCTTCATCGTGGCCTCGATCGCCTTCGCCCGTGCGTTGAGGTCGAGCTCCTTCATCGTCTCGATCGCGCCGAGCGCGCCGGCGCAGGCGACCGGGTTGCCGCCGTAGGTGCCGCCGAGGCCGCCCGCGTGCGCCGCGTCCATGATCTCCGCGCGGCCGGTGACGGCGGCGAGCGGGAGACCGCCGGCGATGCCCTTGGCGGTGGTGATGAGGTCCGGGACGATGCCCTCGTCCTCGCAGGCGAACCACTGGCCGGTGCGGCAGAAGCCGGACTGGATCTCGTCGGCGACGAAGACGATGCCGTTGGCCTCGGCGAACTCGCTGATCGCCGGCAGGAAGCCCTTGGCCGGCTCGATGAAGCCGCCCTCACCGAGCACCGGCTCGATGATGATCGCGGCCACGTTCTCCGGGCCGACCTGCTTGGTGATCTGGTCGATGGCCTGGGCGGCGGCCTCGGGGCCGGCGTTGTCGGGGCCGGTGGGCCAGCGGTAGCCGTAGGCGACCGGGACGCGGTAGACCTCGGGGGCGAAGGGACCGAAGCCGTGCTTGTACGGCATGTTCTTCGCGGTCAGCGCCATGGTGAGGTTGGTGCGGCCGTGGTAGCCGTGGTCGAACACGACGACGGCCTGGCGCTTGGTGTACGCACGGGCGATCTTGACGGCGTTCTCGACCGCCTCGGCGCCGGAGTTGAACAGCGCGGACTTCTTGGCGTGGTCACCGGGGGTGAGCTCGGCGAGGGCCTCGGCGACCTCCACGTAGCCCTCGTACGGGGTGACCATGAAACAGGTGTGGGTGAAGTCGGCGAGCTGGGCGGAGGCCCGGCGCACGACGGCCTCGGCGGAGGCGCCGACGGACGTCACGGCGATGCCCGAACCGAAGTCGATCAGCCGGTTCCCGTCGACGTCCTCGATGATCCCGCCGCCCGCGCGCGCCGTGAAGACGGGCAGCACGGACCCCACACCCTGCGCGACCGCGGCGACCCGGCGGGCCTGCAGCTCCTGCGACTTGGGTCCGGGGATGGCGGTGACGACGCGGCGCTCCTGCGAAAGTGCGGTCATGAGGGGCTCCTGGGGTGTTGCGGGCGGAGATGTCGCGGACTCTGTCCAGTCTTTTCTCGCAGGCTAGGACGGGGGACGGGGGGTGGGCATGCTCCATGTGGGCGTTGTCGCGGGACCGGGTTGTCCATGGTGGACATGGCCGGTTTCGGGGACGGTGTGACGGCTCGGCCCCGCAATCGGTGAACTCCCCTTGCGGGCGGGTTAGATTGGCCGCTGACGGTGGACGGAACGGCTGGTCAGGGAGCAGGGGCGATGGACAGCGACGGGACGCAGGACGCGCGGGGTACGCATGCGAATCCTGTGCCGCGGGCACGGGGGGCGATGCCCCCGATGCCGTCCCGGGCGCCCGAGGTGCCTCCGCAGTCGCCCGGCTCGGCGTTCCTGAGCTGGCTGCGGGCCCCGCGCCCCGAGGCCGCGCCCGGTGTGTGGCGGTTCGGCCACCGGGTCCGGCCGGAGGAGGAGCCGGAGCGGATTCCGACGCAGCAGCTGTTGACGGGCGCGGTGATCGCGTTCCTCGTCGGCTGGCTCGTCTGGTCGCTGCTCCAGAACGGCTATGTCGGCAGCTGGTGGTGGGTTCCGCTGCTTCTGGTCACCCCGGACTCCTGGCGCGGCGCCGACGGCGCCCTCGGCCCGACGGGCACCGCCTTCCTGTACCGGGGCTACGAGGTGCTCGTCGCGCTGATCATCATGGTCGTCGTGGGCAAGCTCGGCCGCTGGGGCGAGGTCTGGCGCCGCTTCGGCCCCCCCGCCTGGCGTCCGGCCGTTCCCGCCCACGAGCCGCCGCCCACCCCGGAACAGGACCCCGCCGAGTACCCCGAGCTGCGTGCCGCCGGTGCCGTCGACGCCGCGGAGCGGCTGGCCGCCGAGGCCAGGGCCGGGTTGATGCGGGACGTGGACCACGCACGGATCGCGCGGGCCTGGCAGGGGGTGCGCAGTGGCCGGTTCAGCCTCGCCACGTTCACCAGTGCCGTGCTCCAGGAGGGCGCCGCCGCCTGTGTGCACCCCTCCGGGGAGCGGGACCTGCCCGCGCGGCTCGCCCCGCACGATCTCCTCACGGGCCAGGTACGGCTCGGGACCACCGCCGACGACGCCCGCAACCCGTACGCCTACCGGGGGGCGGGGCTGGGGCTCGGGCCCGAGCTGCTCGGGACCTCGCTGCTCGCCGTCGGCCCGGCCGGTTCCGGGAAGACCGGGACCGTCGTCAGGCCGATCGCCGAGTCGCTGTGCCTGCACGCGCTCGCCGGGCGGGCCGCCGTCGTGGTGGTCGGTGCCGCGGGCGCGGGGCTCGGACCGGCCGACGCCTACGACGTCGTCGTACAGATCGGGAACCCGGAGTCGGTGTACGACCTCGACCTGTACGGCGGGACGACCGATCCGGACGAAGCCGCCGCCGTGCTCGCCGAGGCGCTCGTGGGGGACCTCGCCGAGCCTCATCAGGGCGGCGACACCCGGCGGTCCACCACCGTGCTCGCCCAGCTGCTCGGGCCGTTCCGGGGGGTCCACGGCCGCTTCCCCTCCGTACCGGAGCTGCGGCGGTTGCTCGACGGCGCGCCCGGGCCGCTGGCCGCGTTGCGCAAGGGCCTGGAGGACTCCGGGCAGGAGTCGCTGCTGCGGGAACTGGATGCCCGCGAGCGGCAGACGGGGCACCCCGGGGACGTGGGGGGCATCCTCGCGGACCGGGTCGCGCTGCTCGACCGGCCCGCCTTCGCCACGTTCTTCCAGAGCGCGGACCCAGACTCGACCGGCGGGTCGCGGCCGTTCTCGCTGAAGGCCCTCGACCATCCCGTGCGGGTCCGGATCGACCTGCCCCAGCGCGGGCACGCCGACGCCTCCCGGATCCTGGCCCGGCTGGTGCTCGCGCAGTTCACCGCGAGCGTCGCGGTGCGCGAGGACCGGTCGCTGTTCGCCTGCCTGGTCCTCGACGACGCCACCGGGGTCGTGACGCCCGAGGCCGTGCGGGGCGTGCAGCGGCTGCGGTCCGGCAACGCCGGTGTCGTGCTGACGCTGCGCACGCTGGACGACGTGCCGCGGCCGCTGCGCGGTCCCCTGCTCGGCGCCATCGGGTGCCGGATGGCGCTGTCCGGGCTCACCCCGTGGGACGGGCAGGACTTCGCCGAGGTGTGGGGCAAGGAGTGGATCGAGGCGCGGGACGTCACCGACCGGCAGATCATCGCCGAGACCCCGGCCGGCAAGGCGCTGCACGCGGTGCGCCGGGTCATCACCGGCAAGGCGCCGACCGCGCGGGCGGTGACGGTACGGCAGGTCGAGCGGGAGCGGTGGTCGGCGTCCGAGCTGGCGCACGGGGTGCCGCCCGGGCACGCGGTGCTGTCGCTGACCACGGTGACGGGGGAGCACGCGCCGCCGCTGCTGGTGGACCTGCGCGGATGACGTGACCTGAGGACCGTACGGTGAGGCAGAATCGTCACAGGCCGTTCGTACACGGCGGCCAAAAGATCGCAGCGACCGACGATCACTGCTCCCCGAAGCCCTGAAGGCCCCATGCCCCCCACCCTCGCCTCGCTCGTCCACCACTCCGCGCTCAAGCTGACCGTGCGGGCGGCCGAGGACCGGCTGGACGTGCCCGTCCGCTGGGCGCACGTCAGCGAGCTCGCCGATCCCGTCCCCTACATGGAGGGCGGCGAGCTGCTGCTGATCACCGCGCTCAAGCTGGACGCGGAGGACCCGGAGGCCATGCGGCGGTACGTGAAGCGGCTGGCCGGGGCCGGGGTGGTGGGACTCGGGTTCGCCGTCGGCGTCAACTACGACGAGATCCCCGCCGCCCTGGTCGACGCCGCCCGCGAGGAGGGGCTCCCGCTGCTCGAAGTGCCCCGCCGCACCCCCTTCCTCGCCATCAGCAAGGCCGTGTCCGCGGCGATCGCGGCCGACCAGTACCGGTCCGTCACCGCGGGCTTCGCCGCCCAGCGCGAACTGACCAGGCAGGCCCTGACCGACGGCCCCGAGGGGCTGCTCGCCGCGCTCGCGTCCCAGGTCGACGGCTGGGCGGCGCTCTACGACGCCTCGGGCGCCGTCGTCGCCGCGGCACCCGAGTGGGCCGGCCGCCGTGCGGCGCGTCTGACCGCCGACGTGGAGCGGCTGCGGGAACGGCCCGCGCCCGCCTCCTCGGTGGTCGGGGGCACCGCCGACAACGACGACCGCGTGGAGCTGCACTCCCTGGGCACCGGCAGGCGCCCGCGGGCCGCGCTGGCGGTGGGGACGGCTGCCGCGCCCGGTACGGCGGAGCGGTACGCGGTGCACTCGGCGATCGCGCTGCTGACGCTCACCACCGAGCGCTCCCGCTCCCTGCACGCCGCCGAGCAGCGGATCGGCACGGCCGTACTGCGGATGCTGCTCGCGGGGGAGCCGGAGCACGCGCGCACGGTCGCGGGCGACCTGTACGGCGGGCTCCTGGACGCGCCCTTCCGGCTGGTCGTGGCGGAGACGGTCGCCGCGTCGTCCGTGCGGATCGCCGCCGACGGCCCCGCCCGGGTCCCGTCCGCCGCCGCGCTCGCCGCGGCCGCCCACACGAACGGCGATCCGCTCGGGACGCTCACCGAGATGGTGGAGTCGGCGGCGGCCCGCGCCGGGGAGAGCGTGCTCGCGGTGCCGGAAGGGCAGCGGCTGGTGGTGCTGGCCGCGGACGGCGGGGCCGCCGTCACCGCCTGCGCGGAGTACGCCGTGGCACTGGAGGCCGCGCGGACGCGGGAGCAGACGGGCGCCGCGGACGAGGCCGAACTGGTCGTCGGCGTCTCGGCCCCCGCCGGACCGATCGCCGCCGCGGCCGCCTACAAGCAGGCCGAGCAGGCGCTCTCGGTGGCCCGCCGGCGCGGCCGGGTGTACGTCGAGCACGAGCAGCTCGCCTCCGGGTCGGTGCTGCCGCTGCTCGCCGACGACGCGGTGCGGGCCTTCGCGGACGGGCTGCTGCGGCCGCTGTACGAACACGACGCGACCGGCCGGGGCGACCTGGTCGCCTCGCTGCGGGCCTGGCTGTCCCGGCACGGCCAGTGGGACGCGGCCGCCGCCGACCTGGGCGTCCACCGGCACACCCTGCGGTACCGGATGCGCCGGGTGGAGGAGATCCTGGGCCGCTCCCTGGACGATCCGGACGTCCGCATGGAGCTGTGGCTGGCGCTGAAGACGGCGTCGGCGGATTAGCCCCGGCCCGGGGTGCCGAACCGGAGTGTCCGGGGGCGTCACTGCTACACCCCGGACAACTTCGATCCCGACCTCCCGGCCCTACCGTGGGGGCATGACTTCCACCCACGCCTTCTGGCTCGCCGGCCGCCAGGTCACCGGCGAGGACACCTTCGACGTCACCTCCCCGTGGGACGGCCGGCTCGTCGGCAGGGTCGCCGTGCCGGACGACGCGCAGATCGAGGAGGCCGTGGCCGCCGCGTACGCCGTACGGGACGAGTTCGCCGCCACCCCCGCGCACGTCCGCGCCGCCGCCCTCGACCACGTCAGCCGCAGGCTCGTCGAGCGCACCGAGGAGATCGCGCAGCTGATCTCCGCCGAGAACGGCAAGCCGGTCAAGTGGGCCCGGGGCGAGGTCGGCCGTGCCGTCTCGGTGTTCCGGTTCGCCGCGGAGGAGGCCCGGCGCTTCAACGGCGGTGAGGCCCAGCGCCTCGACACCGACCTCGGCGGCCAGGGCCGTCTCGCCCTGACCCGGCGCTTCCCCAAGGGGGTCGTGCTCGGGATCGCGCCCTTCAACTTCCCGCTCAACCTCTGCGCCCACAAGGTCGCCCCGGCGATCGCGGCCGGTGCGCCGATCATCCTGAAGCCGGCCCCGGCGACCCCGCTCTCCGGGCTGGTCATCGGCGAGCTCCTCGCGGAGACCGAGCTGCCCGCCGGCGCGTGGAGCGTCCTGCCCGTCCCGAACGACCGGATGCCCGCCCTCGTCCAGGACGAGCGGCTGCCCGTGATCTCCTTCACCGGCTCCGAGAAGGTCGGCTACGCGATCATGGACTCGGTGCCGCGCAAGCACTGCACGCTGGAGCTGGGCGGCAACGGCGCGGCGGTCGTGCTCGGCGACTACGCCTCCGACGCCGACCTCGACTGGGCCGCGACCCGCATCGCGACCTTCTCCAACTACCAGGGCGGCCAGTCCTGCATCTCCGTGCAGCGGGTGATCGCCGACGCGTCGGTGTACGACCGGCTGCTCCCGCGGATCGTCGCCGCCGTCGAGGCCCAGGTCACCGGTGACCCGGCCGACGACAAGACCGACGTGGGCCCGCTGGTCAGCGAGGACGCGGCGGTACGGGTCGAGGCCTGGGTGAAGGAGGCCGTCGAGGCGGGCGCCACCCTGCTCACCGGCGGCGACCGGGACGGCGCCTCCTACGCGCCGACCGTCCTCGCCGACGTCCCGGCCGACACCACGATCTCCTGCGAGGAGGTCTTCGGACCCGTCCTCACGGTGCAGAAGGTGGACGGCGAGGCCGAGGCGTTCGCCGCCGTCAACGACTCGAAGTACGGCCTCCAGGCGGGCGTGTTCACCCACGACCTCCAGGCCGCCTTCCGTGCCCACCGGGCGCTGGAGGTCGGCGGTGTCGTCATCGGCGACGTGCCCTCCTACCGCGCCGACCAGATGCCGTACGGCGGCGTCAAGCAGTCCGGTGTCGGCCGCGAGGGCGTGCGGTTCGCGATGGACGACTACACGTACGAGCGGGTGCTGGTGCTGACCGGCCTCGCCCTCTAGCTCATGGGAACCATTTTCATATAGGCTCCCTCGAAAGGGCCCGGCACCGCTGCCTTCCGGTGCCGGGCCCTTCCTCGTGCGTCGGCCGGTCCGGACCCTCAGCCGGAGAAGCCGACGTGCGCGAGCCGCAGCGGGCCGCGCAGCCTGAGACGCACGTCCCGCACGCCCTCGGCGGCGATCCCGGCGCCGAGGACCGTGTAGTCGTACGGTCCGGAACCGGACTCCGTCACCTCCCACGTGGCCAGCACCGCGCCGCCGTCCAGCGACAGTTCGGCCGAGCCCGTGCCGGCCACCGTCACCGTCACCTCGGTGACGCCGTCCGCGAAGTCGCAGTCCCGGTAGACGAGTTCACCGGTACGGCCCTCGGCGGCGGTCACCGCGTCGCCCGCCGTCCTCGTCCGGTCGACGATCTCGACACCGCTCTGCTCGTCGAAGCCGGCGGCGTCCAGGCCCCGTCGGAGGACGGGCCGCGGGGCGCCGGGCTCCCCGTCGAGCACCACCGTGGTCCGCAGCCGGACGTCCTCGCTGGAGGCGCCGGCCAGCAGCTCGTACGGACCCGGCTCCAGCCGCCACCGGCCCTGTGCCACGTCCCAGAACGCGAAGGCGCGCAGCGGGACTTCGAAGGACAGCTCCGCCTCGGCGCCCGGGGCGAGCGTCACCCGCCGGTGGGCCAGCAGCTCGCGGCGCGGGCGGGGGAGCGCCGGGTCGATCGCGCGGGTGTAGAGCTGGGCCACCTCGTCGGCCGTCACGTCACCGGTGTTCGTGATCGTGAACGAGACGTGCAGGACCTCCTCCGTCACACGGGAGGTCAGGTCGCCGTACGAGAAGGTCGTGTACGACAGTCCGTGGCCGAACGGGAACAGGGGCGTGCCCTCGAAGTACAGGTAGGTCTGGCGGCTGCCGATGACGTCGTAGTCGAGGAGACCGGGCAGGTCGGCGTCGCTCTCGTACCAGGTCTGCGGGAGGCGGCCCGCGGGGGAGGCGTCCCCGGCCAGGACGCGGGCCAGCGCGGTGCCGGCCGCCTGGCCGCCGTGGGCCGTCCACAGGGCGGCGGCCAGGTCGGACGTGTCGACCGCGTACGGGTAGGCCGAGACCAGGGCCAGTACGGTGCGGGGGTTCGCGGCGCGCGCCGCCCGCAGCAGGCGCTCCTGGTGGGCGGGGAGCCGCAGGGAGGCGCGGTCCTCGGTCTCGCGGCCGTTGATGTGCGGGTCGTTGCCCGCGACGACCAGGACGACGTCGGCCCCGGCCGTGACGCGGGCGACCGCGTCCTCGCCGCGTTCGACGATGACCAGCTCGAACGTCTCCGGCTCCGCCCCGGGTTCCGGGTTCTCGTCGGCAACCTTCACCCCGTCCGCGGCGACTGTGACGTGGCGGCCCGTGCCGATGTGCCCGAGGAGGTGACCGCTGCCGTGCTGCTCCAGGCGGAAGGTCTCCTGGACGACCCAGCCCCCGGGCTGGTCGGCCGAGGCGCGCAGATACCCGTCCTCGGCGACGGAGAGGTAGCGGCCGTCGGGGGCGCGCAGCGTGCGGACGCCCTCGCCCCAGTCGATCATCGCGAACTCGGTGCCGGTCGCGTCGGTCGTCAGCGGGGGCAGGTCCGTGCGGCCGGCGAGGAGCGCCGGGTCCAGGGCGCCCTCGGCGCCGCGCGCCTCGTCCTCACCGTTCTCGGAGGCCGGGACGTGCAGAAACGTCCCGGCGGAGGTCCTGAGCCGGACCCGGTCCACGCCCTCCGCGAACTGCACCCGCTCGGCGCCGAACCGTTCGTACAGCCCTTCCAGCGGGGTGGAGCGGTGGATGAGCGTGCCGCTGTACCAGTCGAGCTTGCACTCGTCGGCGAGCAGTCCGACCACGGCGAGCCGGGTGTCGGGGGCCAGCGGGAGCACCCCGTCGTTCCTGAGCAGCACGATCGCCTGCTCGGCGGCCTCCAGGGCGAGGGCGCGGTGCTCCGGGGTGTCGAAGTCCCGGACGTCGGCGTGCGGGTCGTGCTCCGGGTCGAACTCGCCGAGCCGGAAGCGGACCGAGAGCTGGCGGCGCACCGCGGTGTCGATCTCGGCCTCGGTCAACAGGCCCTGTTCGAGGGCCCCTTGGATGCGCGCGATCATCCGCGAGCTGTCCGTGCCGTGGTCGGTGAAGCTGTCGACACCGGCCCTCAGGGAGGCCGCGGTGGCCTCCTCGTGGGTGTCGAAGTAGTGCTCGTGGTCGACCAGGTTGGAGGGCGCGCCCGCGTCCGAGCAGACCAGCAGCTCCTCGTCGGTCCAGGTGCGCAGGTGCTCGCGCAGATGCGGGGAGACGTGGTTGGGGCGGCCGTTGACCAGGTTGTACGCCGGCATCACACCGGCCACCGCGCCCGCCTCGACCGCCTCCCGGAAGGCGCGCAGATCGTACTCGTGCAGGACGCGTGGACGCACCGAACTCGACGAAGTGGCCCGGTCCGTCTCGTTGTTGTGGGCCAGCCAGTGCTTGAGCACCGGGGCCGTGCGCCAGTACGTGGGGTGGTCACCGCGCAGCCCGCGGGTGTAGGCGGTGGCGATGGCCGAGGTGAGCTTCGGGTCCTCCGAGTAGCCCTCCTCGTTGCGGCCCCACAGCGGATGGCGCAGCAGATTGACCGTCGGCGCCCAGATGTTGAGGCCGACCCGGTCGTCGCGGGCGCGCATCGCCCGGACCTCCTTGGACACCGCCTCGCCGACCCGCCGTACGAGATCGGTGTTCCAGGTCGCGCCGAGGCCCACCGCCTGCGGGAAGACCGTCGCCGGGCCCATCCACGCGACGCCGTGCAGCGCCTCCTGGCCGGTGCGGAACGCGGCGATGCCGAGCCGTTCCACGGGGGGCGTGAACTGGTGCAGGAACCCGGTCTTCTCATCGAGGGTCAGCCGCGACAGCAGATCGTCGATGCGCTTCGCGAAGGGCAGGTGCGGATCGCGAAACGGCGGGGTGTGCGGCGGGTGTGCGGTCACGTGGAGATCCCCTTGCGATGGATCGGTTCGATGCTTTCGAAGCGCTTCGATGCTCTTTCGACACCAGGGCGGGTGTCAAGGGATCGACACCGTCACTTCAAGTGGTGCATAAGAAAAGGTCACCTCCTGCACCTCCGAGGAATCTTGGGAACGACCCTTGTGCACCCCTGGGTGTTCACTTAACCTCACAGCAACATCGAAGCGCTTCGACTACGGATTCCGTCGCAAGGGTCGAGGCATCGCTTCAGCTCAGCCAGTTCCACTCAAGACACCGCAGCCGACGGCTCCTCCGCCGGGTGTCCTGGTGCGCCACGAAGGGTTGACGCAATGACGCCGAACGCCGCTTCCCCCTCCTCCGGTCTCTCGGGGCCCAGCCGGAGAAGCTTCCTCGCCTCGACGGCGGTCGCCACCGCCGCCGTTGCGGGAGGGATGCCGTTGCTCGCCGCCTGCGGGGGTTCGGGCGACGACAAGCGCGAGGGGGCCACCTCGGGCAAGGCCGCGGACAAGCTGCTCCCGACGTTCGTCGCCAGCACGGTCGCGGACCCGGACCTGCCGTCGAAGAACGGCTCGGCCGCCGGCTACACCGGCAAGGTCGACCTCGCCGCTCTCGGCACCTCGGTCCCGGAGAAGCTCGGCACCGGCGCCCCCTTCAAGATCATGTCGCCGTTCTGGGGCTCCCCGCCGAAGGCCGGCTGCGCCTACTACACGGCACTCGACGCGGCCGCCGGCACCAAGATCACCTGGCAGAACCAGGACGGCAACACCTACGGCCAGAAGCTCGGGGCCGTCCTCGCCTCCAGCTCCATACCGGACATGGTGGTCGTGCCGAGCTGGGAACTGGTCGGCAAGATCGCCAACGCCGTCACCGCGAAGTTCATGGACCTCGGCCCCTACCTGGCGGGCGACAAGATCAAGAAGTACCCGAACCTGGCCGCGATCCCCTCCGACGCCTGGCGCATGGGCATCTTCGGCGGCGCCCTGCGCGGCATCCCGATGCCCACCGCCACCGCGAACTGGATCGCGCCCCTGTACCGCAAGGACGTCTTCGACGAGAAGGGCTACGCGGTACCCAAGTCGGCCGACGAGTTCATGAGCTGGGCCAAGGACGCCACCAGCGCCAAGGCCAAGGTGTGGGCCTGCGACGGCAACCTGACCTGGTCGGCGTGGAGCTTCTTCGGCGTCCGCGGCTCCGGGACGAGCGGCTGGGACATCGGGTCCGACGGCAAACTGACCTACCGCATCGAGCAGCCCGAGTACCTCGAAGCCCTGGAGTGGGTCCGCAAGGTCTTCGACGCGGGCCTGGTCCACCCCGACGACAAGGCACGCTCCGGCGACGCCGGCCAGCGCTTCACCGCCGGGCAGATCCTGGTCTGGAACACCAACCTCGCCGACTGGTACGGGAAGGTCTCCGAACAGGCCCAGTCCAACCCGGACTTCCGGATCGACGCCATGGACCTGTTCGGCGCGGACGGCGGCAACCCGACGCTGTACGCCTCCCAGCCCGCCAGCATCTGGTCGCTGATCCGCAAGGGCGCCTCAAAGACGACGATCGAGAACGCGCTGGCCGCCGCCAACTTCGCGGCCGCGCCCTACGGCACCAAGGAGCGGATGCTCGTCGACTACGGCGTCGAAGGCACCCACTACACGGTCAAGGGCGGCGTCCCGGTCAAGAACGACCTGGGCAACTCCGAGGTGCTCAACGCCTGGGTGATGCTGGCCGCGCCGGCCGCCTACTACGCCCACCCCGACTTCCCCGACGTCGCCCGCAAGCAGGTCGAGTGGCAGCAGCGGATGGGCGCCTTCATGAAGAAGACGTCCACCTTCGGCATGAACATCGTCGAGCCGACCCGCTACGCCAACCTCTCCAGCCAGTTCGAGCAGCTCGAGATCGACTACGTGCGCGGCAACCGCAAGCTGTCGGACGTCCAGGCCGCCATCTCCACCTGGAAGTCCTCCGGCGGCGACAAGCTGCGCGACTGGTACAAGGAGCTCATCGACAAGAACGGCAGCGGCAACTGATGTCGCTCACGGCCGGGAGCAGGCCGGACGGGACCCGTCCCCCCGCGGCCCTGGAGGAACCGACGGCCGCGGTCGCGGCGGTGGCCGAGCGGCGGGTGCCGCGCCGGGCGAACAGGGCCGGCAGGGTTCCGCTCGGAATCCGATGGCGCCGGGACCGCACGCTCGTCCTGATGACCCTGCCGGTCATCGTCCTGCTGCTGCTCTTCAACTACGTCCCGCTGCTCGGCAACGTCGTCGCCTTCCAGGAGTACGACCCCTACATCTCCAGCAACGGCGTCACCGCCATCTTCCACAGCCCCTGGGTGGGGGTGGAGCAGTTCTCGCGGATGGTCGACGACCCGCTCTTCTGGGGCGCCGCGAAGAACACCATCGTGCTGTTCGTGCTCCAACTGGTGCTGTTCTTCCCGATCCCCATCGCCCTCGCGCTGCTCATCAACAGCGTCGTCAGGCCCCGGGTCCGGGCGGTGGCGCAGGCGATCATGTATCTGCCGCACTTCTTCTCGTGGGTCCTGGTCGTCACCGTGTTCCAGCAGATCTTCGGCGGCGCCGGCATCATCGCGCAGACCCTGGAGGACCACGGGTGGAGCGGCTTCGACCTGATGACCGACGCGGACCTGTTCAAGTACCTGGTCACCGCGCAGGCCGTCTGGAAGGACGCCGGCTGGGGGATCATCGTCTTCCTCGCCGCGCTGGCCGCCGTCAGCACCGACCTGTACGAGGCCGCCGCCATGGACGGCGCCGGGCGCTGGCGGCGCATGTGGCACGTGACGCTGCCCGCGCTGCGCCCGGTGATCGCGCTGCTGCTGGTCCTCCGGGTGGGTGACGCGCTGAGCGTCGGTTTCGAGCAGTTCCTGCTCCAGCGGGACGCGGTCGGGGTAGGGGCCAGCGAGGTCCTCGACACCTACGTGTGGAACATGGGCATCCAGAACGGCGACTTCAGCTACGCGGCCGCGGTCGGCCTCGTGAAGGGAGTCATCGGAGTGTGCCTCGTCCTGGCCGCGAACAAGTTCGCGCACCTGCTGGGCGAGCAGGGGGTGTACCAGAAATGAGCCTCAACACCCAGCTCGTCCGCAGCCTCAAGGCTCCTCCCAGGCCCGTGTGGGAGGAGGAGCCGCACAAGGCCGGACTCACGGCGAAGGGCGGCCTCCTTCTCCTGTGCTGCCTGGGAGTGCTCGGCCCGCTGTGGATCGTGATCGTCACCAGCCTCTCCCCGAAGCCGGTGATCGACCGGGCCGGCGGACTGGTCGTCGTCCCGCAGGGCATCACCTTCGTGAACTACACGGAGCTGCTCAGCGGTGGTCAGGTGAGCCGGGCGATCATGGTCTCGGTCGGGGTCACGCTCGTCGGCACGCTGTTCTCCATGGCGGTGTCGGTGCTGGCCGCGTACGGGCTGTCGCGGCCGGGGAGTCTCGGCCACCGGTTCTTCCTCATGACCATGATGGCGACCATGTTCTTCGGGGCCGGGCTGATTCCGACCTACCTGCTGGTGCAGTCGCTGGGACTGACGGACACCTATCTGTCGCTGATCCTGCCGAGCGCGGTCAGTGTCTTCAACATCCTGGTGCTGCGGGCCTTCTTCATGGGGATCTCGCCCGAACTCACCGAGTCGGCGCGGATCGACGGGGCCGGTGACCTGCGGATCCTGCTGACCATCGTCATGCCGCTGTCCCGGGCCGTGCTGGCCGTCATCTCCCTGTTCTACGCGGTGGGTTACTGGAGCGCCTGGTTCAACGCGTCGATCTACCTGAGCGACCAGGACATGATGCCGTTGCAGAACGTGCTCATCCAGCTGGTGCAGAAGCACACGGAGGCCCCCACGGGGTTGCAGCAGGCGGTGCGGACGGGGCAGTTGTCGGCGCTGGGCTTGCAGATGGCCGTGATGGTGCTGGCGTTGATCCCGGTCGCGGTGGCTTCTCCGTTCGTGCAGCGGCACTTCAAGAAGGGCATGCTCACGGGCGCGGTGAAGGGCTGACCGTTCGCCATCCCGGAGGGGTGGTTCTGACGGACGGCGGCTGCGGGTTGTTCGTGGCTGGGCGCGCAGTTCCCCGCGCCCCCAGGTAGATGTCTCCCTCCTTTCTCGATCAGCGAGGTGTGTGTCATGTGCGCATCCGGGCCCAGTCGTCGTGCCGTCCTCTCCGCGACCGCGGCCGCCGCCGCGGTCACCGCGGTGCCGGCCTTCCCGGCGGTCGCCACGGCCGCCGGCTCAGCCGGCCCCTCCTACCGCTGGCGCCAGGTCGTCATCGGCGGCACCGGCTTCGTCACCGGCGTCCTCTTCCACCCCTCCGTCCGCGGGCTCGCCTACGCCCGTACCGACATCGGCGGCGCCTACCGGTGGGACGACCGCCGTGCGCGCTGGATCCCGCTCAACGACGACCTCGGGTGGGACGACTGGAACCTGCTCGGGGTCGAGGCGATGGCCGTCGACCCCGCCCACCCCGACCGGGTCTACCTCGCGCTCGGCACCTACACGCAGCCCTGGGCCGGCAACGGGGCCGTGCTGCGGTCCGAGGACCGGGGTGCCACCTGGGCGCGGACCGACCTCTTTGTGAAGCTCGGCGGGAACGAGGACGGAAGGGGGACGGGGGAGCGGCTGCTGGTCGATCCCCGGGACAGTGACACCCTGTGGCTCGGCACCAGACACGACGGGCTGCTCAGGTCCACCGACCGGGGCGCCACGTGGGCCGCCGTCACCGGCTTCCCCGGGACTCCCACCACCAGCGGCCAGGGCGTCACCCTCCTCGTCGCCGCCGGGCGGGTCCTCTACGCCGGCTGGGGCGACTCCGACGGAAGCACCGCCAACCTGTACCGCACCTCCGACGGCACCACCTGGGAAGCCGTCCCCGCACAGCCCTCCGGCAGGAACGCCAGGGTGCCGATCCGGGCCGCGTACGACTGCCACGCCCGCGAGCTGTACGTCACCTACGCCGACGCGCCCGGGCCCAACGGCCAGTCCGACGGCAGTGTGCACAAGCTGGCCGTCGCCTCCGGCAAGTGGACCGACGTCACGCCGGCGAGGCCCGCCGGCAGCGACACCTTCGGCTACGGGGGTGTCTCCGTGGACGCCCGCCGCCCCGGCACGGTCGTCGTCTCCACCAACAACCGCTGGGCGGCCGTCGACACCCTTTACCGGACCACCGACGGCGGCCGCACCTGGACCTCCCTCAAGGACACCGCGGTCCTGGACGTGTCCGAGACCCCGTTCCTCACCTTCGGCGCCGACGCGCCCAAGTTCGGCTGGTGGATCCAGGCCGTCGCCGTCGACCCGTACGACTCGAGGCACATCGTCCACGGCACCGGCGCCACCCTCTACGGCACCCGGGACCTGAAGCACTGGGCCCCGCAGATCCGCGGCCTGGAGGAGACCGCCGTACGACAGCTGATCTCGCCGCCGACCGGGCAGGCCCACCTGCTCAGCGGTCTCGGGGACGTCGGGGTGATGTACCACGAGCGGCTGACCGCATCGCCGTCGCGGGGAATGGCCTCCAACCCGGTGTTCGGGTCGGCCACCGGACTCGCGCAGGCCGCGGGCAAGCCGTCGTACGTCGTCCGCACCGGCTTCGGCGACCACGGCAACGGCGCCTTCTCGAACGACGGCGGCAGGACCTGGGCCCCCTTCCCGGCCCAGCCCGCACCCGCCAAGGACGCGCCGGGACCGATCGCCACCAACCGCGACGGCAGTGTGCTGCTGTGGACCTTCGTGCACTGGGACGGCACCAAGTACCCGGCCCAGCGCTCGACGGACAACGGCGCGACCTGGTCCGAGGTGGCCACCTGCCCCAAGGGCGCCACCCCGCTCGCCGACCCGGTCGACCCGGCGCGCTTCTACGCGTACGACACCGACACCGGCACCCTGTTCGCGAGCACGGACGGCGGTCTCACCTTCACGGCGCGCGCAGCCGGACTGCCCTCCGGGGACAGCCAGTTCCAGCTCACCGCGGCTCCGGGGCGCTCCGGCGACCTGTGGCTGAGCACCAAGACGAACGGCCTGTACCGGTCCACCGACGGCGGAGCGACCTTCACCAGGCTCACCAGCTGCCGGGCCGCGCACACCCTCGCCTTCGGCAAGGCCGCCCCCGGCGCCGACCACCCGGCGATCTACTTGGTCGGGGCCACGGAGACGATCACCGGCGTGTACCGCTCCGACGACGGCGCGAAGACCTGGGTGCGGATCAACGACGACCGGCACCAGTGGGGCTGGATCGGCGCGACCATCGCCGCCGACCCGCGGCTGTACGGCCGCGTCTACATCGCCACCAACGGACGGGGCATCCAGTACGGGGAGCCGGCGTGACACCGGGACTGAAGGACGCCACCCGCGGCCGCATCCTCTTCGGCGGCGACTACAACCCCGAGCAGTGGCCCGAGGAGACCTGGCACGAGGACGTCCGGCTGATGCGGGCCGCCGGCGTCAACTCCGTCACCCTCGGCGTCTTCTCCTGGGCGAGACTCGAACCCTGGCCGGGAGAACGGGACTTCGGCTGGCTCGACCGGCTGATGGACCTCCTGCACGACAACGGCGTCGGGGTCGTCCTCGCCACCCCGACCTCCTCACCGCCGCCGTGGATGGGCCACCTCCACCCCGACACCCTGCCCGTCACCGAGGACGGCCGCACCGAGCACTGGGGCGGGCGCCAGCACTTCTCGCACTCCAGCGCCACCTACCGCCGGTACGCCGCCGCCATCACCGAGGACCTCGCCGTCCGCTACGGCGGCCACCCGGCCCTCACCCTGTGGCACATCAACAACGAGTACTGCACCTACGACTGGAGCGACCAGGCCGCCGCCCGCTTCCGGATCTGGCTCCAGGGCCGCTACGGCACCCTCGACGCCCTCAACTCCGCCTGGGGCACCGCCTTCTGGAGCCAGGGCTACGCCGACTGGGCAGAGATCCACACGCCCCGCCAGGCCCATTACATGAAGAACCCCACCCAGGTGCTGGACTTCAAGCGGTTCACCTCCGACATGCTCCTGGAGTGTTACGCGGCGGAGCGGGACATCGTCCGCCGCGTCACCCCGCACACCCCGGTCACCACCAACTTCATGCCGCTCTGGTCCGGGCAGGACGCCTGGCGCTGGGCCGCGGAGGAGGACGTCGTCTCCGTCGACCTCTACCCCGACCCGCGTGATCCGCTGGGAGCCCAACAGGGCGCCCTCGTGCAGGACATGACCCGTTCGCAGGCGCGCGGCCCCTGGATGCTGATGGAGCAGGCCGCGGGGCCGGTCAACTGGCGGGGCGTGAACCACCCCAAGCCCCGCGGCCTGAACCGGCTCTGGTCCCTCCAGGCCGTCGCCCGCGGCGCCGACGCCGTCTGCTACTTCCAGTGGCGCCAGTCCCGGCAGGGCGCCGAGAAGTTCCACTCGGGAATGGTCAGCCACGCGGGGGAGGAGGGGCGCACCTACCGGGAGGTCAAGCAGCTCGGAGCCGAACTGACCGCGCTGTCCGCCCACGTGACGGGTAGTCATACCAGCAACGACATCGCCGTCCTGCACGACTGGAACGCCTGGTGGGCCGGCGCCCAGGAGGGCCGGCTCTCCCACGAGGTCGACTACCCGGACGTGCTCCGTGCCTGGCACCGCGCCCTGTGGGAGGCCCACCTCACCACCGACTTCGCCCACCCCGAACACGACCTCACCGCCTACAAGGTGGTCGTCGTCCCCCAGCTCTACGCCCTCACCGACACGGCGATCGAGAACCTCCTCGCCCACGTCCGCCGGGGCGGCACCCTCGTCTCCGGCTTCCTCACCGGTGTCGCCGACGAGGACGACCGGGTACGCCCCGGCGGCATGGACGCCAGGCTGCGCGAGCTGTTCGGCATCCGTGTCCTGCACGAGTGGTGGCCGCTGGACGCGGGGGAGTTCGCCGAGTGCGACGGCCCCTCCGGCGGATTCCGGGGCACCCTGTGGTCGGAGGAGATCGAGAAGAGCGCGGACGGGACGACGGAGGCCGCCTACAAGGGCGGTGAGCTCGACGGACTGCCCGCCGTGCTGCGCAAGGGCCGCGCCTGGTACCTCTCCACGCTTCCCGAGCCCGACGCCCTGCGCGGCCTGCTCACCGGGATCGCCGCCGACGCCGGCGTCCGCCCGGTCCTGGACGCACTGCCCGACCGGGTCGAAGCGGTCCGCCGCGGCGACCTGCTGTTCCTCCTGCACCACGGACGCGAGTCGGTGACCGTCGCCGTGCCGGGCACCCACCACGACCTGCTGACCGGGAGGACCGTCACGGACGAGGTGGTCCTGGGACGTTACGGAGCGGCGGTGCTCAGGCCATGACCGACGGACCCGTCCACGGCACCTGGGAAGCCCGGCCCGCCGCGCGCTGGGAGGACGGCTTCCTCAGCGGCAACGGCCACCACGGCGCCCTCCTCTTCGGCGACTTCGACGACGAGCGGCTCGTCGTCACCCACCACACCCTCGTCCGTCCCAACGGCGCCGAACACGCCCGCCCGCCCCGCCTGGCCGCCGAACTCCCGACGCTCCAGGACCGGTTGCTCGCGGGTGAGCTCGACGCGGCCGAAAGCTTCACCGACGGCCGCCCGCTCCAGTGGGTGCAGCCCTTCCACCCCGCCTTCCAGATCCGGCTGCGCCGCCCGCGCGGGGCCGCCGACGGCTACCGCCGGTCCGTCGACTTCACCACCGGCGTCCTGCACACCGAGTGCGGGGAGGGCCGCGGCGAGGTCTTCGTCTCCCGCGCGGACGACGTCATCGTCCAGCATGTCGAGGCGGCCGACCTGGTCGTCTCGCTCGACCACCGGCTCCCGGGCGCCCCCCACACCCTGCTGGTCGGCCAGGGCATCGTCCGTGCCGCCGACGGGGCCCTGCTCACCCTGCGCGTCCGCTACCCCGGCAGTGACCGCCGCTACACCGGTATCACCCTGGTCGTCCCCACGGGGGGCGCCCGTACCGCGCTCGTCACGCCCGGCGTCCACGTCACCGGCGCCGGGTCCGTCCTGCTGCTGACCCGTGTCGTCCGCCACACCGGCGAGCTGGACACGGCACCCCACGTCGAGGCCCTGCGGGACCTGGTCCCCGAGTCCGAGGTGGAGTCCGAGGCGGAGTCCGCGGCCGACGCCTACGCCCGGCTCCTCGACCGGCACGTCTCCCTGCACCGTCCCGCCTACGTGCGCGTCACCCTCGACCTCGGCGCCGACCCCGCCGAACGCGCCCTTCCCGGCTCGCAGTTGCTGGCGAGGCCCGACAGCCCGGCGCTCCTGGAACGCCTCTTCGCCGCCGGCCGCTACCACCTGTTCTCCGCGAGCGGCCTGCTCCCGCCCCGCCTCACCGGCCTGTGGACCGGCGACTGGAACACGGCCTGGTCGGGGGCGTTCACCAACGACGCCAACCTCAACCTCCAGACCGCCTCCGCCGCGTGCGCCGCCCTCCCCGTGGTCACCGAAGCCCTCGCCGCCCTGGTCGACCGCCAGATACCCGACTGGCAGGACAACGCCCGCGAGATCTTCGGCGCCCGGGGAGTCGTGGCCCCGCCGCACTCCGACGGCGACTCCGGGCTGACGTACCACTTCAGCCGGGAGTACCCGCTGCACCTGTGGACCGCGGGCGCCGACTGGCTGCTCAAGCCGCTCGTCGATCACGACGAGACCCGCGGCGAGCAGGACCCGCGCACCGCCCGCGCGCTCGCCGAGACCGCCCTGTTCTACGAGGACTTCCTCACCCGCACGGACGCCGACGGCCAGCTCGTCGTCGTGCCCTCCTACTCGCCCGAGAACCGCCCCGCGAACGGCAGTTGGGGCGCGGTCAACGCGGCCATGGACCTCTCGGCCGCCCGGCACGCCCTGCGCACGGCCGCCGCCTACCACCCCGAGCGGGCCGAGGCCTGGCGGGCCCTCGCCGACCGGCTCCCACCGCACCGGATCAACGCCGACGGAGCCCTCGCCGAATGGGCCTGGCCCGGCCTCGACGACACCTACGACCACCGCCACCTCAGCCACCTCTACGGCGTCTGGCCGCTCGACGAGATCACCCCCTACGACACCCCCGAACTCGCCGAGGCGGCCCACCGCGCCCTCGAACTCCGCGGCTCCGAGAACGACTCGGCCCACGGCCACCTGCACCACGCCCTCGTCGCCGCCCGGCTGCGCGACGGCGAACGGGTCGCGCACGCCCTCGGCCAGGTCCTGAAGGGCGACTTCTTCCATGACTCGCTGATGAGCGCGCACTACCCCGGCCGGGACGTCTACAACGCGGATGCCGCGCACACCCTGCCCGCCGTCCTCATCGAGATGCTCGTGCAGTCGACACCGGACCGGCTGGTGCTGCTCCCGGCGGTTCCCGCCGGCTGCTCCCGAGGTGAACTGCGGGGCGTCCGCACCAGGTTCGGGGCCCGACTCGACCTCACCTGGAGCCCCACAGAAGCGACGGCGGTGCTGCGCCCCACCCGCACCCACCGCGTCGAACTCCGGACTTCCTCCGGCGCCGAGCCCCTCGAACTCGTCGCCGGAGAAGACCACGTCCTCCGTCTGGAGGCGTGGTAAACCCCCCGCATCTCCCCCCACCCATGGAAAGGGACACCATGGCAAAGAGCACCCTGCGCAAGATCACCACGGCGGTGCTGGCCCCGGCGACGGCCGTCGGCGCCCTCGTCGGTCTCGCCTCCGCCCCCGCGTCCGCCGCCGTCTGGAGCACCTGCGACCAGTGGGGCAACACGACCCTGAACGGCTACACGCTCTACAACAACATCTGGGGCTCCGGCGCCGGCAGCCAGTGCATCTGGGCCAACTCCGGCACCAACTGGGGCGTCAACGCCAACCACCCCAACACCGGCGGCATCAAGTCCTACCCCAACTCCAAGAAGGTGATCAACAAGTCGATCACCTCGCTCGGATCGCTCTCCAGCAACTACAACGTCACGGTCCCCTCGTCCGGCGCGTACAACACGTCGTACGACATCTGGGACACCGACTACGACTACGAGATCATGCTCTGGGTCAACAAGACCGGAGCCGTCGGACCGCTCGGCACCTCGCAGGGCAACGTGACGCTCGGCGGCCACAGCTGGACCGTCTACAAGGGCAGCAACGGGGCGAACCAGGTCTTCTCCTTCGTCCGCACCTCCAACTCCAGCTCCGGCACCGTCAACATCCTCCCGATCCTGAAGTGGATCAAGGACACCAAGGGCTGGTTCGGCAACGAGACCATCGGGGACGTGCAGTTCGGCTTCGAGATCACCAGCTCGTCCGGCGGACTGAACTTCACGACCAACAACCTGACCGTCAGCAGCAGTTGACCGACCGGGGTGGTGGTGCACGGACCCCATGCGCAACTCCACCCCCTTCGCGGTCACCCTGACCGCCGCCGCCGCGCTGCTCGTCGTGCCGGGCAGCGCGGCGGCGGCACCCACACCCACGGCGGGCCGCACGGCCCTGTACCCCGTGGCCGACCTCGCCGCCGAACGCCTCACCACCGCCGACCTCGTCGCCGCGGCCAAGTGGGGCACCGACAGCCCCATCGACGACCCCACCCGTGAGCAGCAGGTCCTGGACGACGTGGCGGCCCGGGCCGAACTGCTCGGCGCCGACACCTCCGAGAACCGCGGCACCCTCGCGTGCCGCCCCGAACTGGCCCTGGCAGCCCTTCAGGTCCGCCACGAGGACCACCTGGACGGACTGCACACCCGGGCTCTGGTCCGCGCCCTGCCCTCGATCTGCCGGGACTGACAGAGGAACAGCACGTCTTTCAGGGGCGCGGGGAACTGCGCGACCAGCCACGACGAGCCCGCAGCCGACCACGGACCTACTCGGCCCCTTCCTGGATCGGCAACCGTGCGCCATCCCGCAAGAACAGCGGAATCCGGTCCAGCGGAGCCTCGACGGTCGCCGTGGTCCCCCCTGCGTAGGTCACCCCGGTCCAGGCGTCAGTCCATGAGGCTCCCGCCGGAAGATACGCGGTGCGGGCCGTCGCGCCGGCGGTGAGCACCGGCGCGACCAGCACATCCGCCCCGAACAGGTACGCGTCGTCGACCCCCCAGGCCGCCGGATCCTGCGGGAACTCCAGGAACAGCGGCCGCATCGGCGGCAGCCCCTCCTCGTGCGCCTCGCGCATCACCCGCAGCACGTACGGCCGCAACCGCTCCCGCAGCCGCAGGTACTTCTCCAGGATCGCGCCGGCCTCCTCGCCGTACGACCACACCTCGTTGGGGCCGCCGGTCATGTCCGGGCCCAGCGGCATGCCCGGGTCGCGGAAGCCGTGCAGCCGCATCAGCGGCGACAGCGCGCCGAACTGGAACCAGCGGACCATCACCTCCCGGTACGCCGGGTCGTCCGGGTCGCCGCCGTGGAAGCCGCCGATGTCGGTGTTCCACCAGGGGATGCCGGACATCGCGGTGTTGAGACCGGCCGCGATCTGCGCGCGCAGGGTCGGGAAGTCGGTGCCGATGTCACCGGACCACAGGGCGGCGCCGTAGCGCTGACTGCCCGCCCACGCCGAGCGGTTGAGGGTGACGACCTCCTCCCCGGCGGCGCTCAGGCCCTCGTGGAAGGTGCGGGAGTTCTCGGCCGGGTACATGTTGCCGACCTCCAGCCCGGGGCCCGCCCAGTACCGCAGGTTCTCCTGGAAGCCCGGCTTGAGCTCGGGCTCGCAGGCGTCCAGCCAGAAGGCGGTGATGCCGTACGGCTCCAGGTAGTTCTCCTTCACGCGCGACCACACGAACTCCCGGGCCTCCGGGTTCGTCGCGTCGTAGAAGGCGACCTGGACGGTCGAGGCGACCCCCTTGTCCGGCCAGTCGGCGTGCGCCGTCGGACCGTACTGGGTGCCGATGAAGTACCCGCGCTGCTCCATCAGGGAGTGGTTCTCACTGAGCGGTGACACCGACGGCCAGACGCTGACCACCAGCTTGATGCCCAGCTCCTCCAGTTCACGGACCATGGCCGCCGGGTCGGGCCACTCGGCCGGGTCGAACTTCCACTCGCCGAGGTGCGTCCAGTGGAAGAAGTCGCAGACGATCGCGGAGATCGGCAGCCCGCGCCGCTTGTACTCCCGTGCCACGGAGAGGAGTTCGTCCTGGGTGCGGTAGCGCAGCTTGCACTGCCAGAAGCCGGCCGCCCACTCCGGCAGCATGGGCGTGCGGCCGGTCACCGCGCTGTAGCGGCGCTGCCCGTCGGCCGGGGTGCCCGCGGTGATCCAGTAGTCGATCTGACGGGCCGAGTCGGCCACCCAGCGGGTGCCGTTGCGGGCGAGTTCCACGCGGCCGATCGCCGGGTTGTTCCACAGCAGGGTGTAACCGCGGCTGGAGGCGAGGACCGGGATGGCGACCTCGGCGTTGCGCTGGACCAGGTCCAGGACCAGGCCCTTCTGGTCCAGTCTGCCGTGCTGGTGCTGGCCGAGCCCGTACAGCCTCTCGTCGTCGTAGGCGGCGAAGCGCTGCTCCAGACGGTGGTGGCCGTTGCCGACCGCCGTGTACAGGCGCGGGCCGGGCCACCAGAAGTGGGCGCGGGCCTCCGCGAGGAGTTCGACCGAGTCCTCGGTGCGCAGGAAGCGGAGCTGTCCCTCGGCGTCGACGTGGACGGTCAGCGCGCCCACCGTCAGCCGGGCCTCCCCGTCGCCGATCTCGACCGTGCTCTCTGTGGCCGGCGGCTCGTCGAGCAGGGCGCCCGGCAGTCCCTCCAGGACCGGCCCGCCGAGCCGGGCCCGCACCCGCACCGCGTCCGGGCCCCACGGCTCGACGCGTACGGTCTCCTGGCGCCCGCTCCACTCCAGCGCGCCGTCCCGCTCCCGGAACGTGCCGACGGTGGGGGACGACTGCGCGAGGCTGACCTTGGGCTGTGTTTCGGCAGGCTGATTCACGAGGAGTGCTCCTGGAGGAATGCAGACAGGAAGGAACGCAGACAGGGGCGTGCCGCACAGGAACGGAACGCGGGGTGTGTGGTGTCCGGGGTGGGTGATGTCCCGGGTGTGTGGTGTCCGGCAGGGGAGGCGTCAGGAGACCGAGGGTGCCGGCCCCGTGCTCGCCCGGACCGTCAACTCAGGCTCGATCAGGACGACTTCGTCCTCACCGCGGCCCTCCAGCTTGGCGACGAGACGCTCCAGGGCGTGCCGGCCCATCTCCTGGGCGGGGATGGCGACCGAGGTCAGCCGCACCGAGGCCTGGACGGCGACCTGCTCGGGGCAGATCGCGACCACCGAGACGTCCTCGGGGATGGCCCGGCCCTGCTGGCGCAGCAGCGCGAGCAGCGGCTCGACGGCCTGTTCGTTCTGTACGACGAAGCCCGTGGTGGACGGGCGCTCGTCGAGGATGCGGGCGAGGGTCACGGCCATCGCGTCGTACCCGCCGTCGCACGGCCGGTGCAGCAGCCGTACACCCAGCTCCTGGGCGCGTGAACGGAGTCCGTCGAGAGTGCGCTCGGCGAAACCGGTGTGCCGTTCGTAGACCGCGGGGGCCTCGCCGATGACAGCGATGTCGCGGTGCCCGAGCTTCGCGAGGTGCTCGACGCACAGCGCGCCGGTGGCCCGGAAGTCGAGGTCGACGCAGGTCAGTCCCGAGGTGTCGGCGGGGAGGCCGATGAGCACGGACGGCTGGTCGGTGCCGCGCAGCAACGGCAGCCGCTCGTCGTCGAGTTCGACGTCCATCAGGATCATCGCGTCGGCGAGCCCGCTGCCGGTCACGCGACGTACGGCGTCGGGGCCCTCCTCGCCGGTGAGCAGCAGGACGTCGTACCCGTGGGTCCGGGCGGTGGTGGCCACCGCGATGGCGATCTCCATCATCACCGGCACGTACATGTCGGTGCGGAGCGGGATCATCAGCGCGATGATGTTCGACCTGCTGCTGGCGAGTGCGCGGGCCCCGGCGTTCGGGTGGTAACCGAGCTCGCGGATGCTCTCCTCGACCCGCTGCCGGGTGCTCGTCGAGATGGACCGCTTGCCACTGAGGACATAGCTCACCGTGCTCGCCGAGACTCCGGCGTGCTGGGCGACCTCGGCGAGGGTGACCATCCAGCTCTCCAAGCTTTGTGAAGCGCTTCGACAGTGCGCAGTGCGAACAGGTGCGGGTGGGGGTGGTTCGACAGTAGCTCCCCCGGGAGTGGGTGTCCATAGGTTGTCGAAGCGCTTCGACAGAGGCTCCGGGCCAGGCTCCCCGGGATGGGCACCGTACATCCATTCCGGGCCCCTGTTCGCCTGCGGCGGCCGGTTCGGCTCGGTGGCGGCCCTTCGGAGCATCGGCGGCTGCAACCCCCAGGGGTGCGGGGAACCGCGCGACCAGCCACAACGCACCCGCAGCCGCCCGACACCCCGGCGCGGCCGGACCGCCGGAGCGGCCAAGGCAGCCGCCCCGGGCGGCCGACCGGACACCGGGGCGCATTGCCTCGACATCGGCCGAACGGCCGCGCGAGGGGTGGTGACCTCGCCCCGGATCAGGTACATACGATCGGGTAGCACCCGTCGGTAACCATACGGCCCCCAAGATCCCGATTCACGACGAGGTGAGCCTGATGTCCGCACCGTCCACCAAGCCCGTCGTCACCGAGCGCGAGGCCCGCGAGGTGGCGGAGGCCGCCCGCGAGCAGGACTGGCGCAAGCCCAGCTTCGCCAAGGAACTGTTCCTCGGCCGGTTCCGGCTCGACCTCATCCACCCCCACCCGATGCCCCCCGAGGAGGACGCCCGGCGCGGCGAGGAGTTCCTGGCCGCGCTCCGCGACTTCTGCGAGACCAAGGTCGACGGCGCCCTCATCGAACGCGAGGCCCGCATCCCCGACGACGTCGTGGCCGGCCTCAAGGAGCTCGGCGCGTTCGGCATGAAGATCGACACCAAGTACGGCGGCCTCGGCCTCACCCAGGTGTACTACAACAAGGCACTGGCCCTCGTGGGTTCCGCGAGCCCCGCGATCGGTGTGCTGCTCTCCGCCCACCAGTCGATCGGCGTCCCCCAGCCGCTCAAGCTGTTCGGCACCCAGGAGCAGAAGGAGAAGTTCCTGCCCCGGTGCGCCCGCACCGACATCAGCGCCTTCCTCCTGACCGAACCGGACGTCGGCTCCGACCCGGCACGCCTCGCCACCAGCGCGGTGCCCGACGGGGACGACTACGTCCTCGACGGAGTGAAGCTGTGGACGACCAACGGCGTGGTCGCCGACCTCCTCGTCGTCATGGCCCGCGTCCCGAAGTCCGAGGGCCACAAGGGCGGCATCACCGCCTTCGTCGTCGAGACCGACTCACCCGGCGTCACCGTCGAGAACCGCAACGCCTTCATGGGCCTGCGCGGCATCGAGAACGGCGTCACCCGCTTCCACCAGGTCAGGGTCCCGGCTGCCCACCGCATCGGCCCCGAGGGCGCGGGCCTGAAGATCGCCCTGACCACCCTCAACACCGGCCGCCTCTCGCTGCCCGCCTCCTGCGTGGCCGCCGGCAAGTGGTGCCTGAAGATCGCTCGCGAATGGTCCGCGGCCCGCGAACAGTGGGGCAAGCCGATCGCCCACCACGAGGCCGTCGGCTCCAAGATCTCCTTCATCGCGGCGACCACCTTCGCCCTGGAGGCCGTCCTCGACCTGTCCTCCCAGATGGCCGACGAGAACCGCAACGACATCCGCATCGAGGGCGCCCTCGCCAAGCTCTACGCCTCCGAGATGGCCTGGCTCGTCGCCGACGAACTCGTCCAGATCCGCGGCGGCCGCGGCTTCGAGACCGCCGAGTCCCTGCGGGCCCGCGGCGAGAAGGCCGTCCCCGCCGAACAGGTCCTGCGCGACCTGCGCATCAACCGCATCTTCGAGGGCTCGACGGAGATCATGCACCTGCTGATCGCCCGCGAGGCCGTCGACGCCCACCTGTCCGTCGCCGGCGACCTCATCGACCCGGACAAGTCCCTCGGCGACAAGGCGAAGGCGGGCGCGAACGCAGGCGTCTTCTACGCCAAGTGGCTCCCCAAGCTCGTCGCGGGACCGGGCCACCTGCCCAACTCCTACGCCGAGTTCAAGCGCGAGGTAGACCTCTCGACCCACCTGCGCTACGTCGAGCGCACGGCCCGCAAACTCGCCCGCTCCACCTTCTACGCCATGTCCCGCTGGCAGGGCCGCATGGAGACCAAGCAGGGCTTCCTCGGCCGGATCGTCGACATCGGCGCCGAGCTCTTCGCGATGAGCGCGGCCTGCGTACGCGCCGAACTCCTGTACACCACCGAACCCCACGGCCGCGAGGCCTACCAGCTCGCCGACGCCTTCTGCCACCAGTCCCGGCTGCGCGTCGAGGAACTCTTCGGCCGCCTCTGGAACAATACCGACGACCAGGACCGCAAGGTCGTCAAGGGCGTCCTGTCCGGCACCTACGCCTGGCTGGAGGACGGCATCGTCGACCCCTCCGGCGAGGGCGTCTGGATCGCGGACGCCACCCCCGGCCCCTCCGAGAAGGAGAACGTCCACCGCCCCGTCCGCTGACCGAGCGCGACAGCGCGCCCCCCGAGAGGGGGACGCGCTGTCCTCCTACGCCGTCCTTACGGCCACAATGGAGGGATGACCGACAGTCCAGCCCCTCTCGCCGACCCGCACCTGGTCTACGACCCCGTCGCGGGCGACGGCCCCAAGGACGTGGTGATCCTCGGTTCCACCGGCTCGATCGGCACCCAGGCCATCGATCTCGTGCTGCGCAACCCCCACCGGTTCCGGGTGACCGCGCTCTCCGCCAACGGCGGCCGGGTCGCGCTCCTCGCCGAGCAGGCGCACCGGCTGAGGGCGCGGACCGTCGCCGTGGCCCGCGAGGACGTCGTACCGGAGCTGAGGGAAGCCCTGAAGGCGCGATACGGCACCGGCGAACCGCTCCCCGAGATCCTCGCCGGACCGGACGCGGCCACCCAGCTCGCCGCCTCCGACGCGCACACCGTGCTCAACGGCATCACCGGCTCCATCGGACTCGCCCCGACCCTCGCCGCCCTGGAGGCGGGCCGCACCCTCGCGCTCGCCAACAAGGAGTCGCTCATCGTGGGCGGCCCGCTGGTGAAGGCCCTCGCCAAGCCCGGGCAGATCATCCCCGTCGACTCCGAGCACGCGGCCCTCTTCCAGGCCCTGGCCTCCGGGACCCGCGCCGACGTGCGCAAGCTGGTCGTGACGGCGTCCGGCGGCCCCTTCCGCGGCCGTACGAAGGAAGAGCTCGCCGACGTCACCGTCGAGGACGCCCTGGCCCACCCCACCTGGGCCATGGGCCCGGTCATCACGATCAACTCCGCGACCCTCGTCAACAAGGGCCTGGAGGTGATCGAGGCACACCTCCTCTACGACATTCCCTTCGACCGCATTGAGGTGGTCGTGCATCCCCAGTCGTATGTCCACTCGATGGTTGAGTTCACGGACGGATCCACGATCGCCCAGGCGACGCCCCCCGACATGCGCGGGCCGATCGCCATCGGCCTCGGCTGGCCCGAGCGGGTCCCCGACGCCGCCCCCGCCTTCGACTGGAGCAAGGCGTCGACGTGGGAGTTCTTCCCGCTCGACAACGACGCGTTCCCGTCGGTGAACCTCGCGCGACACGTGGGTGAGCTCGCGGGCACGGCCCCGGCGGTGTTCAATGCGGCCAACGAGGAGTGCGTGGAGGCCTTCCGGGCCGGCGCACTGCCGTTCAACGGGATCATGGAGACCGTGACCCGGGTGGTGGACGAGCACGGCACCCCGCGCGGGGGAACCTCGCTCACCGTCGCGGACGTCCTCGAAGCGGAGACCTGGGCGCGGACCCGGGCCCGGGAACTGACGGCACAGACGGCGGAGGCCCGTGCATGACGACCCTGATGTTCATCCTCGGCATAGTGCTCTTCGCCTTCGGCCTCCTGGTGTCGATCGCGTGGCACGAGCTGGGGCACCTGTCCTTCGCCAAGCTCTTCGGCATCCGCGTGCCGCAGTACATGGTCGGCTTCGGCCCGACCGTCTGGTCGCGGAAGAAGGGCGAGACGGAGTACGGCATCAAGGCCGTCCCCTTCGGCGGCTACATCCGCATGATCGGCATGTTCCCGCCCGGCGACGACGGCCGTATCAGCGCCCGCTCCACCTCGCCCTGGCGCGGCATGATCGAGGACGCCCGCTCGGCCGCCTTCGAGGAACTCCAGCCCGGCGACGAGAAGCGCCTCTTCTACACCCGCAAGCCCTGGAAACGCGTCATCGTGATGTTCGCGGGCCCCTTCGCGAACCTCATCCTCGCGGTCGCCCTGTTCCTCACCGTCCTCATGGGCTTCGGCATCTCCCAGCAGACCAACACGGTCAGCTCGGTCTCCAAGTGCGTCATCGCCCAGAGCCAGAACCGCGAGACCTGCAAGGCATCCGACCCCGCCTCCCCGGCCGCCGCCGCCGGCCTCAAGGCGGGCGACAAGATCGTCGCGTTCGACGGCGTGCGCACCGACGACTGGAACAAGCTCTCCGACCTCATCCGCGCCAACCCCGACAAGACGGTCCCGATCGTCGTCGAGCGCGACGGCAAGGACGTCACCCTCACGGCGAAGATCGCCAGCAACCAGGTCGCCAAGAAGGACTCCAGCGGCCAGTACGTCCAGGGCGAGTACGTCACCGCCGGCTTCCTCGGCTTCAGCGCCGCCACCGGCATCGTCAAGCAGGACTTCGGCGACTCCGTGGTGTGGATGGGCGACCGCGTCGCCGAGGCCGTCGACTCCCTCGCCGCCCTCCCCGGCAAGATCCCCGCCCTGTGGAACGCGGCCTTCGGCGACGCCCCGCGCGAGCCGGACTCCCCGATGGGCGTGGTCGGCGCGGCGAGGGTCGGAGGCGAGATCTTCACCCTGGACATCCCGCCCACCCAGCAACTCGCCATGGCGCTGATGCTGGTGGCGGGCTTCAACCTCTCCCTGTTCCTGTTCAACATGCTCCCGCTGCTCCCCCTGGACGGCGGCCACATCGCCGGCGCCCTGTGGGAGTCCCTGCGCCGCAACCTGGCCAAGGTCCTCAGGCGCCCGGACCCGGGCCCGTTCGACGTGGCGAAGCTGATGCCGGTGGCTTATGTGGTGGCGGGGATCTTCATCTGCTTCACGATCCTCGTTCTGATCGCCGACGTCGTTAACCCGGTGAGAATCTCCTAGCCATATGGCGTTCGAGGCGGCCCGGCGCAGTGCGTGCCGGGCCGTTCTCCATTGAGTGGGTTTGGCGGCCGCGATGTGCTCGTGGACCGGTCGGTGCCGTAATCTCGAAGCCTGGAGCCCGCCGCTGACGGGACCTGGACCTTGATCCACGACTTGGGGTTGCACAGCAGATGACTGCGATTTCTCTCGGCATGCCGTCCGTTCCGACCAGGGTTGCCGAGCGCCGCAAGAGCCGGCAGATCCAGGTCGGGTCTGTGGCGGTCGGCGGCGACGCCCCCGTCTCCGTGCAGTCGATGACCACGACGCGTACGTCCGACATCGGCGCCACCCTCCAGCAGATCGCCGAGCTCACCGCCTCGGGCTGCCAGATCGTGCGCGTGGCCTGTCCCACGCAGGACGACGCCGACGCCCTCGCGACGATCGCCCGCAAGTCGCAGATCCCGGTCATCGCCGACATCCACTTCCAGCCCAAGTACGTCTTCGCCGCCATCGAGGCCGGCTGCGCCGCGGTCCGCGTCAACCCCGGCAACATCAAGCAGTTCGACGACAAGGTCAAGGAGATCGCCAAGGCCGCGCGCGACCACGGCACCCCGATCCGCATCGGTGTGAACGCGGGCTCCCTCGACCGTCGCCTGCTCCAGAAGTACGGCAAGGCGACCCCCGAGGCCCTGGTGGAGAGCGCTCTGTGGGAAGCCTCCCTCTTCGAGGAGCACGACTTCCGGGACATCAAGATCTCCGTCAAGCACAACGACCCGGTCGTCATGATCGAGGCCTACAAGCAGCTCGCCGCGCAGTGCGACTACCCGCTGCACCTCGGTGTGACGGAGGCGGGCCCGGCGTTCCAGGGCACGATCAAGAGCGCGGTGGCCTTCGGCGCCCTCCTGTCCCAGGGCATCGGTGACACCATCCGCGTCTCCCTCTCGGCCCCGCCGGTCGAGGAGGTCAAGGTCGGCAACCAGATCCTGGAGTCCCTGAACCTCAAGCAGCGCGGCCTGGAGATCGTCTCCTGCCCGTCCTGCGGCCGCGCCCAGGTCGACGTCTACAAGCTGGCCGAGGAGGTCACCGCGGGCCTGACCGGCATGGAGGTCCCCCTCCGCGTCGCCGTCATGGGCTGTGTCGTGAACGGCCCGGGCGAGGCCCGCGAGGCCGACCTCGGCGTCGCGTCCGGGAACGGCAAGGGCCAGATCTTCGTCAAGGGCGAGGTCATCAAGACCGTCCCCGAGTCCAAGATCGTGGAGACCCTCATCGAGGAGGCCATGAAGCTGGCCGAGCAGATGCAGGACGCGGGCGTGGAGTCGGGCGAGCCGTCGGTGTCCGTGGCGGGCTGACGGCGGTCGTCCCGGCGCACCGAGGCGGGGTCCGGGGGCGCAGCCCCCAGGGACGTCCACCGAAACGCACGGCACCCGGCAATCGACCAGCACCCGAACACAGGTCGGCACGGCTCAGCTTCCGCAGGTACAGTGCGGAGATCAGCAGACCCCAGTGTGAGGCCCCGCCCGTGTTGACCCAGACGACCTCCCGGGTCCTCGAACCGAGCGACCTGGACGCCGCGCTCGCCGTCCTCGACCGCGATCCGGTCGCGAACGCCTTCGTGACGTCGAGGGTGCAGGTCGCCGGCCTCGACCCCTGGCGGCTCGGCGGCGAGATGTGGGGCTGGTACGAGGACGGCATGCTCACGTCCCTCTGCTACGCCGGCGCCAACCTCGTCCCGATCTGCGCCACCCCGCGGGCCGTCCGGGCCTTCGCCGACAGGGCGAGGAGGGCCGGCCGCCGCTGCTCCTCCATCGTCGGCCCCGCCGAACCCACCGCCCAGCTCTGGCGCCTGCTGGAACCGAGCTGGGGCCCGGCCCGGGACGTCCGCGCCCACCAGCCCCTCATGGTCACCGACCGCATGCCCGGCGACGTCGCCCCGGACCCGTACGTCCGCCGCGTCCGCAAGGACGAGATGGAGACGATCATGCCGGCGTGCGTGGCGATGTTCACGGAGGAGGTGGGGGTCTCCCCGCTGGCCGGGGACGGCGGCCTCCTCTACCAGGCCCGTGTCGCCGAACTCGTCGGCTCCGGACGGTCCTTCGCCCGCATCGACGAGGACGGCAAGGTCGTCTTCAAGGCGGAGATCGGCGCCGCGACGGACCGCGCCTGCCAGATCCAGGGCGTCTGGGTGGCGCCCGAGTACCGGGGCAGGGGAGTGGCGGCCCCGGGCATGGCCGCGGTGCTGCGCTACGCCCTCGCGGACGTGGCCCCGGTGGTCAGCCTGTACGTCAACGACTTCAACACGGCGGCGAGAAGGACGTACGCCCGGGTCGGCTTCCGCGAGGTGGGCGCCTTCATGAGCGTCCTCTTCTGAGCGCAGCTGCCTGTACGCTCCCCGCATGGACCTCGTCATCGGCCCCCTGGACCTGTCCGCCCACGTGGACGAGGCCCTCGCGGTCCAGGCCATCGCCTTCGGCCTCGGCGCCGACGAGGTGGCGGTCCGCCGCCAGATCGTCCTGCGCCACATGACCTACCCCGGCGCGCGAGCCCTCGGCGCGACGGTCGGCGGCACCCTCGTGGGCTTCGTGTACGGCATGCCCAACGACCGCACCCACTGGTGGTCCACCGTCGTCGAGCCCTACCTCCGGGCCCAGCACAACGACATCTGGCTCGACGACTCCTTCGTGATCACCGAGCTGCACGTGCACCCGCACCACCAGAACCGCGGCATCGGCCGGTCCCTGATCACCACGATCACCGACGGCGCCTCCCAGCCCCGTTCGATCCTCTCCGCGATCGACACCGACAGCCCGGCCCGCGGCCTGTACCACTCCCTCGGCTACCAGGACCTCGCCCGCCAGGTCCTCTTCCCGAGCGCCCCGAAGCCGTACGCCGTGATGGGCGCCCCGCTGCCGCTGCGGCGCCGCTGACACCGGATTTCCGCCCCCACCGCGCGCCCGGCTAACCTCCTTGCCATCACCCTTTCCCGGCAGGAGTACGAGAATCATGGCCAACGCACCGGTCCAGCGCATGTCCCAGTTGATGGCGAAGACGCTGCGCGACGACCCGGCGGACGCCGAGGTCCTCAGCCACAAGCTGCTCGTGCGCGCCGGGTACGTCCGCCGCACCGCCGCCGGCATCTGGTCCTGGCTGCCGCTCGGCAAGAAGGTGCTGGCCAACGTCGAGCGGATCGTCCGCGAGGAGATGGACGCGATCGGCGCCCAGGAGGTGCTGCTCCCCGCCCTGCTGCCGCGCGAGCCCTACGAGGCGACGGGCCGCTGGGATGAGTACGGCGCCGAGCTGTTCCGGCTCCAGGACCGCAAGGGCGGCGACTACCTCCTCGGCCCGACCCACGAGGAGATCTTCACCCTGCTGGTGAAGGACCAGGCGTCCTCCTACAAGGACCTGCCGGTGATCCTCTACCAGATCCAGCACAAGTACCGTGACGAGGCCCGCCCGCGGGCCGGCATCCTGCGCGGCCGCGAGTTCCTGATGAAGGACTCGTACTCCTTCGACACCGAGGACGAGGGCCTGGCCCGGTCCTACGCCCTGCACCGCCAGGCCTACCAGAAGGTCTTCGAGCGGCTCGGCCTCGACTACCGCATCTGCGCCGCCACCGCCGGTGCCATGGGCGGCTCCAAGTCGGAGGAGTTCCTCGCCCCCGCCGAGGCCGGCGAGGACACCTTCGCCGACTGCCCGAACTGCGACTTCGCGGCCAACACCGAGGCGATCACCTACGAGTTGAAGCCGGTGGACGGCTCCGCCGTGCCCGCCCTCGAGGAGATCCCCACCCCGGACACCCCCACCATCGAGACCCTCGCCGCTCAGCTCGGCGTCGAGGCCTCCGCCACCCTCAAGAACCTCCTCGTGAAGGTCGACGGCGAGATCGTGGCCGTCGGCGTCCCCGGCGACCGCGAGGTCGACCTGGACAAGGTCGAGGCGCACTTCGCGCCGGCCGCGGTGGAGCTGGTGACGGCGGAGGACTTCACCGGCCGCCCCGACCTCGTCCGCGGCTACGTCGGCCCCCAGGGCCGTCAGGAGAAGCTGAAGTACATCGCCGACCCGCGCGTGGCCCCCGGCACCGCCTGGATCACCGGCGCCAACAAGGAGCACACGCACGCGAAGAACGTCGTCGCCGGCCGTGACTTCGAGGTCGACGAGTACGTCGACGTCGTGGTCGTCCAGGAGGGCGACCCGTGCCCGAAGTGCGGCACCGGCCTCAAGCTGGACCGCGCCATCGAGATCGGCCACATCTTCCAGCTCGGCCGCAAGTACGCCGACGCCCTGAAGCTCGACGTCCTCGGCCAGAACGGCAAGCCGGTCCGCGTGACCATGGGCTCCTACGGCATCGGCGTCTCCCGCGCGGTCGCCGCCCTCGCCGAGCAGACCGCCGACGACAAGGGCCTGTGCTGGCCCGCCGAGGTCGCCCCGGCCGATGTGCACGTCGTCGCCGCCGGCAAGGCCCTCCAGATCGAACTCGCCCTCGACGTCTCGGAGAAGCTGCGCGAGGCGGGCCTGCGGGTCCTCGTCGACGACCGGGCCGGTGTCTCCCCGGGCGTGAAGTTCACGGACTCCGAGCTCATCGGCGTACCGAAGATCCTGGTCGCGGGCCGCCGTTCCGGCGAGGGGGTCCTGGAGCTCAAGGACCGCCGTACCGGTGAGCGCGAGGAGCTGACGGTCGACGAGGCGATCGCCCGCCTGACCGCCTAGGGGGAAACCGGTACAGGGGTGGGGCGGCGTACCCGGCGCCGCCTCACAGCCACCCGGCGAACTCCAGGAGCAGCTCGGCGTCCCGGGGCCGCCCCACCCGCAGCGCCCGCACCCCCGACTCCACGGCCCGGAACAGCGTCCACCCCCGCAGGCGCTCCTGGTCGACCTCCAGGGACTCCGCGAGCCGCTTGATCCGCCGGCGGGTCGTGGCCGCTCCCGAGGGCGAGGCGATCAGGTCCTCCACCCGGTCCCGCACCAGCCGGGCGAGATCGAACGCGCACTCGCCGACCACGGGGTCGGGCCCCACGGCCAGCCAGGGGGACCGGGTGCCCGCCAGCACCTTGCTCTGCCGGAACGTGCCGTGCAGCAACCGCTCCTCCGGCGGCGCGGCCAGCAACGACTCCCGGGCGTCGAGAGCCGCGCTCACCAGGCCCGACACCTCGGCGGAAGCGCCCCGCATGGCGGCCGCCTGCCGTGCGGTCCGCTCGGCCACGGTCTCGAACACATGCTCGCCGGGCGGCTCCACCCACAGCCGCCGCAGGGTCCCGGCGGCCTCCAGCAACGCCTTCGCCTCCGGCAGCGACCGCACGGACACATCGGGATGCAGCCGTTCGAGGAGCAGCACCCCCTCGGCGACGAAGGGCTCCACGAGCTGTACGGCCCCCCGCCCGTCCCAGTGCGCGAGAGCCGCCCGCTCGCTCTCCGGACGGGCCCGGGGCGGGGCCAGTTTGAGCACGGCAGGCGTTCCGTCGGGGCGCCGCACGAGCACGACCAGGCTGCTGCGGCCACCGGGCACCTGGACCCGCTCGACGGTCAACTCGCGCGCCGCGACGGCCTGTTCGGCGGCGCCGGGCAGCCGGTCCACCCAGTCGTCGGCGTCCGGCAGGCTCTCGCCGAGCGCCCGCACCAGCCGCTGAGGTGGTTCGAAAGCCATGCGCGAGTCGTTCCCTTCTGTACCGCGTTACGCCGAGGGGTTCGCCGAGGAGGCCGGGGACGAGGACGCCGCCGTGGCCGTCCGCTCGGCGAGCCCTGGGAAGGCTACGCTCTCGCCGCGCCAGCGCACGGCCCGCACCGCGGCCTCCCGCAGCGCCCCGGCGGCCGTGCTCCGCCGCCCGCCTGCGGTTGCCCGCACCACGTCGGAGTACACCCCGGCCACCCGGTCCTCCAGAGCGGCGGCGAGCCGTACCGCCGCGGCCGAGTCCGGCACCGGGAAGGGCAGCGCGTACGCCGCCGCCGCGGCCACCGGCGTGCCGCCCAGGTCCCGCACCGCGCGCGCCAGGGCGTCCCGGCGGGCCCGGTGGGCGTCGTAGGCGGCCCTGGCCTCCGTGCGCCGCTCCTCGCCGATCCGGCCGCCGACGACGCCGTAGCCGTAGACGGCGGCGTGCTCGGCGGCCAGCGCCTTCTGGAGGGCCTCCAGCTCCTGCTTCTCGCTCATCGGGCACGCTCCGTCAGCAGATAGGCGTGCGCCGCGCCGGCCGCCGCCACCGAGGCCAGCAGCCGGGCCAGCTCGCCCGGCACGTCCAGCAGGGTCTCGGCCCGCCGGTCGGCGAGCTCGCGCTCGGCGGCGGCGAGCTGGGCGAGGGCGTCCTTCTCGGTCACCGGCACGGCCACCGACGGCGAGGGCGCGGGCGAGGCGCTGCGCGACGCGCCGGGGGAGGCCGGGGAGACCCGCTCCCCGAACGCCTCCGCATGCCGCAGCGCCTCCGCCCGCAACGGCCCCACCCGCTGCGCGAGCGTGGGATGGGCGGCCAGGACGGCGTCGTACCGCCCGACGAGCCCGCGGCTGTCCCGGGCCGCCTGCGCGCGGACCCGCTGGGCGACGGAGGGGCTGCCGGAGGTGCCCTCCTCGCCGCTTCCGGACCCGTCGGAGCACCCCACGAGGAGGGCGCCCCCGGCGAACGAGGCGAGCAGGGATCTTCTCCGCGGCCCCGCGGGGACGCGCGACGGAGGCGGGTACGGCACGGCAGACGTCCTCAGGAAGCTCGTACGAACACACGGGCGGGAGGTCGGGCCCGCCGGCGATCACGGTACCCGCGCATCCGCGGTCACCTGGAAGCAACACCCTCCGCGACCGGATACCCTTTGACCAGACACGCGACCTACCCACAACAGCACACGCGGCCGAGGAGTCACCCGGATGAGCACCACCCAGAGCGAGAGGCTGCGAGAGCTCCTGGAACCGCTCGTCACCTCCCAGGGCCTGGATCTCGAAGAGATCGCAGTGGACTCCGTAGGACGGAAGCGGGTGCTGCGCGTCGTCGTCGACTCGGACACGGGTGCCGACCTGGACCAGATCGCCGATGTGAGCCGCGCGCTCTCGGCGAAGCTCGACGAGACCGACGCGATGGGCGCCGGGGAGTACACCCTCGAGGTCGGCACCCCGGGCGCGGAGCGCCTCCTCAAGGAGCACCGGCACTTCGAGCGTGCCGTGGACCGGCTGGTGAAGTTCCAGCTCACCGAGGGCGGGGAACTGGTCGCCAGGATCCTGAAGGTCGACGACGAGGGCCTCGACCTGGAAGTGCCCGGTGTGAAGGGCCGCAAGGCCACCGCCCGCAGGCTCGCCTTCTCCGACTTCGACAAGGCGCGCGTGCAGGTCGAGTTCAGCCGCAAGGACAAGAACGAAGAGGAGGCGTAGCCGTGGACATCGACATGAGTGCCCTGCGGGGCTTGGTACGGGAGAAGGAGATCTCCTTCGACCTGTTGGTCGAGGCGATCGAGTCGGCCCTCCTCATCGCCTACCACCGCACCGAGGGAAGCCACCGCCACGCGCGCGTGAAGCTCGACCGGGACTCCGGACACGTGGTCGTGTGGGCGAAGGAGGCCCCCGAGGACCTCGAAGAGGGCCAGGAGCCCCGGGAGTTCGACGACACCCCGTCCGACTTCGGCCGTATCGCCGCCACCACCGCCAAGCAGGTCATCCTGCAGCGGCTGCGCGACGCCGAGGACGACGCGACGCTCGGCGAGTACGCGGGGCGCGAGGGCGACATCGTCATGGGCGTGGTCCAGCAGGGCCGCGACCCGAAGAACGTGCTGGTGGACATCGGCAAGCTGGAGGCCATCCTGCCGGTGCAGGAGCAGGTCCCGGGTGAGACCTACCCGCACGGCATGCGGCTGCGGTCGTACGTCGTACGGGTGGCGAGGGGCGTGCGCGGTCCGTCCGTCACCCTCTCCCGCACGCACCCCAATCTGGTGAAGAAGCTCTTCGCCCTGGAGGTGCCGGAGATCGCCGACGGCTCCGTCGAGATCGCCGCGATCGCCCGCGAGGCCGGCCACCGCACCAAGATCGCCGTACGGTCCACCCGTTCGGGCCTGAACGCCAAGGGCGCCTGCATCGGCCCCATGGGCGGCCGTGTGCGCAATGTCATGGGCGAGCTGAACGGTGAGAAGATCGACATCGTCGACTGGTCGGACGACCCGGCCGAGATGGTGGCGAACGCCCTCTCACCGGCCCGGGTCTCCAAGGTCGAGGTCGTGGACATGGCGGCCCGCTCCGCGCGGGTGACCGTCCCCGACTACCAGCTGTCCCTCGCCATCGGCAAGGAGGGGCAGAACGCCCGGCTCGCCGCCCGTCTCACCGGCTGGCGCATCGACATCCGTCCGGACACCGAGCAGACCGCCGACGGCACCGGGGAATAGATCCAAGCCGTCGGTGGCTTAGATCACGACAACAACCGTTCGATCCCTGCCCCCAAGGGGTGAGGTCGGTACGGGGAGGTAGACTTAAGAGTGTCTGGCCGGACGCCCGACCGCGCATGCCCTGAACGCACCTGTGTGGGATGCAGGCAGCGAGCGGCCAAGACCGATCTGCTGCGCATCGTGGCGATCGAGGACGCATGCGTCCCTGATCTTCGCGGTACGCTGCCCGGCCGGGGTGCGTACATCCACCCCGCCCTGGTCTGTCTCGACCAGGCGGTACGCCGCCGGGCGTTCACGCGGGCGTTGCGCGCCCCGGGAGCGCTCGACACAAAGGCGTTGCGCCAGTACGTCGAGCAGACAGACAGTTGCTGAGCAGGCAACACCGTAAGAAGCGTCGCGCGGAGCCCCCGTGCGGCCCAGGTACCCCGCGAGTTGGAAGTAGGTCGAGATTGCGATGAGCACTCGATGAGCACGCGATGAGTACGCCCATGAAGTAGCGACGGTCCGGACGCAACCCGGACCTAAAAGGAGCGAAGTGGCTAAGGTCCGGGTATACGAACTCGCCAAGGAGTTCGGTGTGGAGAGCAAGGTCGTCATGGCCAAGCTCCAGGAACTCGGTGAATTCGTCCGTTCGGCGTCTTCTACCATCGAAGCGCCCGTCGTCCGTAAGCTGACGGACGCCCTCCAGCAGGGCAACGGAGGCGGCAAGCCCGCCCCCGCACGCAAGGCCGCCCCGGCACGTCCGGCGGCCCCCTCTCCCGCGCAGGCTGCCCGTCCGGCCGCCCCGCGCCCGCCGGCCCCCAAGCCGGCCGCCGCCGAGAGGCCCGCGGCTCCCGCCGCCCCGGCCGCTCCCGGCCCCCGTCCCACTCCGGGCCCGAAGCCCGCGCCGCGCCCCGCGCCGGCGTCCCCGGCTCCGACCACGCCCGAGTTCACGGCACCGCCGTCGGCTCCCGCCGCCCCGGCCCCGCAGGGCCAGGGACAGGGCTCCGGCCCGCGTCCGGGTGCTCCGCGTCCGGCCGGCCAGGCCCCGCGTCCGGGTGCTCCGCGTCCGGCCGGCGGTCCCGGCCAGGGTGGCGGCCAGGGCCGCGGTGACCGCGGCGACCGTCCCGGCGCCCCGCGTCCGGGCGGCCAGGGCGCACGCCCCGGTGCTCGTCCGGCCGGTCCCCGTCCGGGCAACAACCCGTTCACCTCTGGTGGCTCCACCGGCATGGCGCGCCCGCAGGCGCCCCGTCCGGGCGGTGCCCCGCGTCCCGGCGGCCCTGGTGGCCCCGGTGGCGCTCCCGGCGGCGCCCCGCGTCCGCAGGGCCAGGGCCAGGGCGGTCCCCGTCCCCAGGGCGCGGCGGGCGGTCCCCGTCCGCAGGCTCCGGGCGGCGCCCGTCCCACCCCGGGCGGCATGCCCCGTCCGCAGGGCGGTCCCCGTCCCGGTGGCGGCCCCGGCGGCCCGCGTCCCAACCCCGGCATGATGCCGCAGCGTCCGGCTGCCGGCCCGCGTCCCGGCGGCGGCCCCGGCGGCCGCGGTCCCGGTGGCGGCGGTCGTCCCGGTGGCGGCGGCGGTCGTCCGGGTGGCGGCTTCGCCGGTCGTCCGGCCGGTCCCGGTGGCGGCGGCTTCGCCGGCCGTCCCGGTGGTCCCGGTGGCGGTGGCGGCGGCTTCGCCGGCCGTCCGGGTGGTCCCGGTGGCGGCGGCGGTCGTCCCGGCTTCGGCGGTCGTCCCGGTGGTCCGGGCGGTCGTGGTGGCACGCAGGGCGCCTTCGGCCGTCCCGGCGGTCCCGCGCGTCGCGGTCGCAAGTCGAAGCGGCAGAGGCGCCAGGAGTACGAGGCCATGCAGGCCCCGTCGGTCGGCGGCGTGATGCTGCCTCGCGGCAACGGCGAGACCATTCGCCTGTCGCGCGGTGCCTCCCTCACCGACTTCGCGGAGAAGATCAACGCCAACCCGGCGTCGCTCGTCGCGGTCATGCTGAACCTCGGCGAGATGGTCACGGCCACGCAGTCCGTCTCCGACGAGACGCTGCAGCTCCTCGCGGGCGAGATGAACTACGAGGTTCAGATCGTCAGCCCCGAGGAGGAGGACCGCGAGCTGCTCGAGTCCTTCGACATCGAGTTCGGCGAGGACGAGGGCGACGACGAGGACCTGGTCGTCCGTCCGCCGGTCGTGACCGTCATGGGTCACGTCGACCACGGTAAGACCCGGCTCCTCGACGCCATCCGCAAGACGAACGTCATCGCGGGCGAGGCCGGCGGCATCACCCAGCACATCGGTGCCTACCAGGTCTCCACCCAGGTCAACGACGAGGACCGCGCGATCACCTTCATCGACACCCCGGGTCACGAGGCGTTCACCGCCATGCGTGCCCGTGGTGCCCGGTCGACGGACATCGCGATCCTGGTCGTCGCGGCCAACGACGGCGTCATGCCGCAGACGGTCGAGGCGCTCAACCACGCCAAGGCGGCCGACGTCCCGATCGTCGTCGCGGTCAACAAGATCGACGTCGAGGGCGCCGACCCGACCAAGGTGCGCGGTCAGCTGACCGAGTACGGCCTGGTGGCCGAGGAGTACGGCGGCGACACCATGTTCGTCGACATCTCCGCCAAGCAGGGTCTGCACATCGACTCCCTGCTGGAAGCGGTCGTCCTGACCGCGGACGCCTCGCTCGACCTGCGGGCCAACCCGAACCAGGACGCGCAGGGCATCTCCATCGAGTCCCGTCTCGACCGCGGCCGCGGTGCCGTGGCGACGGTCCTCGTCCAGCGAGGCACCCTGCGGGTCGGCGACACGATGGTCGTGGGCGACGCCTACGGCCGCGTCCGCGCCATGCTCGACGACAACGGCAACAACGTCGCCGAGGCGGGTCCGTCCACGCCGGTCCAGGTGCTGGGTCTGACCAACGTCCCGGGCGCCGGCGACAACTTCCTGGTGGTCGACGAGGACCGTACGGCCCGTCAGATCGCCGAGAAGCGTGCCGCCCGCGAGCGCAACGCGGCCTTCGCCAAGCGCACGCGCCGCGTCTCCCTCGAGGACCTGGACAAGGTGCTCAAGGCCGGCGAGGTCCAGCAGCTCAACCTCATCATCAAGGGTGACGCTTCTGGTTCCGTCGAGGCGCTCGAGTCCTCCCTGCTCCAGCTGGACGTCGGCGAAGAGGTCGACATCCGCGTCCTGCACCGCGGCGTCGGTGCGGTCACGGAGTCGGACATCGACCTGGCGATGGGCTCCGACGCCATCGTGATCGGCTTCAACGTGCGCGCCGCCGGGCGTGCGCAGCAGATGGCCGAGCGCGAGGGCGTGGACGTCCGGTACTACTCGGTCATCTACCAGGCGATCGAGGAGATCGAGGCGGCCCTCAAGGGCATGCTCAAGCCGGAGTACGAAGAGGTCGAGCTCGGTACGGCGGAGATCCGCGAGGTCTTCAAGTCGTCCAAGCTGGGCAACATCGCGGGTGTCCTCATCCGCTCCGGCGAGGTCAAGCGCAACACCAAGGCGCGCCTCATCCGCGACGGCAAGGTGGTCGCGGAGAACCTCAACATCGAGGGTCTGCGTCGCTTCAAGGACGACGTCACCGAGATCCGCGAAGGCTTCGAGGGCGGTATCAACCTCGGAAACTTCAACGACATCAAGGTCGACGACGTCATCGCGACGTACGAGATGCGCGAGAAGCCGCGCGGCTGACCTGCACAGCACGCGATCGGGGCCGGTCGGCGGACGTAATATCCGTCGATCGGCCCCGGCCGTTGCGTGTACGGTTCCCGTATCGGCGTCGAAGCGTGGCGCCCGTACCCCGAACCGGCGGGACATCCGGACACACATGTATGTGGGGACTCTGTCCTTCGACCTGCTCCTCGGTGACGTGCACTCGCTGAAGGAGAAACGCTCTCTCGTCCGTCCGATCGTGGCCGAGCTCCAGCGCAAGTACGCGGTGAGCGCGGCGGAGACGGGCAACCAGAACCTCCACCGCAGGGCCGAGATCGGGCTCGCGGTGGTGTCCGGGGACACGGGACACCTCACCGACGTACTGGACCGCTGTGAGCGGCTGGTCGCCGCGCGGCCCGAGGTGGAACTGCTCTCGGTTCGACGCAGGCTCCACAGCGACGAAGACTGAAGCAAGAAGTAAGTACTTAAGGAGACGGACCAGTGGCCGACAACGCGCGCGCCAAGAGGCTGGCGGACCTCATCCGAGAGGTGGTGGCCCAGAAGCTGCTGCGCGGGATCAAGGACCCGCGGCTCGGATCGCACGTCACCATCACGGACACCCGCGTGACGGGGGACCTGCGGGAGGCGACCGTCTTCTACACGGTGTACGGCGGGGAAGAGGAGCGGGCGGCCGCGGCAGCCGGGCTGGAGAGCGCCAAGGGCGTGCTCCGCTCCGCGGTCGGGGCGGCGGCCGGCGTGAAGTTCACGCCGACGCTGACCTTCGTCGCGGACGCGCTGCCCGACACCGCCAAGACCATCGACGACCTGCTCGACAAGGCCCGGCAGTCCGACGAGAAGGTGCGCGAGGTCTCGGCCGGTGCCGCCTACGCCGGTGACGCCGACCCGTACCGCAAGCCGGGCGACGAGGACGAGACGGACGACACCACCGGATGACCCAGAAGAACCGGACGCCCGACGGCCTTGTCATCGTCGACAAGCCGTCGGGCTTCACTTCGCACGACGTGGTCGCCAAGATGCGCGGGATCGCGAAGACCCGCCGCGTCGGACACGCCGGCACCCTCGACCCCATGGCGACGGGCGTGCTGGTCCTCGGAGTCGAGAGGGCGACCAAGCTGCTCGGGCACCTCGCGCTGACCGAGAAGGAGTACCTGGGCACCATCCGGCTCGGCCAGACGACCCTGACCGACGACGCCGAGGGCGAGATCACGGGGTCGGTCGACGCCTCGAAGGTCACCCGCGACGCCGTCGACGCCGGGATCGCCAAGCTGAGCGGCGACATCATGCAGGTGCCGTCCAAGGTCAGCGCCATCAAGATCGACGGGGTGCGCTCCTACAAGCGGGCGCGGGAGGGCGAGGAGTTCGAGATCCCCGCGCGGCCCGTCACCATCTCGTCCTTCGCGGTGTACGACGTCCGGGACGCGGTCGCCGAGGACGGGACCCCGGTCCTGGACCTGGTGGTCTCCGTGGTCTGCTCGTCCGGCACCTACATCCGGGCGCTGGCCCGGGACCTGGGCGCCGACCTGGGCGTGGGCGGCCATCTGACGGCTCTGCGGCGCACCCGCGTGGGCCCGTACAAGCTGGACGCGGCCAGGACCCTCGACCAGCTCCAGCAGGAGCTGACGGTGATGCCGATCGCCGAGGCCGCGGCGGCCGCCTTCCGGCGCTGGGACGTCGACGGCCGCCGGGCCAGGCTGCTCCTCAACGGCGTACGGCTGGAGATGCCCGAGGAGTACGCGGGCGCCGGCACGGTCGCCGTCTTCGACCCCGAGGGCCGGTTCCTCGCGCTGGTCGAGGAGCAGAAGGGCAAGGCGAAGAGCCTGGCCGTCTTCGGCTGACGCCGGGCGTGGGGGCACCGGGGCGGTCCGCCCGTGGAGCGGCGATCACGGGGTTGTGCCGCCGCTCCACGGTCCCCCCTCGGTTCCCCCACCCCTAGGGTGTATCCGCCGTCCCCCTTCCATTCACCCGCGCGGGCAGGCGCTCGGAGTGAAGCGGGGGAGTGGAAGGGGGCGCGTTCACCACGAGATCTGTCCCGCTGATCACCGCCCGCCTAACGTCGAGAACAGGAACGTGCGTACGGCGGGGAGGTTCGGCCATGGCGGCAAGGGGTGACTCCAACGGTGGAGCCGTGCCGCCCGGCCCGGAGGGGCGCGAGAGCGGCCGGCGGGCCCGGTGGGGCGACCGGGCGGCCACCGACGACGGGCCGTCACGACAGAGGTGCGAGAGGCACAAGTGGGGGCGGCGCGAGGACCGTTCCGAGCCCGCGCGCCGGGAGCAGATCTCGTCCGCGCCCGGGCAGGACGCGCGACTCGTGCGGATCCAGGACCTGGCGGGGCGGCTGAGGGGGACCGGCTTCGCCGCCGACCACCACGGTACCGTCGTCACCAGTCACGAGACCGTCGACGGACTGCCCCGGCTCGTGCTGCACGCCGGGGACCGCAGCTGCGTGGTCGCCGCCGACGCCGTGACGTCGCTGCCCGAGCTGGATCTGGCGCTCGTGCGGACCGAGGGGCTCGGCGTGGACCCGCTGCCCGTCTCCGTGCGCGACACCGTCGAGACCGGCGCCTATGTGCGGCTTCCCGCCGGCTGCTGGCGCGAGGCCCGCGTGCTCGGCCCCGCCGCCGTCACCTACACGGCCACCGATCGCCGCCATCTCCTCGACGGCGCCCTGGAGTTGGCGATCGGCACCGCCGGACGGGACGCGCTGCGGCTGGGCGGCGGGGCGGCCGGCGGACCCGTGCTCGACGCCGGCACCGGCGCGGTGGTAGCCGTCCTCGGCACCGCCCTGCGCAGCGGCCACCGCGACAGCGCCTACGCGGTCCCGCTCCGCCCCGTGCGCCCCGGACCCCTCGCCGACGTCCTCGCGGAGAACGCCGCGACGGTCCCGGCGTACGGACCCGACCTCAACCTCGCCGGTGTGCTGGAGCTGACGGCCACCTCGGTGGGCCAGGACGGGCCGCCGGGCGCGCTCGCCGGCCACGTGGGCCCCGACGATCCGACGGAACCGGTCGAACGAGCCGCGATCACCCGGGAGTTCACCGCGTTCACCGAGGGCCGGGCCCCCGTCCTCGCCCTCGTCGGACCGCCCGGCAGCGGCCGTACGACACAGCTGGCGGTCCTCGCCGCCCGCCGTCACCGCGGCCCCGCCCCGGCCCCCACACTCTGGCTGCGCGGCGCCGACCTGGAGGACACCGACACCTCGGTGGCCGACGCGGCCCGGCGCGCGCTCACCCGGGCGGCCCGGATCGTGGCGGCCTCCGCGGGCACCGACCCGGCCGAGCCGGGCGACACCGAACCCGAGCAACTGGCCCGGCTGTCCGGTGCCGCCGGCCGTCCCCTGTTCCTGCTCCTCGACGGCCCCGAGGAGATGCCCCCGGTCCTGGCGCACCGCCTCGCCGAGTGGACCGAGGGCACGGCGGAGTGGCTGCGGAAGACGGGGGCGCGACTGGTGGTGGCGTGCCGGGCCGAGTACTGGGAGGGGGCCGCCTTCCCGGCCGAGCTGCTGCACGGCGGCCCGCAGGGGCACGTTCCGCCCTGCGTACGGCTCGGCGACCTCACCGACGACGAGGCCCGCCGCGCCCGGGCCCGCCACGCCCTCCCCGAGGGCACGCTCGCCGACGCCGACGCCCGGCATCCCCTCACCCTCCGCCTCCTCTCCGAGGTCCGCGCCGCCCTTCCGCACGCGCCCCACGCCACCGTGGACCGCGACCAGGTCTTCGAGGCCCACCTCGACCTCATGTGCCTGCGCGTCGCGGTACGGCTGGCCACCCCGAGCGGCCTGCGCGGCACCGCCGTCCGCCGACTCGCCGCGAAGGTGTCCGGCCAGGTCCACGAGGCCGCCCGCCGCAGCCTCGGCCCCGGCCAGGGCGAACTGGACCGGGCCACCTTCGAGGCGCTGTTCCCCTGGGGGCCGGCCCCGAAGCGGCTCGGCGGCAGCGGCTGGGCCTCCGCCGTCCTCACGGAGGGCCTCCTCGTGCCCGCCGGCACCGGCTACCGCTTCGCCCACGAGGAACTCGCCGACTGGATCCAGGGCATGCACCTGGACCTGGACGAGGCCCTCCGCGCGCTCGTCCACCGCCGCCGCACCGGCCCGGAACACCCCCTGCCCGTACCGCACCACCGCATCGGGCCCGTCGTGCAGGCCCTGCTCCTCGTCGCCCGCCAGCACGGCACACCCCGACTGGCGTACCGGCTGGAGGAATTGCTGCACGCCCTCGACACCGACCCGCACTCCTGGTGGGCGGCCCGGCTGTGCGCCGAGACCCTGCTGCGGGTGCCCGACGCGACCCCGTACACCGATGTCCTGGGGCAGCTCGCCGACCGTCTCGTGGCCCGGCGCCGCCAGGACGAGCCGGTCCCGCCCGTGTTCGGGCCCGCCTTCTGGACCGCCCTCAGGCTCCCGCCGGGCACCCGCATCGAGCTGCTCCGCCGACTCGTCCTCGCCGACGGGCCGCCGAACGAACCCGGCCCCCGGTTCCTGGACGCGGTGGCGGAGCTGCTCGCCGCCGACCCCACCGCCGTACAGCCGCACCTCACCCGGTGGTTCGACGACGAGCGGCCGCTGCCGGCGACCCCGCACGCCACCGTGGCGAAGGCCGCGCAGGCGCTGCTGCACACGCACCGGAGCCGGGCCCTGGACGACCTCGCCGAGGTGCTCGTCGGCTGTGCGCACCGGCGGGCCGACGAACTGCTCGCCGTGCTGGCCGAGGAGGAGCCGTCGGCGGTGTGCCGGGCCGTGGACCGGTGGGCGCACGACGAGCGGCCCGCGAGAAGGGTGGCCGCGGCGGCCTACGGACTGCGCGCCGCCCCGCACGTGCGCACCGACGCCGACCGCGAACTCCTGCGCTACACGGCCCTCGCCCTGCTCGCTCGCCCCGAGGACGGCGCCCTGCACGGCGGCGCGCTCGCCCTGCTGGTCCGCGATCCCCGCACGCGTGCCCGTCATCTCCCGCAGGCGCTCGCGCACTTCGCGGCCGGCGACCCGCAGTTCCCGCCGGACGCGCTGGTCCCCGCGCTCGCCACCGACCCCGACGCGGTCCTGGACGCCTTCCGGGAGCGGCTGCGCAGGCCGGGCGCCGGGGCGGCGCTGCGCACGCTCGCCGACGTCACCACGCCCGCCCTGGCCCGCCGGGTGGCCGCGCTGGTGCGGGAGATCGTGGAGCGGCGCCCGGAGACGGCCGGGGACGTGGCCGCGTACGTCGACCGACGCCTCGACCAGGGGCCCGCCGCCCGGGCCGTACTGCTCCCGCTGGTGACCGGGCTCCTCGACGGCGGCCCGGAAGGGGTACGGGCCGCGCTGGCGGCCGTGCTCGCCGGGCCCGGCGCCCCGGCCTCCGCCCCACTGCGGCAGGAACTCCTCGACCTCCTCATGGACCACGAACGGGAGCCCGCGGTCCTGGTCGCCCTGCTGCCCGCGGCCGCCGCCCGCGCGGACGCCGGCATGCGGGACCTCGTCCACCGCATCGGCCTCCTCCTCGTCGGCACCCCGGACGGCGCGGCCCGCTTCGACCGCGGCCTCGTGGACCTCGGCCGGCACGTCCCCGGGTTCGCCGCGCTGGTGGCGGGCTGGCTCGCCGAGAGCCCGCAGGAATGGGCGGCGGTGGTCGGCCCCGGCACCCGGCGGATGATCGAGAACCTCGCGGGGGTACGGATTCCGGCCTGAGCCGGTGAAACGGAAGCTCCGGGCCCGCGTGCGTCGGGTCACAGCCCCCATGCCGATGCGGGCGACGGGCACGCGGCATGGCACCCTTAGACCTGCGCAGGTCTAGAGATTCATCCGGACACGGGTTCGACGAGGAGCGGTCACAGTGCAGCGCTGGCGTGGCTTGGAGGACATCCCCGAGGACTGGGGGCGCAGCGTCGTCACCATCGGTTCCTACGACGGGGTCCACCGCGGGCACCAGCTCATCATCCGGCATGCCGTGGACCGGGCGCGCGAGCTGGGCGTCCCCTCCGTGGTCGTCACCTTCGACCCGCACCCCAGCGAGGTCGTCCGCCCCGGCAGCCACCCGCCGCTGCTCGCCCCGCACCACCGCCGCGCCGAGCTCATGGCCGAACTGGGCGTGGACGCACTGCTGATCCTCCCCTTCACCACCGAGTTCTCGAAGCTCTCGCCCGCCGAGTTCGTCGTCAAGGTCCTCGTCGACAAGCTGCACGCCAAAGCGGTCGTCGAGGGCCCCAACTTCCGCTTCGGCCACAAGGCCGCGGGCAACGTCGACTTCCTCACCGAGCAGGGCAAGACGTACGACTTCGAGGTCGAGGTCGTCGACCTGTACGTGACCGGCGCGGCCGGCGGCGGCGAGCCCTTCTCCTCCACGCTCACCCGGCGCCTGGTCGCCGAGGGCGACGTGGAGGGCGCCGGGGAGATCCTGGGCCGCCCGCACCGGGTCGAGGGCGTGGTCGTGCGCGGCGCGCAGCGCGGCCGTGAACTCGGCTTCCCGACCGCCAACGTCGAGACGCTCCCGCACACCGCCATCCCCGCCGACGGCGTCTACGCCGGCTGGCTGCACGCGCAGGGCGAGGCGATGCCGGCCGCGATCTCGGTCGGCACCAACCCGCAGTTCGACGGCACCGAGCGCACGGTGGAGGCGTACGCCATCGACCGCGTCGGCCTCGACCTGTACGGGCTGCACGTCGCGGTGGACTTCCTCGCCTACGTGCGCGGGCAGCAGAAGTTCGACTCGCTGGACGCGCTGCTGGAGGCGATGGCCGCCGATGTGCAGCGGTGCCGGGAGCTGATCGCGGGCGGGGGCTTCTGACCGAGGGCAGAGAGAAGGGGGCCGGCACCTTCAAGGTGCCGGCCCCCTTCTCTCTGGGCTACTGCTGCGGCGGCCGGCCCGCGTTCGGGTCGTACGGCGGCTGCGGGAAGCCGGGCTGCGGCTGACCGGGCTGGCCGGGCTGCTGCCACGGCTGGCCGGGCTGGGCGCCGGGGAAGCCTTGGAACGGCGGCTGTGCGGCCGGGGGCTGGGCCTGGGCCTGCGGCTGGCCCGGCATCGGGGGAGCCATGGTCGGCGGCTGGTGCCCGGCCTGCCCGGTCCACAGACCCTGTTCCTGCTGGGCGCGCACGAAGTCCTCGGCCACCATCGCGGCGAGGTCGAAGTACGCCTCCCGGACCTTCGGCCGCATCATGTCGAGGTCCACCTCGGCACCGGCCGCCAGGTGCTCGTCGAACGGGACGACGACAACTCCGCGGCAGCGCTGCTCGAAGTGGGTGACGATGTCCTCGACCTTGATCATCTTGCCGGTCTCGCGGACCCCCGAGATGACGGTGATGGACCGCGACACCAGGGACGCGTACCCGTGCGCCGACAGCCAGTCGAGGGTGGTGCTGGCGCTGCTCGCGCCGTCCACCGACGGCGTCGAGATGATGATGAGCTGGTCGGCGAGGTCCAGGACCCCGCGCATGGCGCTGTAGAGCAGACCCGTGCCCGAGTCCGTGAGGATGATCGGGTACTGGCGGCCCAGCACGTCGATCGCACGCCGGTAGTCCTCGTCGTTGAACGTCGTGGACACGGCCGGGTCGACGTCGTTCGCGATGATCTCGAGCCCCGAGGCCGCCTGCGAGGTGAACCGGCGGATGTCCATGTACGAGTTGAGGTACGGGATCGCCTGGACCAGGTCACGGATGGTCGCGCCGGTCTCGCGCCGCACCCGGCGGCCGAGCGTGCCGGCGTCCGGGTTGGCGTCGATGGCGAGGATCTTGTCCTGCCGCTCGGTGGCGAGGGTGGAGCCCAGCGCGGTCGTCGTGGTCGTCTTGCCCACGCCGCCCTTGAGGCTGATCACCGCGATCCGGTAGCAGGACAGCACCGGGGTGCGGATGAGGTCGAGCTTGCGCTGCCTCTCCTGCTCCTCCTTCCTGCCGCCGAGCTTGAACTTCGACCCGCCCGGAGTGGGGCGGCTGCTCTTGGCCTTCTGCTTCTTGCTGTTGACGAGCCGGTCCGAGGTCAGCTCCACCGCGGCGTTGTAGCCGAGCGGCGCACCCGCGCCGGAGACCTGCTGCCGCTGGTCGTGCTGGACGGCGGCGGGCCAGGCGGCACCGGTGCGCGGGTCCACGGCGGGTTGGCCGGGGGCGCCCGCGTAGGGGTTGGGCTGGGGCTGGGGCGGTTGCTGCGGCTGCTGGCCGGGCTGGGCCGGGGGCATGGGCCGGCCGGGGGCCTGCTGCTGCGGGTAGCCGTACCCGCCCGGGGCGGGCTGGGGGGCGTGCGGGGCGTGCGGTGGCTGGGGGGCCTGTGGTGCTTGGGGTGTCTGGGGGAAGCCGTACCCCGCCTGCGGGTGGGGGGCGGCCGGCGGCTGGGGATAGCCGTAGCCGCTCTGGCCGGGCTGCGGGGCCGGGGGCTGCGGGAAGCCGTAACCGCCCTGCGGGTTCTGGGGCGCGGGGGGCTGCGGGAAGCCGTAACCGCCCTGCGGCGCAGGGCCGTCGGGCTGCGGCGGGTTGGCCGGCCAGCCGCCGGGCGCGGGCTGGGGTGCCTGGGGCGGTGCCGCGGCCGCCGCCGGCTGGGGTGCCTGCGGCGGGGTGCCGGGCTGCGCGGCGGGCGGCTGCGGCTGACCGCCCGTGTTCCACTCCGGGGCCGACGGCGGGGCCGTGCCGGACTCCGCCGACGCGAACTGCGGCGGGAGCGGCGGGACGGCACCCTGCGGCGCCGGCGGGGGCCGCCAGCCGTCCTGCTGTGCGTCGGACTGCTCCGGTACGGGCGGCTGCGCGGCCTCGGGCTGCTCCGGAGCGGAGCTCTGCGCGGCCGGGGCGTCCGGTGCTGCGGCCCGCGGCTCGGCGCCGGTCTCGGCGTCGTCCGCGGAGGCGCCGGCCGGGGCTTCCGGTTCCGCGGTCTCGGCGCCGGCCGGGGCCTGCGGGGTGTCGGCGCCCTCGTCGTCGGAGCCGGAGGTTGCTTCGCTCGGGGCGGGCGCGGCCGGTGCGGTGTCGCCCGACTCGGGGGACGCCTGCGGGGCCTCGCCGGAGGGCGAGGGCTCGGGCGCGGTGGATGCGTCCGCCGACGGGGCGGCGGGGGGCTGCGGGGCGCTCGTCGCCGGGGCGGCGGACGGGGTGTCGCCACCGCCCTGCGCGTCCTCGCCGGTCGCAGGCGCGGCGGTGTCGGTGCTGCCCTGGGCGGCGGGCGGTCCCGGGGGAGCGGGTGCCACCGGGGCGGCGGGAGGTTCGGGCGCGACCGGGGGAGCGGGTGCCGTCGGCGCCGTGGGAGGCGCGGGGGCCACCGGCGGGGCGGGCGCCGCCGAGGCGGGCGTCGCCGGGGCCACGGGCGGGGCGGGTGCCGGCGGCGCGGGGGGCTGCGGGTAGCCGTAGCCGCCCTGCGGGTTCGGGGGCGCGGGAGGCTGGGGATAGCCGTAACCACCCTGCGGGGCAGGGGGAGCCGGGGGCTGCGGGGCCGCCGGGGTGCCGGCCCACGGCGGCGGAGGCGGCGTCGCGCCGGCCGCGCCCGCGGACGGGTCGAACTGCGGGCCGGGAGCGGGAGCCGACGGTGCGGAACCGGACGGATCGGGATAACCGGGGTGCTGTGCAGGCGTGGTGGGGGCAGGGGCCGGCGCGGGAGGCGCCGCCTCCGCCTCGGGCGCCGCGCTCTGCGTGTACCAGGCAGGGGCGGCATAGTCGATGGTGAACTCGCCCGTCATCTCGGTGGCGGACTCCGCGTCGGACTGGTCGTCGCTGGGCGTGGTCCAGCCCGCGCGCAGCCCGTCCCGATCGCTCTGCACAATTCCTCCTGGTTGGTCGAGCACCCTCGTGCCGTGTGGGCACTCATGTGCCGGGCTGGGGGGCGACCGTTCCTGTGGTCCGATCCGACTGAAGTCCCCTGGACGCGAACAACCCACCCGTGGGTTCCTACGTCGCACCCGCATCAAGCGTAAACGCCACAGGCGTCGGCGGGGCAGGCCCGTCCGCTGTGCGCTCGCACGCGACGGAACAGTGCCTGCCTTGATGTCGCCCTTGTGACGGTTGTCTGTCTCCTGGAGTCCGGGACGGTCGGCTCGGTCCCGGCCGGGGCCGGGATGCCGCGCCTGCTACGGCTGCTGCGCCCGCTCGGCCTGCCCGGTGGCGGGTCCGCCGTCGGCCCCTGCGGGCTCCAGGTCGAACTCGCCGTCGCGGGCGCCCAGTACGAAGGCCCGCCACTCCGCCTCCGTGTACCGCAGGACGGTGTCCGGGTCCAGGGAGGACCGCATGGCCACCGCGCCCCCGGGGAGGTAGGCGATCTCGACGCGCTCCTCGTGCTCCTCGGTGCCGGGCGCGCTGTGCCACTCGACACCGGAGATGTCCAGGCCGTACAACTCGTCCCGTTCCCGCTCTTTTCGCGCCTTTACGTCCGGGTCCGGAGTCTTTGCGGCGATGTCGTCCGCGTCAGTCATGGTCGGCGGGCCCTTTCTCATGAGCGAACCTCGTGCAGCAGCACCCTACTTGGCCAGGCACCCCTCACACGGCGCAACGGTCCGGTCACGAACTCGCGCGAGGGGCCGCGACCTTGGCCGCGCCCCGGACCCGCCCGTCAGTCCATGCGGCGGGGCGCCCCGAGCAGACCGGTCTCCGCGTCGGTGGGCTGCGTCATCACGTACTGCCGGTGCTTCTGCGTGCACCACAGGGCGACGTTGTCGGACAGGGACGGCAGGGACGCGGCGTCACCCTGGGGCAACCGCATGGACTTGCCCACCACTTCCGACTCCTGCGGGGAGATCCGCTGCACGCCGACGACGTCCGCGTTGGCCAGCAGCCGCGGCGCGGTGGGGCCGAGGTAGGGGAGCAGCGTCAGCACCGACTGCCAGGGCGCCGTGGTGAGACGGCTGCGCGGCGGACGGATGCCCAGGTCGCGGATGATCAGCACCGGGCTGGCCGGGGACGGTCCCTGCGGGGCGATCCGCCCGACCTGGTGCACCGTCACGCACTGCTGGCCGCCGCCGGCCGCCTGCGCCATCGGCGCCCAGAGCTGCGGACGGGCCGTCTCGACGGCCACACGGGCACCGATCGCCGCCGCCCTAAGGGCGATGACCTGGGCCAGCCAGGTACCGCCCACCAGCACCATGTCCAGGCGGGTGGGACGGCACAGCCCCAGCACCGCGGGCCGGTTGTCGGGGTCGATGCCGAGGATCAGACCGTCGTCGCCGGCCGGCAGCGTGAGCTGCGCCAGTACGTCGGCGTCGACGAGGTGGCGCTCGCGCCGGGGACCGAGCAGACCGAAGGCCGCCCGCAGGCGCCGTTCGGGGCCCAGCCGGGCGGGCTCGGGGGAGCGGGGCAGATGCCCGGGACGCTGTCCGGGGAAGCCCGGCGTCGACGATCCGAAGCCGGAGCGGCCCGAGGGGCGCATGGTGGGAGTGGACATCAGCGGGTACCTCCCAGCGGCAGGGTGGCCAGGACTCCGGGCAGCTGCTCACGGTCGAGCCGAACCAGACCGACCTTGAACGCGGCCGCGGCCCGCTCCAAGTGCTCGGTGGCCTCGCCCAGTTCGTTCTCACCGCGGCCGGTCAGGCGGACGTGCCCGGACAGCGCCAGGACCTTGCCGCGCCGCCTGCTGATGGTGAGGGAGAAGGTGCTCGCCAGCGTGGGCGCGGAGGTCAGCGCGCCGACCAGCCGGGGGAACGCCGGTCCGCCGCCGCCGAACTGCGGCCACTTGGAGATCCAGTACGTGGTGTGCAGCCGGTCGTCGCAGCGCCAGGTGCGGGTGGTCTCGGCCGTACGGCGGCCCGAGCGGCTGCCGTCGAGGGCGGCACCGCCGGTCGTGGCCATCGGGTTGACACAGCTCGAGGTCGCGATGGCGCCGCAGATGTCCGACTCGCTCAGCACCTTGGCCTGCATGCCGGCCCCCATGAGGCGGCTGGCCAACTGGTCGGCGACGCGCAGCAGCGCCCGCCGGGCACCCTGCATCCCGCCGCCGCGGGCCTCCACGGCCTCCGGGCACAGCTCCGGGTCGAGCTTGAGCGCGACCCAGGTGATGCGCAGCGCCGGCGTCATGCTCTGGGCCTGGAGCGGGCCGTAGGAACGCACCGCCATGGCCTGCGGGGGCAGGTGCGGGGCGGGCGCGGGCTGGGTGTGCTGGACGATCTGGACCGAGGCGAGGCGGATGTCGTCCACCTCCAGCAGACCCTGGAGCAGGTCGAGGGGGATGTCACCGGTGCCGTAGGAGGGGCGCAGGGGGGTGTCCGCGGCCTGCACCTGGACCAGCGCGGTGAGGAAGGTGCCGTCGCCGAGCATGCCGATCTCGCGCTGCTCGCGGTCCTGGAAGCTGTAGGTGCGCAGCGCCGGGTCGCACTCGACGGCCGGGGCGAAGCCGGGGTCGGTGCCGGGCGGTACGGGCTCGGCGTTGCGCTTGCGGCGGTCGCGGAGCGCACGGGCGGTGCTGAACCATTCGGGCAGCGGACGGCCGCGCCGACGCAGCAGCCCGGCCAGGACCAGCGGTACGGCCAGCACGATGCCGACGGTGAGACCGATGGGACGCAGCAGCCAGCCGATCAGCAGCACCGCGGCGGCCAGCTCGAAGCCGACGAGCTGCTGGACGCGGATGGGGCCGATGCTGCCGGGGCGCCGGGCGAGCGACGGCGACGCGGGACTCGCGGGCCTCGGGGCCGCGGACGGCTGTGCCGGTTCCGGCACCTGCCCCGGCCCCTGGTTCTCCTGGGTACGACGGCTGCCGTCACGGCGCCGGGACCTGGTCGCAGTGCTCATCCCCCGGTACAACCCCTTTGCATTGTCTGGCCGCGACTCGAGCTGGCGGCGGATCACCGTACCCCGTACCGTACGGTGCGATCGTCACACGGCATAGTAGAGGCCCCTGCAGGAGCAAACGCCACGGAGTACCGGGCCGCCCTGGGGAGTTCCGCATTCGGCAGTAAAGCGAAAAAACGGGGAGTTGACCCATCGATGGCGACACGTCGGGATGAGCTGAACGCTTACTCCTTCGCGCGCAGGCGCACGGTGGCGGCGTTTCTTCAGCCGTCTCCGCACGGTTCGGAAGAGGCCGCGCCGCGCCCCCTCAAGACGGTCCTGCCGAGTCTCGGGGTGGCGGCGCTGGTGCTCATCGGATTCGGCGCCTGGGGCATGCTCAGCCCGACCGCGCCGAAGGGCTGGGACGAACAGGGCAAGAACATCCTCGTCGGCAGCGAGTCGACGACGCGCTACGTGCTGGTGAAGACCAAGGGCGAGAACAAGCTGAGCCTGCACCCGGTCCTCAACCTGGCCTCCGCCAAGCTCCTGTTGAACGGCGAGAACCCCCAGGTCATGAAGATCAAGGAGTCGGTGCTCGACAACAGCAAGTACCCCATGGGCGCCACCGTCGGCATCCCCTTCGCCCCCGACCGGCTGCCCTCCGCGTCGGACGCGGAGACCGTCAAGACCTGGGCGCTGTGCCAGTCCCCGGGACAGGACGGGCAGCCGGTCAGCGCGACCTACGTGCTGGACAAGAGCGACTACAACAAACTCCTGCACAACAAGGGGGAGTTGAACCAGCGTGAGGTCCTCTACGTCGAGGGCCCCAAGGACCCCACCTCGGTCAGCGGGAACGGCCCCCGGTACATGGTCACCGCCGACGGCAGCGCCTATCTGATCGGCGGCAAGGCCTGGCGGCTCGCCAGCAAGAACTCCCTCCAGGACATCGAGCGGGCGGTGTTCGGCGACGGGAAGCAGCCGCAGAGCGTCAGCCCGGACTTCCTCAAGACGCTGAACGTCGGGGGGACCCTCGAGTTCCCCAACATGGCGGAGGAGGCGGGCGCGGACGCGAACGTCGACGGACTCGCTCCCGATCTCTCCAAGGTCGGCATGGTCCTCGAAGCCGGTTCCGGAGCCGGCGAGCAGAAGTACATCGTGCTGAAGAACAAGGTGCAGCCGGTGTCCGACTTCGCGGCACAGATGTGGCTGCGCAGCCCCTTCATCAGCTCCGTGTACGCGAGCCGGAAGCCGGAGGCGGTCGAGGTCGGCTTCAACGACATCCACCCGGAGACCGGTGAGTGGATGCAGGAGATGCGGTGGCCCGATGAGCCGGTGGTGCAGGCCAACACGCACTGGGAGCAGGGCGGCAACAAGATCTCGTGCAGCGTCTGGCACGGCGGCGCCAAGAACGAGCGGACCGGTCAGTCGCTGATGTCGGTGTGGAGCGGCCAGGACTACCCGAAGGACCTCTCCCAGAGCGGTTCGCGGACCTACGTCTCACCTGGCAGCGGCCTGCTCTTCAAGCGCCTCACGGGCGCCAACGCCGGTGGCGGCAGCACGTTCCTCGTCACCGACACCGGTCTGCGCTACTCGGTGCCCGCCCGCAACGACAGCGAGGTCACGGGCGGCGACAAGGCCGACACCCAGCAGACCAACACCGCCCAGGTCAGGCTCGGTTACGGCAAGATCAAGCCGGTCCCGGTACCAGCGGCGTGGGCGGACCTGCTCGCGGCGGGACCGGAGCTGAGCAGTGGGAACGCGGAGCAGGCGCAGGGGTCGTAGACGGGCGTCACCGCTGTACCGCATCACCGTTTCATCGCTACGGGGGGTTCTGCTCCGGCCGGTCGGGCCGGGGAGGGCCCCTCGGGGTGTGTTCGGGTGTCTGTCGTCCGGTGCCGGTGCCGGTGCCGGGGGTTGGGTCGGGTGTCGGCGAGGCGGGGGTTCGCGGAAGTCCGGGACGTCGGCCGGGTACCAACGGCAATGCCCGCCTTGCACCACCGGCGATGCCTCCCCGGATTCCCCTGGCGATGCCCCCGTTGTTGCCCCCCCGTTATGGATCACGCGCGTCGCGCGCGTGTAGCAAACAACTTGTGAAAAAGGTGAGTTGAGTTCATCGCGATCTTGCTACAGAACCCTTCGGATGTTCGTTCTGTCGGCGGATGCGACTAGAGTGGTGCCGGACCAGACTGGATACGCCTGCCGCCCCTCGGCGGTGGTGTTCCGGGTGTGGGTCTACCTAGAACTCCTACGTCTCATGGGGGACACAGCATGGCTGGACAGCAGTTCACCATGACCGAGGAGGAGATGGTTGCGTTCAGCGGCCAGATCTCCACGGTCAGCTCCTCGATTCAGTCCGAGATCCGCCGGCTGCAGACCGTGATCGACACGATCACGGGCGGCTGGAAGGGTTCGGCGGCCACCGCGTACAACAACCTGCAGAACCAGGTCAACCAGGATGCCACCAAGATCAACCAGATCCTGGGCGACATCAAGGAAGCGATCGACCAGAGCACCAAGGCCTACGCGGCGTCGGAAGAAGAGCAGCGCGCGTCCATCCAGAACATCGCTGCGCAGTCCCCGTTCGGATGATCGGTCCCGTGCGCTTCGGCGCGCGTGTCGCATGACCGACCATTCCCACAACTGAGGAGACAACAAAGACATGTCCGGGCAGATCCTTGTCAATTTCGCCACGATCTCCCAGGCCGCTCAGGACGTCCGCAGCACGGCGGGGAAGATCCGCCAGCAGCTCGACGACCTCGAGAGCGGCGTGAAGCGGATCTCCACGAGCTGGGAGGGCTCCGCGCAGGAGGCCTACCGCGCCAAGCAGGCCGAGTGGGACCAGCGCGCCGCCTCCATGCAGCAGACGCTGGAGGCCATCGCCAAGGCCCTCGACAGTGCCGCCCAGAACTACCAGGCGACCGAGTCGAAGAACGCCCAGATCTGGGGCGGCTGACGTGATCGCCTGATGGGGCGGGTGCGCTGTCGCGCACTCGCCCCATCGGCGGTTCACGGGACGTATGGACTTATCCGCTCATAGCAGGTTCATGCGCCCCGTAAAGCAACAAAACGGGAGGACGTAACACAGTGGGATCCGGGGCATCGCGCGCCGCGCGTCGGAGCGCCGCAGGCACCGCCGCCGTGGCGGTTCTGGCCTGTGGGCTGCCCTTGGCGGGGGCCACACCGAGTATGACCGCCGAGCGCGTGCGGACCGCCTTGGCCGACGACGACGTGCGCTTCCAGGTCGACGACACGAGCTGCTCGTTCCCGTCCGACATCATCAAGGGAACGCCCTGGTCGTTGCAGCGCGTGGTCCTGGACCAGCTCTGGCAGGACACCAGGGGCAAGGGCGTCAAGGTCGCCGTCATCGACACCGGTGTCGACACCGTCAACGCACAGCTCAAGGGCGGCGCCGTCGCCAACGGCAAGGACTTCCTGCACCCCGGCGGCAACGGCAGGACCGACAAGGTGGGCCACGGCACCAAGGTCGCGGGCATCATCGCGGCCAGGAAGCTCGACGGCACCGGATTCGTCGGCCTCGCCCCGGAAGCGACGATCATCCCGGTCCGTCAGAACGACGACCAGGGCAGCGGCAACGTCGGCACGATGATCAAGGCGATCAAGTACGCGGCCGACGCCGGCGCCAAGGTCATCAACATCTCGCAGGACACCGCCTCGAAGATGGACCCGACGGTCGACGCCGCCTTCCAACAGGCCGTCAAGTACGCCCAGGAGAAGGACGCCCTGATCGTCGCGGCGGCGGGCAACGACGGCGCCGACGGCAAGGTCAAGGAGACGTACCCGGCGGCGTACCCGGGCGTGCTGGCGGTCGCGGCTTCCGACCGCAACAACGCCCGTGCCCCCTTCTCCCAGTCGGGCCCCTTCGTGGGCGTGGCGGCGCCGGGCATCGACATGGTCTCGACGGTCCCGGTGGGCGGCAACTGCGTCGACCAGGGCACGAGTTTCGCGGCTCCGTACGTGGCGGGTGTGGCGGCACTGATCCGTGCCAAGCACCCCGAGTGGAGCTACAAGCAGGTCATCACCCAGATCGAGCAGACGGCGGACCGGACCAAGGCGGGCCGCGACGACTTCGTGGGCTGGGGTGTCATCGACCCGGCCGCCGCGGTCAACGACGACACGACGACGCCCTCGGCCGACGGCCCGAAGCCGGACTCGGTCGGCCCCGTGGGCGACTCCGCCGACGTCCAGGCCGCGACACTGGTCCTCGGCGAGTCCGAACAGCAGCGGACGGAACGGTACGCGCTGTACGTCCTGGCGGCGGGGTTCGCCCTGGTGCTGCTGCTGTTCGGCGGCGGCCGCGTCCTGAGCGACTGGCGGCGCAAGCAGGGTGTGGGTAACAACGTGGAGTCAACGGGGAGCTGAGCATGGCTGAGGAAGTAAGCGTCGATCTCGACGAACTGGAGAAGACCGTCACCGCGCTGAACCGAGTACTCGGTGATCTCGGCAAGGCGGACACGGACTCGAAGACCAACACCTACCTTCCGGCGGGTGCCCTGGGGACGGGCTTTGACGAGGCGGAGAAACTCGCCAACGCCCACAACGAGATCAAGACGTACATAGAAGACGCTGTGAAGTACCTCAACACAGTCATGGACGAGTTCGGACAGAAGACGAAGTACGCGCACGGGGCGTACCAGGACTCCGACTACGACGCCCAGGCGAGTTTCCCCAACGCGGGCAAGCAGTGAGCCGTGAACATGGTGATGGCTGAGGTGCGAATCAACGAGGGGGCACAGGGGCATGGCTGACAGCGACGGCCAGATCGACTACGACTACACCGAGATGAACATGTGCTTCAACGAGAAGCACACGACGCCCTTCGCCGGCGGCAAGAACATGGACGAGATGAAGGCCATGCTCCAGCACGCCAGGCCTGAACTCGTGTCAGGTGTGGCCGAGGGCTGGAGAGGGCTGTCGTCGCAGCTCACCAGCATTCAAGCCGAGTTCGAGAAAGAAGTGGCCCGCATCCAGGAGCACTGGAAGGGGGCGGCCGCCGACCGGTTCGCCGCCAAGGCCAAGCAGGTCAGCAAGAGCATCGGCGACACTGCCAAGTACGCCAGCCACACCTCGACCGCGATGGCGAACGCCGGCGCCACGCTGAGCCGCATCAAGCCCGAAGTCATGGCGATGGAGAAGCCGAGCAAGCTCTCCAGCGCGATGAACAGCCTGGGAGACGGCTTCACTCGCAGCGACGACGGCCTGAACAAGGACCTGGCCGCCGGAAAGGGCGCACAGGACGCCCTCGACGCGAACCACGACGACCTTTCGGCTGGCCGGGAAGCGCAGCTCAAGATGGCCGCGAAGATGGAGACGCTGGGCGCCGCTTACAACTCCCAGGCGAAGGCCATGGGGTCGTGGCAGAGGAAGCCGAGCATCGGCGACGAGAGTGACTACCCGGGTGACCCGGGCGGCATCACACCCACGCCTGTAGTCATGCCGACGGCCCGCTCGCCTCGTAGTCCCCAGACTGTGTCGTCAGGCACAGCCCGGACCGCCCAGACGAGCGGCATCAGCTCGTCCAAGGCTGTGACTCCGCCTTCGGGCATCACCGGTGGGGCACACAAGCCGACTGTGCCGACAGGAAACGTCGGTACAGGGAACGCCGGTACAGGGAACATCGGTACAGGGAACATCGGTACAGCGATCGACGGCATCGCCGGTGGTCGTACCGGAGGGACCACGGCCGGCGGTCCGGGTGTTGTCGGCGGCGGGACCGCCGGCGGCGGTGTTACCGGCGGCGGGGCCGGCTTCGTGGGTGGTGCCGTCGGTGGAGCCGCCGGAGCGGGTGCCGCGCGCGCCGGAATGGTGGGGCGCGCAGGTGCGGGCGCTGCCGGTATGGCGGGTCGGGCCGGTGCCGGAGGCGTGGGCGGCGTAGGTGCTGGAGGCGCGGGTGCCGGCAGGGGCGCGGCCGGACGTGTCGGTGGCACAGCTCGTGGCGGCGTCGTGGGTGGCACACCGAAGTCCGGCGCGGGTGCGGGCAGGGGCACCGCCGGTGGTTCGGGTCTGCACAGCAGCCGGGGCGCCGTAGGAAAGGGTGCCAGCGCTGTCCGCAAGGGCGGTATCGCCGGTGCTCCCGGTATGCGTAACGGTCGGCGCAAGGAAGACGAACAGCGCGAGGGCGAGCGTCCCGACTATCTGGTCGAAGACGAGGAGACCTGGACCCCCCAGACCAACGCGGCTCCTCGCGTGATCGAGGAGTAAGCCGCGCGGCGTGCCGCAGTTGGTAGGAAGGTGCGGGGATGCTGCCCACAGCGGCTTCCCCGCACTGACCTCAGAGAGGACACACGGATGGGCTTGACCCAGGTACTTCGCACTGTGACCTGCGGTGCATTCGCCAGTGCACTGCTGTTCGCTTCTGCTCCGCTTGCGGCGGCGGACCAGATCAGAGAAGACCAATGGGCGCTGGACGCACTCAACGCCGAATCCGCGTGGAAGATCTCCAAGGGAAGCGGTGTAACGGTCGCCGTTATCGATGATGGCGTCAATGCCGGCCACATCGACCTGCGGGGCAATGTGCTCCCCGGCAAGGACTTCATGGACGGGGGCAGCCCGACCCCAGCGGCTGGTGATGACCACGGTACGGCGATGGCGGCAATCATCGCTGCGCATGGACATGGCGCCAATGACGGAGTCATCGGCTTGGCGCCGGAGGCAAAAATTCTGCCCATTCGTGAGTTCGGCACGAGTGGCCCAGGAACTGGTGTAGCCATTCGGTATGCTGTCGATCACGGCGCTTCTGTGATCAACGTATCGCAATGTTTTGATTCGAGCTCTCAGGAAGATATTGAGAAAGTCTCGAGCGCTGTTGCCTACGCGCTGAGCCGTGATGTGCTGGTTATTGGTGGCGCAGGAAACGATGGCAACTCGAGCAAGTGTTATCCCGCCTCCTCGCCGGGTGCACTGGGCGTGGGTGCCGTAAAAAATGACGGGCAGATCTGGGAGAAGTCCAACTCGGGTCCCCAAGTAGCCCTGACGGCGCCCGGTACCCACATTGTCTCTGCAAAAGGGACCGGAAGTTCATATGTCAGCGGGAACGGGACATCTGACGCCACCGCCTTCACCTCGGCGGCCGCTGCTCTTCTGCGGTCGAAGTTTCCCGACCTGACAGCAGGTCAGATTGTCAATCGTCTGGTGAAGACGGCGGTTCTGCCTGATACCGAAAAGGGATTGTCTCTTCCGGACAAGAGTTACGGATACGGGATCATTCAGCCGGTGGCTGCCCTGAAGAACGACATTCCGGCCGGCTCGAAGTACGGGCCGCTCACCGTTCCGGAATCCCTGAAGACGTCGGATGCCGCAACCGCAGGCGCCTCTGGCGGTGAGCAGGCAGAGCCCGATCAGCAAGCAGAGGCCGATCAGAAGGCCGTGCTCATCTGGGCCGTCATCGGAGTCGTGGGTCTGGCCGTCCTCGGGCTGATCGTGTTCCTGATCGTCAAGGCGTCCAGGCGGAACAAGGGCAGCGGTGGCGGTCCTGGTGGTCCCGCGGCCTACCCGCAGTACGGCCAGCCGCCGGCCCCGCCGCACCAGAACCCGTACCAGCAGCAGCCGTCCGCGTCGCAGCAGAACCCGTACCAGCAGCCGACTCAGCCTCAGGGACAATGGCCGCCGCAACAGTAGGCAAGAGAGCAACGCACCTGTCCAGCAAAGTGTGTGGGCCCATGACGGTCAGTTCGTCAGGGCGCCCACGTCCGCGGGGCTCTTCGCCGGCGGACGGATCCTGAGTGACTGGCGGCGCGCAACAGGGTGTGGATAACGACGTGGAACCAACGGGGAGCTGAGCATCATGGCTGAGCAGTACAAGGTCGATCTGAGTGAGATCGAGGGGACGATCACCAAGCTCAACGGCGTCATCAGGGACATGACGACGTCCAAGTCGAGCTGCATGGGCAACACGTACCTGCCGCAGGGCGCGCTGGGTACGGGCTTCGGTGAGGCGAAGGCGCTGTACGACGCCCACGAAGCGATGAAGGAACGTCTCTACGAGATCGTCGCGCACCTGGAAGACGTGCTGGACGACTTCGGAAAGAAGACGAAGAGGACGCATGACGCGTTCAGCGACGCCGAGGCGGAGAACTATGCGGCGTTCAACAGGAAGTAACGAGATGTCCTGCGACATGGAGCGCGTGGATCAGAGGGGGCTGTAGACATGGGCGACAAGGACGTCGACGACTTCGAGTACGTCGAGACGAATCAGTGCATCTCGGCCCAGCACACCACGCCGTTCGGGCTCAACTACGACATGGACCAGATGAAGGACATGGTCCGTGACGCCGACCCGGGCACCGTGAAGCGTGTCGCGGCGGCCTGGGAGGCCCTCAGCAAGGACCTGGTCGGGCCGGGCGGGATCAAGGAGACCCTCGACGCGGCCGTCGAGCACGTCCTCGCCCACTGGGAAGGACAGAGCGCGGATCTGTTCAGGGCGCGGGCGCAGGTGATCGGCAAGAAGATCACCGACAGCTCCAAGTACGCCACGCACACCTCGACTTCGCTGAAGGGCGCCGCTGCGACGCTCGAGCAGATCAAGCCCGAGGTCATGGCGATGGAGAAGCCGGGCAAGGTCTCCAGCGCGCTCGACTACATCGGCAACATGGGCGACCGCGACGACTCGGGCGCGAACAACGCCCTCAAGAGCGGCGCCGGCTCCCAGCAGGCCCTCGACGGCAACGCGGGCAGCCTCTCGGAGGGCCGCGAGGCGCAGCTCCGGATGGCTGCGAAGATGGAGACGCTGGGGGCGGCTTATAACAGCCGGGCTGCGGAGATGGGGTCGTGGAAGCCCGGGCGCGGTGTTGACCACGCTGATGACTACCCAGGCGATCCTGGCGGTGTTGCTCCTGCTCCCGTGCTTGTTCCCACCGAGACCGTGACACGTAGCCCGCAGCACGTCGCGACGGGCACTGCTCGCGGAAGTCAGATCAACAGCACCATCAGCTCGCCCAAGGCGGTTACGCCCCCTTCGGGTATCACGGGTGGTGCACATAAGCCGACTGTGTCGCAGCCCCAGGTCGGCACGGCGATTGATGGCATTTCTGGTGGGCGAACTGGGACACCCACAGTTGGAGGCGGCACCACTAGCGTCGGGGGCGGAGCCGCTGCTGGGGGAGGCGTCGGTGCCGGTTTCGTCGGTGGCGCAGTTGGTGGAGCGGCTGGAGCCGGTGCAGCTCGCGGCGGCATGATCGGTCGTACCGGCGCCGGGGCGGGTGCCGGTGCTGGAGGAGTGGCAGGCCGTGCTGGCGCCAGCGGCGTAGGTGGCGCGGGTGCCTCCAAGGGTGCAACCGGGCGGGTCGGAGGTACGGCTCGTGGCGGCGTGGTCGGTGGCACGCCCAAGTCCGGTGCGGGTGCGGGCAGGGGCACCGCCGGTGGTTCGGGTCTGCACAGCAGCCGTGGCGCCGTAGGAAAGGGAGCCAGCGCTGTCCGTAAGGGCGGTATCGCAGGTGCCCCTGGATCGCGTACTGGTCGCCGGAAGGAAGACGAGCAGCGCGAGGGTGAGCGTCCCGACTACCTGGTCGAAGACGAGGAGACCTGGACGCCGCAGACCAACACCGCGCCTCGAGTCATCGAGTAATAGCTAAGTGCTCACCGGCACGTGACAGGATGCGTGGGCGTGGCCTAAGGCCGCGCCCACGTTCAGTACTGGGAGAGGGATGGCATGGCCTTGACGCGAGCAATGCGCGCACTGAGCGCTACGGCATTGACTGGCGCGTTGATCGTAACGGCGGCCCCCGAGGCCGTTGCGGACCAGACGAGACGTGACCAGTGGGCACTGCAGACGCTACAGGCCGAGTCCGTCTGGAAGGTCTCCCAAGGAAACGGCGTCACTGTCGCAGTCATTGACAGTGGAGTAAATGCCGAGCACATCGATCTTGCAAACAATGTACTTAAGGGGAAAGATTTCGTCGATGGGGATAATGACGCTTCTCCAGTGATCGACGATCACGGTACGGGCATGGCCTCAGTGATTGCTGGACATGGTCATGGACCAGGCGCGGTGGACGGCGTCATGGGACTAGCGCCAGGGGCCAAGATTCTCCCCATTCGTGCAAATATTCAGGGGGGCTCTGGGTTCGCCGACGAAATCCGTTATGCGGTAGATCATGGAGCCTCGGTAGTAAACATTTCTATGATTATTGAAGACCCGCGTTTCCCGATTGGTGGACCGCCTGAGGATCTAGAAGCGATCTCCTATGCGCTGGACCATGATGTACTAATCGTGGCTGGCGTCGGGAACGACGGAGATGAAAATGTTGGCTTCCCAGCAGACGCCCCTGGTGTCCTCGCGGTCGGAGGGGTCAACAAGGATGGCACCATTTGGGAGAATTCCAATTATGGATCCTCGGTTCTATTGACCGCTCCAGCGACGCGTATTGTGGGCGCTTCGTGGCCTGGCAATAAGCTGCGTATCGCGGATGGTACCTCGGACGCTACCGCCTTCGTGTCCGCGTCGGCAGCATTGCTCCGCTCAAAATTCCCCGATCTTACGGCGGGACAGATCGCTAACCGTCTCACCAAGACCGCCGTGTTGCCGAGCTCTGCAAGGGGTCTCTCCCTCCCTGACGAGAAGTACGGCTACGGAACCATTCGTCCGCTTGCGGCTCTTACGGAAGATCTCCCCGCAGGGTCAAAATTCGGACCGCTCAGGGTCCCGACGGCTGGTTCCGAGAATCCGTCCGCTGCCCCGACCGCCAGCGCGTCCGACACTGGGAATTCTGCAGAGCAAGAAAAGGCAGACCAAAAGCAAATGATCTTCTTCGCTGTCCTCGGTGTCATCGCCCTGGTAGTGATCGGCCTCGTCGTCCTGCTGATTGTGAAGCTCTCCCGGCGCAACAAGAACAACGGGGGGACGGGCGGCCCGGGACCGTATCCGCAGTACGGTCAGCAGCCTTTGCCGCCCCAGCAGAACCCCTACCAGCAGACATCCGCGCCGCAGCAGAACCCGTACCAGCAGCAGCCCACCCCGCCCCAGTCGCAGTGGCCGCCGCAGCAGTAACCGCAGGTTCGGTCGTGCGCCGATGCTGATCCGCTGACGTGGAGCTCGTCACCCGTCACGTGGCGACCACTGGCAAGCCGTACTTCATCAACCAAGGCAGCACCCGGGCGCCAAGGCGCCGTCCGGAGTGGTTGTGGCGGCACCGCACATCGGACCCGCAGTGAGCGGCCGACGGCCCGACTGGCAGACGCTCGTCGGGCCGTTCGCATGTGCGTTGCTCCAGCCCGTTCCCAGCCCGTCCGCATCCCGCTCCCGGCGCGTCCCCAGCAAGCCCCCGGGCGTCCCACAGTGCGGCCGACAGTGGGCCCAGCCAAGGAAGATCCGGTATCTTCGGCCTGCTGATTGGCATGTCCGTGCCTAGGTCGCCGAGCGCAGGGCCAGGCGGCGTGGGCACCTCACGTCGTGCGGATGCAACGCAAACCCGCGGCCGAGTGAGCGCACCGGGCATGTTCACCACTTTCACAACGGGGATGGGACAAGGGATGAGCACTCCCTTCGATGCGCCGCAGCGCAGCGGATCCACTCGGACGCGGCTGAACTCCGTGCCCGCGGAAGGCGGCGGAGGCGCAGGGGGCGGCGGTGGTACCAACGTCGACACCCAGCGCCTCGACGAAGCAGCCAACGCTCTCGTCGAGCTGCGCGGTGACACCGAGAACGTCGACAACGGTGCCGACGACGACTGCCTCAGCGCCTCCCGGGGGTTGAACAAGCAAAGCGCCGGCGGCATGGCCGAGGCGGGCTCCTGGGCCACCGCCGGCGCCCTGGTGACGATGGACGTCCGCTGGGGTTCCCAGGTCATCAACCTCAAGCGCCTGCTCCAGGACATCAGCGACAAGCTCCACACCACCACCGGTCACTACACCCGCACCGAGCAGGAGGAGCAGGCCCGGCAACGCTCGATCAGCACGCCCTTCGGGTGAGTTGGGCCGCCTGGCCGTCGGCGCAGTGGCGTCGCGCCCGGGCGAGCCGTCGAGCCGTACCGGAACCCCCTCACAAGGAGCAGTCGCACATGGTGTCCATCCCCTACCTCGACAAGGCCGACCTCGGCCCGCTGGCCGACGCCGCCGCGTCCTGGAAGGCACTGCCCGCCAAGTACGAGGCATTGCAGCGCGAGTTCGAGCAGCGGGTCGTCAACCACCTCAAGGGCCACTGGGAGGGGGACGCGGCCGACGCGGCGTTCACCACCATGGGCAAGGCCCGCACGGAGTACGAGAACGCCGCCCCGAGGCCGAGCGCATCGCCAAGCTGCTGCTCGACGCGCACGGCGAATTCTCCGCCGCCCAGAAGCAGTTGCACGCACTGCTCGACGAGGCTCGCAACGACCACTACAAGGTCTACGACGACGGCCGCGTCGAGGACGTCGACCCGAGGCAGGACAGCCCGACCGCCTCCGCGTCGCCGGGCCTCGCCGAGGAACGCAAGAAAAAGCTGGACTCGCTCGTCTCCCGGCTGACGCGTGTCCTGGAGGTGGCCACCGCCGCTGACGAGGCGGCCAGTTCGGCCCTGGAGCGCGACGCGAACGGCGGCGACAGCCAGTCCTTCAACACCAGCGTCTACACCAGTCTCGACTCCGTCGAGGCCGACCAGGCGTCCGCGCTGATGAACAAGAAGGAACGCCTCTCCGACGCCGAGATCACCAAGCTCAACCTGCTTCTCTCCGCCAACAAGAACGACCCGGAGTTCTCACGGGAGTTCGCGGTCAAGACCGGTGGCGAGAACATGCTGAGCAAGTACAACGAGCTCATGAGCCCGCCGGCCGGCACCAGCCTCTCCAAGGCGCAGTTGGCGCAACTCAAGGAGCTCAAGGCCAACTTGGGCACCACCATCGGAACGGCGACCACGTCGGACGACCACCGCAAGGGCGGACCCGACCCGGAGATCACCAAGTTCCAGAACGACCTCCTCGAGGCCGGCAAGCGTGACTTCAACGCCAACCCCACCGAGTCGCCGTACGGCCTCAGCGGCTACCAGCTCACCAGCAGCCTGATGAGCGAGGGCAAGTGGGACAAGGACTTCCTCCAGGACTACGGCGACGCGCTGATCACCGCGGAGAAGAACGGCGCCAACGCCGGACAGAACCCGGACGCCTATTGGGGGTATCCGCGGACGCTGGGGTCGACCAACATCGGGGCGCTCGACCCGATGACCGGGTACATGGACGCGTTGGGACACAACCCGGAGGCGTCCACCGAGTTCTTCGGCTCGGAGACCACCGTCGACGGTGAAAAGGTCGACCACTACGACTACTTGATGAAGGACCGGCACTGGCCTGAGGGCGCCGGCTACACGGGCGACCCCAAGAACCCCAGCGGCTACAACAACCTCGGTCACGCCCTGGAGTCCGCCGTCACAGGTCACTCTTACGACAGCAGTCCCTCTGCTGACACCCCGGCGCACAACGAGCAGCAGGCCGCCCTCATGGGGAGGCTCGTGCACGACGTGTCCGAGGACGGGGACCTGGCGCACGACGGGATGCAGGACAGCCTGGGCCGCATAACTGCTGAGTATATGCCGGACGTCTACCGCGGGCTCCGCCCGGACGGTGACAGCGAAAAGGACTTCCTGCCGCTCGGCGACAGCGTCTCCGCGAATTTCAGCGAGCAGGATATCACCCGTTTCATGTACACCGTGGGACAGGACCCGGACGGGTACGCTGCGATCAGCTACGGCCAGACGCAGTACTCCGCGGAACTGATGAACTACCACCTGTCGCATCCGGATGCCTACGGTTTGTCCGACAAGGAAACCATCTACGAGATCTCGGAGACCGGAGCACAGGTCGACGGAATTCTCTCGCTGGGCCGCCAGGATTCCGACATGCAGGAGTCCGCCGAGGGCGACAAGGTCTTCAACGATCGACTTGCATCGGCCGGTGACTGGGGCAAGAGCATCACCAGCATCGGTATCGGTGTGGGGACCGCCGCCATCACCTCTCCCGTGGGGGGAGCCGTCGCGGGTGAAGTGGCGGGACATGTCAGTGGGCAACTGATCGACATGGTGGTGTCGGACCTCGAACGTGACTCGTCCGACGAGGCGTTGTACGCATCCGGGTCCGACTTGGAATCCAGCAAGAGCGCTGTCCAGGCGCAACTCAGAAACGCGGCGACCATTTCCGTCGGGGAAAACGCGAGTGGGCTGAACCAGGCTGAGATCGACACGGCTGTCAACAATGGTGCCGAAGCAGGCAATGGATACGCCAACGACAAGTCCAGAAGTTATATCGAGGACAGGGGATACGGCGAGTAATGAGCACTTCATCCGGTCGGCCGCCAAGGCTCGCCCCGCGCACTCGCCGCTACCTCACCGCTGGCGTGGCGTTCCTTGTGCTGCTCGCCGGAGGCTACGGCTTCTGGCTTCAGTATCCGGCAGCGAAGGTGGGGAAGGTCTGTTCGGGCATGCTTCCCGTCGGGGAGATCCTCGACCTGTCCGGTAAATCTCGCCTCAGCCTGTTCGGGTCCGCATTCAAGAGTTCCGGAGATTCCGGCGAGGTGACCGACTCGGCCGATCTGGACACGCATTGTCGGGCAGGCAACGCTCAGATCCATGTCGAGACAGCCACCGAGGCGACCACGCAGTACGGGAGCTACACCTTCCAGCGGCGGGATGACGTCCTTCCCGTCCCACTGGGGGCGGGCTGGCAAGGGTTCACGGCTGAGTCAGGTGCATCCGTACTTCTGAGCTGCTCGAACTGGACCGCCCGGGAAGGCGAGGGGATTCTCGCCGCAGTGAGCGTGTGGGATTTCGACAACACCGCCGACATGCGGCTCGAGTTGGCGCGCGCCGTCACCAAGGTTGCCAGGAACGCCGCGGAGAAGGTCGGCTGCAAGACGACATTCGGCAGTGAAGGTGAGCTGAGGAGTCCGACTGCCGATGCCGAGACCAAGCCCGCCGGCGAGGCCTCCGGGACGTGCAAGGGAATGTCCTCGACTGCCGAGGTGCGGGAGACCGATGCCTCGGTTGCTCCGGTCGAAGAGTGTGTGCTCGTCGGTGACCTGCAACTGCGCGCCGAATACGGCCCCTTCAGCGATCGGCCCGGCTCTGTGGGCAACGGCAGGTACGGCGGTCATGACGCTCGCTCGGGAGTCGACGGCTCCACGGCCTGGACGTCGGCCTCCTGCCAGGGTGCCCTGGGTGTCGGGTACTACCACGCCACGCCGGTCGAAAGCAGTGACCGTAAGTTCACGTCGGACCCCCTCACCGGGAAGGAGCGGGCGGATCTCACTCACTTCGCGAAGCAGTCAGCCGCCCGACACGGGTGCGGCGCACCGGCGGCTCTACCCTCCTGAGTGCGGGTGTCGAGGATTCTTCGCGTGACCGTCGGCTCGGTGACCGGGCTTCGACTGGACGAGGGCGGTGGATCCCGCGGTATGAGCCGAGGGCTGGTTCATCGGACCCTCGACAGGGTCGGCGATCGAATCGTGCCCGTTGTCGTCGGCGACCCCGGTGAAGCGGCATACAGGCACCCTCAGTTGACCCGTCCCTCCATCGTGTGCAGGTCCGTGACTCTTCGGTCGGTACGAGGTTGCGGAAGTGCACGTCAAGATCTCGGAGGGCGAGGGGTGCGGAGCGGTGCATGTCCGGTGACTTCTATGTGGACCCGCAGGAAATGGCCAAGCTGGCCGAGGCGTTCAAGACGCGGGCGTATGACCTGGCCAGTGCGGTCAGGGGGTTTCGGGGGACGGCAGGGGCTGAGCAGATCCACGACGGCTTCGGGTTGCTCACGGAATCCGAGGAGGTGACGTCGACCTACATCGAGCTCGCCTCGGAGATGGCCGAGTCGCTGGGGCATCTGGCTCGGCACTTCGATGAGGTGCGCCAGGCCCTGAAAGACAACGCGGAGAACTCCGCGGCCGCGGACGACGCCCTCGCCGGCCTGTTTAAGGGCGGTCGGACGTGAGCGGGGAGAGCCTGGCCGAGCAGGTGTACGAAGCCGGAATCGAGCTCGTGAACCCCGGTGGCCGTCCCGATGCGCTGCGTACGGCGGCCAAGGGGTGGCGGACCATGGGGGAGGAGCTCGCGGAGGCGTTCGGCGGGCTCGACCGGCAGGTGCAGGGTGCCCTTGGTGAGCACTGGCGAGGGGAGTCCGCGGAGGCCTTCGGCGCGTACTGGAAGAAGATCGGTGACGCGGTCCACGAGACCGTGCCGCTGTTCGGGCAGGCGGCGAAAGGGCTTGAAGAGGCAGCCGACAACATCGAGGAGATCAACGGCGAGATCCATCAGATCTACCTCGAGATCGGTGTGTCCATCGCCGCGTCCGCCGCGCTCTCCTTTGTCACGCTGGGCTTCTCCGCACCTGCCGGAGCGGCCAACGCTCTCCGCCTGGCGGCCCAGGCCGCCGACGCCGCCTCGAAGCTGGGCCGTCTGCTCAACGATGCCGCCCGCGTGTTCCGGTTCGTGCGCGGGTTGGCGAGGGGGAACGCGGGGTGGCGGCTGGTTGTGGAGCTGGGAGTGCAGTGGGGTGCGGGGACGGGCACGGGCATCCTCACGAGCTTGGCCACCGGCAACGGCCCCGAGTATCAGAGCAACGCCGTCAACGGCGCCGTGGGCGCCCTGGGCGGCAAGTATCTGGCAGGTCATCTGGCGTCGGCACTGGGCGGAGGTGTGATGGCGAACGCTGTGGACGGCGCGACGGTGGGAGTTCTCTCCTCGGTCACTGGGGACGCCGTCAACAACTCCCTCGGCAAACAACGTTTCGACGGGTCGCAGATGGCACTCGGAGCGCTGGCCGGAGGGCTGACCGGAGGAGCAGGCAGCGCGGCCGTCCACCGCGCCACGGACGGCCGGACATTGTCCGCGGCGCACGGCCTGGTCGGTGATGTGGCAACGAACGCCTCCATCGGCTTGGGCCTCGGCGTGGGAGGCAACATCTCCAAGCGGCTCGACGGGGCGGTCAACGGTGACCCCAACGCGGAAGACGCAAAGGAAAGGCCCGGCGCGGCCGCGGATGCGCGGCAGGACGCCCGGGACGATGGCAAGAGGTTGCGGGAGCGACCCGACACCCGGCGCTACGGAGCGTTCGGGTGAACGGTGAGTGGACCATGGACAAGCGCGCGCACGGAGAGGTCGACATCGTCGACTTCCAGCTCTTCCCGCGCTGTGGAAGGTTCGTCGCCGCGGCGGCTCCGCTCGCCCTCGTGGCACTGACCGCCGGGTGGCTCTTCCTGGGAGCCTCGCTGGTTCGGGCGGTTGCCCTGTGGTGCGCGCTCGCCCTGCTGGCTTCCTGTTGGGCGATCCTGGGTGTGAGCGTCGTGCGTGGTGCCGGTAGGTCTCGCCGCGAGACCTACCGATGGGCCGTCCGAGCAGCGTCGGTGTCGTCCGACCGGGGCGAGAGGGCAGTGCCGTCGAAGATGAACGGCACGCGCTGGTTGTCGGCTCGACTCGCAGGTGCGATGGTCGCCGTTCCCACGCTGCTGGCTCTGTGGGTGACGCTGGCGGCAGCCGACGCGCGGGGGACGGGCACGAGTGCCTTGCTCGCCGAGGCGGACGCGGTGATCGAGCAGCGCCCCGTTGTGAAGATCGAGAACGAGGCCGCGGAAGGGAGCAGCCGTGTCGCCGCCGCCACGTCCGACCTCACCGTCCTGCTCCCGTCAGCGACAGGGGGACGCGCTGTGCCCGCCACATTCCAGGCGGCCACCAAACGGCGCCTGAGCATCGGCAGCGAACTCTACGTCGCCTACGCCCCCGCCCACCCCGAACTCGGTGCCATCGGCGACGATCAACGTGAGGACGTGGAGCGGCAACTCGACGGGCGCGCCGTGCAGTTCGGTGATGCGTGGACGATCGCGGGGTTCTGGGCCCTGGCGACGCTCGGTCCGCTCATCTACTGGTGGCGGAAGGAGAGCCTGCGCCGTCCCCCTCGCACCGTCGGCTCCGACTGGAAGGCGCTGCGCGTCACCGTCACGGGTACGGTCCAGCACACCGACGCACCTCCGCCCGGCAGTGCGGAGGCGGCCGACGAGAAGAAGCGCCGGGACAACACCCGCGTCCTGCGCTGCCTCGTCCTGGAGGGCCGCGAACAGCGGGTGCCCTTCCACGCCCAGATGGCGGGTGAGCCGGCAGGGGCGGTCCTGACCGGCGCGCAGGGCTGGTTGCTCTGGCATCCGGACCAGCGTCGTGGCCGGGACGTACTCGCCGATCTCGTCGGCGACGACGGCTGGCAGCTACCGGGCGCGGTCCCGGCGCAGGTGGCGGAGCAGACGGAGGAGGCGGGCGTCATGGATGCCCCGCATCCTGACCCAGAGCGCCGCGTCCAGCTCCTCGACCTCGGCGCCGGCTGGCTCGCGACCGCGTCCGCACTGCTTCTCGCAGGCATCACGGTGGCGCTCGGGTGTCTCACCGTCCTGCTGCTCGTGCCGGACAGCGGCGCCTGGAGGGTATGGACCGCCGCGGGGGGCGTATTGGCGCTCCTCGTCACGTTCACCGCGCATGGCGTGTCCAGGATGGACCGCAGCGGCGACGCAACAGTTTGAGACAGGGCTGGCCGACACCCTCACGAACGAATGCCTCGTAGAGCCGGGGGGGGGGGGGGGCGCGCCCCCCCCCCCCCCCCCCCCCCCCCCCACCCCGGCGGGAGCCCCCCCCCCCCCCCCCCAACCAACCCCCCCCCCCCCCCCCCCCCCCCCGGCGCCCCCCCCCCCCCCCCGTA
>NZ_JBIVSV010000008.1:0-27485 GCF_044756385.1 Streptomyces sp. NPDC091972 | reverse complement strand
CCACGGGGTTGGGTTTTTACTTTTGGGCCCGCGGGGGCCACTCACATGTTTCAACCGGGGGGGCCCCACACCCACACCAACTACGCCCTGTTGGGGGGGGGGGGGGGGGCGCGCGCCCCCGCCCACGACCTCCGAACTCCTCAACGCTTGTTGCCGCTTCTCTCCGATCACGTATGCCAGTGGTGCATCCCACCCGCCGCCCCTTCGTTCCACCAGGCCACGGCTGGGCGGGCCGGCCCCGCCAACTCAAGCCCTACGACAGCTCACTCCGCCCAAACCACACCCAACCCCAGCCGTACCCCATGCATCCCCCCACCGTCCCCCACAACCAACAGGCCCTCATGAGTCAATGCGAGGGCGTCGCAGTCGCGGAGCCACGGCAGTACCCGTGTCCTGCCCGTGAGCACGTGCCACAGATGCAGTTCGCCGTCGTTCCAGGCCACGGCGAGCACCGGGCCGACCGGGGTGTCGGCCGCGGCGAGAGCGGTGACCAGGGCGTCGCGCTGCTGCACCGGCACCGGCATCGGCTCCGCGGAGGCCGGCTCCCACAGCCGTACCGAGCCGTCCGCGCCCGCGCTGAAGGTGAGGGTCAGCCCGTCGGCGGTGTCGACGCAGGTGACGGCCGTGACCCGCTGTTCGTGCACTCGGCAGGAGCGCGGCACGTCCTGGTACTCGCCCAGGGACCACACATGAACCGTGCCGCCCTGGTCGCCGACGACCGCGTACGGCCTCCCCGCCCCGCCGCTGCCTCCGCTGCCCAGTGCGGTGACCAGCGAGTCCTCCCCGGCGAGCGCGGCCGAACCGTGGTGCTCGGCGATGCGCTCGAGCGCGAACGCGGTGGTCGGGTCGTCCTCGGTCACGAGCGGCAGCAGCGCGTCGGAACGGTCGAGCAGCAGCGCCGAGCGGCCGTCTCGTGGGGCGACGGAGCGCGGGCGTACGGACGTGGGGTGGACGTACGGCGCCGCCGCACTCTCCTCCGACGCGTCGAGGGACGGCCACGCGGTCCCGGCGGTCGAGCCGACGGACGCCGACGTGCTCCCGCCGTACCCGCCGACCGCCGTACCGCTCTCGACGTCGTACGTCCGCAGCCGTCCCGTCGGGTCCGCGGCCAGCAGCCCTCGCTCCGTGCCCGGCACCAGCGCCAGCGCGTTCACCGGGTGGTCCCGCCGGGCCCAGGCCGTGGACCACCAGTGCTGCCGAGCGAGCGGCCGCAGGTACTCGGTGAGGCCCGGGTCCGTGCCGGCCGCGGCGGCGTGCAGCAGGGCGGCCCGTTCGGCGCTGTCGGTGTGATGTGCCGTCAGCTCCGGTGCGGCCCGCCTCCACACCTCGCGCAGCCGCCCGGGCACGGGCACGCGCTCGTCGGCGAGGAGGGCGGTCAGCGCGGCGGCCGAGCCGTGCACCAGGAACCCGGGATCGGCCAACAGCCCGAGAACGGCGCCCCCTTGGCCGTAGGGGTCGTCGGTGTGCAGGGCCGCGTCGAGGACGCGCCGCAGCACCCGGTCAGGGGCCTGGGACCAGTCGGGGCGACCGTCGGCCGTGCGCGGGACCGCGGCGACGAGCTCCGCGTACGAGGTCCGCGCGCTGGCGGTGCCGGAGCTCCCGCCCAGGTCGACGACCTCCGCTTCGTGACCGGTCAGCAGGTCCGACGTCCCGACCTCGACGGCCGCCCGCACATGGGGAAGGGCCAGCAACGGCTCCAGCAGTTCGGCGACCAGGGTCTGCGGTGCCGCCGCCGGCAGGTCCGCGGGGCCCGCCCCGGCCCGGTGCAGATCGGGTACGAGGAGCAGCAGCGGTCGCTCGTCCGCGCCGACCCGGTCGAGCAGGCGGCCGGGGGAGAGGGGGCCGTAACCGAGCTGGCGCCCCGACTCCCAGGCGAAGCTCTCGGCGGTCAGCCCCTCGGACGGCACGGTGGCGTGGACGGTGAGCCCCGGACGGCCGACGGTCCCGGCCAGGAGCCAGGCGAGCAGTGCGCTCTTGCCGCTGCCCTCCGCGCCCCGCAGCAGACACAGCCGGGGCCGGTCGCCGCCGGCGGCCCAGTCGAGCAACTGCCGCCCCGGAGCCCTCTTGTCGTCGTCCAGCGGCGGCCAGGCGGCGATGTCCGGCGTGACGGTACCGACGGTCATGATGTGCTGAATCCCCTCTACTGCGGCTGCTGGGCCGCTGCCTCACGCAGTTGCCGGATGCCCTCCGCGCGGGACTCGGCCGTCTCCCCGTAGGGGAAGTTGTGGGTCAGCCGCGCCTCGGGGAAGACCTGCCCGAGCCACAGCGAGCAGTAGTGCCCCGGCATGAAGCAGGCCTCCAACTCGGTGTGGACCCGCAGCACTTGCTCGGGCTGCACACCCGCGGCCCGCAACCGGGCCCACAGCCGCTCCTCCGGGTGGACGCCGATGTCACCGGCCTGCGTGACGATCTGCTTCTCGCCCCGGTCGTTCACGATCTCGAAGGCGGTGAACCACTCCGCGCTCGCGGTGTCCCGGATGTCGTCGAGGACGAGGGGCCACCAGTGCTCCCGCCCCTCGAAGGCCCGCGGGTCGAGGGTCCGCAACCGCTCCTCCAGCTCCGCGTACGCGGCGGCGGCCTGCTGCGGCTCGTCGGTACCGAGGATCGCGGCGAGGGCCTGGTCGAGCGCGGCGAGCGACCGGGCGAAGGCCTCCGGGGTCGCGTTCACGAACCGCGAGTCCTCGGTCCAGTCGAGGAGCACGGCGCGTACGACGCCCTCCTGGTCGGCACAGAGCTCGAAGCCCCGGTCCGACCCGAACCGCGTCCACTCCCGGCACTCGTCCAGCACGACCGTACGCCCGACGGACCCGGCGAACTCGGCCAGCGGGACGGGGTCGGACGCGGCCGTCGCGAAATACGGGCCGACGGTCAGCGGCAGGGTGATCTCCCCGATGCGCCGCATATCGCTGTCATTCATCGCCATTACCTCGCCTCGGGTTCGGCGACATACTCCAGGATGTCGTGCCAGCGGGAATTGCTCACGTCAAGGGCGGCCGGGTCGATTTCCCGCATCTGTTCGGTGAGGCGGGCGGCCGCACTCTCCGGGTCGATATCCTCGAGTTCCGACTCGAAGTCGTAGTTCGGGCGCTCTTTCTCCAGCAGGTAGAGAAAGTGGGCGAAGGAGGGGAGATCCTTGTTCAGCGGGTAGATCTCGGATTCGTCGCCCGGAAGGCAGTACACCACTCCGGAGGTCACGTCCAGGGCGATGTCGTCGTAGGGCACCATGCCCAGCAACAGCCAGCCCTCGGCGCCCTCGGGCAGGTCCGTCCATCGTTCGCGGAGGTCGTCGTAAGCGTCCCCGAGTGTCCTGACCTGCTCCGGAGAGCCGTCCACGAGGTCGAACCAGGGATTCGGGCGGGCCGGGATGCCGACATTGCGAAGAAAGTCCGCACTCGGCCCGTGCCGGACGCCTGCCACCGCCGCCGCGGAAAAGGTGGTGAGCTCCTCCGGATCGAACTCGGATTCCAGGGTCTCCCGGTCGATGGGGGACGTCATCTCGTGACCTGCCTGCCTTGCGAATGATCGGAGTGCCCGATGCTAGCATGTGCCTATTTGTGCCGGTTCGCCTTGAGGCGGTCCAGATAATCCATCATTTCCGCGTTGCCCTGGGCTCTGGATTCCTTTGTGTTCCCGTAATCGATGCTGTGCGTGACGTCGACGTGGGAAAGTCTTTCCTTCATCCACGCGCTGCAGTTCGGCGCGGAGGAACAGGGAGCCCTCTCCGTGTACAGCTCGGTCATCCGGCCACCGGCGCCGTCACGCAGGACCGGGAACCCGATCATGCGCTCGGAGTGACGGAATCCCGAACTGCGGGCGACCATGATGAAGTTGCCGTCGTCCTTCTTCGCGCTGTCGAACCGGGCGGCGGCGTAGTTGTTGCTCTCGAACTTGTCCTGCCCGTTGACCTGCTTGTGGTTGCCGTAGCTCTTGTCCGAGTGCCGGGCGAGCTGTACGGCCTGGGAGAGGGGCGTGCTCCCGAGCTCCACCTGCTCCGAGTTGCTGAGAGGACGCGGCCGCTGCTTGCCGTGCAGCTTCAGGTTCGGTTCGCCCGGCAGCGGCCGGCCCGCGTTGTCGCCGGTGAGATTGAGGCCGATGCGGTCCCGGTCGTCCTGGGTCAGCTTGTCGGTCCCGCCGTCCGTCCGCAGCCTCTTGAGCGTGCCGTCGTCGCTCATGAGGTACATCGGCGTCTTGCCGTCGTTGCCCTTCTGGAGCTGCTTCAAGGACAGGGCGGTCTCGTCGTCGTTGTCCTTGTGGCGCTTGGCCATCTGCTTGAGGCCGCCGGTCATGCTCTCGTCGAGGTGGGACGCGGTGCGCTTGACGCCCTTCCCGATCCCCTCCATGAGCTCGTCGACCATGGGGTCGAGGAGGTTGGTGAGCGCGTCCTTGCCCCGGGCGCGGCCGTGCGAGGACTTCGCGCGGTCCAGCTTGCTGCCGGCCCCGTCGCGGATCTTGCCGCCCGCGCTCTTGAGCCCGTTGCCGGCGCGGTCGTAGGACTCCAGGTCCATGCTGAACTGGCCGCCACCGCCACCGCCACCGCTGCTGGACCCGCCGTCCCCGCCCGCACCGGCCAGCTGCATCGAACCGCCCGCGCTCCCACCCGCGCTGGCCAGTTGCATGCCCCCCGACTTGAGGCTGTCCACGCCCTCGTTCAGGCCCTCCCGGCCCGCCTTCGCGGTCTGGCCGAGGTCGACGCCGTTCTGCGTCCCCAGGGCGTTGCCGCCCAGTTGGAGGACCAGGTCGCCCGCCATCGCGCCGAGGGCCTGGAATATCGGGCCCGTCGCGACCTCGATGATCCGCGAGGCGATCTCCTCGCAGACCTCCTGGAAGATGCGTTTCACCGCGATCCGGGTGGCCTGCGTGCCCGCGATGCCGCCCAGGGTGGACAGCCCGAAGGTGACCGGCGCGGCCGCGATCGCCGCCGCGATCTCCGCGGCGAGGATGCCGAGTTGGGCGATCGCGGCGATCTTCGCGCCCTCGATCAGTACGGCGACCGCGTCCAGCGCGGTGGCCGCCACCCGGCCCGCCTCGGCGAGGTTGGTCAGATGCTTGCCCTTGACCAGGTCCCAGTGCTTCTCCAGCGCCTGGATCGCGAGGCCCTCGTTGCCGCCGATCAGATCGGTGATGGCCTGGTGCGCGTCAGCGGCGCCGTCGTCGATGTCGTCGGCGAACTCCCGCATGGCCTGGGCCATGTCGCGGTAGTCGTCCTCGTCGACGTTGGGCCAGCTGATGCCTATCAGGTCCAGGGCCGCATCCAGCTCGCTCGGCAGGACTACACCCACAAGGACCCCCGTTCGAAAGTTAGTTGGGGCAACGTAACTTCGATCGGATCACGGGGACAAGTTCACCCCGTGTCACATGACCTGTATTGAGACGCAGTTGGCGCAGAGTTTTCCGAACGGGAACCCGCAGCCCCATAAATCCGTCGCGCTCCCCGCGGGCGGCCGGTTAGCCTCCGCCCGGACGGGACCGCGAGAGGGGCCGGGCATGGAGACGGGACGCGTACGGACCGACCGACTGGGCATATTGCTGGACCAGTTCGACTGCGCCAGGGAGCGGGCGCAGATACGGCTGGAGGGCCTCGGCGACGAGGAGTACCTCTGGGAGCCCGTGCCCGGCTGCTGGTCGATCCGGCGCCGCGGCGAGGCGGTGACCCCGAGGGCGTACGGCCCCGGCGAGTGGCTGCTGGACCAGGGCGCCCCCGACATCCCCTCGGGCGAGTACGCCGAGGTCGCCCGGCAGGCCGCCGACGGCATGAGCGTCGCCAAGATCGCCGAGGACTGGAGCGTGAGCGTCGAACGGGTCGAGGAGGTCCTCGCCCACACCGGCCCGATCGAACCCGACGTCACCCCGGTCACGACCATCGCCTGGCGGCTGGGGCACCTGCACTCCTGCTTCGCGGGCGAATACGAGTGGACCTTCGGCGAACGCCGCACCGACCCCAAGCAGTTGGTCGACTTCACCCCTTCCGCCGCCCTCGCCCTCGACCGCTTCTGGCCCCTGCTCGACCGCTGGCGCGAGGCGGTCGGCAAGGTGACGGAGGAACAACTCGACACGGTCGGCTTCTCCCAGTACCCGTACGGCTCCGCCCCCGACGAGCCGTACATCTCCGTGCTGTGGGGGTCCAACCTCGAACTCATCCACCACATGGCGGAGATCGCGCTGCTCCGGGACCTCTGGAGCGCTCGCTCCACCCGGCCGACGCTGTGACGTCCGAGAGCCGCTGAGCGACGGCCGGTCCTGTACCGGGCAGCCGCTGAGCGACGGCCGGTCCTGTACCGGCAGCCGCTCAGCGACGGCGGCCTTTGTGCGGGCAGCCGCCGAGCGACGGCCGGCCCGGTACCGACCCCCCTTCGCGGCCGGAAAGGCGAGGCTCCCGGGAACATCCCGTGAACGTCCTGTGGACGACTCGTCCACCCATCACCCGGTCGCGACCGCGCCGACCGACCTTTGGCAGTCTGTCGACCGTTCTCATCCATCGCATCGACACGGGGCGGTCATGAACCACAGCAGTCGGTCCGGGGCCCCGCAGTTCCCACCGCGGACCTCCGCCCCGTCGGAGGTCGTGATCGAGGTCCCGAACCAGGGGCTGCGCAGGTACGACCGGGTCGAGGCGGGGGAGTGCGCGGTCACCGTCCGACAGAGCGGCCCCGGCACGGAGGGCGAACCGCTCGCGTACGTCCATGTGCCCCGGGACGCCCCGAAGGGCGGACGCCAGGCCCGTCCGCCGTTCACCGTGAGCGGTCCGAAAGCCGAGCCCCTCTGCTCGATTCGGTCCAGCGGCCCGGGCGCGTACGAGGTGTACGGCGACGACGGCGCCCCGATCGGGTGGATCACCCGGCGTGGCGGCCGGATCCTGCCCTGGCCGCGTCGCGTGCGGTGGAGTGTGCGGCCCGTCGGCGGAGGCCCGTCTGTGGACGGAGTCGTCGGGACCCGCAAGGGGTGGACGGTGTTCCTGCTGATCTCCCCGCTCTACTTCGCGTGCTGGGCGGTCATGGCCGCGCAGGGCGCGGTCTGGCTGCTCCTCGGGGAGAAGGGCGAGGCCCGGAAGGAAGCCGCCTGGGAGATGGAGCCTCCGACGTGGACGCGATGGTGTGCGGCCGACGAACAGGACGTCGTCGTCGAGTACCGGACCGGCCACGTGTACCGTCTCGCAGCGTCGCGGCTGGACCGCCGGTTGGCCTACGCGCAGGCCGTGCTGCACGTGTGGGACCGGGCGTAAACATGTACAAGTCGCAAATTGGCGACAGCGAACGTCCCCCGGTGTCCGGGGACTTGGTGCTCCGATAATCTGAGCGCCGTTGACTGGATCACGACTACGGGGAGACACGGGGATGGCGGACTTCCAGATCGATGTCGATCGCATGAAGACCCTGATCAACAGGTTGGACCAGGTGGACGACCGCATGCGGGGCGCGCAGCAGCGGCTGAACAAGGTGGGCCCGAAGGGCCTCGGCACCGACGGTCTCGACAACGCCTGTGACGACTTCCAGGACGCCTGGGGCGACGGCATCAAGCGGATCGCCGACGCCTCCAAGACCCTGCACGAGGGCCTGCAGAAGACGGTCGAGATGTACCAGACGACCGACCAGGAACTGCAGAAGGGCTTCAGCCAGAAGTAGCCCCGGCCGCCACCGCACCGACGACTCGCACACAAGCAACCGCAAGCAACGGGGAGAAGACGATGGGGATGTTCGACGATCCCAACTGGCCAGGTCTGACGTTCAATCCGGCCAAGGGCGACCTGCACACGATCGAGTCGCTGGCGTACGACGTCAAGACGGTCGGGGACGAGCTCGACGAGATGCGCGAGATGCTCGTGAGCATCGGCAAGACCGACGGTGTGTGGGACGGCGAGGCCGCCAAGAAGTTCCAGGAGAAGGTCGGCGAGCTGCCCAAGTACCTCCAGCAGGGCCACGAGTCGATGGCGGCCTGCTCGCGGGCGCTGCGCGGCTGGCACGACGAACTGCAGACCATGCAGCGCCAGGCCAAGAACCTGGAGGAGCGCGCCGTCGAGGCCCGCAAGCGGCTCGACCAGAAGAACGCCGACGTCGACCGGGTCAACGTCAAGATCGAGGGCGCCCGGTTCCAGCAGCTCACCGAGCAGCAGGCCAAGGCCCTCTCCGAGGAGGCCAACTCGGCCTCGGCGGCGGCCAAGGACGCCGCGTCCGACCTCCAGCTCCTCCTCGACAACGCCGAGGCGCTGCGCAGGTACTGGGACGAGCAGGCGTCCAAGGCCGAGAAGGCGATTCGCGAGGCCGCGAACAACCGGCCGCCGGACATCAGCATCTGGGAGTCGATCGGGGACGGCCTGAAGGCCGCCTGGGACGGCTTCACGGACTTCCTCGCCGACCACGCGGACCTGTTCTCCAAGATCGGGTCCGTGCTGTCGATCCTCTCCCTGGCGACCATGGCCATCCCGCCCGTGGGCGCGATCCTCGGTGGACTCGCCATCGGCGCCAGCGCCCTCGCGCTCGCCGGCTACGGGGTCAAGACGGCCCGGGGCGAGAAGGTCGGCGTGATGGACTGGGTCGGCGCCGGCCTCGGTGTGCTGCCGGGCATCGGAGCGGTCAAGGGCATCACGGCGGGCGCAAAGGCCGCCAGGGCCGCGGCGACCGGAGAGCGGCTCGCCGGTGTCTTCTCCCACGCCGACGAGATGGCGACCTCGGTCAACATGGCCCGGGGCATGGCCGACGGCCTCATGTACAAGGGCCTGGCGCGCGCGGGCAAGGCGATGGGCCTCACCGACGAGGCCGTGGACGTCGGCAGCGGGCTGATGCGCGGCACGATGGGCGGCATCAAGGGCGTGGGCCTGGCCTTCGGCCTCATCTCGGGCGCCGGCTCCGAGACCAAGGCGGCACCCGCGCCGTCCAGCAACGCGTTCATGTCGGCGGCGGGAGCGGCGTAACCGATGAACAGCATGCTTCCCGGCGACGGCTCGGCCGGTTCCGCGGCCGTCACCACCGAGCGCCTGACCTTCCGCGTACCGCCCGCCTTCTACGAACTCCCCGTCTACGAGAGCGAGGAGCAGGTCGGCCAGGCGCTGATGGAGCTGGCGCAGGACATCTATCCGCAGGCCACCCCCGAGCTCTGGTTCCAGTACGCGGCGACCCAACTGCCTCTGGTCGCCCAGATGATGGACGCCGGGGTCAGTTACGCCGGTTTCTGTCTGCTCGACCTCGACGGGCGGCGCAGCACGGCGACGGTGACGGCCGCCCTGCTGGAGTCCGTGCCGGACGGCCAGAGGATGACCGCGTCGAGCGTGGCCGCCGAGCTCGTGGGCCTCGGCGGGGACGAGGCCCAGGTCGAGACGGTGTGGCTCACGGCGGGCGAGGCGGCGGTCCGGTTCACCGCGGACGTCACGACCCTCCCGGCGGAGTTCACCGACTCCGGCCGCCCCGAGGACGTGGAGGTCGGGAAGATCGCCGTCTTCCTGCCGCTGCGCAGGGAGGCGGAGCTGGCGCTGTTCGAGCTCAGCACTCCGTGCATGCAGGACTGGGACCTGTACTCCGACCTCTTCTTCAACATCGTGAACACCGTCGAGCTGAACGAACCCGACAGGCCGAGCCAGGCGGCCCCGCTTCCGCAGCAGCCGGAGAACCCTCCCCCCAGCCCCCCGACGGACACGGCGAGCGGAGCCGAGGCCCCCCTTCAGGCGAAGTCCGTGCGAGACGTGTTCGGATGAACAGCGCCGACGGCACCGTCCCCGCCGAGGCCCTCGACCTGTTGCAGGTCCGTGGCGCGCAGCTGGCGACGGTGCCGGGCCTGGCCGAGAGGGCACGGACGATCGGTGCCGAGCGGGGCATCGACTACCTCGCCGACGCGCAGGTCGCGGCCATGCTGCACCGTCACCGACGGCTGCTGGGCCGGATGAACTCGAGCGGCGCGTGGGGCGGTCTGCTGCTCGTACCCGGAGCGGTCGGTGCGTGGTTCCTGATCGACACCGCCGACCGGTCCGCCTCCGAACCGGCGGTCGACGCGATCCTCTGGACGCCGGTGGTGCTCCTCCTGGCGCTCAGCGTGTACCTGCTGGCCCGGGCGTTCCGGCTCCGCCGCGTCTGGCTGCGCGGTGGGACCCGCGACCAGGTCAACGGGTACCTTCAGGTCTTGTCGGCGGCGGGACTCCCGCATCACGGACTGCCTGGCTGGCTGAAGCCGGTCACTGGAAAGAGATGGCGATGACGACTGTTTTTGGCGTGCACGCGCAGGCCGACCGGGGCACCACGGCCCTCAACCTCCAGAGTGTCATCAAGGTGCGAGGCGGACATCCCGTCTACGTCGCACGAGGCTCCTCGGACGACGGCACACCCGAGGGCCTCGCCACCGACTTCACCCTCTACGAGGACCAGGCGGGACAGAAGCCGTTGTGCGCAGTGGCCCGACGGGGCCGGGACGACGCGCTGACCGTGACGGCACCCGACGGTTCCGTGCTCGCCCTGCTCCGCCCGCCGGCCGGCGGACGCCGGTACGAGATGGAACTCCCCGACGGCACACGGCTGGTCGGACGAGCCGGAACCGTGGGCGCGTGGGCCGTGTACGTCGTCCTGTTCCCCCTGACGCTGCTCTACAGCGCGGCGAGCCTCATCGGCGGTTACGGCATCGACTGGCACCTCCCGTCCCGCACCGCCTGGCGCTCCGGCGGCTTCGGCCCCGCGCCGCTGAAGTTCTACGGCATCACCGACAAGTACAAGCTCCGCTCCTCCCGGCTCGACCCCCGCGTGGCCTACGCCCAGGCGGTCCTGCACTTCTGGTCCACCTGACCGCACGGCACGCGTACGGGCGACGGCGGCTCCCTCTCCGGGCGCCGCCGTCGCCGTCTCGGCCGACCCGCACCCCGATGGCTTCGGCCCGTTCCCGTGCCTCGGGGCCCACCGGGTCGCCGCGTCTTCGTACGCCGTCTGGCGAGTACTCCGGCACAGGAACAAAGAAAGGGACGGACCGCGTCTGCGGTCCGTCCCTCCCCACGAACACCCGGCTCAGCTCTCCGGCAGGTAACCCGTCTGCACGAGCTGCCCGCTCGACCGGCGGGAGATGAACTGGCCGCGGCCCGGAGGCATCGGCGCGGCCTTGATGTTGTTGAACACCGGGCCCTCCGACGGGTCGCCGGACAGCACGATGCCCTGCGCGCCGAGTTCCTTGATCCGGGTGAGGACCGGCTCGAAGGAGGAGCGCGAGGCGCCGGACGTGGTGCGGGCCAGGATGATCCGCAGACCCAGGTCACGCGCGAACGGCAGGTACTCCAGGAGCACCGACATCGGGTTGCCCATCGACGTGGCGACGAGGTCGTAGTCGTCGATGAAGATGAACGCGTCGGGCTCGCTGTACCAGGAGCGGTTGCGGAGCTGGTCCGGCGTCACGTCCGGGCCCGGCATACGGCGGCTCATCGAACCGGCCAGCGACTCCATGACCTCCTGGAGCTGCGGACCCGAGGCGCAGTACTTGTACATGTGGCTCTCGGGCACCTGGCCGAGCAGCGCGCGCCGGAAGTCCGAGACCACGAACAGCGCCTTGTCGGGGGCGTACCGCTCGGAGATCTGCTTGGCCATGAACCGCAGCAGCGAGGACTTGCCGGACTCGCTCTCGCCGTAGATGACGAACAGCGGGTCGGTCTCGAAGTCCACAAAGACCGGCGAGAGGGTGAGCTCGTCGACGCCGACCGCGATGCCCCGGCTGCCGAAGTCGCCGCCGCCGGGCAGCTCGGAGGCGTGCAGCATGGTCGGCAGCATCCGCACCTTCGGGGCCGTCGGGCCCTGCCAGGCGCTGTTGACGCTCTGCACGAGGTTCGCCATGCCGTCGGCGAGGTCCTCCACCTGCGTCGACCCGTCGATACGGGGGGTGGCGGCCAGGTAGTCCAGCTTCTCCGGGGACAGACCGCGGCCGGGCTTGCCCATCGGCACGTTCTCGGCCCGCTTGCGGTCGAACTCCGACTCCATGGCGTCACCGAGCCGCAGTTCGAGCCGGCTCAGGATCTGGTCGCGCAGCGCCGGCCGCATCTCGGTGTACCGGGTCGCGGTGATGATCAGGTGGACACCGAAGCCGAGACCACGGGTCGCGATGTCCGCGATGACCGGGTCGAGCATCTCGTAGTCGTTCTTGAACGTCCCCCAGCCGTCGATGATGAGGAAGACGTCGCCCCACTGCTGGTCGGGGTAGTGCCCCTGCGCCCGGCGGGAGCGGAAGGTGTGCATGGAGTCGATGCTCTTGGAGCGGAAGAACTCCTCACGGGCGTTGAGGATGCCGTGCACCTCCGCGACCGTACGACGCACCTTCTCCTGGTCCAACCGCGAGGCGGCGCCGCCCACATGGGCCAGGTTCTCCAGTGCGAGCATGCCGCCGCCGCCGAAGTCGAGGGCGTAGAACTGCACTTCGGCCGGAGTGTGCGTGAGCGCGAACGACGTGATCATCGTGCGCACGAGCGTCGACTTGCCGGACTGCGGACCGCCCACGATCAGCGCGTGACCGGCGGAACCCGACAGGTCCGCGTACATGACGTCACGGCGCTGCTCGAAGGGCTTGTCGACCAGGCCGACCGGGACGATCAGCTTGCTCTGGGCGTGGTAGCCCTCGGCGTGCAGACCGCGCTCCGGGCTGACGCCGAGGGCCGGCAGCACCTGGTCGAGGCTGAACGGCTCGTCCAGCGGCGGCAGCCACACCTGGTGGGCGGGCGGACCCTGGCCCTCCAGACGGCTGACGATGACGTCGAGGACGGTGTCGGCGAGCGCGTCGTCGATCTGGTTGCCCCGGGTCTCCGGCTCCGGCTCGGCGAGGATGCGCACCGGCACCGGCGCCGCGGTGAACAGCACGGGAGAGCGGTCGATCCGGCCGCCGCCCTGCGCCATCGGCCCGTTCGGCCGGTAGGTGCCGGACACGTACGCGGCCTTGAACTGCACCATCGTCTCGGTGTCGTACTTGAGGATGCCCGCGCCGGGGACGTTCGGCAGGTGGTACGCGTCGGGCACGCCGATCGCCGTACGGGACTCGGCCGCCGAGAAGGTGCGCAGGCCGATGCGGTACGACAGGAAGGTGTCGAGGCCGCGCAGCTTGCCCTCCTCCAGGCGCTGCGAGGCGAGCAGCATGTGCACACCCAGCGAACGGCCGATCCGGCCGATCTGGATGAACATCTCGATGAAGTCCGGCTTGGCGGCGAGGAGTTCGCTGAACTCGTCGATGATCAGGACCAGCGAGGGCAGCGGGTCGAGGGCGGCACCGGCGGCGCGGGCCTTCTCGTAGTCGGTGATGTTGGCGTAGTTGCCGGCCGTCCGCAGGAGCTCCTGGCGGCGGGTCAGCTCACCGGTGATGGAGTCGCGCATGCGGTCGACGAGGGTGAGCTCGTCGGCCAGGTTGGTGATGACCGCGGAGACGTGCGGCATGGAGCCCATGCCGGTGAAGGTGGCACCGCCCTTGAAGTCCGCGAGGACGAAGTTGAGGGTCTCGGAGGAGTGCGTGACCGCGAGGCCCAGCACCAGCGTGCGCAGCAGCTCCGACTTTCCGGAACCGGTGGCGCCGACGCACAGCCCGTGCGGGCCCATGCCCTCCTGCGAGGCCTCCTTGATGTCCAGCATGACCGGCTCGCCGTTCTCGCCGAGACCGATCGGCACCCGCAGCCGCTCGTGCAGCGTGCGCGGCCGCCAGGTGCGCGAGACGTCCACGCTCGCCGCGTCACCGATCTGCATGAGGTCGGTGAAGTCCAGGTTCGCCAGCAGCGGTTCGTCCGCGTCGGCGGCACCGAGGCGCAGCGGGGCGAGCTGCCGGGCCAGCGACTCGGCCTGGGCCTGCGACAGCACGTCGGGGACACCGGTGAAGACACCCGTGCCCGCCTCCAGCTCCATGGCCTCGGGCCACACCCGCACCGACAACGAGCCCCGCGCCTCGTCGAGTTCACCGGGCACCACCTCGATGATGGTCACGCCCTGGAGGCCCTCCGCCGAGGCGAGCACCGAGTCCGCGGGCACCCCGCCGCCGTCGAGGACGACGACCACGTGCGGCTGGTCCAGCACCGGCGAGCCGTCCCGGCTCCAGCGCGGGCGGCCCTCCAGCTGGTGGGCGATCATCTCCTCCAGCTCGCCGAGGTCGTAGCAGAGCAGACGACGGCTGCCGGCACCGTCGGACTCCTTGTGCTGCATGTGCGGCAGCCACTTGGTCCACTCCCAGTCCACCGCCGCGCCCGGCGAGGCCACGACCGCGATCACCACGTCCTCGGGCGAGTGCAGCGAGGCCAACTGGCCGACCACCGAACGGGTCTGGCCGTAGACCGTCTCGGCGTCGCCGGAGATCGTCACGTGGTAGAAGGAGCGCAGCCCGATCGCCAGCGGGAGTTCGCCCAGCGTGCCGTAGCTCGCGATGAACTGCTGCATCGCGTGCGCGGTCAGCGGCTCCAGCTCGTCCACCGGGGCGGTGTCGGGGGCGACCAGCGGGGTGGCGAGCTGCTGCGGGCCGAGGCCGATGCGCACCTGCGCGAAGTCCGGGTCCGTGGAACGGCGTTCCCACAGCCGCGAGCCCTCGGCGACCAGCGCCCAGAGCTGCTCCGGCGCCGGGTGCAGGTAGTACTGGGCGTCCCGCTGCTTGTGCACCGTGCGCCGCACCTCGCGACGCTTCTGCGCCAGGTACTTGAGGTAGTCGCGGCGGGCCTCGGCCATCTGACCGGAGGGTCCCTTGCGGGCCCGCACTATCTGGGCGACCAGCATGGCGACCGTGGACGCCATCATCAGCATGCCCATGATCTTCATGAAGCCCTGGGCGCCGGGCATGAAGAAGAACGCCGCCGACGAGCCCATGCCCAGCATGGGCAGCAGGTTCATCAGCAGGCTGTCGTCCTCGGTACGAGGGAGTTCGGGAGGGGACTCGAGCTTGACCTCCTCACTCGGCACCTCCGGCGGGTAAACCCGCGGCGGGCGCTTGACGATGACAACGCTCACCGATCCACCAGTCCTTCACGCGATAGCAATGTCGAACCGCCCCCGTCGTGACGGCCCCCGTATGTTCGTCGACTTCATGGGGCTTGGCCAACTCATGAGTCGGGCGTTGATCCTACTGTTCTGCGGGCCCCTTGAGCCGGGAGGGGATGAGGAGATGCCGCAAGGGGACGGTAGGGTGACGCTCCAAACGATGCGCGGAGCGGGTTTCGCCCTGGCAAACCGCGACGAATCACCGAGTACTGGACTAGGGGGAACCGTCAGGTGAGTACGGTTTCAGCAACCGGATTCTGCCGGGTCACGGTGGCGGCACCGAACAGCCGGATCGATGTGGCACTCCCCGAGGACGTGCCGCTCTCTGACGTCTACCCGGAGATCCTTCGGCTGTCGGGGCAGACTCCCGAAGAGGCCGCGCCCACCGGGTACAACCTCGTACGCAGGGACGGCTCCGTCCTCGACGACGGCCGCTCGCTCGCCGAACAGCAGATACGCGATGGCGAATTGCTGCTCCTGCGGCCATTCGCGGACTCCCTGCCGCCCGCCGTCTTCGACGACGTCGTCGACGCCGTGGCCGCTGCCGTCGAGGCCGACCGGCGGAGCTGGAACGACGGCATGATGCGCGTCGTCGGCCTGACCGCGGGCGCGCTGCTGCTGACCATGATGGCGCTGGCGCTCTGGTTCTCCGAGCCGCTGCGCCACGACATGCACGGCCTGCCCGGCGTCATCGCCGGCGTCACCGGAGCCGTCCTCGTCGCGCTCGCCTCCGTACGCGCGCGCGTGTACGACGACCACCGCGCGGCCGTCGCCCTCGGACTCGCCTCACTGCCGCACCTGATGGTCGGCGGCTCCGGCATCATCGGCCTCGACGCGGGCGAGGGCCCCGGGCGGCTGAACCTCCTCATCGGCTTCGCCGTCGTCCTCGTCGCCGCCGTCCTGCTCGTCCTGATGCTGCCGCAGAGCGACGCGCCGTTCATCGCCGCCGCGTTCGGCGCCGGCATCGGTGTCCTCGCCACCTTCGCCGCGATCGTCTCCGAGGCCGAACCGCGCGAGGCCGCCGCCGTCACCGCCGTCGTCATGATCGCCGTCATCGGCTTCCTGCCCGGCTGGTCCGCCCGCTTCTCCCGGCTGCCCATCGGCTTCCGCTCGCCCGACCAGATCGCCAAGCGCGGCCGCGCCGAGGACCAGCAGGAGCAGGAGCCGGTCGACTACCAGCTCATCACCGACCAGGCCCGCCGCGGCCACGAACTGCTGCTCGGCCTCGTCGGCGGCTGCGCGGTCGCCGGTGTCGCCTCCGCCGGTGTGGTGCTGGGCTTCTCCAGCAACGGCTGGGCCCAGCTCCTGTCGCTGGCGGCCGGCCTCGCCATGTTGATGCGGGCCCGTCTGTTCCTGTACACGTCCCAGGTCGTGACCCTGATGCTCTCGGGCATCGTCACGGTCAGCCTGCTGGTCCTGGGCCTCGCCCTGAATCCGCCGGCCGACATCATCAAGGAGCTCGTCTACGACCACAACAGCGCCCCGCTCGACATCCGCACCATCTGGCTGTCGGCCGCGGTGGCCCTCGGCGCCACGCTGCTGGTGGCCATCGCCCTGATCGTGCCGCGCAAGGGCGTCACCCCGTTCTGGGGCCGGATGCTCGACCTGAGCGAGGGCGCGGTCCTCCTCTCCCTGGTCCCGCTCTGCCTCGCCGTCCTCGACCTGTACGCGGCGGCCCGCGGCATGACCAGCTGAGGTCCCTGCGAGCGTCGACAGCGGCTGTCACCCACACGGGTGGCAGCCGCCTCGTCGTTCGTACGACGCCGGCGTGGGCCGGGGCACCGCTGCCGGGCTGATACCCTGGCTGATGGCCGTTTGTGTACGCACCCCCGGAGCTGATCGCTCTGGAGGCCGCGCCCAGCGGATCCCCGCCTCCCGAGTAACGGAAGCTCCCCTGAGAAGTGGACCAGGGGCACTCGGTGGCTACCCAAGAGACTACGAGGAGTACGCGTGTCGCTCGACGCCGCTACGAAGAAGCAGATCATCACCGAGTTCGGTACCAAGGAGGGCGACACCGGCTCCCCCGAGGTCCAGGTCGCGATGCTCTCGCGCCGTATCTCGGACCTGACCGAGCACCTCAAGACCCACAAGCACGACCACCACTCCCGTCGTGGTCTGCTGATCCTGGTCGGTCAGCGCCGTCGCCTTCTCCAGTACCTGGCGAAGAAGGACATCCAGCGCTTCCGTGCGCTGGTCGACCGCCTCGGCATCCGCCGCGGTGCGGCGGGCGCCAAGTAGGACGCCGTGAGGGGAGCGGTTCCCGAAACGATCGGGGGCCGCTCCCTTTGCCGTACGTGCTCACCGTACGTACGGAAACGTGCGCGGTGTCACACCCGCTTTGTAGTGTGGTAGCACAGCGCAGTAGCAAGCAGTACCACGAGGAGAAGTGCGCCTCGCCGCCGCCGGTCCTCGGTAGTGGCCCCCGGGCCTTGCGAACCCGGGTGCTTCGATCGAAGACCGGCCCGCACCAGATGGAGCGCTTCTCCGCGCAGGTCCCCCCGCCACACGGGCGGATCGGGACAAAAGACGATACGCAGACGAAAAGTAACGGAGAGCACCTAGTGGAGAACGAGACCCACTACGCCGAGGCCGTCATCGACAACGGCTCCTTCGGCACCCGCACCATCCGCTTCGAGACGGGCCGCCTCGCCAAGCAGGCCGCCGGCTCCGCCGTGGCGTACCTGGACGACGACACCATGGTGCTGTCGGCCACCACAGCTTCCAAGAACCCCAAGGACCAGCTCGACTTCTTCCCCCTGACGGTGGACGTCGAGGAGCGGATGTACGCCGCCGGCAAGATCCCCGGCAGCTTCTTCCGCCGTGAGGGCCGCCCCTCCGAGGACGCCATCCTCACCTGCCGCCTGATCGACCGCCCGCTGCGCCCCTCCTTCAAGAAGGGCCTGCGCAACGAGATCCAGGTCGTCGCCACCATCATGGCGCTCAACCCCGACCACCTGTACGACGTCGTGGCGATCAACGCCGCCTCCGCGTCCACCCAGCTGGCCGGCCTGCCCTTCTCCGGCCCGATCGGCGGCGTCCGCGTCGCGCTGATCAACGGCCAGTGGGTCGCCTTCCCGACGCACTCCGAGCTCGAGGACGCCGTCTTCGACATGGTCGTCGCGGGCCGCACCCTGGAGGACGGCGACGTCGCGATCATGATGGTCGAGGCCGAGGCCACCGAGAAGACCATCCAGCTCGTCAAGGGCGGCGCCGAGGCCCCGACCGAGGAGGTCGTCGCCGCCGGTCTCGAGGCCGCGAAGCCCTTCATCAAGGTCCTCTGCAAGGCCCAGGCCGACCTCGCCGCCAAGGCTGCCAAGCCCACCGGCGAGTTCCCGATCTTCCTCGACTACCAGGACGACGTCCTGGAGGCGCTGACCGCCGCCGTCAAGCCGGAGCTCGCCTCCGCGCTGACCATCGCCGGCAAGCAGGAGCGCGAGGCCGAGCTGGACCGCGTCAAGGGTCTGGCCGCCGAGAAGCTCCTCCCGGAGTTCGAGGGCCGCGAGAAGGAGATCTCCGCCGCCTACCGCTCCCTGACCAAGCAGCTCGTCCGCGAGCGCGTGATCAAGGAGAAGAAGCGCATCGACGGCCGTGGCGTCACGGACATCCGTACGCTCGCCGCCGAGGTCGAGGCCATCCCGCGCGTGCACGGCTCCGCGGTGTTCGAGCGCGGCGAGACCCAGATCCTGGGCGTCACCACCCTCAACATGCTCCGCATGGAGCAGCAGCTCGACACCCTCTCCCCGGTGACGCGCAAGCGCTACATGCACAACTACAACTTCCCGCCGTACTCCACCGGCGAGACCGGCCGCGTCGGCTCCCCGAAGCGCCGCGAGATCGGTCACGGCGCCCTCGCCGAGCGCGCCCTGATCCCGGTCCTGCCGACGCGCGAGGAGTTCCCCTACGCGATCCGCCAGGTCTCCGAGGCGCTGAGCTCCAACGGCTCGACGTCCATGGGCTCGGTCTGCGCCTCCACCATGTCCCTGCTGAACGCCGGTGTGCCCCTGAAGGCCCCCGTCGCCGGTATCGCCATGGGCCTGATCTCCCAGGAGATCGACGGCGAGACGCACTACGTCACCCTCACCGACATCCTCGGTGCGGAGGACGCCTTCGGCGACATGGACTTCAAGGTCGCCGGCACCAAGGAGTTCGTGACCGCCCTCCAGCTCGACACCAAGCTGGACGGCATCCCCGCCTCCGTCCTGGCCGCCGCCCTCAAGCAGGCCCGTGACGCCCGCCTCCACATCCTCGACGTGATGATGGAAGCGATCGACACGCCGGACGAGATGTCCCCGAACGCCCCGCGGATCATCACCGTCAAGATCCCCGTGGACAAGATCGGCGAGGTCATCGGCCCCAAGGGCAAGATGATCAACCAGATCCAGGAGGACACCGGCGCCGAGATCACGATCGAGGACGACGGCACCATCTACATCGGTGCCGCCGACGGCCCGGCCGCCGAGGCCGCCCGCACCACGATCAACTCGATCGCCAACCCGACCATGCCGGAGGTCGGCGAGCGCTACCTGGGCACGGTCGTCAAGACGACCACCTTCGGTGCGTTCGTCTCGCTGCTCCCCGGCAAGGACGGCCTGCTGCACATCTCGCAGATCCGCAAGCTGGCCGGCGGCAAGCGCGTCGAGAACGTCGAGGACGTGCTCGGCGTGGGCGCCAAGGTCCAGGTCGAGATCGCCGAGATCGACTCCCGCGGCAAGCTCTCCCTGATCCCCGTGATCGAGGGCGAGGAAGGTTCCTCCGACGAGAAGAAGGACGACGCCGACCAGTGACGTCCCGTGGCTCCAAGGCGACGGCCCGCACCTCCTCGGAGGCGCGGGCCGTCGCCCGTACCCAAACCCTCATCAAGGGTGAGAACGGCATCGGCACCGTCCGCAAGACCACCCTCCCCGGTGGCCTGCGCATCGTCACCGAAACCCTCCCCTCGGTCCGCTCCGCGACCTTCGGCATCTGGGCGCACGTCGGCTCCCGCGACGAGACCCCCTCGCTGAACGGCGCCACGCACTACCTGGAGCACCTCCTCTTCAAGGGCACCGCCAGGCGCAGCGCCCTGGACATCTCCTCCGCGCTCGACGCGGTCGGCGGCGAGATGAACGCGTTCACGGCGAAGGAGTACACGTGCTACTACGCGCGCGTGCTCGACGCCGACCTGCCGCTCGCCATCGACGTGGTCTGCGACATGCTCACGGGCTCCCTCATCCGCGAAGAGGACGTCAACGTCGAGCGCGGCGCGATCCTCGAGGAGATCGCGATGACCGAGGACGACCCGGGCGACTGCGTGCACGACCTGTTCGCGCACACCATGTTCGGCGACAACCCCCTCGGCCGCCCGGTCCTCGGCACGGTAGACACCGTCAACGCCCTCACCGCCGACCGCATCCGCCGCTTCTACAAGAAGCACTACGACCCGACCCACCTCGTGGTCGCGGCCGCGGGCAACGTCGACCACGACAAGGTCGTCCGACAGGTCCGTGCCGCCTTCGAGAAGGCCGGCGCCCTCACGAACCCCGACGCCACGCCCATCGCCCCGCGCGACGGCAGGCGCGCCCTGCGCACCGCGGGCCGCGTCGAGCTGCTCGGCCGCAAGACCGAGCAGGCCCACGTCGTCCTCGGCATGCCCGGCCTCGCCCGCACGGACGAGCGCCGCTGGGCCCTCGGCGTGCTGAACACCGCGCTCGGCGGCGGCATGTCGTCGCGTCTGTTCCAGGAGGTCAGGGAGAAGCGCGGACTGGCGTACAGCGTCTACTCGTACACCTCCGGCTTCGCCGACTGCGGCCTGTTCGGGGTGTACGCCGGCTGCCGGCCCTCGCAGGTCCACGACGTGCTGAAGATCTGCCGCGACGAGCTCGACCAGGTCGCCGAACACGGCCTCTCGGACGACGAGATCGGCCGCGCCATCGGCCAGCTCCGGGGCTCCACGGTCCTCGGTCTGGAGGACACCGGCGCGCTGATGAACCGCATCGGCAAGAGCGAGCTGTGCTGGGGCGAGCAGATGTCCGTCGACGACATGCTGTCCCGCATAGCGTCGGTCACCCCGGACGACGTCCGTGAGGTCGCCCGCGAGATCCTGGGACGGCGCCCGTCGCTGTCGGTCATCGGCCCGCTGAAGGACAAGCAGGCGGCCCGGCTGCACGAAGCGGTCGCGTAAGCCCTCCCCTTAAGGAAGCAAGAAGATGAGCAAGCTGCGCGTGGCGGTCCTCGGTGCCAGGGGCCGGATCGGTTCCGAGGCGGTCAAGGCCGTCGAGGCCGCCGAGGACATGGAGCTGGTGGCCGCTCTCGGCCGCGGCGACAAGCTGGAGACCCTCGCCGAGACGGGCGCCCAGGTCGCCGTAGAACTGACCACGCCCGTCTCGGTGATGGACAACCTCGAGTACTGCGTCCGCCACGGCATCCACGCCGTCGTCGGTACGACGGGCTGGACCGACGAGCGCCTCGCGCAGCTGAAGGGCTGGCTCGCCCAGTCGCCGGAGACGGGCGTGCTCATCGCGCCCAACTTCTCCGTCGGGGCCGTCCTGAACATGAAGTTCGCCCAGATCGCGGCACCGTACTTCGAGTCGGTGGAGCTCATCGAGCTCCACCACCCGAAGAAGGTGGACGCCCCCTCGGGCACCGCCTCGCGCACGGCCCAGCTCATCGCGGCGGCCCGCGCGGAGGCGGGCACGGCTCCGGCCCCGGACGCCACCGAGACGGCCCTGGACGGCGCGCGGGGCGCGGATGTCGACGGCGTCCCGGTCCACTCCGTCCGCCTGCGCGGTCTCCTCGCCCACCAGGAGGTCCTGCTCGGCGGCGAGGGCGAGACCCTGACGATCCGCCACGACTCGCTGCACCACAGCAGCTTCATGCCCGGCATCCTGCTCGGCGCCCGCCGCGTGGTCACGACCCCGGGCCTGACCTTCGGCCTGGAGAACTTCCTGGACCTGGGCTGATGCGCGCCAAGCTGTCCTACCTCCTCACGGCCGCCGTCCTGGTCTTCTACTTCGTCCTGGTCGGCAGCCGCGGCGTCATGCTGATCCAGTCCGGCACCCTCGTCACCGTCACGTTCGGCGTCGCGGTGCTGGTCCTGCCGGTGATCGGCCTGTGGTTCCTGTGGAAGAACACCCAGTTCGTCCGCAGGGCCAACGCCCTCGCCGCCGAGCTCGACGCCGAGGGCGGCCTGCCCGTCGACGAGCTCAAGCGCACCCCCTCCGGCCGGATCGACCGGGACTCGGCCGACGAGGTCTTCGCCCGGCGCAGGGCCGAGACGGAAGCGGCCCCCGACGACTGGCGCAGTTGGTTCCGGCTCGCCGTGGCCTACCACGACGCCCGTGACACCCCGCGTGCCCGCAAGGCCATGCAGCGCGCGATCGCGCTGCACGACGGCAGGCCCGTCCAGCAGCTCTGAGGTCCCGGCACGTCGAAGGGGGCCGGTCCCGACACGGACCGGCCCCTTCTTCGTCTGTCCTGCCGGATCAGCCCCGCGCGTGCTCCGCCGCCCAGGCCTCCACCGCGTCCGCGGCCCGGTCGAACGCCTGGCCGCGCGCGAGGAAGTCCGCGTTGTGCGTGGTCAGCAGCGGCGGCAGGTCCTCCGGCGCCCGGCCCTGCCGTACGAGGGTCAGGGCCTGGCCCTGCACCGTGCGCGGCAGTCCGAGCCAGCGCACCGGCTGCTGCGCCGTCCGCACGGCGACGACCTGCTCCCAGGGCACCGTACGAGTGACCAGGAAGCCCACCCGGCGCACCCCGCGGGCGCTCACCCACACCCCCATGCGCAGCAGCCGCAGCGCGCCGACGATGACCAGCACCGCGACGCCGAGCACCACCGCGGCCTCGGACGGCGAGTCGGTCAGCGCGATGATCACCGCGGCGAACAGCACGTAGGAGGCGAGCAGCAGCAGAACCGCCGCCACCCCCACCCGCCACGGACCGGGCCGGTAGGGGCGCCGCCAGTGGTCACGGTCGTCGAACGGCAGCGCGACGTCGTCCGTCGCCTCGAATGCGCGGTCGGCCGTCAGGAAGGGCAGGGGCACGGCGGTTCCTCACTCGGTCCATGCGTGGTCTGTGCCGGTGAGGCTATCCGCCGGGGTCCCCCGGGAGCCACCTTCGAGGCCCAATGGGGGTGCCTCCCACGCCATTCGGGGAGCGGGAGAGGGTCAGCGCCCCTCGGACGCCTGCGACTGCTGGGTCTGCGAGGGCGCCTGATCCTGCGACAGCGCCGGCATCCCGAGGACCAGGGACCCCACGAGTCCGGCGACGATCGTGAGCCCCAGCAGCCAGCGCCCGGCCACCTCACCGACGGACGCCCGCTCACGGGGCGGAGGAGTGACATTGCTGCGGAACCTGTCGGCTTCGGCGACAAAGGCGAACGGAACGGGTTCGCGCCGACGCAACAGCATGGGGGTACTTCTCCCTTCAGGGATGGAGCCAGGGATCGAGTCAGGCATCGAACGAATCGCTGCCGTCTGTACAGACGAGCGGTTGCCGCAAAAGGTGCCCGGTTTCGCCGACTTAACTCGGTCACGCCACTGAAAGTCCCGTTTGGCGGGTCGTAGAGTGGCGTCGCCACCGAACGACCTGGGAAGGACCCCCCGAACCGTGACCTCCACCCCCGACGACGATTTCAAGATCGAGCTGCGCGACGACGTCACCGTCGAACTGGTCAAGCACAGCGCGGCCGACTCCGACGTGCTGTTCGCCGCCAGGGTGTCGACCGTCGGAGAGCAGTCCCTGGACGAGCTGAACAAGGACCCGGAGCGCTCCAAGGGCCTGATCAACTACCTCATGCGGGACCGGCACGGCAGTCCCTTCGAGCACAACTCGATGACCTTCTTCATCAGCGCCCCGATCCTCGTCTTCCGCGAGTTCATGCGGCACCGCGTGGGCTGGTCGTACAACGAGGAGTCCGGCCGCTACCGGGAGCTCCAGCCCGTCTTCTACGTCCCCGGCGCCGACCGCAAGCTCGTCCAGCAGGGCCGCCCCGGCAAGTACGTCTTCGTCGAGGGCACCCCGGAGCAGCACGAGTCCGTCGCGCACGCCATGGAGGAGTCGTACCGCCAGGCGTACCGGTCCTACCAGGAGATGCTCGCGCAGGGCGTCGCCCGCGAGGTCGCCCGTTCGGTCCTCCCGGTCGGCCTGTTCTCCTCGATGTACGCCACCTGCAATGCCCGCTCGCTCATGCACTTCCTGGGCCTGCGCACCCAGCACGAGCAGGCGAAGGTGCCGTCCTTCCCGCAGCGGGAGATCGAGATGGTCGGCGAGAAGATGGAGGCGGAGTGGGCGAAGCTCATGCCGCTCACCTACGCCGCCTTCAACGCGAACGGCCGCGTGGCGCCGTAACGGGCGCCGGTCTCGCGCCGGGCACAGATGTGCGGGTCCACCGTGCGAAGTGTCCGTATTGCGGCATTTAGAGAAGTTCATCTAGCCTGATCAAACGGACCCGGCACTGCTTGAACCCCCGAGCAGGCAGTGCCGGGCTCCGCATTTGTCCGGACTTTCCGCTCCCCCCTGGAGCAGACCCCGCCCTGCGCAACGAGTAGCGTGTTACCCATGGCTCCGACCTCCACTCCGCAGACCCCCTTCGGGCGGGTCCTCACCGCCATGGTCACGCCCTTCACGGCGGACGGCGCGCTCGACCTCGACGGCGCACAGCGGCTCGCCACCCACCTGGTGGACGCAGGCAACGACGGCCTGATCGTCAACGGCACCACCGGCGAGTCCCCCACCACCAGCGACGCGGAGAAATCGGACCTGGTACGAGCCGTACTGGAGGCGGTCGGCGACCGTGCCCACGTCGTCGCGGGCGTCGGCACCAACGACACCCACCACAGCATCGAGCTGGCCCGGTCCGCCGAGAAGGCCGGCGCACACGGCCTCCTGATCGTGACGCCGTACTACAACAAGCCCCCGCAGGAGGGCCTGTACCGGCACTTCAAGGCCGTCGCCGACGCCGCCGAGCTGCCCGTCATGCTCTACGACATCCCCGGCCGCAGCGGGGTCCCGATCAGCACCGAGACGCTGGTCCGGCTCGCCGAGCACCCGCGGATCGTCGCCAACAAGGACGCCAAGGGCGACCTCGGGCGCGCCAGCTGGGCTATCGCCCGCTCCGGCCTCGCCTGGTACTCCGGCGACGACATGCTGAACCTTCCGCTGCTCTCCGTGGGCGCGGTCGGCTTCGTCTCGGTCGTCGGCCATGTGGTCACCCCGGACCTGCGCGCCCTGGTCGAGGCGTTCATCTCGGGAGACGTGCAGAAGGCCACCGAGATCCACCAGAAGCTGCTCCCCGTCTACACGGGCGTGTTCCGCACCCAGGGCGTGATGACGACCAAGGCGGCGCTCACCCTCCAGGGACTCCCCGCCGGACCCCTGCGCGCCCCCATGGTCGAGCTCTCACCCGAAGAGATCGCGCAGCTCAAGATCGATCTTGCCGCCGGCGGGGTACAGCTCTAGCACCAGACTTCGCGCGCCGGACGCGCAACCTGACTCAACAACTGAATACGCAGGCCACCGGTGCCTGCACACCACAACGACAACTGCTACACGCACGAACGTCACGCACGCCACGTGCCCCACCGGTACGTGGCGTGCGTGGTGAGGAGAGTCTTTTGAGTCATCCGCATCCTGAACTGGCCCCGCCCCCGCCGCTTCCCGAAGGCGGCCTGCGGGTCACCCCGCTCGGCGGTCTCGGCGAGATCGGCCGAAACATGACGGTCTTCGAGTACGGCGGCCGCCTGCTCATCGTCGACTGCGGCGTGCTCTTCCCGGAGGAGGAGCAGCCTGGCATCGACCTGATCCTGCCGGACTTCTCGTCCGTGCGGGACCGCCTCGACGACATCGAGGGCATCGTCCTCACACACGGCCACGAGGACCACATCGGCGGCGTCCCCTTCCTCCTGCGCGAGAAGCCGGACATCCCCCTGATCGGCTCCAAGCTGACCCTCGCGCTGATCGAGGCCAAGCTCCAGGAGCACCGCATCCGTCCGTACACCCTCGAGGTGGCGGAGGGACACCGCGAGCGCATCGGCCCCTTCGACTGCGAGTTCGTCGCGGTGAACCACTCCATCCCGGACGCCCTGGCCGTCGCCATCCGCACCCCCGCGGGCATGGTGGTCCACACCGGCGACTTCAAGATGGACCAGCTCCCGCTGGACGGCCGCCTCACGGACCTGCACGCCTTCGCGCGCCTGAGCGAAGAGGGCATCGACCTCCTTCTCTCGGACTCGACGAACGCCGAGGTCCCGGGCTTCGTCCCGCCCGAGAAGGACATCTCGAACGTCCTGCGGCAGGTTTTCGCGGGCGCCCGCAAGCGGATCATCGTGGCGAGCTTCGCCAGCCACATCCACCGCATCCAGCAGATCCTGGACGCGGCCCACGAGTACGGCCGCCGGGTCGCCTTCGTCGGCCGCTCGATGGTCCGCAACATGGGCATCGCCCGCGACCTCGGCTATCTGAAGGTGCCCCCGGGCCTGGTGGTCGACGTCAAGACGCTCGACGACCTCCCGGACCACGAGGTGGTCCTGGTCTGCACGGGCTCGCAGGGCGAACCGATGGCCGCTCTGTCCCGCATGGCCAACCGCGACCACCAGATCCGGATCGTCCAGGGCGACACCGTGATCCTCGCGTCCTCCCTGATCCCCGGGAACGAGAACGCCGTCTACCGCGTGATCAACGGCCTGACCCGATGGGGCGCCAAGGTCGTCCACAAGGGCAACGCCAAGGTGCACGTCTCGGGCCACGCCTCAGCGGGCGAGCTCCTGTACTTCTACAACATCTGCCGCCCGAAGAACCTGATGCCGGTCCACGGCGAATGGCGCCACCTGCGCGCCAACGCCGAGCTCGGCGCCCTCACCGGCGTCCCGCACGACCGCATCGTCATCGCCGAGGACGGCGTCGTCGTCGACCTCGTCGAGGGCAAGGCCAAGATCTCGGGCAAGGTCCAGGCGGGATACGTCTACGTCGACGGCCTCTCGGTCGGCGATGTCGGCGAGCCGGCCCTCAAGGACCGCAAGATCCTCGGCGACGAGGGCATCATCTCGGTCTTCCTGGTCGTCGACTCGTCCACCGGCAAGATCACGGGCGGCCCGCACATCCAGGCACGCGGCTCCGGCATTGAGGACTCGGCCTTCGCCGACGTGATCCCGAGGATCACCGAGGTCCTGGAGCGCTCCGCGCAGGACGGTGTGGTCGAACCCCACCAGCTCCAGCAGCTGGTGCGACGGACCCTCGGCAAGTGGGTCTCCGACACGTATCGCCGCAGGCCGATGATCCTCCCGGTGGTGGTGGAGGTCTGACGCACCGTCGGACATCCGTCCGAGTGAACGTGGAGCGGGGCGCCTCGATTTGCATCGAGGCGCCCCGCTCCAGTACGTTTACGGCTCCGCCCGAGGGGGAACCCGGCAGCTTCGCGCTCCGGAGCGAGCCTCCAGGGGGCGGGAATTCCGACTCAGAACATCTGATAAAGTCGGAGCCGCCGGAAAGGGAAACGCGGAAGCGGGAACCTGGAAAGCACCGAGGAAATCGGAACCGGAAACGGTCTGATAGAGTCGGAAACGCAAGACCGAA
>NZ_JBIVSV010000007.1:0-516588 GCF_044756385.1 Streptomyces sp. NPDC091972 | reverse complement strand
CCCCCACCCCGTCCCCTCACCGCCGTACGCGGCCAACGGCCCGTCGTGGCGGGCGTCCACTGCCACCCCCTAGGGGCGCGGGGAACTGCGCGACCGGCTCCCACCGGCCGTGTGGTCGCCCGGCCGCCGCACCCGGCACATCCCTGGGTGGTCTCTCAGATGCGGCCGAGTACCTGCGCCAGCAGTGAACCCATCCGTGTCGCCGAGTCACGGCCCGCCTGGAGGACTTCCTCGTGGTTCAGGGGCTCGCCCGTCATGCCCGCGGCGAGGTTCGTCACCAGGGAGATGCCCAGGACCTCCGCACCCGCCTCGCGCGCGGCGATCGCCTCGAGGACCGTCGACATGCCCACCAGGTCCGCGCCGATCACGCGGGCCATGCGGATCTCGGCGGGGGTCTCGTAGTGCGGGCCGGGGAACTGGGCGTAGACGCCCTCCTCCAGGCTGGGGTCGATCTCCTTGCACAGGGCGCGCAGGCGGGGCGAGTAGAGGTCGGTCAGGTCGACGAAGTTCGCGCCGATGATCGGGGAGGTCGCCGTGAGGTTGATGTGGTCGCTGATCAGGACCGGCTGGCCGGGGCGCATGCCCTCGCGCAGGCCGCCGCAGCCGTTGGTGAGGACGATCGTCTTGCAGCCGGCCGCGACCGCGGTGCGCACGCCGTGGGCCACGGCCGCGACGCCCCGGCCCTCGTAGTAGTGGGTGCGGCCGAGGAAGACCAGGGCCCGCTTCTCACCGATCCTGTACGAGCGGATCTTGCCGCCGTGTCCCTCCACCACCGGCGGCGGGAAACCGGGCAGCTCGGTGACCGGGAACTCGGCCTCGGGGGTGCCGAGGGCGTCCACGGCCGGTGCCCAGCCGGAGCCCATCACGAGGGCGACGTCGTGGGTCTCGGCGCCGGTCAGTTCGCGCAGGCGCGCGGCGGCGGCGTCGGCGGCGACCCTCGGTTCAGCGGGGGTGGCGCCCTGGATGTCGTCCGGAAGAAGAGATGCGTTCACGCGGACGAGGGTAGCCGGTCCGGGCCTACGCGCGTAGATGACAGAGCTGACGGGATGGCGATCGTTGTCTTGTCGTTTCCAACCAACCGGCGGCCCGGCTCCTTCAGCAGGGGCGCTTGCGGAGTTCCATCACGTAGTCGTGCGGGGCGCCCGCGGACTCCGCCGCGTCCGCGATCTCGCCCAGGTAGCGGGCGGAGGGCAGACCGCCCTCGTAGCCGTTGAGGACGTACGTCCAGGCCTGTTCCTCACCCTCCAGGGTGTGGACCCGCATGCGCGTACGGCGGTAGATGTCCAGGCCCACGCCCTCCCAGCGGTCCATGGACTCGTCGTCGGCGGGGGCGATCTCGTAGAGCGCCACGAACACCTGGGAGAGGGGGTCCTCGACGATCGTGGCCAGCGCCCCTTCCCAGCCCATGTGCTCACCGCCGAAGGTCAGCCGCCAGCCGTTCAGCCACCCCGTGGCGCGCATCGGCGAGTGCGGGGCGCGGCGGGTCATCAGCCGCGCGTCGAGGTTGCCGGCGTAGGCGGCGTAGAGCGACATGCGACGAGGGTACGGCAGCCTTCCCCGGTGTCTCTCCCGTAACAGTGGCGTCTCGGGGTGCCCCCCAGGCCGTGGCACCCCGGCTCGTGCGGGACAATGGAGTACGTGACTCGGATCGTGATCATCGGTGGCGGACCCGGCGGATACGAGGCGGCCCTGGTGGCCGCCCAGCTCGGCGCGGAGGTGACCGTCGTCGACGCCGACGGCCTGGGCGGGGCGTCGGTGCTGACCGACTGCGTGCCGTCGAAGACCCTTATCGCTACGGCCGAGGTCATGACGACCTTCGACTCGTCCTACGAGGAGCTGGGGATCATCGTCGCCGATGACACCCCACCACTGGAGCAGGCCGCCCGGGTGGTCGGCGTCGATCTGGGGAAGGTCAACCGTCGTGTGAAGCGGCTCGCCCTCGCCCAGTCGCACGACATCACGGCTTCCGTGACGCGAGCGGGTGCGCGCGTGCTGCGCGGGCGTGGCCGGCTCGAGGGCATGCAGTCCCTCGACGGGTCGCGGAAGGTCGTCGTGCGGGCCGCCGACGGGAGCGAGGAGACGCTCGTCGCGGACGCGGTGCTCATCGCCACGGGCGGGCATCCCCGTGAACTGCCCGACGCCCAGCCCGACGGCGAGCGCATCCTCAACTGGACCCAGGTCTACGACCTCGACGAGCTGCCGGAAGAGCTCATCGTGGTCGGCTCCGGTGTCACCGGCGCCGAGTTCGCCGGGGCCTACCAGGCGCTCGGCTCCAAGGTGACGCTCGTGTCGTCCCGGGACCGGGTGCTGCCCGGGGAGGACCCGGACGCGGCCGCCGTGCTGGAGGACGTCTTCCGCCGGCGCGGCATGAACGTCATGGCCCGCTCCCGCGCCCAGTCCGCCAAACGGGTCGGGGACCGGGTCGAGGTCACGCTGGCGGACGGGCGGGTCATCACCGGCTCGCACTGCCTGATGGCCGTCGGCGCCATTCCGAACAGCGCCGGGATGGGACTGGAGGAAGCGGGCGTCAAGCTGCGCGAGTCCGGGCACATCTGGACCGACAAGGTGTCCCGGACGACGGCTCCCGGTGTGTACGCCGCCGGTGACGTGACCGGGGTGTTCGCGCTCGCCTCCGTCGCCGCCATGCAGGGGCGCATCGCCATGTACCACTTCCTCGGCGACACGGTGAACCCGCTGAACCTCAAGACCGTCTCGTCGAACGTCTTCACCGACCCCGAGATCGCCACCGTCGGGTACTCGCAGGCCGACGTGGACGGCGGGAAGATCGACGCCCGGGTCGTGAAGCTGCCGCTGCTGCGCAACCCGCGCGCCAAGATGCAGGGCATCCGCGACGGCTTCGTCAAGATCTTCTGCCGGCCCGGTACCGGGATCGTCGTCGGCGGTGTCGTCGTCGCGCCCCGCGCCTCGGAACTGATCCACCCCATCTCGATCGCGGTCGACAACAATCTGACGGTCGAACAGATCGCGAACGCGTTCACCGTTTACCCCTCCCTTTCGGGGTCGATCGCCGAGGTGGCACGGCAGTTGCACACGCGCAAGGAGACCGGCGGGGCCTGACGGCCGAAAGCGATTCCTGCCTGGTCACAGGGAGTTGTCGACCATTCGTGCGGCATAGGCGGGAAGATTAGGCCCTATACCACCTCCCGTCCTACTGTGCGAACAACTTCTGTAATTCGGCGCAAACTGCTGAAACCAGACGGTCGTTGGGGTTACTGTCAGTTTCGTGTTCGCTGCAGAACGTCGCCAATTGATCCTCGAAATGGTGCGAGCCAATGGGGCCGTGTCGCTCCGTGAGCTCGCCCGCGTCGTCCAGACCTCCGAAGTGACCGTACGGCGGGACGTGCGCGCGCTGGAGGCAGAAGGACTCCTCGACCGCCGGCACGGCGGTGCGGTATTGCCGGGCGGGTTCACGCGGGAGTCCGGCTTTCCGCAGAAATCGCATCTCGCGACCGCCGAGAAGACGGCCATCGCCGATCTCGCCGCGGGTCTCGTCGAAGAAGGCGAGGCCATTGTGGTGGGGGCGGGTACCACCACCCAGGAGCTGGCGCGCCGGCTCGCCCGGGTCCCCGGGCTGACCGTCGTGACCAATTCCCTCCTGGTGGCCCAGGCACTCGCCCATGCCAACCGGGTGGAGGTCGTGATGACCGGCGGCACCCTGCGCGGTTCCAATTACGCCCTGGTCGGCTCGGGGGCGGAACAGTCGCTCCAGGGGCTCAGAGTCTCGCGGGCCTTCCTCTCCGGGAGCGGGCTCACCGCCGAGCGCGGCCTGTCCACGTCCAACATGCTGTCGGCGTCCGTGGACCGGGCGCTGGTGCAGGCCGCCGCGGAGGTCGTGGTCCTCGCCGACCACACCAAGCTGGGCACCGACACCATGTTCCAGACCGTGCCGACGGACGTGATCACACGGCTGGTCACGGACGAGCCCCCGGCCCACGACGACCGGGCCGCGACCGAACTCCAGGCGCTCGCCGACCAGGGGGTGCAGATCGCCGTGGCCGGTGCGTCGGGAGCGCCGGGGGGTGATCAGGTCCCGGCGCGCCGCCAAGAGCGCCGGGACGTGCCCGTGCCGGGCCCCCGCCGCAGCCAGCTCCCGTCGGCGGGCCCCTCTCTCCGCACCGCCACGACCCTGGGCGAACCGACCCCGGCGGCGGAACGGGCCCGGGTGGCGGACCTGCGCCGCCGCTGATTCCTGCGACGCGGTGATGCCGCCGCGCGTCCCGGGGGAGGCGTGGCCGCGGCCCGGTTCGGGGCGGGACCGCTCGGGCGGTGCCTGGCCGACGGGGGCCCAGCTCAGCACGCCTTCCGCGCGCCCCGGCGATCCGTACGGACCGGTTCACCCGGTCGGCGGAAGCCGTAGGTTCTTTCCCAGGGAGCGTCTCTGGCGAGAGCGGCGCCGGGAGAGTGGCATCGAGATCAGCGGGGCCGACGTGCGTCGGGTGGTGGAGCGGGAACCGGGGACCGCGGTGACGGGGCTCGTGCCCGCGGGCGTCTTCCACGCCGACCCGATGGTGATCTACGACCATCCCCCGTCGCCGACGGGGTCGATGGACTCGCCGTGGTGAACGGCACGACCCTGCTCGGCCTCGCGCCCCTGACCACGCTGTCGTTCGTCATGGCGGCCTTCTTCGCCTGCGCCGGGCCGGCCCTCGCCCGCGGAGCACCGGCTGGACGCGGGCCGCGTGAGACCACCGTCTCGGGGGACGGGGAAGCGAGGCGCCCCGCGGACCGACTGCTCCGGTCCGCGGGGCGCCTCGGGATGCCTGTGCGGCAAAGGGCGTACGAAGTGCGCTCAGTCCTTGATCTCGCAGATCGCCGCACCCGAGGTGATCGACGCGCCGACCTCCGCCGTCAGGCCCTTGATGGTGCCGGACCGGTGCGCGTTGAGCGGCTGCTCCATCTTCATCGCCTCGAGGACGACGACGAGGTCGCCCTCCTTGACCTCCTGGCCCTCCTCGACGGCGATCTTGACGATCGTGCCCTGCATCGGGGAGGCGAGGGTGTCGCCGGAGGCGACGGGGCCGGACTTCTTGGCCGCCCGCCGCTTGGGCTTGGCGCCCGCGGCGAGGCCGGTGCGGGCCAGGGACATGCCGAGCGAGGAGGGCAGCGAGACCTCCAGGCGCTTGCCGCCGACCTCGACGACGATCGTCTCGCGGTCCGCGTCGTCCTCGGCCTCGGTGTCGGCCGGGGCCGCGAAGGGCTTGATGTCGTTGACGAACTCGGTCTCGATCCAGCGGGTGTGGACCGTGAACGGGTCGCTGGAGCCGGTCAGCTCCGGGGCGAACGCCGGGTCCTTGACGACCGCGCGGTGGAACGGGATGGCGGTGGCCATGCCCTCGACCTGGAACTCGTCCAGGGCGCGGGCGGCCCGCTGGAGGGCCTGCTCGCGGGTGGCGCCGGTGACGATCAGCTTCGCGAGGAGGGAGTCCCAGGCCGGGCCGATGACCGAGCCGGCCTCCACGCCCGCGTCCAGGCGCACGCCCGGACCGGAGGGCGCCTCGAACTTGGTGACCGTGCCGGGGGCCGGGAGGAAGTTACGGCCCGGGTCCTCGCCGTTGATGCGGAACTCGAACGAGTGGCCGCGCAGTTCGGGGTCGCCGTAGCCCAGTTCCTCGCCGTCGGCGATGCGGAACATCTCGCGCACCAGGTCGATGCCGGAGACCTCCTCGGTGACCGGGTGCTCGACCTGGAGGCGGGTGTTGACCTCCAGGAAGGAGATGGTGCCGTCCTGGCCGACCAGGAACTCGCAGGTGCCGGCACCCTCGTAGGCGGCCTCCTTGAGGATGGCCTTGGAGGCGCGGTACAGCTCGGCGACCTGCTCGTCGGAGAGGAAGGGCGCGGGCGCCTCCTCGACCAGCTTCTGGTGGCGGCGCTGGAGGGAGCAGTCACGGGTGGAGACGACGACCACGTTGCCGTGCTTGTCGGCCAGGCACTGGGTCTCCACGTGCCGGGGGCGGTCCAGGTAGCGCTCGACGAAGCACTCGCCGCGGCCGAAGGCGGCGACCGCCTCGCGGACCGCGGAGTCGTACAGCTCGGGGACCTCTTCGAGGGTGCGGGCGACCTTCAGGCCGCGACCGCCACCGCCGAAGGCGGCCTTGATGGCGATGGGCAGGCCGTGCTCCTCGGCGAAGGCCACGACCTCGTCGGCACCGGAGACCGGGTCGGGGGTGCCCGCCACCAGGGGGGCGCCGGCGCGCTGGGCGATGTGCCGGGCGGCGACCTTGTCGCCCAGGTCGCGGATGGCCTGCGGGGGCGGGCCGATCCAGATCAGGCCCGCGTCCAGGACCGCCTGCGCGAACTCGGCGTTCTCGGAGAGGAAGCCGTAGCCCGGATGGATGGCGTCCGCGCCCGACTCACGCGCGGCCCCCAGGACCTTCTCGATGTCCAGGTAGCTGGTGGCCGGGGTGTCACCGCCCAGAGCGAACGCCTCATCCGCGGCGCGGACATGCAGAGCGTCCCGGTCCGGGTCGGCGTACACGGCCACGCTCGCGATACCGGCATCCCGGCAGGCCCGGGCAACGCGGACAGCGATTTCGCCACGGTTGGCGATGAGCACCTTGCGCACGATTGAGGCTCCCTCCTTGAAACAAGCCGAGTTTAGGGACTGCCGACACGGCTCTTCGACCCGTCCCCTGTGGTGAGCTTCCCCACACGGAGCGTGATGCGAGCTTGCACGACCCGCGAAATCCCTTGTCGCACCGCGGTACGCAGGACTCCTCCCGGAAACCCTAGCCCTCCTCTGTGGTCAAGGTCTCTGTGAGAGCGTGCTGCGGACCACTCCGATTCTTTGTGGAGTCCCTACGAATGGCCCAATGATTCTTTGCCCGCGGCCGAACCCTTGTCCCGCGGTTTACCCGTTAGTAGCGTTCGCGCTGTATCGAACGTACTTCGGGTAACAAGAGCACGGCTCGAAAGTGGGTGGGGACCGGTGATACGCAGGCCGGTGGCGTGGGTCGTGGCGGTCGTCCTCTTCGCGGAGGCGTTCGGCGTGGCGATGCTGAACTGGATCATGGGCAATCTCGTCGACGCGCAGAACATGTCACTGGCCGGCCTGGACCCGGACGCGATGTCGATGTCCTCGAAGATCGGCGGGATCGTCTTCGGCCTGTACTTCGCGCTGTGCGCGCTGGTCGCCCTGCTGGTGGCGGTACGCGACCGGCAGCCCGCCGGGCTCGGCCGGATCCTGCTGATCAGCGCCGCCGTGGTGCACGGCCTGCTGGCCGCGGTCGCCTGGGCCCTGATCGGCCGCCCCCAGTTCCTCTTCATGATCGTGATGCTCGGCCTGATCGTGCTCGTCCTGGTCACCTACGACGGCCGGCGCGGCCCGGTCGCGGCGGAGCCGCACGCCACTCCGGGCCCCGGTGACCCCGAGGGCCCGGAAGACCCCCCGGCCGTAGGCGGCTCCCCCCTCAACCCTCCACCGGCACCGACCACTCCGTGACGGGGACACCCGACCGGTCGGGGCGGCAGGGCCGTCTTGAGGCCGGGCACCTCGGCGCCCGAGGAGGCGGAGGGGACTTCGCGCTGCGCTGCTCCCGCCTCCGCCGGTCCTCGCGCCCCCCTGTCCGGGCGCTCGTCCCGTCGGCGCCCTGAGGCCGGGCGCCCCGGCGTCATGAACGCGGCGTCCGAGGGCGCTTGGCCCGCCAACAGTTGGGGTGGTGGTGGCTGCCTGAGGTTGGGCGCCCTGGCGTCGTGGACGTGGCGTCCGAGGGTGTCGAGGAGCCGAAGGGGGCCGTAAGGCGCCGCTCATGCCTTCGTCGGTGCTCGCCACCCCGTGATGCCGTCGGACGGGCCGGACGGCGGCGCTCGCCTCGGCGTGGGGGTGGCGCTCACGCCTCCGTCGGGGTCCACAGTTCCGTGATGCCGACGCCCAGGTCGGACAGCAGGCGGCGCAGCAGCGGCAGGCTGAGGCCGATGACGTTGCCGTGGTCGCCGTCGATGCCCTCGATGAACGGGGCCGAACGGCCGTCCAGCGTGAACGCCCCGGCGACGTGGAGGGGTTCGCCGGAGGCGACGTACGCGGCGATCTCCTCGTCGGTCGGCTCGCCGAAGCGGACGACGGTGGAGGCGACCGCCGAGACGTACCGGCCGCTCGTGGTGTCGTAGACGCAGTGGCCGGTCTGAAGGGTGCCCGCGCGGCCGCGCATCGCCTTCCAGCGGGCCGTCGCCTCCTCGGCGTCGGCCGGCTTGCCGAGGGCCTCGCCGTCCAGGTCGAGCACCGAGTCGCAGCCGATCACCAGCGCACCCTTGACCTCGGGTTTCGCGGACACGACGGAGGCCTTCGCCTCGGCGAGGGCGAGGGCCAGTTCGGCGGGGGTGGGGGCGGTGACGGCGTCCTCGTCGACCCCGCTCACGAGCACCTCGGGAGCGAGGCCGGCCTGTCGCAGCAGGCCCAGCCGGGCGGGGGACTGGGAGGCGAGCACGAGTCGGCGGCGCGGCTGATCGGTCATGCGGTCAGCGTAGTGCCGGTCAGCGCAACCCGATCACGATCATCGCGAGCACCATGGCCAGCGCCAGGAAGACGCTCAGTCGCCGAAGCATGTCCTGCATGTCGCGCAGTTCCTTCGGCGGTTCGTTCTCGGGGTCGGACCACAGCATGGTTTCCAGCGTGGGGCGATTTCGCGGAGGGCGCCTGAGTACGCGTACTCAACTTCTCTAACGGTACTGTGGTTCCATTAGCAGTCGAGAGAGAGGGGTACGTCCGTGTTCACCACCGCCTGGTCCGCCTCGCCCCAGCTTCCCGCCGAGGGCTTCACCCCCAACTGGTCCCGCGAGGGCTTCTGGCGGCAGTCCGTGCGCCAGGTCGTCAGGCTGTCGGCGGGAGGGCGCCGGGTGCGGGTCCGGCTGTCCCACGCGTACGGCACCTCACCGGTCCGGCTCGCGGGCGCGACGATCGGCCGTACGGCCACCGGCGCGGGCGTCGAGCCGGGATCGCTGCGCACCCTCGCCCTCGCGGACGAGATACCGGCCCGGGGCTCACTGGTGAGCGAGCCGGTCGAACTCCCCGTGGCGGCGGGGGAGTCGGTGACGGTCACCCTGCATTTCGACGCCGCGACCGGCCCCGCGACCTTCCACGCCCAGGCCTTCGCACCGAGTTACCGCGGACAGGGCGATCTGCTGACCGACACGGGCGGGCAGGGCTTCGACGCGGTGAGCGAGTCCTGGTACTTCCTGGCCGCCGTCGAGACGGACGCCGGGCGCACGGACGGGATCGCCCTGTTCGGGGACTCCCTCACGGACGGGTTCGGCTCCCGGTGGGGGCGGACCGCCGCTGGTCGGACGCGCTGGCCCGGTTGAGCGGGCGGCCCGTGCTCAACGCCGGGATCGGCGGGAACCTGCTGCTCAACGACTCCGCCTGGTACGGCGAGCGAGGGGTGCGGCGGTTCCGGCGGGACGTGCTGGAGCTCGCCGGGGTGGACACGGCGGTCGTGCTGCTGGGGCTCAACGACATCGGCTTCAGCGAGACCGACGAACAGCCCACCTACAAGCCCGCACCGGTGGTGGAGGCGGCCGAACTCATCGCCGCTCACCGCGAGTTGATACGGCAGGCGCGAGGGCTGCGGATGATCGGGAGCACCTTGCTGCCGTTCGAGGGCTCGGACCACTGGGGCGAGCACGCGGCGAAGGTCGCGCACGAGGTGAACGAGTGGACCCGCTGCTCCGGCGAGTACGACGCGGTGGTGGACCTCGCCCGTGTGATGGCCGATCCGGACGACCCGGACCGGCTGCGTCCGTCGTACGACTTCGGCGATCACCTGCATCCGAACGATCTCGGATACGAGGTGATGGCCGAAGCGCTGGCGGCCGTCCTCTAGGCCGGCCAGTACGTGCGGGACCAGGCCGTCGGCCCCGGCTGGGGCAGGCGGCGGCCCGCGATGCGGGACGGATCGGACCACGCGGCCTTCCGCTCCTCCGCGCCGGACGGCGACGAGGTCGCCGCCGCGGCGCGGGCCCGGACCACCGCCAGGGCGGCGGCGAGCTCCTCGGGGGTGGGGTTTCCCCGTACGACCTTGATGTTCATGACGGCTCCCGGCAGGGCTAGAGGGGGATGTTGCCGTGCTTCTTCGGAGGCAGGGACTCGCGCTTGGTGCGCAGCTGGCGCAGGCCCCTGACGACATGGCGGCGTGTGTCCGACGGCATGATCACGGAGTCGATGTAGCCGCGCTCGGCCGCGATGTAGGGGTTGAGGAGGGCGTCCTCGTACTCCTGGATCAGCCGGGCCCGGGTCGCCTCCGCGTCCCCGGCGGCCTCGGCCTCCGCGATCGTGCGGCGGTGCAGGATGTTCACCGCGCCCTGGGCGCCCATCACGGCGATCTGGGCGGTGGGCCAGGCGAGGTTGATGTCCGCGCCGAGGTGCTTGGAGCCCATGACGTCGTACGCGCCGCCGAAGGCCTTGCGGGTGATCACCGTGATCAGCGGGACCGTGGCCTCCGCGTAGGCGTAGATCAACTTGGCGCCGCGGCGGATGATGCCGTCGTGCTCCTGGTCGACGCCCGGCAGGAAGCCGGGGACGTCCACGAAGGTGATCACCGGGATGTTGAAGGCGTCGCAGGTGCGGACGAAGCGGGCCGCCTTCTCCGACGCGGTGATGTCGAGACAGCCGGCGAACTGCATCGGCTGGTTGGCGACGATGCCGACCGGGTGGCCCTCGACACGGCCGTAGCCGGTGAGGATGTTCGGCGCGAACAGCGGCTGCGTCTCGAAGAACTCGGCGTCGTCCAGGATGTGTTCGATCACCGTGTGCATGTCGTACGGCTGGTTCGCGCTGTCCGGGACCAGGGTGTCCAGCTCGCGGTCCTCGTCGGTGACCGAGAGGTCCGCCTCCTCCGGGTAGACCGGCGGCTCGGACAGGTTGTTGGACGGCAGGTACGACAGCAGCTGCTTGACGTACTCGACGGCGTCCTTCTCGTCCCCGGCCATGTGATGGGCCACGCCGGACACCGAGTTGTGGGTGCGGGCGCCGCCCAGCTCCTCGAAACCGACGTCCTCGCCGGTGACCGTCTTGATGACGTCGGGACCGGTGATGAACATGTGCGAGGTCTGGTCGACCATCACCGTGAAGTCGGTGATCGCCGGGGAGTACACGGCCCCGCCCGCGCACGGCCCGACGACCAGGCTGATCTGCGGGATGACACCGCTGGCGTGGGTGTTGCGGCGGAAGATCTCGCCGTACGCGCCCAGCGAGGCCACGCCCTCCTGGATACGGGCACCACCGGAGTCGTTGATGCCGATGACCGGGCAGCCGGTCTTCAGCGCGAAGTCCATCACCTTGACGATCTTCTGGCCGTAGACCTCGCCCAGCGCGCCGCCGAAGACGGTGAAGTCCTGGGAGAACACGGCGACGGGGCGGCCGTCGACCGTGCCGTACCCGGTGACGACCCCGTCGCCGTACGGGCGGTTCTTCTCCAGCCCGAAGTTGGTGGAGCGGTGCCGGGCGAACTCGTCCAGCTCCACGAAAGAGCCTTCGTCGAGGAGCAGTTCGATGCGCTCACGGGCCGTCAGCTTGCCCTTGGCGTGCTGCTTCTCGACGGCACGTTCGGAGCCGGCGTGCGTCGCCTCGTCGATACGACGCTGGAGATCCGCGAGCTTGCCCGCGGTGGTGTGGATGTCGATCTCTTCCGGCTCGGACATCGGTCTCGCGGCTCCCTGCCTGCTCAAAAGGGGGGACGGTTACTCATCCGTAGAGTAGTGGTGCCCCTACGAATCAGCAGTGCGGCGTTTCACACACCTAGGGTGGCTTGCATGACGCCGCGAGATGTTTCAGGAGACGACAGCCGTTGGTCGGACCTCGACCGGCCGCCCCTCAACACCGCCGCGCTGCGCCGCGGACTGGTGCGGGACGGCGGGCTGTGGTCCGGGATCGAGGTGCTGTCCGGCACCGGGTCCACCAACTCCGACCTGGTCGCCCGTGCCGCCGCGGGCAAGGCGGACGAGGGCGCGGTCCTCGTCGCCGAGGAGCAGAGCGCCGGCCGCGGCCGCCTGGACCGCCGGTGGACGGCACCGCCCCGCTCGGGCCTCTTCTTCTCCGTCCTGCTGACCCCGGCTGACGTGCCGGTCGCCCGCTGGGGCTGGCTGCCCCTGCTCACCGGGGTCGCGGTGGCCACGGGCCTGTCCCGGGCGGCCGGCGTGGACACGGCTCTCAAGTGGCCCAACGACCTCCTGGTCACCGTGGGCGGCGAGGAACGCAAGGCCGGCGGGATCCTCGCGGAACGGGCCGGCGACCGCGGCGTCGTCATCGGCGTCGGCATCAACGTCACCCTCAGGGAGGACGAGCTGCCCGTCCCCACCGCGGGTTCGCTGGCGCTGGCCGGAGCGGTGAGCACCGACCGGGACCCCCTGCTGCGGGCCGTCCTGCGCTCCCTGGAGGAGTGGTACGGCCGTTGGCGGGCTGCGGCCGGCGACCCGGCGGTGAGCGGCCTCCAGGAGACGTACGCGGCGGGGTGCGCCACGCTGGGAAGGACGGTACGGGCGGAGCTGCCCGGAGACCGCGCACTGGTCGGCGAGGCGGTGGCGGTGGACGGCGACGGCCGCCTGGTGATCGCGACGAAGGAGGGCGTACAGGAGCCGGTGGGGGCGGGGGACATCGTCCACCTGCGACCGGCGTGAGCCGTGGCTCCCCAGGGCGCGGGGCTGTGGCGGCGTGCGGCTCCACCGCGTGGACGCGACCGGCCGCAGTCGGCCCGCAGCCGACCGGGGACATCGGCCGGCCACGGTCTTCCCGCTCCTCCTGACGGAGGGAGGACGTGAGCTACCGCACACCTGCCGTACAGTTGAGGCCGGTCGATACCTGACCGTGACAGATCGGAAGGGCAGCAGGCGTGACCGCAGACGACACGGGCTCCGGCGCGGACGCGATCCCGCACCCGCTCGCCGTGCGTCTCGAACAGCTCATCCTCGGCGCCGAGCGGCGCTACACCCCCTTTCAGGCGGCCCGCACCGCCGGCGTCTCCATGGAGCTGGCCACCCGCTTCTGGCGGGCGATGGGCTTCGCCGACGTCGGCCAGGCCAAGGCGTTCACCGAGGCGGACGTGCTCGCGCTGCGCCGGCTCGCCGGTCTCGTCGAGGCGGGGCTGCTGAGCGAGGCCATGGCCGTGCAGGTGGCGCGGTCCACCGGGCAGACCACGGCCCGGCTCGCCGAGTGGCAGATCGACTCCTTCCTGGAGGGCCTGACCGAGCCCCCGGAACCGGGCATGACCCGCACCGAGGTGACGTACCCGATCATCGAGCTGCTCCTGCCCGAGCTGGAGGAGTTCCTCGTCTACGTCTGGCGCCGCCAGCTCGCCGCCTCGGCCGGCCGGGTCGTGCAGGCCGCCGACGACGAGGAGATGGTCGACCGGCGACTGTGCGTGGGCTTCGCCGACCTCGTCGGGTTCACGCGGCTGACCCGCCGGATGGAGGAGGAGGAACTCGGCGAGCTCGTCGAGGCCTTCGAGACCACCGCCGCGGACCTGGTGGCGGCCCGGGGCGGACGGCTCATCAAGACCCTCGGCGACGAGGTGCTGTACGCGGCCGACGACGCCGCGGTGGCCGCCGAGATCGCCCTGCGGCTCATCGAGACCATGGCCAACGACGAGACCATGCCCGAGCTGCGCGTCGGCATCGCCTTCGGCACGGTGACCACCCGCATGGGCGATGTCTTCGGGACGACGGTGAACCTCGCCTCCCGGCTGACCTCGATAGCTCCCCGTGACGCCGTCCTCGTCGACAGCGCGTTCGCCGAGGAGCTGATCCGCCACGGCGAGGCCCCCGCCTCCGAGGCGGAGGCGGCCGAGGCCGCGGCCACCGCCGAGAAGGAGGGCGAGGAGCCGCCGACCTACCGCTTCGCGCTTCAGCCGATGTGGCAGCGGCCGGTCCGTGGCCTCGGCGTCGTCGAGCCCTGGCTGCTGACCCGCAGGGACGTCGCGCCCTAGGGCGGACAGGCCCTAGCCGCCCTGCCGCACGCACAGGCCGATGATCGGCACGCACAGGCCCGGGTCGGGCCGGGTCGAGCGGGTGGGCCGAGGCGCGGGGGTCGCTGCCGGTGGAGGCGTGGTCCGAGGCGGTTGCGGGGCGGCCGTCGTCGCCGGCGCGTGGGGTGCGCGAGGTGCGGTGGTGGTCGTGGGGGCCGGGGCCGGGGCCGGTGCCCGGGTGTTCGGCGCCTCCGGGATCGTCGTGGGGGCCGCCGCGAAGGGCAGGGGAACGGCGGTCGCGGACCCCGCGGGGGCCGGGGAGGAACCCGCGGTCGGGGTCGCGGAGACCCCGCCCATCGCCGTGGTCGACGACGGGCTCGCCTCCGGAACGGCGTCCAGGGTCGCGGCGGCGTTCGTCGCCCGGTCCGTGCCGGGGCCGGGGCCGGTGCCGATGTCCGCGTCCGTGCCCGGCGCGGCCCGGGGGTCGGGCTCCGCGGCGCCGAAGCCGCCCGCTCCCGTGTCCGGGGTCAGCCGTACGAGGCTCAGGGCACCGGCGGCCAGGGCGAGGCCGCCCGCCGCGAGCAGGACCTTGCGGGGGCGGGGCTTGCGGTGCCGGCCACGCGGTCCGAACAGACGGGTGCCACCGTCCTCCGCCATGGCTGTCGTCGTCATCGTCGCCGTCATGCTTCCTCCCCTGGGTGCCCGCGCCCCCTGTGCGCCGTGGCGGGGCGCACGTTATGCGCTGCCGTGGGCGGTGGAGGGGGAGTTGGGTGGGATGTCACTCGAACGGGGTGTCGGGTGGATCGGCGGGAACCTTTCGCGGCGGGAGTGGGGCTGCGATGATCGGAGCGTTCTTGTTAACCCGCGTTAACCGGGAGGGTGTCATGGGCGAGGAGCGGTTCGGGGAGTTCGTGCTGGTGAGGCGGCACGAGGAGGGGAGCGTCGCCGAGCTGGTCCTCGACCGGCCCAAGGCGATGAACGCGGTCTCCACCGAGATGGCCCGGTCCGTCGCCGCCGCCTGTGCCGCGCTGGGGGCCGACCAGGGGGTGCGGGTGGTCGTGCTGACCTCGACGCACGAGCGGGCCTTCTGTGTGGGGGCCGACCTGAAGGAGCGGAACTCCTTCAGCGACGCGGACCTGGTACGGCAGCGGCCGGTGGCCCGGGGGGCGTACACGGGGGTGCTGGAGCTGCCCGTGCCGACGATCGCCGCGGTGCACGGGTTCGCGCTGGGCGGGGGGTTCGAGCTGGCGCTGTCGTGCGACCTGATCGTGGCCGACCGCACGGCGGTGGTGGGGCTGCCTGAGGTGTCGGTGGGCGTGATCCCCGGAGGCGGTGGGACGCAGTTGCTGCCCCGGCGGGTGGGGGCGGCCCGGGCCGCCGAGCTGATCTTCACCGCGCGCCGGGTGGAGGCGGAGGAGGCCCGCGACCTGGGGCTGCTGGATCGGCTCGTGGCGGCCGGGGAGGACCGGACGGAGGCGCTGGCGCTCGCGCGCCGGATCGCCGCGAACTCGCCCGTGGGGCTGCGGGCGGCGAAGCGCGCGCTGCGGCTGGGTCAGGGACTGGATCTGCGGGCCGGGCTCGAGGTGGAGGACGCGGCCTGGCGGGCGGTGGCCTTCTCGGGCGACCGGGCGGAGGGCGTGGCGGCGTTCAACGAACGCCGTGCGCCTCGGTGGCCTGGGCTGTAGCCGGCATGTTGTGCGGGTGCGGGTGGGGGCGCGGACGCTCTGCGCAGTTCCCCGCGCCCTTGATCCAGGACGCACCGGTAGCCGCCCGACGGCCGCCCCCGGCACCCCGGGTGTTTCTCGAACGGACCAACCACATCACCGCATACCCCCACATCCTCCCTAACCTGGACTGATGGGTGAGGACATCCGGCTGGCCGCGGTCGTCGCGTTGGCTCAGGGCATGGCGGCGGCCCACGGCTCGCGGGAGGCGTGGCGGGCCGCCGCCGCCGGGGCGTGCCGTGCGCTCGGCGGGAGTTTCGCCGCGTTGTCCGTGTGGGAGCGGGAGCTCGGCCGGCTCAGGGTGCTGGTGAACGTCGGGGACCGGACCGCGGGCGAGGAGGAGTTCCCCGAAGGTGAGGCGTACCCCGTGCACCAGTTCCCGGAGATCACCGAGTTCCTGCACGAGCGGTGGGCCGGGGGCGGGGAGCCCAACGCGTGGGTGGAGACGGCGGAGGGCCCGGCGGCCGGGGGCCCGCCCGGATATGTGCACCAGCGGGTCGCCGCGCTCCGCCGGAGGGGCCGCGGGAGCTGCGTGGTCGCTCCCATCGTGCTGAACGGCCGGGCCTGGGGGGAGCTGTACGTGGCCCGGCCCACCGGGGCCCCGGTCTTCGGCAGGGAGGACGCCGACTTCGCGACCGTGCTGGCCGCCGTGGTCGCCGCCGGGATCGCCCAGGCGGAGCGGCTGGAGGAGGCGAGACGGCTGGCCTTCACGGACGCGCTGACCGGGCTAGCCAACCGCCGTGCGGTGGACGCGCGGCTCGACGAGGCCGTGGACCGCCACAAGCGGGACGGTGTCGTCGTCAGTCTCGTGGTCTGCGACCTCAACGGGCTGAAGCGGGTCAACGACACCCGTGGGCACGCCGTGGGCGACCGGTTGCTGGAACGTTTCGGGTCGGTGCTGTCGCTGTGCGGCGCCATGCTGCCGGGCGCCCTGGCCGCACGGCTCGGCGGGGACGAGTTCTGTCTGCTCGCCGTGGGACCGCCCGCCGACGACGTCGTCAGGGCCGCCGACGAACTCTGCCGGCGGGCCGGGGAGCTGGAGCTGGGGGAGGGCGTGGCCTGCGGGGTCGCCTCCACCGCGGATCCCATCGGGCCGGTGCGCTCGGCCCGGCGGCTCTTCCGGCTGGCCGACGCCGCGCAGTACCGGGCCAAGGCCGAGCGTGCCGACAGGCCGGTCGTCGCGGGGCGCGGCGGGCCCGACGACCCCGTCGTACGGCTGGCCGACGCCACTCCTTCCGGCCGGAAGGCCGAGCGCCGGACGTTCCGCGGGCGCCCGGCCTGAGAGCCGTGTGGCGGTAAGGGGCGGGACCCCGACCCGGTAGTGACATCCTGGAATTCAGTGCGTACGCTCCTGAATATGGATATGCACACTGTGGTGGTGGGGACGTCCGGGGTCACCGCGTCCGACGTCCTTGCCGTGGCGCGGGACGGTGCCCGTGTCGAGCTCGCCGAGGAGGCGGTCACCGCCCTCGCCGCTGCCCGAGGGATCGTCGACGCCCTCGCGGCCAAGCCCGAGCCCGTCTACGGCGTCAGCACGGGCTTCGGCGCCCTCGCGACCCGGCACATCAGCCAGGAGCTCCGGGCGCAGCTACAGCGCAACATCGTCCGCTCGCACGCCGCGGGCATGGGAGCGCGGGTGGAGCGGGAGGTCGTACGGGCGCTGATGTTCCTGCGGCTCAAGACCGTCTGCTCCGGACACACCGGCGTGCGGCCCGAGGTCGCGCAGACCATGGCCGACGTGCTCAACGCCGGGATCACCCCGGTCGTCCACGAGTACGGGTCGCTCGGCTGCTCCGGTGACCTCGCGCCGCTGTCCCACTGCGCCCTCACGCTCATGGGGGAGGGGGACGCAGAGGGCCCGGACGGGGTCGTGCGGCCCGCCGGTGAGCTGCTCGCCGAGCACGGGATCGCGCCCGTCGAGCTGCGCGAGAAGGAGGGCCTCGCCCTTCTCAACGGCACCGACGGCATGCTCGGGATGCTGGTCATGGCGCTCGCCGACCTGGACATGCTCTACAAGTCCGCCGACATCACCGCCGCCCTGTCCCTGGAGGCCCTGCTCGGCACCGACAAGGTGCTCGCCCCCGAACTGCACGCCATCCGGCCGCACCCGGGCCAGGGCGCCTCCGCCGCCAACATGCTGGCCGTGCTGAAGGGTTCGGAGCTCACCGGGCACCACCAGGACGACGCGCCCCGCGTCCAGGACGCCTACTCCGTGCGCTGCGCGCCGCAGGTCGCCGGGGCCGGGCGGGACACCCTGGCCCACGCCCGGCTGGTGGCGGAGCGGGAGTTGGCGTCCGCGGTCGACAACCCCGTCGTGCTTCCGGACGGACGCGTCGAGTCCAACGGCAACTTCCACGGCGCGCCCGTCGCCTACGTCCTGGACTTCCTCGCCATCGCGGTCGCCGACCTCGCGTCGATCGCCGAGCGGCGCACCGACCGGCTGCTCGACAAGAACCGGTCCCACGGGCTGCCGCCCTTCCTCGCCGACGACGCCGGCGTGGACTCCGGGCTGATGATCGCCCAGTACACCCAGGCCGCGCTGGTCAGCGAGTTGAAGCGGCTGGCCGTTCCGGCGTCCGCGGACTCGATCCCCTCGTCCGCGATGCAGGAGGACCACGTCTCGATGGGGTGGTCGGCCGCGCGCAAGCTGCGCACCGCCGTCGACAACCTCACCCGGGTCCTCGCCGTCGAGCTCTACGCCGCCTCGCGCGCCGTGGAGCTGCGCGAGGGCCTGAGCCCGGCGTCGGCCACGCAGGCCGCCATCACCGCCGTACGCAAGGCGGGAGTCGAGGGGCCGGGGCCCGACCGGTTCCTGGCACCGGACCTGGCCGCCGCCGACGCGTTCGTGCGCGAGGGGCGGCTGGTGTCGGCGGTGGAGGCCGTCACCGGTCCCCTGCGATAGACAGCACGAAGGGCCCTCGCCGTACGACCGCGGCGGGGGCCCTCGGCGTCACCTGAGCTTGTCCACCTGGGCGTCGAGCACGGTGGCCGGCACGGTGGCCGCCCCGCCGCTGCCCAGGGGGCGAAGTCGACCGTGGGGTACGTGGAGACGGTGCTGCCGACTGATCTTGAGGCTCTCGCCGTCGGCCGCGATGGCGAACCCGCCGGAGCAGGCGGCGCTTCCGTCGGGGACGGCCTCGACGGCCTTCTCGGCGCCGTCGCACGGTGTTGTGCGCGCTCGCGTCGGTGTCGGCCGGCGGAAGGCCGGACAGCGCGTGGGCGAGCGGCCCGGGGCCACGGTCGCAGCGGCGGCCCGCGCCCTCGATGATCTCTTGATGGGCGGACCATGAAGGACTCACCAAGAAATCGTCAAGCCCGTTTAAAAACCGAGGCGTTCCCGGCGTACGGAATAGACGACGAAGCCCGCGCCCAGCGTGAGGAACAGGGTGCCGCCGACGACGTACGGCGTGGTGTCGAAGCTGCCGGTGTCGGCGAGCCGGGCGGTGTCCGTGGAGGTCTCGGCGCTCGTGGTCGTGGCCCGCGCCTGGGTGGTGGCCTGCGCGGACGGCGCTGTTCTCGCCGGGGTGTCCTGGGACGCGTTGGCGGACGGGACGAACCACAGGGCGCCCAGCAGGGTCCCCGCGGCGGTGGCGGTCAGCAACGGACGACGAACGGATGACACGGAATATCGATCCCCTTGTGGTGCTGGCGAATTGGCCGTGTGGGGCGATGTTAGTGAAAGGCGCGGGTCACGGGAAAGTCACGGGAGGCATGGGCTTTACGCTCCGGGCATGAGCACTGAAGAGACATCACGTTTTGTGCGGCTTCGGGTGGAACTCGTCGTCGAGGTCGACGACCAGGACGCCGTGACCCGGGCCGCGCTGGCGCGGATCACGGAGGATCCGGACATGCCGGACGACGAACGGGCGCACGCCGAGGGTGCTGTGACGGAAGACACTGCGGAGGCCCTCGCCTATCTCGTGGACCCGTTCGGCCTGGTCGGGGAGGTGCCGGGGGTGGAACTGGCCCAGGCGTCCTGGAGCAGCGAGCGCATCGACTACGACCCGGATTCGCCGGACTGGGACCTCGACGAGGATGATGTCGAGGGAGACGAGGAAGACGAGGTCGTCGGCTGAGCGCGCTGGGGAAATTCGTGACCCCGGGCGGCAACCGCCGTCCGGGGTTTCGTCGTCTCAGGGGTCGCACGGACCGACAGACGCACCTGCCGCCACAGCGGAAGTGGTGTGCCCCACACCTCCTCGCAAGGTGGAACGGGACGAACCGGTCGTAGCGTTTAGGTTTTATTGACGGGGACTCTCGGGGTTTCTGGGATTCGGCAACGATGGAGAAGCGTGTGATGACGGTCAGTAAGCGGCGCAGGGGCCTGACGGTCGCGTCCGCTCTGCTCGGCGGGGTGCTGGTGCTCTCGGCCTGTTCCAGCGGCGACGACTCGTCGTCGAGCGGCGGCGGCAACGACACCTCGCAGGCCAAGGCCGACGAGGCGGCGGCCAAGAAGAGCTCCAAGGCCGAGATCAGGATCACGCCCAAGGACGGCACCGACAACGCCTCCATCAACAACTCCGCCGCCGTCACCGTGAGCAAGGGCACGCTCACCGACGTGACGATGACGACCGCCGACGGCAAGGAGGTCGCCGGCGAGCTGTCCGCCGACCGGACCAGCTGGAAGCCCGACGCCCAGCTGGAGCGCTCGACGACCTACAAGGTCGCCGCGGAGGCCAAGGACGCCGACGGGCTCGCCGCCCACGAGAACGCCTCCTTCACGACGGTCTCCCCGGCCAACAGCTTCATAGGCAACTTCACGCCGGAGAACGGCTCGACCGTCGGCGTGGGCATGCCGGTGTCGATCAACTTCGACAAGGCGATCACCAACAAGGCGGCCGTCCAGAAGGGCATCACCGTCTCCTCCAGCAGCGGTCAGGAGGTCGTCGGTCACTGGTTCAACGCCAACCGCATCGACTTCCGCCCCGAGGACTACTGGAAGGAGAACTCCACCGTCACGCTGAAGCTCGCGCTCGACGGGGTCGAGGGCGCCGACGGCGTCTACGGCGTCCAGCAGAAGACGGTCACCTTCAAGATCGGCCGCAACCAGGTCTCGTACGTCGACGCCAAGACCAAGCAGATGAAGGTCACGCAGAACGGCCAGACGATCAAGACGATCCCGATCTCGGCCGGCTCTCCGGAGAACAAGACGTACGAGGGCACCATGGTGATCTCGGAGAAGTTCAAGGAGACGCGCATGAACGGCGCGACCGTGGGCTTCACCGACGACGACGGCAAGGGCGAGTACGACATCAAGGACGTGCCGCACGCCCTGCGGCTCACCAACTCCGGCACCTTCATGCACGGCAACTACTGGGGCGCCAAGTCCATCTTCGGCTCCGTGAACACCAGCCACGGCTGCGTGGGCCTGTCCGACACCAAGGGCGCCAACGACACCGGCACCGCGGGCTACTGGATGTACACCCACTCGATCGTCGGCGACGTCGTGGTCGTCAAGAACACCGGCGACAAGACGGTGGCCCCGGACAACGGCCTCAACGGCTGGAACCTGAGCTGGGCGGACTGGAAGGCGGGGTCGGCGGTCTGACCCCTAGCCCGTTCACAGCTTTCCGATGCCGTCCTCAGGGGCGGCATCGGTGTTTCCGGGGCCGACCACAGCCTTCTCATGCAGCTCTTATATGGGCCTTATGGAGTCATCACGCGCCGTACCTAGCTTGCGGCCATGTTCTTCACCTACCTGAGGCGCGAACTGCGCCGCCGCAGAAAGGCGGCCCTCGTGGTCGCCTCCGGGCTCGCGCTCGGGATCGCGCTGGTCATCGTGGTCAGTTCCGTGTCGTCCGGCATGGGGAAGGCCCAGGACAAGGTCCTCCAGTCGCTGTACGGGCTGGGCACCGACATGACGGTCACCAAGGCGGCCCAGCCGCAGTCCGGTTCGTCGGACCGGCCGCGCTTCCGGTTCGACGCGCAGGACAACGGCTCCGACGCGGAGCAGAGCAGCGACCGGGTGATGGTCCAGGGCTTCCAGACCCTGTCCTCCTCCACGGTCGCCAAGGTCGGCCGGCAGACCGGCGTCTCGGACGCGGTCGGCGGGCTGAGCCTCCAAGTCGTCAAGATCAACGGCCAGTTCACCCGCGGCCAGTTCCAGCAGAACGGCAACGGGGGCGGTGCGGGCGGCTTCGGCCGCAACGGCGGCGGCACCGGTCAGCCGCAGGGTGAAGTGCAGGGCGGCGGCGCCGACTTCGACGTCGACAACTACTCCGTCTTCGGCACCGACGTCACCAAGACGACCCTCGGCCCGCTGACCTCCTCCAAGATCACCAGCGGCCGCGGGTTCAAGTCGACCGAGACCGACGCCAAGGTCGCCGTCGTGGACTCCGCGTACGCCAAGGAGAAGAAGCTCAAGGTCGGTTCCACCCTCACCGTCAAGAGCGTCAAGTACAAGGTGATCGGCGTCGCCACCGCGGACAGCGGGGACGCGGCCGCCGACGTCTACGTCCCGCTCACCCAGGCGCAGACCCTCAGCGACTCGAAGAACAAGGTCACCACGATCTACGTCAAGGCGACCGACTCCCAGAAGATCGACTCCGTCAAGTCGGCGATCCAGAAGAACATCTCGGGTACGACGGTGACGACCTCGGCGGATCTCGCGGACACCGTGTCGGGCTCGCTGTCGACGGCGTCGTCGCTCGCCTCGAACGTCGGCAAGTGGCTGTCGATCGCCGTGCTCGTCGCCGCGTTCCTCGTCGCCGGACTGCTGACCTCGTCCGCGGTGTCGCGCCGGGTGCGGGAGTTCGGCACGCTCAAGGCGCTGGGCTGGAAGTCGGGACGGGTGACCCGGCAGGTCGTCGGCGAGGCCATGGTCAACGGGCTGCTGGGCGGAGCGCTGGGTATCGCGCTCGGACTCGCGGGGGCGTACGTCGTCACGGCCGTCAGCCCCACCCTGCAAGCGCAGTTGGGCGGGGGCGGCGGCGGAGCGGGCGGTCCCGGTGGCGGCGGCTTCGGCGGCCCCGGACGCCGGGTGGCCGCCAGGACGCTGGACGTGGCCCTGACCGCCCCGGTCAGCCTCACGACAGTGGCGGTCGCGGTCGGCCTGGCGGTGGCCGGCGGTCTCGTCGCCGGGGCGTTCGGCGGCTGGCGCGCGTCGCGGTTGCGGCCGGCGGACGCGTTGCGCCGAGTCGAGTAGCGGGCGTCCGCCGCGGTGCCGGTGTGCCGGTGTGCCGGTGCGCCCACGGATGTGCCTCGCCTTGTGGTCTCGCGGGTGCGGGTGCGCCGTGGCCGGTCGCGCAGTTCCCCGCGCCCCCAGGCAGCGCGATCAACCCACCACCGGGCCGGCAGCCGGCACCACACACCCCGAACCCCACCCATCCAGGAGCTCACCATGTACGAACTCAGAGGCGTCACCAAGCGCTACACCCGGGGCAAGGACACCGTCGACGCGCTCGCCGGTGTGGACCTCACCATCGCCGACGGGGATCGCCTCGTCATCCAGGGCCCCACCGGCGGCGGCAAGTCCACTCTCCTCCAGATGCTCGGCGGACTCGACAAGCCCACCGAGGGCGAAGTCGTGCTGGACGGCACCGACCTGGCGAGACTGTCGGAGGCCCGGCTGACCAAGGTCCGCAGCGAGAACATCGGCTTCGTCTTCCAGTCCTTCAACCTCATCCCCACCCTCACCGCCCAGGAGAACGTCGAGACCGCCCTCGTACCCCTCGGCGTCAAGGTGAGGGAGCGGCGGGAGCGGGCGGCGGAGGCCCTCGGCTCCGTAGGGCTCGGGGAGCGGCTCAGGCACCTGCCCTCGGAGCTGTCCGGCGGACAGCAGCAGCGCGTCGCCATCGCCCGCGCCCTCGTCAAGCAGCCGAAGGTGCTCCTCGCCGACGAACCCACCGGCAACCTCGACGAGTCGATGCGCGACGAGATCATGGACGTGCTCGAACGCATGTGGAAGGAGCTGGGCCTGACCTTCGTCATGGTCACCCACGACTCGGCCATCGCGAGGAAGGCCCCCCGCCTCGCCACGATCCGCAAGGGCCGGATCACGGTGAAGGAGAACGCCGCCTCCTGACGGGCGGACATGCCCAACTCCCCTTGAACCCGGCGGTCTTGTAACAGACTTTGCTGTCGGGGAGTTGTCTATTGAGGTCGTGATCACCCCTCGGCATACTGCGAGCACCGGGGGGTGCGCGCATACGTGTGTGCGAGTCTGCCCCCCGCCCGGGTGAACGGGGAATTCACCCGGTCCTTCTGCAAGGGGGAAACTTGCGCAGACAAGTGAAAAAGGCATGCGCGGCCACGATCGCCACGGCGGCCGCGGTAGCGCTCGCGGCGGGCATGACCAGCCCGGCGTCGGCGGACGCGCAGCGGACGGCGAACGTCTCGCAGTCGAACAAGGCGCAGCTCACGCCCAAGCACCGCATCACCCTGATCACCGGTGACCGCGTCGTCGTGGACGCCAAGGGCCGTGTCGTGGGCCTGGAGCCCGCGAAGGGCCGCGAGCACATACCGGTGCAGCTCCGCAAGGCCGACGGCCACACCTACGTGCTGCCGTCCGACGTGGTCCGCCTGGTGTCGAGCGGCAAGCTCGACCAGCGGCTGTTCGACGTCACCGAGCTCAACAAGGCCGCCACCCGCAAGTCCCAGAGCAAGGGACTGAAGGTGATCGTCGGCTACAAGGGCGCAGCGAGCGCGGCCAAGGACGACGTCCGGGACGCGGGCACCCTCCGCCACTCCCTGACCTCGCTGAACGCCGACGCCGTGCAGACGCCGCAGGAGGACGCGCCCGAGCTGTGGGCCGCGGTCACCAACGGCGACAGGACCGCCTCCGGCATCGCGCACGTCTGGCTCGACGGCGTCCGCAAGGCCAGCCTCGACAAGTCCGTGCCGCAGATCGGCGCGCCGACCGCCTGGGCCAAGGGCTACGACGGCAAGGGCGTCAAGATCGCCGTCCTGGACACCGGTGTCGACGCGACCCACCCGGACCTCAAGGACCAGGTCGTCGCGGCGAAGAACTTCTCGACCTCCGCCGACGCGACCGACAAGTTCGGCCACGGCACCCACGTCGCCTCCATCGCGGCCGGCACCGGCGCGAAGTCCGGCGGCAAGTACAAGGGTGTGGCGCCGGGCGCCAAGCTCCTCAACGGCAAGGTGCTCAGCGACGACGGCTACGGCGAGGACTCCCAGATCCTCGCCGGCATGGAGTGGGCGGCCGAGCAGGGCGCCGACGTCGTCAACCTCAGCCTCGGCGGCGGCGACACCCCCGAGATCGACCCGCTGGAAGCCGAGGTCAACAAGCTCTCGCAGACCAAGGGCATCCTGTTCGCCATCGCCGCCGGCAACGAGGGCGACTTCGGCGACCAGACCATCGGCTCCCCGGGCAGCGCCGCCTCCGCCCTGACCGTCGGCGCGGTCGACGACAAGGACAAGCTGGCGTCCTTCTCCAGCACCGGCCCCGGCCTCGACGGGCAGATCAAGCCCGACGTGACCGCGCCCGGCGTGGACATCACCGCGGCCGCCGCTCCCGGCAGCCTCATCGCCAAGGAGGTCGGCGAGAAGCCCGCCGGCTACCTCACCATCTCCGGTACGTCGATGGCGACCCCGCATGTCGCGGGCGCGGCGGCGATCCTCAAGCAGGAGCACCCGGACTGGGGCTACGCCGAGCTGAAGGGTGCGCTGGCCGGCTCCGCCAAGGGCGGCAAGTACACCCCGTTCCAGCAGGGTTCGGGCCGCGTCCAGGTCGACAAGGCCATCAAGCAGACCGTCATCGCCGACCCGGTGTCGGTGAGCTTCGGCACGCAGCAGTGGCCGCACACCGACGACAAGCCGGTCACCGAGCAGGTGACGTACCGCAACCTCGGTACCAAGGACGTCACGCTGAAGCTGTCGTCGACGGCCACCAACCCGAAGGGACAGGCCGCTCCGGCCGGCTTCTTCAAGCTGGGCGCCACCACGGTGACGGTCCCGGCGGGCGGCAAGGCCTCCGTCGACGTCACCGTCAACACCAAGCTGGGCGGCACCCTCGACGGCGCCTACTCGGCGTACGTCACCGCCACGGGCGACGGCCAGACCGTGCGCACGGCGGCGGGGGTGCAGCGGGAGGTCGAGTCGTACGACGTCACGCTGAACGTCCTCGACCGTGACGGCAAGCCGACCAAGAACTACGGCGCGGACCTGTCCGGCATCTCCGGCCTCGCGAACGGCAAGTGGTTCACGCCGTACGACGAGGACGGCTCGGTCACCGTCCGTGTGCCCAAGGGCGGCTACATCCTCAACTCCGCCTACTTCGTGGACCCGGAGGACGCCGCCAAGGGCGCCGACTGGCTGGTCCAGCCGAAGCTGAACGTCACCAGGAACACGACGATCACGCTGGACGCCCGCAAGGCCAAGCCGGTCGACATCACCGTGCCCGACGCGGCCGCCAAGTCGGAGTTCGCCTCCCCCGGCTTCCAGATCGACACGCCCAACGGCGGGTTCGGCTACGGCTGGTTCCTGAACTCGTACGCGGGCTTCCGTACCGCGCACTTCGGTCCGCAGGTGACCGACGGCTCGCTCAGCGAGCAGTTCGACGGCCACTGGAGCAAGGGCGCCACCGAGCAGTACGACACCGTGGCCGGCGGCAAGGTGAAGCAGTTCGCCACCGGCTACACCAAGCACTACAAGGCGAGCGAGCTGGCCAAGGTGAAGGTCGGCCTGGGCGCGGCGGCGAGCGGCAAGAAGGGCTCCGTCAACGCCGTGGGCTGGCTGCCCGGCTCCTTCTCCGCCTCCTCGATCGGCATCCAGCAGACCCTGCCCAGCACCCGCACCCTGCACCTCTCCACCACCAGCGGGGTCAAGTGGGAGATGGACTTCGAGCAGGACAGCGGTGTCGACCCGGACGGCTTCCCGATCGCCGACGCGTTCTACACGCTCGGTGCCGCGCAGTCCTTCCAGGGCGGCAAGTCCTACAGCAAGACCTTCAACACCGCGGTCTTCGGCCCGCATCTCAACGCCACCTTCGGTCTGTACCGCGACGGCAACGAGATCTTCGGCTCCCTGCCGCTGTTCGCGGACGGCAAGGGCCACGCCGGCTCCTCGGTGTTCACCTCGGTGAACACCACGCTGTACAAGAACGGCGTCAAGGTCGGCTCGAACGACGACCCGCTGTTCGGCGAGAAGACCTTCAAGGTCCCGTCCGGCCAGGCCTCGTACAAGCTGACGGCCTCGGTCAAGCGCAGCGTCAAGGTCGCGGCGGCCTCCACCCGCATCGACGCGAGCTGGACGTTCTCGTCCAAGAAGACCGCCGATCTGACCAAGCTGCCCGCCTCCACGGTCCGCTTCAACGCGGCCACGGGACTGGACAGCAGGGTCGAGGCCGGCAAGACGGTCAAGATCCCGCTGACCGTCGAGGGCTCCGCCAAGGGCTCCAACCTGAAGTCCCTCGCGGTGTACGTGTCGTACGACTACGGCCAGACCTGGAAGAAGGTCACGGTCTCGGGCGGCAAGATCACCGTGAAGAACCCGGCGAAGGGGAAGGCCATCTCCTTCCACGCCAAGATCGCCGACAAGAAGGGCAACAAGTCGACGATCTCGATCTACAACGCGTACTACGCGAAGTGATCCACGCGCGACGCTAGTCGGGGCCCGCCGGAAGCACCCTTTCCGGCGGGCCCTTCGCGCTGTGCTTCCGGTCGCCGGCCGTGTTTGAGTGGCCGTATGACCACAGAGACCGTCGAGTACATCCGCTACCGCATCCCGGAAGACCGCTCGGCGGAGTTCCTGTCCGCCTACACCCACGCCTCCGCCCAGCTCGCGGCGGCCCCGCAGTGCGTCGACTACGAACTGGCGCGCTGCGAGGAGGACTTCGAGCACTACGTGCTGCGCATCACCTGGACCTCCACCGAGGACCATCTGGAGGGCTTCCGCAAATCGGAGCTCTTCCCGGACTTCCTCGCCGAGATCCAGCCGTACGTCGGGAGCATCGAGGAGATGCGCCACTACAAGCCGACCACGGTCCGCGGCCGGGGCGCGGCCGTGCCCACCCTGTTCGCGTGGGCGGGCGGCGCGGAGGCCTTCGGCCGGCTCACCACGGTGTTCTACGAGAAGGTCCTGGCCGACGACCTGCTGGCCCCGGTGTTCGCGGGCCTGGCCCCCGACCACGCCGAGCACGTCGCCCTGTGGCTCGCCGAGGTCTTCGGCGGCCCGACCGCCTACTCGGAGACCCAGGGCGGCCACGGCCACATGGTCGCCAAGCACCTCGGCCGCGACATCACCGAGCCGCAGCGGCGCCGCTGGGTGAACCTCATCCAGGACGCCGCCGACGAGGCCGGCCTGCCCACCGACGCGGAGTTCCGCTCGGCGTTCCTCGCCTACGTCGAGTGGGGCACCCGGCTCGCGGTGCACTTCTCCGGACCGGACGCCAAGCCGCCCGCGGAGCAGCCCGTGCCGAAGTGGAACTGGGGGGCCGCGCCGCCGTACCGGGGCTGAGCCGCGTCAGGAGTGCGCGGACTCGCCCGCCCGGGTCGCGTCCGCGCCCCAGCTCGCCAGCAGCCTGAGCGCGTCGGCCGACGGGGTGCCCGGTTCCGCGTGGTAGGTGACCAGGGCCTGCCCGGTGCCGTCGGACAGGGGGAACGACTCGAAGTGCAGGGTCAGATCACCGACCAGCGGGTGGCGGAGCTGCTTGACGCCGAAGTTCTTCTCCTTGACGTCGTGCGTGGCCCACAGCCGCCTGAACTCCTCGCTCTTGACGGACAGTTCGCCCACCAGTGCGGACAGCCTGGGGTCGTCCGGATGGCAGCCCGCGTCCATGCGCAGATAGCTGACCATGTCGGTCGCCTTCTGCTCCCACGGCACGAACAGCTCGCGGTACTCCGGCCGCAGGAACACCAGCCGGGCCCAGTTGCGTTCCTGCACCGGCAGCTCCGACCAGTCGCCGAAGACCGCCGCCGCCATCCGGTTCCAGGCGAGGATGTCCGAACGCCGCCCCGACACGTACGCCGGGACGTCCATCGAGTCCAGCAGGTGCCGGATCGACCTGCGCACCTGCTCGGTCCGCGCGGCCGGCTTCTTCTTGTGCCGCATGGGCTTCGCCAGGTGCGTCAGGTGCGCGTGCTCGGCGTCCGTCAGCCGCAGGGCGCGGGCGATCGAGTCGAGGACCTCCGTCGAGACGTTCCGGCCGTTGCCCTGCTCCAGGCGGGTGTAGTACGCCACGGAGACGCCCGCCAGCTGCGCCAGCTCCTCCCGGCGCAGTCCCGGCACCCTGCGGTGCCGCCCGAAGTCCGGCAGTCCCACGTCCTCCGGCTTCAGCCGGGCCCGCCGGGTGCGCAGGAACTCGCTGAGCTCGGCACGCCGGTCCAGTGAGCCGCTTCCGGGCAGTTCCTCGGCCATCTCGTCCATACGTCAAGTATTCACGGTCGTACGTCCACCATCATGTCCCCGCCAGTGGTAGGAACAGCGGACGTACGCAAAGCTGTGGCCTGGGTGGATCACGATTCGCTGGGCACTCTGGGGATCGTGCCCGGACGGATGGACAGAAGGCAGCCGGGCACGGACCCCTCGCTAGGAGAACCCGGGCATGACCACTGTCGCCGCATACGCCGCCCCCGCCGCGAAGGCTCCCCTGGAGCGCACCACCATCGAGCGCCGGGCGGTCCGTGAGCATGACGTCCTGATCGACATCAAGTTCGCCGGCATCTGCCACTCCGACATCCACCAGGCCCGTGAGGGCTGGGGCGAGGCCATCTTCCCGATGGTCCCGGGCCACGAGATCGCGGGCATCGTCTCCGAGGTCGGCCCCGGCGTCACCAAGTTCAAGGTGGGCGACCGGGTGGGCGTCGGCTGCATGGTCGACTCGTGCGGTGAGTGCGAGAACTGCAAGGCCGGCATGGAGCAGCACTGCGTCCAGGGCAACGTCCCCACGTACAACGGCATCGGCAAGGACGGCGAGCCCACCTACGGCGGCTACTCCGAGAAGGTCGTCGTCGACGAGAACTACGTCGTCCGCATCCCCGAGGGCCTGTCCCTCGACGAGGCCGCCCCGCTGCTGTGCGCCGGCATCACCACCTACTCCCCGCTCAAGAAGTGGGGCGCCGGCCCCGGCAAGAAGGTCGCCGTGATCGGCCTGGGCGGTCTCGGCCACATGGGCGTCAAGATCGCGCACGCGCTGGGTGCCGAGGTCACCGTCCTCTCCCAGTCCCTGCGCAAGAAGGACGACGGCCTCAAGCTGGGCGCCGACCACTACTACGCCACCAGCGACGAGAACACCTTCGAGGAGCTGGCGGGCACCTTCGACCTGATCCTCTCCACGGTCTCGGCCCCGCTGGACTTCGGCGCGTACCTCGGCCTGCTCAAGACGGGCGGCGCGCTGGTCAACGTCGGCGCCCCCGAGGAGCCGATCTCCCTGAACCTGTTCTCGCTCATCGGCGGCAACAAGACCCTCGCCGGTTCCATGATCGGCGGCATCGCCGAGACCCAGGAGATGCTGGACTTCTGCGCCGAGCACGCCATCGGCGCCGAGATCGAGCTGATCGCCGCGTCGGAGATCAACGAGGCGTACGAGCGGGTCGTCAACAGCGACGTCCGCTACCGCTTCGTGATCGACACGGCGACGATCTGACCCACCCGGCAGGAACGAAGGGCCCCGGTCTCACGCCGGGGCCCTTCGCCGTACTCCACGGAGTACGGTCGGAACGAGGAGGCAGCGATGACCGTCCGGCTGAACCACACCATCGTCGCCGCGCGCGACAAGCACGCCTCGGCCCGCTTCCTGGCCGACATCCTGGGACTGACGGTGAGCCCGCAGTACGGCCCCTTCGTCCCGGTCGAGATCCCCAACGGCGTGACCCTCGACTACCTGGACACGACCGAGGGGATCACGCCGCAGCACTACGCGTTCCTCGTCTCCGAGGACGACTTCGACACGATCTTCGCCCGTGTCCGGGAGGCGGGGCTGACGTACTGGGCGGACCCCTTCCACCACCGCCCCGGCGAGATCAACCACAACGACGGCGGCCGCGGCGTGTACTTCGACGACCCGGACGGCCACCGGCTGGAGATCCTCACGCGCCCGTACGGCAGCGGGGGCTGAGGGTTCCGCGTCCGTACGGCAGCGGGGGCTGAGGGTTCCGCGTCCGTACGGCAGCGGGGGCTGAGGGTTCCCGGTCCCTTCGCCCAAAGCCCCCGCTGCCTGCGGGTGCCGGTGCGTGCCTACCGGGTGCCGTTGGCCGCGAACGTCCACACGGCCCGGCTGCCGGGGCCGACCGTCAGGGTCGAGTGACCGATCTGCTCCACGTGCCGGTCCTTCACGGGCCTGTTGAGTGACATCTCGACCCGCTGGAGACCCGCCCGCTCACGCGGGACGGCGTCGAACCGGATCGTGGTGCCGCCGCCCTGCGCGACGACGCCCCCGCCGGTCACGCTCTTGACGGCGAACCCGCCGGCCCGCAGCAGCGGCACGGTGTCGGCGAGGTCGCCCTCGGTGACCGCGATGCGGACGGAGGTCACGTCACGCATCAGGTGGGTGCGGTAGTCGTCGGACAGCACCCGCTCCCGGCCCACGTCACCGGGGAAGCCGGCCGGCTCGGTGTTGCTGCGGGGGTCGGCGAAGTACTCGGGCCGGTACTCCATCGCCCAGGCGCCGAAGGCGTCGTACTCGGTGGCGGTGAGGATGGCGTCGAACCACGGCACGGGCACCCCGTCGCCGAAGTCCCGGGTCTGGAGGAACTCGACGGGGTCGGCGACCCCCTCGTTCCTCAGCCGTTCGGTGACCGTCGCCAGGTCCCCGTCCCGTTCGGTGGACAGGCCCAGCCCGGCGGAGCCGAGGGTGCCGTCCGGGCCGGCGATGTCACCGACTCCGAACAGTTCGAGGTAGGTCTCGCGGCCCATGAGGTAGCGGCCGGTCCAGGTCTGCCCGCCGGCACCGGTGGTGGTGCGGACCAGGAAGTTGGCGAAGTCCTTCAAGTAGTCGGAGTGCTCGATCGCGTCGGCGGTCTCCCGGTCGAGAACGCCGTAGGAGTGGTTGTAGAACAGCAACTGCCCGTCGGAGGAGGACCGGCTCCCGTCTGCCTGTGCCGTCCCCACAGCGCCTCCGAGCGCCGCGGCGAGAGCCAGGACGAGCACGACGGCTGTCCGTAATATCCGTTGAATCCGCATGCGGGCGATCGTAGGGCGGGGATGCCGCGGCCGCGGTTCCTTTTCAACGGGGTCGAAATGATTGACACCCGGGGCCCGACGAGGTGCCGCCCCTCAGGAGGCGGCGACGCCGCTCTCCGGCTCGTCGGTGCCGGGATCCTGGGGCGGCTCCTGGAGCTGCTCGCGTACGTAACCCCAGATCACCGCGATCAGCGCGGCGACCGGCACCGCGAGCAGACTGCCCACGATTCCGGCGAGACTGCCGCCCAACGTCACCGCCAGCAGGATCACCGCCGCGTGCAGACCGAGTCCCCGGCTCTGGATCATGGGCTGGAACACGTTGCCCTCGAGTTGCTGCACCACGACGATGATGGCCAGCACGATCAGCGCGTCCATCAGGCCGTTGGAGACGAGTGCGATGAGCACCGCGACGAACCCGGCGAAGAAGGCGCCGATGATCGGCACGAACGCGGAGACGAAGGTCAGCACCGCCAGCGGGAGCACCAGCGGCACCCCCAGGATCCACAGACCGAGGCCGATGAGAACCGCGTCGATGAGGCCGACGGCCGCCTGGGACCGCACGAAGGAGCCCAGCGTGTCCCAGCCGCGCGCGGCCACGGTCGGCACGTCGGTGGCGAGCCGGCCGGGCAGCTGGCGGGCCAGCCACGGCAGGAACCGCGGGCCGTCCTTGAGGAAGAAGAACATCAGGAACACGGCCAGGACGGCGGTGACCAGGCCGTTCACCACGGTGCTCACTCCGGTGACGACCGCGCCGACCATGCTGCCGAGACCGTCCTGCGCGCGGGAGACCGCGGTGTCGAAGGCCTTGTCGATCTGGGCGTCACCGATGTTCAACGGCGGTCCGGCGGCCCACTCGCGCACCTTCTGGACGCCGTCGACCACCCCGTCGGTCAGGTCGCCGGACTGGGACGCCACCGGCACCGCGATCAGCGCCACCACGCCCGCGGCGACCAGCAGCGACAGCACGGTCACCGTCGAGGCGGCGAGAGCGGGACCCCACCCGCGGCGCAGCAGGAAGCGGGTCGGCGGCCAGGTCAGCGTGGTCAGCAGCAGACCGATCACCAGCGGCCAGACCACGGACCACGTGCGGCCCAGGAGCCACAGGGCCACCGCGAGCAGGAGCAATATGAGCAGCAACTCCGCGGAGACCCGCGCCGACGTGCGCAGCGCGGCGCGGGTTCTCGTGGAACTCAGGTTGGCAGTCACTGGGGCACCTTATGGGCAACCACGTCACACAGGCACCATGGCTGCGTGATCGGTCGGCCGTGGAATCGCCCGGCTCCCTCGCGCGTTGAGGAGGGAGCGGGCCGGGGGACACCGGCGGTGTGCCGGTCGGCCGGCCCGCGTGAGCAGATATGGGAGGACAGCGATGGCTGCGCAGACACAGAGGGCTGTGCTGGCGGGCGGATGCTTCTGGGGCATGGAGGAGCTGATCCGCCGGCTTCCGGGCGTGACGGCGACCCGGGTCGGCTACACCGGGGGTGACGTGCCGAACGCCACCTACCGCAACCACGGCACGCACGCGGAGGCCATCGAGATCCTCTTCGACCCCGAGCAGACCGACTACCGCACGCTCCTGGAGTTCTTCTTCCAGATCCACGACCCGAGCACCAAGAACCGCCAGGGCAACGACATCGGCCTCAGCTACCGTTCGGCGATCTACTACGTCGACGACGAGCAGAAGCGGATCGCCGAGGACACCATCGCGGACGTGGACGCCTCCGGACTGTGGCCGGGCAAGGTCGTCACCGAGGTGGAGCCGGTCGGTCCCTTCTGGGAGGCCGAGCCCGAGCACCAGGACTACCTCCAGCGTTACCCGGACGGCTACACCTGCCACTTCCCCCGCCCCGGCTGGCGGCTGCCGGCCCGCGCGGACGGCTGACGGCCGCCCCGTCCCGTTTCCTTCAGGCACCCTCCGGACGCGTCCACAGCGTCACATCGCTGCTGGTCGCCACGGCGAGCGTACGTCCGGAGGGGGAGAAGCCGACGGCCCGGAGCTCGGACCAGTCGGAGTGGAAGACGTGCCACCACCGCTCGCCGTGCGGATCGCGGTGGGGCATGCCGCTGCCGTGGGAGAGCAGGACACGGTGGTGGGGCCAGTCCGGCGAGACGACCTGCACGCACCAGCCGTCGCCGGTGGTCGAGTGCAGCCCGCCGCCGAACAGCCCGGCGATGTGCACCCTGCTGCCGGTGAGCGGTCCGAGGCCCGGGCAGGTCAGGTCCGCGGCCGCGTCCGGGGTACTGCTTTCCGGATCGGGATCGTGATCCCGCGCGATCTTCTCGCCGGTGACGGCGTCGAAGAGACCGTGACCGGCGGACGAGACGACCATCACCAGGTCGCCGCCGCTGTCCGGATGCGTCGCGAACCCGATCCCGAGCAGTCCTCCGACCGCGGCACAGGACTCGAACACCGGTCGCCAGGGAGCGGGCGCGGGGAGGACAGGGACCGCCGCGAGCCGGTCGCGCAGGTCCCGCTGGTAGGGGGATAGTCCGGTCACCCCGCCATGATCCCTCCCCGGCGGGCCGCGCTCAGCCCTGCGCGGTGGGCCGTACGACGACCTCGCTCACGTCGACCGCCGCGGGCTGTTCGACGGCGAACGCGATGGCACGGGCGATCGCGTCGGGCGGAATGGCGATCTCGTCCCGCATCCTCGTGATCTCCGCCCTGACCCGGCTGTTGGAGGACGCCTCGGCGAACTCGGTCGCGATCGGCCCGGGTGAGACGGTGGTCACCCGCACGGACGGTCCCGCCTCCTGGCGCAGCCCTTCGCAGATGGCCCGGACCGCGAACTTCGTACCCGCGTAGACCGCCATGGTCGGCACGACACGGAACGCGGCCGTCGAGGCGACGGTGACGAAGTGACCCCCGCCCTGCTCCCGGAAGACCGGCAGTGCGGCACCGATCCCGTGCAGCACCCCCTTCACATTGACGTCGACCATGTGGTCCCACTCCTCGACCCGCAGATCGTCGAGGGGTGAGATGGTGCCGACCCCGGCGTTGCCGACGAGTACGTCGAGCCGCCCGAACGACGCACGGGCCAGCGCGACCAGGGCGTGCAGGTCGTCCCGGCGGGTCACGTCGGTGCGGATCTGTACGGCCGTGCCGCCCGCCTTCTCGATCCGCGCGGCCAGCTCCGCGAGCCGCTCGGTGCGGCGCGCCCCGAGGACGAGCCGGGCCCCGCGTTCGGCCAGCAGGAGAGCGGTCGCCTCCCCTATACCGCCGCTCGCGCCGGTGACGGCCACGACTTTGCCCCGGATTCCCGGTACTTCCTGGGAGCCCTGGCTTCCTTGGAGTGCTTGTGCTTGCGGCATGCCGACGTCCTCATCTCCGCAGACCCGGTCCGGCCCGCTCACCCCCAGTCTCGACCGGGCTTAGCCTGGTATCCAGAGCCTGCTTATCCTGGAACCGAAGGTGCCACGCCATGCCCGAGCAGTCCGACCGGCGCCGTCAGCTCGGCGCCTTCCTCCGCACCCGCAGGGAACGCCTCACTCCCGACGACGTCGGCCTGCCCCGCACCGGCCGGCGCCGGACCCCGGGGCTGCGCCGGGAGGAACTCGCCCTGCTCGCCGGGATGAGCGCCACCTGGTACACGTACCTGGAGCAGGGCCGCGACATCCGCGCCTCCGAGCAGGTCCTGAACGCCCTCGCACAGGCCCTGCGGCTCGACGCGCACGAGCGTGACCACCTGTTCCGCCTGGCCGGCCACGGACCGACGACACCGGGACCGGACGAACCTGAGCCGCTCACCCCGGAGGCGGCCGCGGTCCCGCACCTGCTCCAGCCGAACCCGGCGTACGTCATCGCGGGCAACTACGACGTCCTCAGCCACAACCAGGCGACGGAAGACCTCTTCGAACGGCTCGTCACCGACTCCGGCCGGCCGCCCAACTTCGTCCGCTGGACCTTCCTGGAGCCGGCCGCCCGAGCAGTCCTCCTCGACTGGGAACCCGAGGCCCGCGGCCTCCTCGCCCGCCTCCGCACGCTGTCCAGCCGCCACCCCGGCGATCCCTGCTACACCCGTCTGGTGGAGGAACTGCACGACGGCAGTCCCCACGTTCGGTCCTGGTGGCCCCGCTACGACGTCCAGCCCCGCCACAGCGGCCGCAAACGCCTTTGCCACCCCCGGAACGGCCCGACCGAGTACGCATACACGGCCTTCCACCTGGCCGAACATCCGGAACAGACACTCGTGGTCTACACCGCCGACGGGTGACCGGCGCTCGCAGCCGACCCGTCACCCCAGGAGGTGGGCGAGCTGTGCGTCGTCGACGGGCCAGGGGCGTTCCCGCGGCAGCAGCCGGCTCGCGGAGGCCGGGTCACCACCACGGACGAGGGCGTGGATCTCGTGGGCCAGCGGGGTCACGTCCCGGACGGCGACCGTCCATTCGTCCGCGTAGCGCCGCACGGCCTCACCGGAGAGCCCGACCTGCAGGGACCGGTACGGAAGGGACCGGAGGTGCACATCCCGCTCGGGGTCCCACTGCACGCGGACAGGCGCACGCTTCAACTGGCGCTGCCAGGCGGCCCGGTCGGAGTGGAGGCCGGGCACATAGTGCGACAGACACGCGTGGCGCAGCGCCCACTCGAAGCCGTCACGGCTGATCTCGACAGCGAGGACGGTCTCCTGCCCCGCCTTGGATCCCCAGCCGCAGCGGTACATCATCCACAGGAACGACGGCTTGATCCACGTCATCCTGTCGCGCTTCCACGCGGCGGGGAAACGGCCCTCCTGGACGGCGGGCAGGCCGATCTCCGGGGCGTACGCCTGGTAGACGGTGATCGTGGACGGCGTGTGCAGCGCGCGGATCCTGTGCAGCGGTTCGCTCATGGGGTACAGGGTGCGATCGCGTGAACCCGCGAGCCATCCATTTTCGATCGCAGCTGTCGCCGAGACCCTGACCGGCCGGGCAGGGGGCACTTCAAGGCCGAGCGAAGGTCCCCTGCGACGTCAGTCTGCGGTCCTGGCCACGCCGATCGGACAGGACACGCCCGTCCCGCCGATCCCGCAGTACCCCGCCGGGTTCTTGTCGAGGTACTGCTGGTGGTAGCTCTCCGCCGGGTAGAACGGGCGGCTCTCCGCGGGCAGGATCTCGGTGGTGATCGTGCGGTGGCCCGAGGCCGTCAGGACTCGCTGGTAGGCGGCGCGGGAGGCCTCGGCCGCCGCTGCCTGCTCGGGGCCGTGGGTGTGGATCGCCGAGCGGTACTGGGTGCCCACGTCGTTGCCCTGGCGGAAGCCCTGGGTGGGGTCGTGGGACTCCCAGAAGGTCTTCAGGAGGCGCTCGTACGAGACGAGGGCGGGGTCGAAGACCACCCGGACCACCTCGGTGTGGCCGGTGAGACCCGAGCAGACCTCCTCGTACACGGGGTTCTCGGTGTGGCCGCCCTGGTAGCCGACCAGGGTCGTCCAGACCCCCGCCGGCAGCTGCCAGAACTTGCGCTCCGCACCCCAGAAGCAGCCCATGCCGAAGTCCGCGATCCGGTACCCCTCGGGGTAGGGGCCGAGCAGCGGGGTGCCGAGCACGGTGTGCCGGTCCGGAAGCGCGAACGCCGGATGGGAGCGGCCCTTCAGCGCCTGCTCGGGGGTGGGCAGGACGGGCGTACGGCCGAACAGCATGGGGTGGGCTCCTTCGTTCGTGCGTGCCGGGCGGGTGTGCGGGGCGGCACCGGCAGCAACCGATCGGTGCCGAGCCGCATTCCGGCAGCCCCGGCGTCGGCCGTCACGTCACTGCGGGAGCGTCGCCGGGCTGCCGCCGTTCGCCTCGTACCCCGCCACCGCCAGCGCCCGGTATATCGCGAACTCCGCGGCCGGGTCGGCGGACAGGGTCCAGGGCAGCGCTCCGACATGACCGTCGATGTGCACGAGCTGGTTCATGGCCTCGGACCAGCGTTCGCCGCGCACCAGGAAGAACACCAGCAGGTGACGGACATGGGCCAGCATCGGGTCGTCGGCGCGGGCCGAGTGGACCGCGTGCAGCGCGCCGTGGATCGCCTTCGTGACGACCTCGCTCCGGTAGAAACCGCTGACCAGATTGACCTCGGGCAGGTGCTCGAAGACCGCGAACAACGGCATCGCGGCGAGCAGTGAGCCGTGCGGCGCCCGGGCGGCCGCCGCCTCCGCGAAGCTGTACGCCAGCTCCCGCGAACCGTGCCACTTCTCGCACCAGTAGTGCAGCGCGGCCAGGTGCGCCCCCATGTGGTTCGGCGCGCGGTCCAGGATCTTCAGCCACAGTTGCTCGAACTCCGCCTGCGGATAGGCCAGTCCGCGTGCCACGGAGAGCTCGACGATGTACGGGACGGGATCGCCGGGAGCCAGCAGCGCCGCCTCGCCGCAGGCCGCCTTCGCCTCCTCCATGATGATCCGGAACTCGTCCGTGCCCGGCGTCGAGGTCCGCCACGCCTGCTGGACCAGGAACTCCGCGTGCACGGCCGCGCCGCCCGCGTCCTTGGGCTGCTCGGCCCGCCACACCCGCAGCCACTGCCCGCCCGGCGCCTCGCTGACCCCGCCCGGCCGCCGCTGCTGCTCCAGCGAGGCGGCTCCGGCGAAGGCCTGCACGCGCTGCCAGCGCAGCTCGCCCTCCCGCTCGGTGCCCGCCAGGAGCTGGGCGGCGGCCTTGTAGTCCTGCGTGCGCTGCACCAGGTCCAGGACGTCCAGCAGGTCCTGGTCGGGGCCGGGCATGCGGATGTCCAGCTCCTCCTGCCGCACGAAGCCGTAGTCCGCCGGGTCCGCGGCGTCCGGGTGGCCCGCCGGGACCTGCTCGATCCCGCCCCGCCCGCGCCGCAGGAACGGAAGCAGCACGAAGCCCAGCAGGACCGCCGCCATCAGGACCCAGAGAATTTCCATGCCTCAAGAGTTCCAGACGCCGCCGACAATTGCCCAACCCGGTCCGCGCCCTGTGGAAAACTCCCCGGACCGCCCCGGACACCTGGGGAAAACCCTGCGGTACGGCCGTCGGCAGCCCGCCGTCCGTCATCGGACCTCCGGGCGGACTACCCTCGGAGCCCATGAGCGACAGGCACATCAGTCAGCACTTCGAGACCCTCGCGATCCATGCGGGGAACACCGCGGACCCCCTCACCGGCGCGGTGGTCCCGCCGATCTACCAGGTCTCGACCTACAAGCAGGACGGCGTGGGCGGTCTGCGCGGCGGCTACGAGTACAGCCGCAGCGCCAACCCGACCCGTACCGCCCTGGAGGAGAACCTCGCCGCCCTCGAAGGCGGCCGCCGGGGCCTCGCGTTCGCGTCCGGACTGGCGGCCGAGGACTGCCTGCTGCGCACGCTGCTCAGCCCCGGCGACCACGTGGTCATCCCCAACGACGCGTACGGCGGCACGTTCCGCCTCTTCGCGAAGGTCGTCGCCCGCTGGGGTGTCGAGTGGTCGGTCGCCGACACCAGCGACCCGGCCGCCGTACGGGCCGCGATCACCCCGAAGACCAAGGCCGTGTGGGTGGAGACCCCCTCCAACCCGCTGCTCGGCATCACCGACATCGCGGCCGTCGCCCAGGTCGCCCGGGACGCGGGCGCACGGCTCGTCGTCGACAACACCTTCGCGACGCCCTACCTCCAGCAGCCCCTGTCGCTCGGCGCCGATGTCGTCGTGCACTCCCTGACCAAGTACATGGGCGGCCACTCCGACGTCGTGGGCGGCGCCCTGGTCACCGCCGACGAGACGCTAGGCGAGGAGCTGGCGTACCACCAGAACGCGATGGGCGCGGTCGCCGGGCCCTTCGACTCCTGGCTGGTGCTGCGCGGCGCCAAGACGCTGTCGGTGCGCATGGACCGGCACAGCGAGAACGCCACCAAGATCGCCGACATGCTGACCCGCCACGCGCGCGTGACGCAGGTGCTCTACCCGGGCCTGCCGGACCACCCCGGCCACGAGGTCGCGGCCAAGCAGATGCGGTCCTTCGGCGGCATGGTCTCCTTCCGGGTGGAGGGCGGCGAGGAGGCGGCCGTCGAGGTCTGCAACCGCGCCCGGATCTTCACGCTGGGGGAGTCCCTGGGCGGCGTCGAGTCCCTGATCGAGCACCCCGGCCGGATGACGCACGCGTCCGTGGCGGGCTCGGCCCTGGAGGTTCCCGCCGACCTGGTCCGGCTGTCCGTGGGCATCGAGAACGTCGACGACCTGCTGGAGGACCTCCAGCAGGCGCTGGCCAAGTAGGTCCGGCCGGGCTCACCAGCCCGTCATCGGTGGAGTCGTCGTGGACGGCGGCTCCACCCAGGGGCGCGCGGTCAGCGCCCACACCACGAACGCCACACTCACCGCCAACAGCAGCAGCCACATGGCCCGGCGCGCCAGGGACCGGCGGCGCAGCATGCGCGACCCCCGGCGTACGACGTCCCCGTAGAGATCCGCCGGCACCTGTGGCGTCCCCCGCTCCATGAGCCGGCGCACGGCCGCCTCGCGCTGCATACGGTTCACGCGCACCTCCCGGGACGGGCCGGCCGGGTCATGACGCCGCCACCTTCGCCCCGACCACCGCCGGTGCGGGTCCGCGCGGCGGGTGCAGCAGGGTGGCCGTCGCCCGGTCGCAGATCGTGCGGACGCGTTCCGTCGGCAGGCCCAGCAGGGCCGCCGCCTGCTCCTCGGCCACGCCCTCGTAGAGCCGCAGCACCAGGACCAGCCGCTCCTGGGGGGCCAGCCGGGCCAACGGGCTCGCGGGGTGCGTACGGCCGCCCAGCAGGATGCCGTGTCGGCGCCACGCCCCGTGGGCGAAGCGCAGGGCCAGGTACTGGCGGGCCCGGTCGTAGGGGTCCTCGCCGCGCAGCCGGTCCCAGCACGCGTACGTGTGGGCGAGCGCCAGCGTCAGCAGACGACGTGCACGCGGGTTGTCGTCCGGCGACTCCGCCGTCAGCAGTGTCGCGGCGTGCAGGAGCCGTCCCGCCGCGCCGGCGACGAACGCCTCGAACTCCCGGGCCCGACGCGTGCCCTGGGACGCCTGCCGTTGCCGCACCGCACCTCCCCGCCTGCGGATGGCCGTACGACGGCTTCGTACGGCCCACGAGGACCCAGAGGACCCGGTCTCATATGAGGCCCGGTCCGCCCGTCCGGTCAAGAGGTGGGGCGGTACGCGCGCGTGCGCTCAGGAGGTCTGCGCCTCCGGCCCCGGAACCCCCTGGGCCGCCATCCGGGAGGAGAGCGCGGTGTTGAAGCGCGTGAGGAGCGTGCAGAAGGCCTCGCGCTCCTCCGGCGCCCAGTCGTGTGTCAGCTCGGCCATCAACTGACGCCGGGAGGAGCGCACTTCCTCCAGCCGGGACTGTCCGCGCGGGGAGAGCTGGAGGACCACCGCGCGTCCGTCCTCGGGGTGCGAGGTGCGCTTGACCAGGCCGGTGTCGACGAGCGGCGCCACCTGCCGGGTGACCGTGGAGGAGTCGATGCCCATGCTCGCCGCGAGCGCCTTGACGCCCATCGGGCCTTCCTTGTCGAGCCGGTTGAGCAGCAGGTACGCGGCACGGTCCATGGAGTTGCGCACCTGCCCCACCCCGCCGAGCCGGGTCTGTTCGGCACGACGGGCGAAGACCGCCACCTCGTGCTGCAGGGTGTCGAGGAGGCCGGTGTCACCGACGGTCGTCATGTCCATCGACATTTCAGGTGTTGTGGGCATGGCCGGGGGCTCACTTCATGAAGGCTGCTGGGTTGGGGGACAGGTTACGCGGCCGGGGGGCGGGTCGTACCGGCGCTGCGCAAACCCGTCTCGGACGTTGGTCACAGCGCGGACGCGCACGTGTGAACTGCGAGACTTGAGCCATGAACTACCGCAAGGCCCACCCCGTGCCGCCGGTGACGCTCGACGACGTGCGCGGCGCGCAGAAGATGCTGTCGGGCGTGGCGCGGACGACCGCGATGGAGGGCAGCCGCCATCTGAGCCGGCTCGTGGGCGCGCCGGTGCACTTCAAGTGCGAGAACCTCCAGCGGACGGGGTCGTTCAAGCTCCGCGGCGCCTACGTGCGGATCGCCGGACTGCTGCCCGAGGAGCGGGCCGCGGGGGTCGTGGCCGCGAGCGCCGGAAACCACGCGCAGGGGGTCGCGCTGGCGTCCACGCTGCTCGGCGTGCGCTCCACGGTGTTCATGCCCAAGGGCGCCCCGCTGCCGAAGATCAGCGCGACCAGGCACTACGGCGCCGAGGTGCGGCTGCACGGGCAGGTGGTCGACGAGACACTGGCCGCCGCGCAGGAGTACGCGGCCGAGACGGGCGCGGTGTTCATCCACCCCTTCGACCACCCGGACGTCATCGCGGGCCAGGGCACGGTCGGCCTGGAGATCCTGGAGCAGTGCCCGGAGGTGCGCACGGTCGTGCTCGGCATCGGCGGCGGCGGACTCGCGGCCGGGGTGGCGATCGCGGTGAAGTCGTTGCGGCCCGACGTGCGGATCGTGGGCGTGCAGGCGGCGGGCGCGGCCGCGTATCCGCCCTCGCTGGCGGCCGGGCGCCCCGTGGCGATCGAGAACCCGGTGACGATGGCCGACGGCATGAAGGTGGGGCGGCCGGGGGACGTGCCGTTCGGGATCGTGGGCGAACTCGTCGACGAGGTCCGCACGGTGACCGAGGACGAGCTGTCCGCCGCGCTGCTGCTGTGTCTGGAGCGGGCCAAGCTGGTCGTCGAGCCCGCCGGGGCGAGTCCGGTGGCCGCTCTGCTGAGCGACCCGGACTCCTTCGAGGGACCGGTCGTCGCGGTGCTGTCCGGCGGCAACGTCGACCCGGTGCTGCTCCAGCGGGTCCTGCGGCACGGCATGTCCGCGCAGGGCCGCTACCTGGCCGTTCGGCTGCGGCTGACGGACCGCCCCGGTGCCCTCGCGACGCTTCTCGGGGTGTTGTCCCTGGCCGACGCCAATGTCCTGGACGTGAGCCATGTCCGGACCGATCCCCGGCTGGGGCTCGCGGAGGCGGAGGTCGAACTGCACCTGGAGACGAAGGGGCCCGAGCACTGCGCCGAGGTCGGCAGCGCCCTGCGTGAGGCGGGCTACACGGTCATCGACTGAGGTCAGCCACCCCTCGGCACACCCCTCGGAACCCAGAAGTCACTCTTTCGGGCAAGTCCATTGAGAGACGCGATACATCGCGTTATGGTGTGTCTCGTGCCACCGTTCACGCCGCCCGCGAGAGAAAAGAACGGGCGGGAGAAACGGCAGAAACCTAGGCTTTCCCAAGAATCCCCGACGACGTGGAGACTCATATGCCAGGCGCCATCTATGCCGAAGGGCTGGTCAAGACCTTCGGTGACGTAAAGGCACTGGACGGCGTCGACCTGGACGTCCCGGAAGGCACCGTCCTGGGCCTCCTCGGACCGAACGGCGCGGGCAAGACGACGACCGTCCGCTGTCTGACCACCCTCCTCAAACCGGACCGCGGCTCGGCGGTCGTCGCCGGCATCGACGTCCTCAAGCACCCCGACGCCGTGCGGCGTTCCATCGGCCTCTCCGGCCAGTTCGCGGCGGTCGACGAATACCTCACCGGCCGCGAGAACCTCCAGATGGTCGGCCAGCTCTACCAGATGAAGGCCAGGCACGCGAAGGCCCGCGCGGCGGAGCTGCTGGAGCAGTTCGACCTCGCCGACGCGGCCGACCGCCCCACCAAGACCTACTCCGGCGGTATGCGCCGCCGCCTCGACCTCGCGGCCGCCCTGGTGGTCTCGCCACCCGTGATGTTCATGGACGAGCCGACGACCGGCCTCGACCCGCGCAACCGCCAACTGCTGTGGGAGGTCATCAAAGGGCTGGTCTCCGGGGGCACCACCCTGCTGCTGACCACCCAGTACCTGGAAGAGGCCGACCACCTCGCCCATGACATCGCCGTCGTCGACCACGGCCATGTCATCGCCAAGGGCACCTCGGACCAGCTCAAGGCCCGCACCGGCGGTGAGCGCGTCGAGGTCGTCGTGCACGAGCGCGAGCACATCCAGGCCGCCTCGGAGATCCTGCGCGGCTTCGGCAAGGGCGACACCACGGTCGAGGACCACATGCGCAAGCTCACCGTGCCCGTCACCGGCGGCGCCAAGCTGCTCGCCGAGGTCATCCGCGAGCTCGACACCCGGGGCATCGAGATCGACGACATCGGCCTGCGCCGCCCCACCCTCGACGACGTCTTCCTGTCCCTGACGGGCCATGTGGCCGAGGTGAAGGACGAGGCCACGGACGAGAAGACCGACAGGAAGACCGACAAGAAGTCGGCCAGGAAGACGGACCAGAAGACGGACCGGAAGACGGACCAGAAGGAGGACGCCCAGTGAGCGCCGTCACCGACACCGCGCGGGTCGCGGCTCCCGGCAACCCCCTCAGCCAGTCCGTCCGGGACTCGCTGGTCGTCGCCAGGCGCAACCTGATCCGGATGTCCAGGATCCCCGAGATGGTCATCTTCGGGCTCATCCAGCCGATCATGTTCGTGGTGCTGTTCAGCTATGTCTTCGGCGGCTCCATGAACATCGGCGGCACCACGGACCCCTCCGTGTACCGCGAGTTCCTGATGGCCGGCATCTTCGCGCAGACCGTCACCTTCGCCACCGCGGGCGCCGGCGCGGGGATCGCCGACGACATGCACAAGGGGCTCATCGACCGCTTCCGCTCCCTGCCCATGGCACGCGGCGCGGTGCTCACCGGACGGACGCTCGCCGACCTGGTGCAGACGGCCCTGACCCTGTTCGTGCTGGCCATGGTCGCCCTGCTGGTCGGCTGGCGCACCCACACCAACATCGGTGAGGTCCTCGGCGCCTTCGGCCTGCTGCTCCTGCTCGGATACGCGTTCACCTGGGTCGGTGCCCTGATCGGCCTGTCCGTGCGCACCCCGGAGGCGGCCACCTCGGGCGGGCTGATCTGGCTCTTCCCGGTGACGTTCATCTCGAACGCCTTCGTGGACTCCAGCCGTATGACCCCCTGGCTGCGGCACGTCGCCGACTGGAACCCCTTCAGCGCCACGGTCCAGGCCTGCCGCAAGCTGTTCGGCAACCCCGGGGTGTCCCCCTCGGACGCCTGGCCCATGCAGCACCCGGTCTGGGCCTCGCTGATCTACTCGGTCCTGATCGTCGTCGTGTTCAGAACCCTCGCGGTCCGCAAGTACCGCTCGGCCACCGCCTGACGAAGCCTCGCGCATGACGAAGCCTCACCCACGACGAAGTTTCCGCCCATGACGAAGGCCCGCACATGACGGAGCCCCCGGCGCCGCGAGGGCGCCGGGGGCCCGCCGAGGACGGACTGCCGGCCGGGGTCAGCCGTTGTAGGGCTCGGCCTTGAGGATGGTCACGGAGGCCTTCTTGCCGTTCGGCAGCTCGTACTCCGCGTCCTCGCCCACCTTGTGGCCGATCACGCCGGAGCCCAGCGGGGACTGCGGCGAGTAGGTCTCGATGTCCGCGCTCGCGTACTCGCGCGAGGCGAGCAGGAAGGTCATGGTGTCGTCCTCGTCGCCGTCGAACGCGATCGTCACGACCATGCCGGGCGCCACGGCACCGTCCGCGGACGCCGGAGCCTCGCCGACCTTGGCCTTCTCCAGGAGCTGGGTGAGCTGGCGGATGCGGAGCTCCTGCTTGCCCTGCTCTTCCTTGGCTGCGTGGTACCCGCCGTTCTCGCGCAGGTCGCCCTCCTCGCGCGCGGCCGCGATCTTCGCGGTGACTTCCTCGCGCGCGGGACCAGACAGGTACGCCAGCTCTTCCTTGAGCTTGGTGTACGCCTCCTGCGTAAGCCAGGTGACGTCTTCGCTGGTCTGGGTCACAGGTGCTCCTCGTAGGTACTGGGAATACAAAGCATCGCCCTACCCAGAAGAATGTTCCTTCACGGAAGGGCGAAACCACGAGCCTAACAATTCACAAGCCGAAGGGGGAGGACATAAGCCTCAGAAATACGTCGGCGCAGGTCAGGCCCGGATGTCGGGGGTGACGTCAGTCGGCGTGACAGCCCAGCAGCTCGGCCGTGGAGCCCGGAGCCGTCGTACGGAGCGTGACGACCTTGTCGATGCGGGTGGCGTCACCGCCGAAGCGGAAGTCGGCCCGTCCCACCTCGGAGCCGTCCGCCGCCTGGGAACGGACCGTGCAGTAGCCGGAGGTGCCGGAGTCCTTGCGGACCTCCAGATGCACCTCGACCGCTGAGGCCTTCGCGTCGAAGGAGATCACCTCACCGCTGATCTCGCTCTTACCGACGTAGTGGTAGGCGAAGTAACCGATCAGCGCGAGCAGGAGGGCCCCGAACACGGCACCGGCGATCCTGAGCCTGTGGTCGGCGCGCTCGTCCGAGGAGCGGCCGTAGCGGCCCTCGGGCGGTCGTGTGCTCGCCGTGCTCATGATCGTCTCCCTGGAAACCAGGCCGCGGAATTAATCGCCCCCCGATTCGGTCACTATAGAAGCCGCCGTTCGCGCCCGAAGACACCGGGGGCGCCGACCTACGAGGATTGAGTCTTGACTGACCAGCTGCGACTGATGGCCGTGCACGCACACCCCGACGACGAGTCGAGCAAGGGCGCGGCCACCATGGCGAAGTACGTGTCCGAGGGGGTGGACGTGCTGGTCGTGACCTGCACGGGCGGGGAGCGCGGCTCCATCCTCAATCCGAAGCTCCAGGGCGACAAGTACATCGAGGAGCACATCCACGAGGTACGCAAGAAGGAGATGGACGAGGCCCGGGAGATCCTCGGCGTCCGGCAGGAGTGGCTCGGCTTCGTCGACTCCGGCCTGCCCGAGGGCGACCCGCTGCCGCCGCTGCCCGAGGGCTGCTTCGCCCTGGAGGACGTCGACAAGGCGGCCGGCGCGCTGGTGAAGCAGATCCGCTCCTTCCGTCCCCAGGTGATCACCACCTACGACGAGAACGGCGGCTACCCGCACCCCGACCACATCATGACCCACAAGATCTCGATGGTGGCGTTCGAGGGCGCGGCGGACACCGAGAAGTACCCCGAGGCCGAGTACGGCCCGGCCTACCAGCCGCAGAAGCTCTACTACAACCAGGGCTTCAACCGCCCCCGCACCGAGGCGCTGCACAACGCGCTGATCGAACGCGGCATGGAGTCGCCGTACGGGGACTGGCTCAAGCGGTGGGACGAGTCGCCGATGCGCGACCGCACGCTGACCACCCACATCCCGTGCGCGGAGTTCTACGAGATCCGCGACAAGGCCCTGATCGCGCACGCCACCCAGATCGACCCCGACGGCGGCTGGTTCCGGGTGCCGCTGGAGCTCCAGAAGGAGGTCTGGCCCACGGAGGAGTACGAGCTCGCGAAGTCCCTCGTCGATACCTCCCTCCCCGAGGACGACCTCTTTGCGGGCATCCGCGACAATGCCTGACATGAGCGCAAGCGCAAGCCTGGCAATGACGCACCTCGTGACCTTCGCCAAGGAGGTCGACGAGGACAAGGTCACCCCCGGCGTCCTCGGCTTCATCGTCTTCGCGGCGATGGCCCTGGCGGTGTGGGCCCTGATGAAGTCGATGAGCAAGCACATGGGCAAGGTCGACTTCAAGGAGTCCCCGGACGAGGCCCCCGGCAAGGAAACCGCCGACGGCCCGTCCGGCAAGACCTCCCCGGCCAAGGGCTGAACGACCCGGCGATGACGGGAGGGGCGACCCTCCCGTCGTCGGCCGTGCCCGTCCGGTGACGGCTGTGCGGAGGACGCCCCGGGGGGGGGGCGGTGGCCGCGGGGATGTCCCGGCCGTCGGAGGTACGGCGTGCCCCAGCCGTGTGAGGCCGACGCCGCCGTTTGGTGACGGCAGCACCGGGATTGGGTGGCCGGCCCCTCCGGTCGGTACCCGCAGCCCTCGCAAGGGGACGGCACGGAGCCCGGCCCCCAGGCTCTCGTAGGTCGGAGCCGCAGGGGCCCTCGCCCCGGCCTGTGCCCGCAGCGCGCGCCTGAGTCCCCGTTCCCGCTCCCGCCTGGTGGACCGGACACCGTGACCCTCGGCCCCGGCCTGTGACGCCCAGTGCAGCAGAAGGCAGGGACCGTGTCCCGGACCGAGCCGGTGGCCCCCCGCCGGCCACGCGGGACGTGCTGCTGTCACCCCCGTGCCGGAGCCACCCCCACGCCCATCACCTCGCGTGCGTGTCGGTTCGGGACCATGCCCAGGCGCCAGGCCTGCCAGCCGGTGTCCAGGTTCACGCCGCGTTCCAGGAGCAGCGCGTACGCGCCCACGTAGTCGTCCAGCTTCTCGTCCCGTGTGTCGTGCTCGCGGCGGGACAGTTCCGCCAGTTCCTCCTGGGCGACCGCCGCGCCGACCTCCACGCCGCCCGGTGCCGCGTACGGCAGCAGGGTGCAGCGCAGGAAGCGGGCCCAGTCCTCGCCCCGCCGGTCGCCGTAGGAGACGAACAGGGCCGCCGCCTCGTCGCACAGGGCGAGGGCCTGCGGGGTACGGCCGTTGCCCGCGTCCACCACCGCCAGTTCCAGGCAGGTCCACGCCTCGCCGTGGGCGACGCCGATGCGCTGGAAGTCGGCGCGGGCGTCGACCAGGAGCTGGCGGGCGAAGCCGGAGTTGCGCAACGAACCGGTCTGCGCGGCCCGTTGGTCGCGCGTGACACGGGCCGAGTGGTGCCGGGCGCAGGCCAGGCCGTAGACGTCCCGCATGCGGGAGAACATCGTGCGGGAGCGCTCCAGTTCACGGACCGCGAGGTCCAGGTTGCCCGTCTCCTCCAACGCCTGGCCCAGGTAGTACACCGTCCACGCCTCCCCGCGCGCGTCCTCGTTGTCGCGGTGCCGGGAAGCCGCCTGCCGCAGACCGTCCACCGCGGCCGACGGGTCCCCGGCCACCAGACGGGCCCGCGCGAGCTGCGTCAGCGCCCACGCCTCACCACGGGCGTCGCGGGTGCGGCCGTACAGGTCGAGGGCCGTCCTGAGCTCCGACTCCGCACGCGGCACGTCCCCCATGCGCAGGACGAGCTGACCGAGCTGGAAGTGGGCCCACGCCTCGCCGTGCACCGACTCGCCGGCGCGGTGCAGGACCAGGGAGCGGGTGAGCAGGTCCAGGGACTCGGCCACCCGGCCCCGGTCGCGCTCGACGGCCGCCAGCGCGTGCATGGTCCAGGCGCGGTCCGTGTCCAGCTCGGGCGGCGACTGGAGGGCCAGCGCCTCCTGGAGCTTCGCCGCCGCCTCCGCCAGCTGACCCTGGTGGTGCAGGGTGATGCCGAGGGAGCACAGGGCGCGCGCGGCGCCCGCGTCGTGATGCGCCTCCAGGTACAGGTCGACCACCGAGGTCAGCGTCGTGCGCGCCTTGTCCAGCTCGCCGAGCTGGCGCGCGGCGATACCGGTGCGCCACTGCACCGAACGCACCAGCAGCCCCTGGTCCACCGCCTGCGCCAACTCGCTGATCTCGCCCAGGCGGTACAGGTCGCCGCGCAGCAGGCAGTAGTCGCACAACGCGCCCAGGAGATTGAGGACCGCCCCCTGGTTGACGCCGTCCGCGTGCCGCAGCGCCGCCGTGATGAAGCTCGACTCGTCGTCCAGCCAGCGCAGCGCCTCGTCCAGGGAGGTGAAACCGTGCGGGCTGAAACGGTCCGAGCGGGTCGACATGTTGCCGTCCACCAGGCGCAGCACCGAGTCGGCGAGGTCGGCGTAGTTGACGATGAGGCGTTCCTGCGCGGCCGTGCGCTCGGCCGGCTCCTCCTCGTCCGCCAGCCTGGCCTGCGCGAAGGCGCGCACCACGTCGTGGACGCGGTAACGGCTGCCGCGGACGTGGTCGATCAGACCCGCGCGGGCCAGCGCCGTCAGATGCCGGACCGCCTCCGTCTCGTCGGTGCCCAGCAGCGCGGCGGCCGCGGCGGCGCCCAGCGAGGCCCGCCCGGCCAGCGCGAGCCGGCGCAGCAGCCGGCGGGCCGGCTCCGACTGGTCGGTGTAGCGCAGCCACAGGGCGCGCTCCACGGGCCCGACCGGACCGTACGCGCCCAGATCCGCGGCGAGCTGTCGCGGGGAGCGCGGGCCCAGCGCCGAGCCCGCGATGCGCAGCGCCAGCGGCAGACCGCCGCACAGCTCCCTGATCCGGTCGGCGGACTGGGCGTCGTAGGGGCCGGTGGCGGACTGCGCGGCCGCGTCCAGCAGCTCCTCGGCGCCCGCCGCGTCCAGGGCCTGGACCGGAAGCTCGTGCACATGGGCGGCGAGGTCCGACGGCAGGCCGAGCGGCTCGCGCGCGGTGACCAGGATCAGACTGTCGGAACGCTCCGGGACCAGGGTGCGGACCTGCTCGGGGTCCGAGGCGTCGTCCAGCACGATCGTCACCGGCAGACCGGTCAGATGCTGGTGGTACAGCTCGCTCAGCCGCTTGACCTGCTGGTCGGGAGAGGAACGCTCACGGAACAGGAGCTGCTCGCGAGGCGCGCCGAGGCGGTTCAGCAGATGCAGCAGCGCGTCCCGGGTGGAGAGCGGGGACTCCTCCGGGTTGTCGCCCCGCAGGTCCACGACACAGGCGCCGCGGAAGTAGTCCCTGAGGTCGTGCGCAGCCCGTACGGCCAGTGCGGTACGGCCGCTGCCCGGCGGCCCGTGCAGGACGACCACGGTGGGTCGGGTCTCGGTGGTCGCGCGCGCGGCCTGCACCCACTGCCGGATGCGACCCATCTCCACCCGCCGGTCCGCGAACTCGCCTATCTGCTCCGGAAGTTGCTTGAACGACTGCTCCAGCACACTTCTGCCGCGGGCCGCCGCGCTCTTGTCCGTGCCCCGCAGCCGCGGACCCCCCTTCTTCGGGCCGGTCGAGGCGCTCAGCACCCGCTGCTGGTCGAGGAAGGGCCTGATCCCCCGTACCTCCAGAGCCGTCAGCCACTGGAGCCGGAGCTGCTCCGGGCCGCCGGGCTGACCCATGGCACCCGCCCGGTGATGCGCGGCCGGCAGATGCGAGCCCGCCACCTTCACGACGGTCGCCGCGGCCCCCGCGACCCCCACGGCCAGGCCCGCACCCAGCGCGGTGCCCGTGCCGGTGCCGAGCGCCAGGTCGGCGACGGCGGCGGCCAGGGCGGCGACCGCGGCCACCAGCAGGGGTGTCCCGGACGCCTCCTTCGCGTACCGCTGCCCGAACGTGAGCTGCCCGGCCTGCGCCTCGTCCAGCGCGCGCGTGTAGGCCTCGTACTCCTCGGCGGCCGTCAGCGCCATCGCGTCCAGTGATCCACGGGCCCGCGCGAGCAGTACGGTCCCGTCGACCCGCCCGCCCGACCGCCGCACCTCCTCCTCCACGGCCCGCCCCAACAGCCGTTCGGCTTCCGCCCGATGGCTGTCCCGCATGTCACGTCCCCCTCCGGCGGCAACGGCTTTCTTGGTCAAGTGTGCTGCGGACGGGGCATCGGGGCGAGAGGGCGAACGCTCCCGGCCTCGTCGGGAAGGGCGCGGCACCGTCCTCGCTCCCCTCGCGGCACCGTCCTCGCCCACGTCACCGGCCGGGGCACGTCTGACGTCCCACCCGAGGGGTACTGCGGCAGGATGGACCCCATGCCGAACCGACTGGCCCACGAGACGTCCCCCTACCTCCTCCAGCACGCGGACAACCCGGTCGACTGGTGGCCCTGGTCGGCCGAGGCCTTCGAGGAGGCGCGGAAGACGAACAAACCCGTCCTGCTGAGCGTCGGGTATTCGAGCTGCCACTGGTGTCATGTCATGGCCCACGAGTCGTTCGAGGACCGGGCGACCGCGGACTTCCTCAACGAGCACTTCGTGAGCGTCAAGGTCGACCGCGAGGAACGCCCCGACGTCGACGCCGTCTACATGGAGGCCGTGCAGGCCGCCACCGGGCAGGGTGGTTGGCCCATGACCGTGTTTCTGACGCCGGAGGCCGAGCCCTTCTACTTCGGGACCTACTTCCCGCCCTCGCCCCGTCAGGGCATGCCGTCCTTCCGGCAGGTGCTGGAGGGGGTGCGGGCCGCCTGGAGCGATCGGCGGGACGAGGTCGCCGAGGTCGCCGGGAAGATCGTGCGGGACCTGGCCGGACGGGAGATCTCCTACGGGGACTCGCAGGCCCCCGGTGAGGAGCAGCTGGCCGCGGCCCTGCTCGGGCTGACGCGGGAGTACGACGCGCAGCGCGGCGGGTTCGGCGGGGCGCCGAAGTTCCCGCCGTCCATGGTGGTGGAGTTCCTGCTGCGGCACCACGCCCGCACGGGTGCCGAGGGTGCTCTCCAGATGGCGCGGGACACCTGCGAGCGCATGGCCCGCGGCGGTATCCACGACCAGCTCGGCGGCGGCTTCGCCCGCTACTCCGTGGACCGGGACTGGACCGTGCCGCACTTCGAGAAGATGCTCTACGACAACGCGCTGCTGTGCCGGGTCTACGCCCACCTGTGGCGGGCCACGGGTTCCGAGCTGGCTCGGCGGGTCGCGCTCGACACCGCCGACTTCATGGTGCGTGAACTGCGCACCGCCGAGGGCGGGTTCGCCTCCGCGCTGGACGCCGACAGCGACGACGGGACCGGCAGGCACGTCGAGGGCGCGTACTACGTGTGGACGCCGGAGCAGTTGCGTGAGGTGCTCGGGGAGCAGGACGCCGAGCTCGCGGCGCGGTACTTCGGGGTCACCGAGGAGGGGACCTTCGAGCACGGGCAGTCGGTGCTGCAACTGCCGCAGCAGGACACGGTGTTCGACGCGGAGAAGGTCGAGTCGGTCAGGCGGCGGCTGTTCGACGCTCGGGCGGAGCGGCCCGCGCCCGGCCGGGACGACAAGGTGGTCGCCGCGTGGAACGGCCTCGCGATCGCGGCGCTCGCCGAGACGGGGGCGTACTTCGAGCGTCCGGACCTGGTGGACGCCGCGCTGGGGGCGGCCGACCTTCTCGTACGGCTGCATCTGGACGAGCAGGCCCGGCTGTCCCGTACCAGCAGGGACGGGCAGGTGGGTGCGAACGCCGGGGTGCTGGAGGACTACGCCGATGTGGCCGAGGGGTTCCTCGCGCTGGCGTCCGTGACGGGGGAGGGGGTCTGGCTCGATTTCGCCGGGTTCCTGCTCGACCATGTGCTGACGCGGTTCACGGGGCCGGAAGGGGCGCTGTTCGACACCGCTGCCGATGCCGAGCGGCTGATCCGGCGGCCGCAGGACCCGACGGACAACGCGGTGCCGTCGGGGTGGACGGCGGCGGCGGGGGCGTTGTTGTCGTACGCCGCGCAGACCGGGTCGGAGCCGCATCGGGAGGCGGCGGAGAAGGCGCTCGGGGTGGTGAAGGCGCTCGGGCCGCGGGTGCCGCGGTTCGTCGGGTGGGGTCTGGCGGTGGCGGAGGCGCGGCTCGACGGGCCGAGGGAGGTCGCGGTGGCGGGGCCTTCCCTGACCGACCCGGCGACGAAGGCCCTGCACCGTACGGCACTTCTGGGGACCGCGCCGGGTGCCGTGGTCGCCGTGGGGCCTCCGGACAGCGGTCTCCCGCTGCTTGCCGACCGGGTCCTCGTCAACGGGGAAGCCACCGCGTACGTCTGCCGGCACTTCACGTGTGACGCGCCGACGACCGACGCGGACGCGTTGCGGGTGGCGCTGGGCGGTTAGGCGTCTGCCGTGCCGTCGTGGCCGGGCGGGCGGTTCCCCGCGCGTCCGAAGGGTGCGGACTGGGCCAAGGCGTTCGCCACGATCGCCTCCAGCTTCTCGTGGTGGGCGCCCTTCCAGTACGCCCGGCCGCATTCCTGGCACTGCGCGAAGACGTCGTACGACCGCTCCGTGCCGCCCTCCAGCCGGTCCGCCACCTCCTCCTCGGTGGCTTCCTTCAGCAGGCCGTTGCAGGCCGTGCAACGGGACCACGGCTGCAAGCGGGGGCGGAAGCGGTCGAGGGTGTCGCGGAGCTGGGCTTCCGGGTCGGTGCTGTACACGAACGCGCCCGCCCAGAGTTCCCGTCGGCGCAGCAGGCCGCGGTCGCGGCTGAGCAGGACCCGTTTCTCGGTGGCGGAGCGGGTGGCGAGGGCCGGGTCGCCGATGTCGGTCGACTCGTAGGCCGTGTCCACGCCGAGCAGGCGCAGCCGGCGGGCCAAGGTGCCGAGGTGGACGTCGAGGAGGAAGCGGAGCGGGGCGCCGGGGACGTGCTGGGGGCGGGCGACCGGCAGGACGTGCACGGTGTCGCCCGCGGCGGGGACGTACGACCTGGGCACCTCGCGGCCGTCGACGCGCAGGGTGCCGACCTCGGTGAGCGGGACGCCGAGGGACTCCACGACGTGGCCGAGGGAGGAGGTGCCGTCGGTGGTGACCGGGGTGGCGCCGCCGCGGCGTGCGTGCGGGACGAACAGGGCCAGCTCGGGGGCGATGTCGACGTGGATCTCGGGTGCGCTCACCGGGTCAGGATGGCATGCGGGCGGGCGGTGGTCTCAGGGCTTTTTCGCGGGGAGCCCGTGTTCCAGGACGTGCAGGGCGCGGTCGGTGAGGCCGTGCAGGTCGTCCTGCATGCCGTGCTCCGCCCAGTACTGGTAGACCTCGGTGAGGCCGCCGATGAGGGACATCGTCTGGACCCGTACCTCCAGGTCGTCGGTGTCCCGTCCGGTGCGTTCCGCGATGGCGCCGGCGAGGAGCCGGCCGGTGACGGACATGCTCTCCATCATGCGGGCGCGCACGGCGGGCACCTGGATCATCAGGTGGGCCCGCAGCCGGGTGACCTCGTGGTCCACGGCGGAGACGGCGAGGGCGCGGTGCAGGATGTGCCGCACGGACTCCATCCACGGCTCGTCCAGGGGCCGGGAGCGGAGCTCTTCCAGCATGACGGGGTCGTACTCGTCCGTGAGGACGATGTCCTCCTTGGTGGGGAAGTAGCGGAAGACCGTGGACGGCGACACCTCGGCGCGCTCGGCGATCTGCTCGACCGTGGTGGCCTCGTAGCCCTGTTCGTCGATCAGCGCGTAGGTCGCGTCGCGGATCGCCGTCCGGGTCTTGATCTTCTTCCGTTCGCGAAGTCCCAGCTGGGAGACGTCAGCGGGGGGAGAGGAGTGTACGGGCGTCATGGGTGCCATTCTCAGGCATGGGACTCCTCGGCAGCCATGTCCGGGTCCGTGGTGCTCTCGGCCGGGTGGGGTGCGGCGGGCAGGAAGGCGGCCGCGAGGAGTGCGGCGACGAGGGCGGCGATGCCGCAGACGAGCAGGACGACGCCCATGCCGTGGACGTACGCGTCGTTCGCGGAGGCCAGCAGGTCGGCGGAGCCGGTGCGCTGGGCGACCAGGTGTGCGGCGACCACGGACTCCCCTGCGGTGTCGGCGGCCTGCGCGGGCAGTCCGGTGACGTCGAGGCGGTCCCGGAAGGCGCCGGCGAGCAGGCTGCCGAGGAGGGCGATGCCGATCGCGCCGCCGACCTGGCGCATGGTCATCAGGAGTCCGGAGCCGCTGCCGGCGCGGTCGCGGGGCAGGGCGCTCAGGCCGCCGTTCATGGCGGGGATGAGGGAGAGGCCGAAGCCGAAGCCGGTGAGGGAGAGCCACAGGGCGACGAATCCGTAGCCGGAGTCCACGGTCGTACGGCTGCCGAGGAGGCCGGCGAAGGCCAGGACCACCAGTCCGGCGCTGACCGTGGCGCGGGCGCCGAAGCGGGCCACGACCTTGGGGGCGAGGCGGGAGGCGACCAGGAGTCCGCCCATCATGGGCAGCAGGCGGACGCCGGTGCCGAGGGCGTCGTGACCGAGGACGGCCTGGAGGAAGGGCGGCAGGACGAACAGCAGGCCGGTCAGGATGAAGTTGACCAGGGTCGCGGCGATCGTGTTGAAGAGGAAGCCGCGGTGGGTGAGCAGGGTCATGTCGAGCATGGGGCGCTGGACCCGGCGTTCGCGCAGGACCAGGGCGGCGATGAGGGCGACGGCCGCCGCGAGCATCCCGAGCACCAGGGGGTCGCCCCAGCCGCGGGTGGGGGCCTCGATGATCGCGTAGACGAGGGTGCCGAGGCCGGTGACGGTGAGCGCGGTGGAGAGGGCTTCGACCTTGGGGGAGGACGGGTCGCGGGTCTCGGGGAGCAGGAAGACGCAGGCGGCGATGCCGATGGCGGCCATCGGGACGTTGACCAGGAAGACCGAGCCCCACCAGAAGTGGTTGAGCAGCCAGCCGCCGATGATCGGGCCCAGCGGCAGGCCGAGCGCGGAGGCGGCGGAGACGATGCCGACGGCCTTGGTGCGCTCGTCGGGTGCGAAGAGCGTGGGCAGTACGGAGAGCGCGAGCGGGGTGACGAGGGCGCCGCCGACGCCCATCACCGCGCGGGCGGCGATCACGGCGTTCACGTCGCCGGCCAGGGCGCCGATCAGTGATCCGGCGAGGAAGACGGCGAGTCCGGCGATCAGCATGCGGCGCCGTCCGAACCGGTCGCCGAGCAGGCCGGCCGGGAGCATCAGGGCCGCGAAGACGACGACGTAGGCGTCCGCCATCCACTGCTGTGCGCCGGTTCCGGCGTCGAGGTCGGCGGCCATGGTCGGCAGCGCCACGTTGAGGATCGTCAGGTCGAAGCCGAGCGTCAGCATGCTCGCGACGAGGGCGGCCAGGGCCCACCAGCGACGGGGGTCCGGAGTGATGGTTTCCATGAATTGAGAGTAACTCTCAAAAGCTAGGTACTGTCAATCGAATCCGGCATGCAAAAAGGGCCACGGCGGGGGAGCCGTGGCCCTTGGGGGTGCGGAGCGGGTCAGGGGTGCTGGTAGGCCACCAGGGAGATGCCCACGTAGTGGACGGCGAAGGCGGCCACGGTGAGGGAGTGGAAGACCTCGTGGAAGCCGAAATAGCGTGGTGACGGGTTCGGTCGCTTGATGCCGTAGATCACACCGCCCGCGCTGTAGAGCAGGCCGCCGACGACGACCAGGACCAGGACCGCGACCCCGCCGGCGCGCATGAAGTCGGGCAGGAAGAACACGGCGGCCCAGCCCATCGCGATGTAGCAGGGCGTGTAGAGCCAGCGCGGGGCGCCGACCCAGAAGACCCGGAAGAGGATGCCGGCGAGGGCAGCCCCCCAGATCCCCCACAGCAGCCACCGCCCCTTGCTGCCCGGCAGCAGCAGGATGGTCAGCGGTGTGTAGGTGCCCGCGATGATCAGGAAGATGTTGGCGTGGTCCAGTCGGCGCAGGACGCCGTCCATGCGAGGGCTCCAGGTGCCCCGGTGGTACAGCGCGCTGACGCCGAACAGCAGGCAGGCGGTCAGGGCGAAGATCCCGCAGGCGATCCGGCCTCTGGTGGAGTCGGCGAGAGCGGTGAGCACCAGCCCCGCGATCAGCGCGGCGGGGAACGTGCCGAGGTGGAGCCAGCCGCGCAGCTTCGGCTTGATGGGCTCGGCCAAATCGTGGGCGTGCTGCTTGATCTGGTGCGGCAGGGACGGTGCTTCGGCGTCGTGGGCGGGCGGCGTCATGCCCGGCATCGTACCTACGGGGCCGTAAGTTACGCATGAGTACGGCGCCGGGGCGGCTGGGAGTGGCCATCCTCTCATGGGAGTTGACCAGTAAAGAAACGGTCTTCTGAACGCTACGTGCACGCAAATAAACGCGCTGTGCACACCGAAAGCGTGGCGATCCTCACTCCGCTCACCTGTGATGCCCTCTGGACAGATGGGCGCTCCAGTCGGATGATCAAATGAGTGCGGTCGGCACCGGATGAGCGCCAAGGTCACCACCGAAAAGGTGCGAGATGCATCCGGGTCGCAGCCCCCACGGGGCCTCCAAACAAAAAATCCCTCATCTAGGAGCAATCGTGGCGCGCGACATCGCGGCTCCCCCCGTCATCCCCACCCAGCACAAGGAACTGATCTCGTGGGTGAACGAGATCGCCGAACTGACCCAGCCGGACAGCGTGGTCTGGTGTGACGGATCCGAAGCGGAGTACGAGCGCCTGTGCGAGGAGCTCGTCGCGAAGGGCACCTTCAAGAAGCTCGACCCCATCAAGCGGCCCAACTCCTACTACGCGGCCTCCGACCCGACCGACGTCGCGCGCGTCGAGGACCGCACCTTCATCTGCTCGGAGAAGGAGGAGGACGCGGGGCCGACGAACCACTGGAAGGCACCGGCGGAGATGCGGGACGTCTTCACCGGGGAGAAGGGCATCTTCCGCGGTTCGATGAAGGGCCGGACGATGTACGTCGTCCCCTTCTGCATGGGCCCGCTCGGCTCGGACCTCTCCGCGATCGGCGTCGAGATCACCGACTCCGCCTACGTCGCGGTCTCCATGCGCACCATGACCCGCATGGGACAGCCCGTCCTCGACGAGCTCGGCGCCGACGGCTTCTTCGTCAAGGCCGTCCACACCCTCGGCGCTCCCCTGGAGGAGGGCCAGGAGGACGTGCCCTGGCCGTGCAACTCCACCAAGTACATCTCGCACTTCCCGGAGTCCCGCGAGATCTGGTCCTACGGCTCCGGCTACGGCGGCAACGCCCTGCTCGGCAAGAAGTGCTACGCCCTGCGCATCGCGTCGGTGATGGCCCGCGACGAGGGCTGGCTCGCCGAGCACATGCTCATCCTCAAGCTCACCCCGCCGCAGGGCGAGTCCAAGTACGTCGCCGCCGCCTTCCCGTCCGCGTGCGGCAAGACCAACCTCGCCATGCTGGAGCCCACGATCTCCGGCTGGACCGTGGAGACCATCGGCGACGACATCGCCTGGATGCGGTTCGGCGAGGACGGCCGCCTGTACGCGATCAACCCCGAGGCCGGCTTCTTCGGCGTCGCCCCCGGCACCGGTGAGCACACCAACGCCAACGCGATGAAGACGCTGTGGGGCAACTCCGTCTTCACCAACGTCGCCCTCACCGACGACAACGACATCTGGTGGGAGGGCATGACGGAGGAGACCCCGGCCCACCTCACCGACTGGAAGGGCAACGACTGGACGCCCGAGTCCGGTGTCCCCGCCGCCCACCCCAACGCCCGCTTCACCGTCCCCGCCGCGCAGTGCCCGATCATCGCGCCCGAGTGGGAGGACCCCAAGGGCGTGCCGATCTCGGCGATCCTCTTCGGCGGCCGGCGCGCCTCCGCGGTGCCGCTGGTGACGGAGTCCTTCGACTGGAACCACGGCGTCTTCCTCGGCGCCAACGTGGCCTCCGAGAAGACCGCCGCCGCCGAGGGCAAGGTCGGCGAGCTGCGCCGCGACCCCTTCGCCATGCTGCCGTTCTGCGGCTACAACATGGGCGACTACATGGGGCACTGGGTCGACGTGGCCAAGGACAAGGACCAGTCCAAGCTGCCGAAGATCTACTACGTCAACTGGTTCCGCAAGAACGACGAGGGCAAGTTCGTCTGGCCCGGGTTCGGCGAGAACAGCCGTGTCCTGAAGTGGATCGTGGAGCGCCTCGAAGGCAGGGCCGAGGGCGTCGAGACGCCGATCGGCATCCTGCCGACCAAGGACGCCCTCGACACCAAGGGTCTCGAACTGGCCGACTCCGACCTGGAGTTCCTGCTCACGGTCGACAAGGAGGTGTGGCGGGAGGAGGCGTCCCTGATCCCCGAGCACCTCAACACCTTCGGCGACCACACCCCGAAGGAGCTGTGGGACGAGTACCGGGCGCTGGTGCAGCGCCTGGGCTGACGTCCCCCCAAGACGCCGCGGCCGGCTCCGATCGTGCCCTGACCAGCAGTATCGTCACGGCCGGCCGCGGTTTCAGTACGGCGAGGCCGCCCACAATGGGGTGTGCGGCTGTGGGCCCGTCCTCACCCGTCCCGTCCGCCCCGACGGGAATCCGGACAAGGACGGGCCCTCGCCACCCTCCGGGCGCGGGGCGATCAGCGCGCCCGCGCTGTAGACGGGCCGGGAAAGCGCCCCTTCAGGGGCGCGGGGAACTGCGCGACCAGCCACAGGACACCCGCAGCCGCCCGGCGACAAGAACCCCTACGGCGACAAGGCGCCCCGGTTCAAGAGAAAGCAGTGCATGGCACCCGCACCCGCCCGGCGACACGACCCCCTACGGCGACAAGGCGCCCCGGTTCAAGCCAACGCAGTGCATGGCACCCGGTCCGCACGTCGCTGCGGATGCGCGCGGACCGGGGCCGATCAGGGGAGCCGTACGGCTCAGTGCGCGGCGAGTTCGCGAGGGTCGGCCACAGCCAGGGCGGCGCTGTGCGCGTCCATCCGCTCCGCCGCCAGGATCGCCGCCGCCGTGTCCGCCCGGGACGCCGCCACGAGCAGCGCGCGGCCGGCCACCGCGTGGGCGCGGCGGTGCAGGTCGGTGAGGTGCGGTTCCGAGGTGACCGGGGCCAGCGGTGCGCGCACCGGCGCGCCGCCGCCCCGCAGCCGGGCCACCTGTGCGGCGAGCCGCTCGGCCGCGGTGTCGAGGTCGGCGGACGGTGCCAGCGCGCGCAGCTCGTCCGTGACGGCGAGCAGGGCGGCGAGATGGCCCGCGAGCTGGATGTCCAGCTCCTCCTCGCGGGAGCGGTGGGGGAAGTCGGTGGGGGCGTCGGCCATCGTGGAGTGGACCGACTTGGTGCGGATCGGTTCGTACATGGGATGGCCTCCTGTGCAGTCAGGAAACCATCCTAGCTTAGATTTCGTCTAAAGTTGAGCGAAGCAAAAAGATCGGTGCCGACGAGGTTTACGGCTGGCCGTACCCGTCCAGGAAGTTCCCGATCCGCCCCACCGCGTCCCGCAGGTCGCCGACGGTGGGCAGGGTGACCACCCGGAAGTGATCGGGTTCGGGCCAGTTGAAGCCGGAACCCTGGACGACCATGATCTTCTCCTGGCGCAGCAGGTCCAGGACCATCCGCCGGTCGTCCCTGATCTTGAAGACCTTGGGGTCGAGCCGGGGGAAGAGATACAGCGCCCCCTTCGGCTTCACACAGCTCACGCCGGGGATCTGCGTCAGCAGCTCGTACGCCACATCCCGCTGTTCGACGAGCCGCCCGCCCGGCAGGACGAGGTCGTTGATCGACTGCCGTCCGCTGAGCGCGGCGACCACCCCGTGCTGGCCCGGCATGTTGGCGCACAGCCGCATGTTGGCGAGGACGGTCAGGCCCTCGATGTAGGAGTCGGCGTGCGCGCGCGGGCCGGAGATCGACATCCAGCCCACCCGGTAGCCCGCCACCCGGTACGCCTTGGACATGCCGTTGAAGGTGAGGGTCAGCAGGTCGGGGGCGATCGCGGCGGTCGGGGTGTGCGTGGCACCGTCGTAGAGGATCTTGTCGTAGATCTCGTCCGAGCAGACCAGCAGGTTGTGCCGGCGGGCGATGTCGGTCAGTCCCTTGAGCATGGTCTCGTCGTAGACCGCGCCCGTGGGGTTGTTGGGGTTGATGATGACGATCGCCTTGGTGCGGTCGGTGACCTTCCGCTCCACGTCGGCGAGGTCGGGCATCCAGTCCGACTGCTCGTCGCAGCGGTAGTGCACCGCCGTGCCGCCGGACAGCGACACGGCGGCCGTCCACAGCGGGTAGTCGGGGGCCGGTACGAGGACCTCGTCGCCGTCGTCGAGGAGGCCCTGCATCGCCATCACGATCAGCTCGGAGACGCCGTTGCCGATGAAGACGTGCTCGACGTCGGTCTCGATGCCGATGGTCTGGTTGTGCATGACGACGGCCCGGCGCGCGGCGAGCAGCCCCTTGGCGTCGCCGTAGCCGTGGGCCGTCGAGACGTTGCGGAGGACGTCCTCCAGGATCTCGGGCGGTGCCTCGAACCCGAAGGCGGCGGGGTTGCCCGTGTTCAGCTTGAGGATGCGGTGCCCGGCCGCCTCCAGGCGCATCGCCTCCTCGAGAACCGGGCCCCGGATCTCGTAACAGACATTGGCGAGCTTGGTCGACTGGATCACCTGCATGCCTGGAGCTTACGGCCCGGTAACGCTCACGGGGTCGTGTTTTCCGCCACGTGAGACGCGGCGGTTTGTGCTGTTATCGCCGGTAGCTGTCCCAGCCGCCTCATCCGTCCCTAGAATCCGTCGCCATGTCGAGGCCAGTCGAATACGAGTCCGGGGCACCGAAGGTCTACCAGCCGCAGCCCGCGGCGACCCCGGCGTACGAGGAGTACCCGGACCCCGCGGCGGCGCACGGCTGGCAGAACGCGTACGACGCGACGGCCGAGCTTCCCCAGGTCGCGCCCGCCGCCGCGGAGACCGGTGACCCGGGGCCGGGCGGGCCGGATTCCGTCGGCCGGGCCGCCCGGCGACGGGCCGCCCGCGGCGGGGGCGGCCGGCGCACGCGCCGGGTGGTCGTGGCCGTCGGTGCCGTCGGGGCGGCGGCGCTGATCGCGGGGCTGTCCCTGTCGGGCTCCTCGTCGGAGCCGGACAACGAGCCGGGGAGCGGTGTGACCTCGTCCGCCGCGGAGACCGGTGGTGCCACCGGCCCGGCCTCCTCCGGCTCCTCGGCGGCCCCGGGTGCGACGGCCTCCGGTGGGCCGACGACCGGCACAGGCACCGGCACGTCCGGCGCGAGCGCCTCCGCGGAGGCGTCCGACGGCCCGCGGGCGAGCGGGACTCCGTCGTCCCGGGTGTCTTCCGGTGCCCCGGCCACCCCTTCGGCGAATGCCCCCACGGCCACCGCCGACGGTCCGGGGAACTCGGACGGCAAGGGACATGGACAGGGCGGCGCGAAGAAGCCCAACTAGCCGTATGGCTCGGTAAGTTCCCCCTTTTGCCCCGGGCCAGGACGGCAAGGGGCGCGGACAGGGCAGTGTGAAGAGGCCCAACTAGTCGTACAGCTGGGTAAGTTGATCCCGGTGGCAGGCGGCGGGGTGTGCCTGCCGTTCCCGGTTGTGGAGGTGTCGCCCGTCGAGAGGCGCGGGCTCGGCACAACTTCTTGCCCCAGCGACCACCCTTCTTCACAATGTCCATGACAAACTCACGGGCGGCCGGAAGATTTCCGGCCGCCCAAGTCGCAAGAGGGGACCCCCACATGAGAAAGCCTCTCGTCGCCGCACTCAGCGCCCTGGCCCTGGCCGGAATGGGCGCGGCACCCGCGGTCGCCGCCGAGCCCGCCGCGTCCGGCGTCGGCAAGAGCGTCGACACGGACACCCCCGTCTCCGTGGTCCACGACGTCGTCACCTCCGCCACCACGGCCCTGTCCCAGGTCACGTCACCGTCACCCCGGCTCCGGGCCGTGACCCTCGCCGGGACCGTCTCGCTCAGCAACTGCTCCGGCTCGGTCATCCGGTTCCCCAACTCCCAGGACACCGACCCGGCGCTGGTGCTCAGCAACGGGCACTGCCTCACCACCGGCTTCCCCGCGCCCGGCGAGGTGCTCACCAACCAGGCGTCCAGCCGGTCCTTCGGGCTGCTCAACTCCTCCGGCACCCGGGTCGCCACGCTCCGCGCCAGCAAGCTCGCCTACGGGACGATGACCGACACGGACGTGTCGATCTACCAGCTCACCAGCACGTACGCGTCGATCAGGAACTCGTACGGCATCTCCGCCCTCACCGTGCAGGACACGCACCCCACCGCCGGCACCGCCATCACGGTGGCCTCCGGCTACTGGAAGCGGCTCTACAACTGCAACATCGACGGGTTCGTGTACCGCCTGAAGGAGGGTGCCTGGACCTGGAAGGACTCGGTCCGCTACACCTCCGCCTGCCAGACCATCGGCGGCACCTCGGGCTCGCCCGTCATCGACCAGGCCACCGGCAAGGTCGTCGCCGTCAACAACACCGGCAACGAGGACGGTGAACGCTGCACGGAGAACAACCCGTGCGAGGTCGACGCGAACGGCAACGTCACCGTCCGCGAGGGCATCAACTACGCCCAGGAGATCTACAACATCCCCGCCTGCTTCACCACGGGCAATCAGCTGAACCTGAACGCGAGCGCGTGCACGTTGCCCAAGCCGTAACGCCTACGGGGGTGTCACGAGGGGTTGTGCGGCGGGTGCGGGTCCGTTGTGGCCTGTCGCGCAGTTCCCCGCGCCCCTAAAGGAGTCGGGTGTTCCGTTGCATGGGACTGCGACGGACCGCCCTGCCCGGCAAGGCGTCCGTTCTGTGTCCGTCCTCGATCACGAAGCGGCCGTTCACCAGGACGTGCGGGATGCCCGTCGGCAGTCGGCGGGGGTTCTCGAAGGTCGAGCCCGGGGCCACCGTCCGCGGGTCGAAGAGGACCAGGTCGGCCCGGTAGCCCTCCTTGACCAGGCCCCGGTCCGGCAGGCGGAGGCGGGACGCCGGGCGCGAGGTGAGGTGGGCGACGCACTCCTCCAGGGACAGCACTCCCAGCTCCCTGACGTATGTGCCGAGGTACTGCGGGAAGGTGCCGTAGGCCCGGGGGTGCGGCTTGGCGCCCTGAAGGATGCCGTCGGAGCCGCCGGTGTGGACCCGGTGCCGCATGATCGTGCGGACGTTGTCCTCGTGGCCGACGTGCTGGAGGATCGACGGGGCCAGCCGGTCGGTGAGGAGCAGGTGACGGGCGGTCGCCCAGCTGTCCAGACGGCGGCCCACGTAGTGGGACAGCGTGGGGTCCGTGACTCCCGCGATCTCGATCGTGTCCCACTCCATCGGCACCCCGTGGCAGCCGTCCGAGCCGATCACTTCGAGGTGGTGGCGGATGCGCTCCGAGACCTCGTCGTCCGCGAGCCGCCTGAGGATCTCCTCGGGACCGCCCTCGCTCGCCCAACTGGGCAGCATCGCCACGAGCGTGGTGCACCCCGGGGTGTAGGGGTAGGTGTCCAGGCTGATGTCGGCGCCCGACGCCAGGGCCTCGTCCAGGAGGCTCAGCAGTTCCGGTGCCCGGCCCTCGTTCACGCCGAAGTTCATGGTGGCGTGGGCGAGGTGGAGGGAGCAGCCGGCCTCCCGGGTCAGGGCGACCATCTCCGCGTAGGCCTCCAGGGCCCCCGCTCCGTACGAGCGGTGGTGCGGGCAGTAGTAGCCGCCGTACCGGGCCACCACCCGGCACAGCTCGGTGAGTTCGGCGTCCTTGGCGTACATGCCCGGGGTGTAGGTCAGCCCGGACGACATCCCCACCGCGCCCTGTTCCATGCCTTCCGCGATCAACTGGCGCATACGGTCCAGCTCTTCGGGTGTCGCCTCGCGGTCCTCCCAGCCGACGACGAGCGCCCGGACCGTGCCCTGGGGGATCAGATAGGCCGCGTTGACGGCGATCCCGCGGTCGAGGCGGTCCAGGTACCCGCCCACCGACCGCCAGTCGAAGTCGATGTCGTCACCGTGGCCGTTCCACCCGGTGATGGCACGGCGGACCTCCGCCAGCGTGCGGTCGTCGACCGGGGCGTACGACAGCCCGTCCTGGCCCAGGACCTCCAGCGTGACGCCCTGCGCGGCCTTGGCGCTGTGGTCGGGGTCGCGCAGCAGGGCGAGATCGCTGTGGGCGTGCATGTCGATGAAGCCGGGGGAGAGGGTGAGCCCCTCGGCGTCCAGCTCCCGCCGCGCCTTCGGGCGCTGGCAGCCGGCCGCGGCCGCCTCCTTGACGATCGAGACGATCCGGCCGCGGTCCACCACCACGTCGGCGCGGTACGAGGGGGCGCCGCTGCCGTCGACGACGTCCGCGTCCCTGATGACGAGCTCTTCCATCGCCGGACTCCTTCGTGTCTCAGAAGAACGTGCGGATGTACTCGACGACCGTGCCGTCGGCCTCCGCCACGGGGATGAGCTGCCACTTGTCGAAGGACGTGCACGGGTGCGAGAGGCCGAGGCCCAGCCAGTCGCCGACCTCCAGGTCGGCGTCGGGGGCGGTGGCCAGCCAGGCGTGCTGGTCGGAGAGCGCGGTCACCTCGATGCCGGTGGCCGGGCGCTCGGTGCCGTCCCGGCGGACCACCTGAGCGAAGGGGAGGTCGAGGTCGTGGGCCGCGTCCCGCTTGCCCGCGTTGGCGAAGGCCTGGCCGGGGGAGGGGCGGGAGACGATCTGCGTCCACAGCCGGAACGCGGGCTCCAGGGCGCCCTCCTCGGGGATGCGGTTGAAGGGGGTCACCTTGCGGTAGTGGCCGTCGTCGTGCGAGACGTAGGCCCCGGAGCGGAGCAGCTTCAGGACGGGGCGGGAGAGTTCGGGGATCTCGGCGAAGACGTCGGCGACCGCGTCGAACCAGGCGCTGCCGCCGGCGCTGACCACGATCTCGTCGAGCCCTTCCGCCGCGAACCGTCCCGCCTTGTCGAAGTCGGCCGCCAGGGCCACCAGCCGGCGCAGCCAGGCGTGCACGCGCTCCGGGTCCGCGCCGGGGACCTCGCCCTCGTAACCGGCGACCCCGACGAGCCGCAGCGTCCCGGTGGCCGCGACCGCGTCGGCGACGGCCGCGCACTCCGCCTCCGTGCGGACACCGGTCCGGGCGCCCTCGCCGGCGGCGAGCTCGACGACGACGTCCAGCGGGCGGGAGGTGCCCCGCAGGGCCGCGTCCATCAGCTCGACCCCGCGCACGGAGTCGACGTAGCAGACGAAGCGGAAGTTCTCGTCGTCCGCGAGCCGGCCGGCGATCCACCTCAGGGCCGCCGGGTCCACCAGTTCGTTGGCGAGGAAGACCCGCTGGACGCCGTACGCCAGGGCGACCCGCACCTGGTGGGGGACGGCCAGGGTGATGCCCCAGGCGCCGCGCTCGATCTGCCGCTGGAAGAGCTGGGGGGCCATGGTCGTCTTGCCGTGCGGGGCGAAGGCGAGGCCGTGCCGGGCGGCGTACGCCTCCATGAGCGCCAGGTTGTGCTCCAGGCGCTCGGCGGACAGCGCGAGCACGGGGGTCGTGAAGCCGTCGGTGAAGAGGTTGCGGCGCTGGGCGGTCAGCTCGGCGACGGTCAGGCCGTCCGCGTCCGGGGGCAGTCCCTTGAAGCGGTGGTCGACGCGGTCCTCCGCGAGGCGGGCGAGCGCTTCGGTACCGGACACGGGGCCTCCCTGAGGGGTGCGTTGCAGTGTGCGCAACGTTCATTGCGTATATCGCTGACTGCTGTCTAACATCCACGCCAACGCCGGGTCAATGAAGGAGCCAGCACCATCGTGAATGCCCCCGACGCCGTGGACGTCGTCGCGCTCGGCGAGTCCATGGTCACGTTCCTGCCCGGTCGCCCCGGACGGCTCGCCGACGTGCCGTCCTTCGACCGGGCCATCGGCGGGGCGGAGTCGAACGTGGCCTGTGGCCTGGCCGCCGCCGGATTCGCGGTCCGGTGGGTCAGCCGGGTCGGGGCGGACGGCTTCGGGGACCACCTGGTCGAGACGATCGGGGGGTACGGGGTCGACGTGTCGGCGGTCGGCCGTGACTCTTCGCGGCCCACGGGGGTGTACTTCCGTACGGCGGGGGACCGGGGGACGGATGGGCACGAGGTCGCGTACTACCGGGCGGGATCGGCGGCCTCGGCGATGTCCGTCGAGAACGTGGACCTTTCGGCGGCGCGGGCGGGGCGGGTGCTGCACCTCTCCGGGATCACGGCCGCCTTGTCGGACACGTGTCTGTCGCTGGTGCGTGAGCTGACGGCTCCCGGCGCGGATCGGCCGCTCGTGTCCTTCGACGTCAACCACCGGGCCGGGCTGTGGCCCGACGCGGAGGGTCCGCGGGTGCTGCTGGAACTGGCCCGAGGGGCCGACATCGTGTTCGTGGGGGAGGACGAGGCCGAGGAGGCGTGGGGAGTCACAGGGGGTCCCGCCGCGATTCGGGCGGTGCTGCCGGAGCCTTCGGTGCTGGTGGTGAAAGAAGGAGGCAGGGGGGCAACGGCATTCGTTTCGGGTGCGGCTGAGCGGGGGCTGGTCGCGCCCCGCGGCGGAGCCGCACATCGACGCGGCCCCGCCCCCCTGGACGGGTTCCCGTCGACGTCGAGCGTTTTCGTTCCCGCCCTCACCGTCGACGTCGTGGCCACCACCGGCGCCGGTGACGCCTTCGCCGCCGGGTTCCTCTCCGCGACCCTGCGCGACCTCCCTGTGAGGGACCGTCTGCGGCACGGCCACCTCTGGGCCGCCGCCGCCCTCACCGTCCCCGGTGACCTCGCGGCACCCCCTGCCCGCGCACACGCCGACCGCCTCGCCGCCCTCGGCGACGACACGTGGGGGACACTTCGACTCGGCCCCGGCTGGACGCAAGCCGACCCGGCCCCGGAGGAGGTACGCACCCCATGAGCCAGACCGTCGACCGAGCACTGAGCATCCTGCCGCTGCTCGCCGAGGGCCCCGCCGACCTCGGGCAGGTCGCCGACCGCCTCGGCGTCCACAAGTCCACCGCGCTGCGACTCCTCCGCACGCTCCACGAACACGGCATGGTCTACCGGCAGTCCGACCAGCGCTACCGCCTCGGCGCCCGCCTCATCGCGCTGGCGCAGGAGGCGATGGAGAACCTGGACATCCGCGAGATCGCCCACCCCCACCTCGTACGGCTCAACGAGCAGTGCGGTCACACCGTCCACCTCGCCGTGTACGAGGAGGACGAGGTGCTCTACATCGACAAGGTCGAGAGCCGGTACCCGGTGCGGATGTACTCGCGGATCGGCAAGCCCGTCGCCATCACCGTCGCCGCTGTCGCGAAGCTGCTGCTCGCCGACCTTCCCGAGGCCGAGCGCCGCGCCCTCGCGGACAAGCTCGACTACCCCCTGTACACGGCCCGTTCGACACCCAACGCCCCCGCTTTCCTCAAGGAGTTGGAGCGGGTGCGCGAACAGGGCTGGGCCACCGACCTCGGTGGCCACGAGGAGTCCATCAACTGCGTCGCGGCTCCCGTCCGCGGCGCCGACGGCAGGGTCGTCGCCGCGATGTCGGTGTCCGCGCCCAACGTCGTCGTCACCGCCGAGGAACTCCTCGCCCTCCTCCCGCAGGTCCGCCGTACGGCCGATGCCATCAGCGGCGAGTACTCCGGCAGAACAACAGCTAAGGACCCCAAGGACCCCGTATGACGGACAAGACCGCGCTCACCCCGAGCACCCACACCACGCCGCCCGCGAAGTTCTCCCACGGGGTGCGCAAGGGCAACATCCTCCAGGTCGCCGGCCAGGTCGGCTTCCTGCCGGCCGAGGAGGGCAAGCCGCCCACGCCCGCCGGACCCACCCTGCGCGAGCAGACCCTCCAGACCCTAGCCAACGTCAAGGCGATCCTGGAGGAGGGCGGCGCCACCTGGGACGACGTGATGATGATCCGCGTCTACCTGACGGACGTGGACCACTTCGCCGAGATGAACTCGATCTACAACACCTACTTCGAGGAGCAGGGCCTCACCCAGCCTCCCGCCGCGCGCACGACGGTCTACGTCGGTCTGCCCGCGGGCCTGCTCATCGAGATCGACGCGCTCGCCGTCCTCGGCTGACGCTCCCTCCACTCCCGCACGCCGCACACGGCACGGCACCTCCCGTGGTGCCGTGCCGCGATCCCCCCTGCCCGAAAGCTCCATGGACTTACGCAGAGGACCCCCATGTCCCTACCGCTCGCCGCGACCACCGAGACACCTCCGCACACCGGTGGCCTGCTCCTCCTCATCGACGGCACCGCGGGCCTCCTCACGGTCGCCGCCCTCGGCATCGCCCTGCTGCTCTTCCTGATCATCAGAGTCAGACTCCAGCCCTTCGTCGCCCTGCTGGGCGTCTCCATAGCCGTCGGCCTGCTCGCCGGGCTCTCCGTCACCGAACTCTTCGGCACGGTCCAGCGCTCGGACGCCGTGTCCACCATCGAGTCCGGGATGGGCGGCATCCTCGGCCACGTCGCCATCATCATCGGCCTCGGCACCATGCTCGGGGCGATCCTCGAAGTCAGCGGCGGCGCCGAGGTGCTGGCGTCCCGGCTGCTGAACCTCTTCGGGGAGAAGCGGGCACCCCTCGCGATGGGCCTCACCGGCCTCATCTTCGGCATCCCGGTCTTCTTCGACGTCGGCATCTTCGTCCTCGCGCCGATCGTCTACGCGGCCGCCAAGCGCAGCGGCAAGTCGATCCTGCTCTACTGCCTGCCGCTGCTGGCGGGCCTGTCGATGACCCACGCCTTCCTGCCGCCGCACCCCGGCCCGGTCGCGGCCGCCGGACTGCTCCACGTGGACCTCGGCTGGGTCATCCTGATGGGCATCGTCTGCGGCATCCCGGCGGTGCTGGCCGCGTGGGCGTTCTCCGCGTGGGTCGGCCGGCGCATCTTCGTCGCCGTACCGCAGGACATGGTGGAGGCGGCCGCGGAGGCCAAGCAGGCCGTGATCGAGGAGCAGCGCGCGCAGGGAGTCGTGCCGCGGGAGGACCCCGTGTCCCTCGGCACGGTCCTCGGCATCATCGGCACGCCCCTGGTCCTGATCCTCGCCGCCACCTTCTCCTCGATCGCGTTCGACCCCTCCACGGGCCGCTCGGTCATCGAGTTCTTCGGCAGCCCCTTCGTGGCGCTGACGATCGCCCTGCTCCTCGCGTACTACCTGCTCGGCATCCGCCGCGGCTGGTCCCGCAAGTCGCTGGAGACGGTGTCGACGGCGTCCCTCAAGCCGGTCGGCAACATCCTGCTGGTGGTCGGCGCGGGCGGTGTCTTCGGCGCGGTCCTGAAGGCCAGCGGGGTCGCCCAGGCGCTCTCGGACACCTTCAACGACGTCGGCCTGCCGGTGCTCGTGCTGTCGTACCTGATCTCGGTGGTCCTGCGGGTCGCCCAGGGCTCGGCGACGGTCGCGATCGTGACGACGGCGGGCATCGTGGCCCCCCTCCTCTCGGAGGGCCACCACTCGCAGGCCTTCGTCGCCCTCGTCATCATGGCGATCTCGGCCGGCTCCATCTTCGCCTCGCACGTCAACGACGGCGGCTTCTGGATGGTGGCCAAGTACTTCGGCATCAGCGAACGCGACACGTTGAAGACGTGGACCGTGCTGGAGACGGTGCTGTCGGTGGCCGGGTTCGCGGTGGCGGCCGTGCTGAGCGTCTTCGTGTAGGCGTCCGATAACGATGTAGGGGCCGACTGTGCCGGGCACAGGATCGTCGACCATACTGCCCGCTGTGGAGCAGCGCATAGGTTCGAGCAGCCAGCCCCTGGAAGGCGCCGGATTCGACCCGGCCTACATCCCCGGGCTCACCTCACCCGCGTCCGGCGAGGCGGAGTCCGTCCCGGAGGACACGGAGGTGACTTCGGAGGAGGTCGTCGAGGAGTCTGCCGAAGAGCCCGTCGAGGAGGCGACTCCCGACGGGCCCGTCTTCGAGGCCTCCGACCGCCGCGCGCGGATCGTCGCCGACCACCGGGGCGTCCGCCTCTCCCTCGACGACCAGTCCTGCGAGTTCCGCTGGGACGAGATCGGCGCGGTCGAGACGGAGACGCCCCGGTTCGGCAAGCGGTACACCGTCACGGTCCACACCCCGGACCGCCGCTGGTACCCGATCGAGATCGAGGCGGCCTCCCGGTCCGACTTCGCCACGTGGGACGAGCAGTTGGACGCGGTGATGGACGAGTACTTCGAGGAGGAGCCGGCGGAATCCGACTAGGGGCGCGGGACCGCACCGATGTGCGGCCGCGCCGCGTGGGCGCGACCGGTCACAGCCGGTCCACCCCCTAGCAGTACTGCGCCTGCTTCCCGATGGACCGGTACATGCAGTCCGAGTTCTCCAGGAGTTGCAGTACCGCGTCCCGGTTGCGGGAGGTCTCCCGCTCGATGACCTCGTCGGGCGGGTAGAAGCCGCCGCCGGAGCTGGACGACGGGTACATCTCGAAGGTGTACGAGAAGATCTTGTGCGTGCCCCAGAGGTAGTCGTCGATCGACCCGTCGGTGATGTACAGGTCGCTCGCCTGCTCCGGCGTGTAGCCGTTGCTCGCGGCCATCTTCTGCCCGACCGCCTTGAACACGGCGTTGTCGTCCGCGGTCATCCCGGTCGCCGTGTCGGAGTAGGTGTACCCGTAGGGCCACAGCACCAGTTCGCTGTACGTGTGGAAGTCGATGTTGGTCTTGATCTGCTGCACGCCGCCGACGACCCGGCTGCGCACGAAGTTCGCGACCACCTTGACCTCGGGCGCCGACTCGGCGGACGGACCCCGGTAGGTCTCGGAGGAGGTCGAACCGGACGAGCCGCCGCAGCAGCCCCAGCGGTAGGCCCAGTTGCGGTTGAGGTCGGTACCGACCGCCGACGAACCGGAGTTGGGCTGGCGGTTCTTGCGCCAGGAGCGGTAGGAGCCGGAGGCGATGTCGTACTCGCCGCCGTCCGGGTTGAGGTCGGGGACGATCCAGATCTCCCGGTTGTTCACCATGTTCGTCACCCGTGAGTCGCTCCCGTAGCCCGCGCCGAGTTCGCGCAGCAGGTACAGGGCCATCTCGACCGTGAGGTGCTCGCGGGCGTGCTGGTGGTGGGTGAACAGCACCTCGGGCTCGGCCTCGTCGGTCGCCACGTTGTCGCTGATCTTGATGGCGACGATGTTCCGGCCCTGGTACGACGTGCCGATGACCCGCTTGCTCATGATGTTCGGGTAGGCGGCGAGGCGCTGGTCGATCTCGGCGTTCATCTCGGCGTAGTTGTGGTAGCGCGAGTCGGCCGAGGGGAAGTCGTAGAGCCGGGTCTCGTCCTCCGCGGCCCGTGCAGGGGCCGATCCCAAGGCGGAGACCTCGTAGCCGAGTTGCCGCAGTCTCCGGATCTGGTCGGCGCGTCCGGAGACGACGACGGTCTCCTCGTCGGCCTCGTCGACGGTCACCCCGGTCTGCTGGATGGCCGTGCGGGTCACGGGTGTCGTGTGCTGGTGGATCTCGTACTGGCGGACGTCCTCGGCGCTCGGTGCCGCTTTCGGGGCGCTGTCGGCGTTCGCGGAGAGCGGGGCGGCGAGGGCGAGTGCCAGAACGGCGGCGAGGGCGGCGTAGCGGGGGCCGCCGCGGACGCCGGAACCGCGTGTGCGAAGTCGCATGAAGTCTCCTGTGGTCTCCAGGGATTCCGGGATCTCCGGAAGTGGGGAGTGGAGCGGGGGTGGTTCAGCGAACTCTGCGACGTGCTGCCGGTGCGGGTGTGCCGCTCATCGTGAGCGTGTGGCATGAGCAGGTCAAGAGTGAAGGGGGGCCGTGTTGGCGTGAACTGTGCGTTGCCTGTGGGTTCTTGATGTGCCGGGAAAGTCGCGCAGTGTACGCGGATCGATGCGCCCGGGAGTGATCCCCGGGCAAGTGCACCCGCGGGTGTGAGCCGTACGTGCATATATGTGAGCACCGCGCGCACAGTGGGGTCTCCGACCACACCCCGGAGGACTGGCTGATCATGGGCGGGTCAGCGGCACGGCGGGCCGGACACCTGCCGGTCGAGACGACCAGTTTCGTCGACCGGCGCCGTGAACAGGCCGCCGGCCGCGAACTGCTCAGCCGTGCCCGCCTGGTCACGCTGACCGGCCCCGGCGGCGTCGGCAAGACCCGCCTCGCCGCACGCATCGCGGCCCGCGCGGAACGCACCTTCCCCGACGGCGTCCGCTTCGTCCACCTCGCGGGACTGCGCGACCCCGAACTGGTCCCGCTGGCCGTGGCCGACGCGATCGGCCTCCTCGACCACTCCGCCGGACCGCCGACCGACGCGCTCGTCGCCCATGTACGCGACCGCAGAGTGCTGCTGGTCCTCGACAACTGCGAACACCTGCTCGGCGCCTGCGCCCACCTCGCGGCGGCCCTGCTGCGCGGCACGCCGGGCGTGCGGATCCTCGCGACCAGCCGGCACCGGCTCGGTCTCACCGAGGAGAACCTCTTCGACGTACGGCCGCTGCCGGTCCCCGACCCGGACGGCGACCTGTCCGCGGCGGACGGCTATCCCGCGCTGGCCCTGTTCGCCGACCGGGCGGCCTCGGTCGTCCCCGGGTTCGCGCTCACCGCCGACAACCGGGCCGCCGTGGCCCGGCTGTGCCGGCGGCTCGACGGACTGCCGCTCGCCATCGAACTCGCCGCGGTGCGCATGCGCGTCCTCGGCGTGGAACAGCTCATGGAACGCCTCGACGACCGCTATCGCCTGCTCACCTCCGGCAGCCCCGCGGCCCTGCCCCGCCACCGCACCCTGCGGGCCGCCGTCGACTGGAGCCACGAACTGTGCACCGACCGCGAACAGGTGGTCTGGGCCCGGCTCTCGGTCCCGGCCGGCGCCTTCGACCTCGAGACGGCCGAGGCGGTGTGCGCGGACGGGCACCTCGTGCACGGCGACGACGTCCTCGAAGCGGTCGCGGGCCTCGTCGACAAGTCCGTGCTGTCCCGGGAGCCCGGGCCGGACGGGGTGCGCTACCGGCTCCTGGACACCCTGCGCCACTACGGCCTGGAACGGCTGCGGAGCATGCCGGGCGAGGAACTCACCACCCGGCGCCGGCACCGGGACTGGATGCTGCGCCGGGCCACCGCCTGCGAACGGGCCTGGTTCGGGTCCGGCCAACGCGAGATCGTCGCCCGCCTCCGCGCGGACCAGGACAACCTCCGGGCGGCACTGCACTTCAGCCTGTCCGAGCCTCGCGAGGGCTCCGTGCCGGACCCCGCCGACGCCCTCGCCGGGCTGCGGCTGGTCGGGGCCCTGTGGTTCTTCTGGCACGCCTGCGGGGCACCCCGGGAGGGCCGGTACTGGGCCGAGCGGGCCCTGGAGGCCAACCCCGGCGCGACCTCCGAGCGGGCCCGGGGGCTGTGGGTGGCCGGACTGCTCGCCGGATGCCCCGAGGACCTCACCCGGGGGCTGCGCCGGGCCGAGGACGCCCGGGAACTGGCCCGCGGGCTCGGGGACACCGCCGAGGCCGCCCACGCCGAGTACGTCATCGGTGTCATCCGCCTCTTCGCCGACGACCTGCCCGGCGCCCTCGCCCACTTCGAGGCCGGGGTCGCCCGCGGACCCGTGCCCGGCCAGCACCTCAGCCTCGTCGGCCTGGACCAGGTCGAACTCGCCTGCGCCCTGGGCTTCCTGGGCCACGCCGACCGGGCCGTGGAGGTCTGCGAGAAGACCCTGCGGCTCTGCGAGGAACACGGCGAGCAATGGGTCCGCTCCTACGTGCTGCGCATGCTCGCCCTCGCCCACACCGTGAAACAGGACTGGCCCCGCGCCGAGCAGTACGCCCGCGAGGCCCTCCGCCTCAAGCTCGCCGTCAACGACCTCATCGGCCTCGCCCTCACGCTGGACCTGACGGCCCGTATCGCCACCGAGCTCTCCGGGCACGAGCGGGCGGCCGTGCTCCTCGGCGGAGCCGACCGGGCCTGGGCCGCCGTGGACCGGGACAGGTGGGGTTCCGAGGCGCTCAACTCCGTGCGCCGGGAGACGGAGAGCCGGGCGGGGCGGGCCCTGGGGGCCGCCTTCACCGCCGCCTACGACCGGGGCGCGAGCCTCACCCTCACCGAACTCGTCGGGTACGCGCTCCAGGAACCCGGGCTCCCCGACGCGACGCCCCCGCCCGCCCCGGACCGGCCCCAGGTCCGCCTCACCCCCCGGGAGGCCCAGGTCGCCGAACTCGTCGCCGAAGGGCTCGCCAACCAGCAGATCGCCGACCGCCTGGTCATCGCCCGCCGCACCGCCGAGGGCCACGTCGAGCGGATCCTCAACAAACTCGGCTTCAACACCAGAACCCAGATCGCGACATGGGTGACGGCCCAGCGCTGAGCCAGCGCTCCACCCGACGCCGTCCGACCGTCCACCCCCACCGAAGGGCCCTCCATGACCACCGCCTTCGACCACCGCATGGCCGCCTACGGCACCGACGAGGAGTTTCTCGCCGCCGCCCGCCCCTTCCTCACCGAGGCCCTCGGCGCCCCCGCGGAACCCCCGCCCGCGGCCGTCGCCTCCCCGCACAACCTCGCCCTCCTGCGGGACGCCCTCGGCACGGACGCCGAGCACGTCACCCTCATCGACCACACCGACTGGTACACCGGCTCCGCCGCGAACGCGGTCGCCCAGGGCGCCGGCTACCTCGCGGCCCACGCCGGCCCCGGTGGCCGCATCCACCTCCTCATGGAGCCCGTCTGGAACGGCAGGGCCGGCAGCTCCCCGCGCGAGACCACCGAGTGGATCCGCTACGAGGCCCTCGCCAACCTCCTCTTCGCACCGCTCGCCACCACCGCCCTGTGCGCCTACGACCTGCGCACCGCGGGCCCCGCGATCGTCGACGCCGCCCGCCGGGCCCACCCCGGCACCGGCGTCTACGAGGACCCCGTACGCCTCGCCGCCGAACTGGACGCCGTACCCCTCGCACCGCCCCCGCCGGACGCCGAGCTCCTCACCGGCCTGGCCGCCGACGCCGTACGGCCGAAGGCGCAGGCGCGGGGTCTGGCGGCCGCCGACGCGGAGCTGTTCGCGACGGCCGTGGCCGAGGCGGCGGAGGCCGTGGGGCAGCGGTCCGGCACCGCGCTGCTGTGGGGGCGGGACGCGCACTGCGTCTGCGAACTTCGCGCGGAGCGCCGGGTGGACGATCCCCTCGCCGGGTTCGTCCCGCCCGACACCACCGACCTGGCCCCCGGCCAGGGCCTCTGGTACGCGCGCCAGGTGTGTGCGTACGTCGACGTACGCGACGACCGGGACGGGACGACCGTACGACTGCAGTACGCGTAGCCGTGCGGGTGTGGTGCAGGTATGGAATCAGGTAGTACTCCCCGTGTGCGCCGGCCCCGCGGGGGACACCCTGAGAACATGCTGCAACTCTCCGGGGACCGCCTCCCGGACCCCGACCCTCGCTATGCCGCCTGTCCCCAACCGCCGCTGGGAGGCGGTCACTTGAGTGTCGAGTACGACCCCCGCCCCTCCGCCGTGCGCGAGGCCCGCGCCGAGGTGCGCAAGCAGTTGGAGGGGTGGGGGCCGGCGGAGCGGGACGACCTGGTGGACACCGCCGAACTCCTCGTGAGCGAACTGGCCACCAACGCCCTGCTGCACTCGGCGAGCCGCTTCACGCTCACCCTGTCCGCCGCGCACGGCGTGCTGCGCTGCGAGGTCGCCGACTCCGGCCGCCGCACCCCGCAGGTGCTGGACGCCGGGGTCTCGGAGAACGGCCGCGGGATGTTCCTGGTGGAGGCGCTCGCACTGCGCTGGGGCTGTCACCAGGACGGCACCGGGAAGACCGTCTGGTTCGAACTGGGCACCTGCGGGGCCGACGGCTGCGGGGGAGGCCTCCCCGGTGACCCCTGACTTCCTTCACGGCACGCCCTCTTGCCGGGCCGCGGCCTTTGAGGTTTCTTGACCTTCATGGCGGACACCACGGACAACACAGTGACCGGTGAGGCGAACCCAGTACCCCGCAAGTCCAGTTGGCGCTACATCGGCCCGGGGATCGTCGTCGCCGCGACCGGCGTCGGCGCCGGTGACCTGGTCGCCACGCTCATCGCGGGCAGCAACTTCGGCTACACCCTGCTGTGGGCCGCGGTGATCGGCTGCCTCGTCAAGATCTCCCTCGCGGAGGCCGCGGGCCGCTGGCACCTGTCCACCGGCAGCACCCTGTTCGACGGCTGGGCGAGCCTGGGCCGCTGGACCACCTGGTTCTTCGCCGTCTACGTGGTGATCTGGGGCTTCGTGTACGGCGCGGCGGCGATGTCGTCGAGCGCGCTCCCGCTCCAGGCCCTGTTCCCCGACGTGATGGACCTCGAATGGTGGGCCATCGCCTGCGGTCTCGTCGGCCTGGTCTTCGTCTGGTTCAACAAGTACGCGGTCTTCGAGAAGGTCATGACGCTCCTGGTCGGCGTCATGTTCGTGGTGACGGTGTACCTGGCGATCCGGGTCACCCCGAACCTGGGCGACGCCTTCGCGGGCCTGCTGCCGGTCCTGCCCGACGAGAAGGACTCCGTCCTCAACACCCTCGGCCTGATCGGCGGCGTCGGCGGCACGATCACCCTCGCCGCGTACGGCTACTGGGTCAACGCCAAGGGCTGGACCGACACCGGCTGGATGAAGGTGATGCGGCTCGACAACCGGGTCGCCTACATCACCACCGGCATCTTCGTCGTCGCCATGCTCTTCGTCGGCGCCGAACTGCTGCACAGCGCCAATGTGGCGATCGCGAGCGGCGACAAGGGTCTCATCCAGCTCAGCGACATCCTGGAGGACGAGTACGGCTCGGCGACCGCCAAGTTCTTCCTCATCGGCTTCTTCGCCACCTCCTTCACCTCGCTGATCGGCGTCTGGCACGGGGTGAGCCTGATGTTCGCGGACTTCGTGGCGCGCTACCGCGGCGACGAGGGCGCGGAGGGCTCCGGGCAGAAGGTCGCGTCCGGTTCGCGCGAGCGCTCCTGGCCCTTCCGGGTCTACCTGCTCTGGCTGACCTTCCCGCCGATGGTCCTGCTCTTCCAGGGCCAGCCCTTCCGCCTGGTCATCATCTACGGCGTCCTCGGCGCGGCCTTCCTCCCCTTCCTGGCCGGCACCCTGATGTGGCTGCTGAACACCTCCCGCACCCCCAGGCAGTGGCGCAACGGCCCGCTGAGCAACGCGATGCTGGCGATCGCGGGCCTGCTGTTCCTGATCCTGTGCGTGAAGCAGATCTGGGACCAGCCGTGGTCGGAGTTCTTCTAGCCGGGCCGGGGGTGCGGTGGCGCGGGCCGGGTGCCGAATCGGCGGATATCCTCTGCACCGGACCACACCACCACCCAGGGGCCACCACGATGACCACCCAGCCACCGCCCTACGGCGACCAGCCCCACCCGTACGGCACCCCGCCGCCGCCCCCGCCGGGTGCGGCCCCCGGTTTCGGACCGCCCCCGCCCCCGTCGGCCTTCGCCGCACCGCCTCCGCAACAGGCCGTCGAGGGACCGGAGTTCATGGCCGTGGACCGCCACAACTCCGTCGTGGTGGACTCCGCGGGCGTCGCCTTCGAGGACCACGGCGCCTCCGCGGAGTTCCCCTGGCACGAGATCCGCAGCGTCCACTACAAGGCCGGACCGAACGGCAAGACCCTGATGGTGGCCGTGATCCACCTCGACGGCCGCTTCTACGAGTGCGTGGTCGACGCGAAGAGCCGCGACACCCTGGGCCGCTGGTTCGCCCAACTGGCGCCGGTGCTGGGGTACTACCGGCCGCTGGTGTGACGGTGGACGCCGCCTCAACTGCCTCGGCGCCCGCCTCGCGCGCGGACGCGAGAGGCGGGCGCCGACCTGTACGACGGTGACGGGCAGGGCGCTACGGCCGCCCCGACCACGCGACCGACGCGTCCTGACCCACGGCTACGGCAGGCCGTGCACGTGCGGTCCCACCGCGTTGGACCAGGCGTTGCCCGCCGACGCGTCCCAGTTCGTCGACCAGGTCATGGCGCCCCGCAGGTCGGGGTACGTCCTGGCCGGCTTGAAGGAACCGCAGTTCGTCCCGCGCGTCAGGCAGTCCAGGGCGTTGTTCACCACGGTGGGGGAGACATAGCCGCTGCCCGCCCCGCTGGTCGACGCCGGCAGGCCGAGGCCGACCTGGGACGGCGCCAGTCCGCCCTCCAGCTGGATGCAGGCCAGGGCGGTCAGGAAGTCCACCGAGCCCTGCGAGTAGACCTTGCCGTCACAGCCCAGCATCGAACCGCTGTTGTAGTACTGCATGTTGACGACGGTGAGGATGTCCTTCACGTTCAGCGCGGTCTGGAAGTACGCGTTGGACGTCGACTGCATGTCGATCGTCTGCGGTGCCATCGTGAGCACCAGCGAACTGCCGGCCTTCGCCGCGAGCGACCGCAGCGCCTGGGACATGTAGGTCGCGTTGAGCCCGTTCTCCAGGTCGATGTCGACGCCGTCGAAGCCGTACGTCTGCATCAGCGAGTACACCGAGTTCGCGAAGTTCGCCGCCGAGGCCGTGTCGTTCACCGCGACCGTGCCGTTCTGGCCGCCCACGGAGACGATGACCTTCTTGCCCGCGGCCTGCTTCGCCCTGATGTCCGCCTTGAACTGGTCGACCGTGTACCCGCCGAGCCCGGCCGAGTCCAGGTTGAAGGTCACGGCACCCGGAGTCGTCGTCGCGTCCGCGAACGCCACCGCGATGATGTCGTACTGGGACTGCACGGCCGACAGCTTCTGGACCGTGGCCCCGTTGTTGAAGTTCTGCCAGTACCCGGTGACGGCGTGCTTGGGCACCGAGCCCCCGCCGCTGCCCGTGGCGGCCGTCCTCGCCGTCACGCTCCCGGACCGGCCGGACTCACCCGCCGCGTTCGTCGCCGTGACCTGGAAGGAGTACGACGTCGACGCGGCGAGCCCGGTCACCGTCGCCGAGGTCCCCGTCACCGCGGTGACCTTCGTGCCGTCCCGGTAGACGTTGTAGCCCGTCGCCCCCGACACCGCGTTCCAGGCCAGCGAGACCGACGAGGACGACGTGCCCGAGACCGTCAGGCCGCCCGGCACCGCGGGGACCGTCGGTGCCGGGTCGCCGCCACCGCCCCCGTCCGGGCCGAAGACCGAGACGTCGTCGGCGAAGTACGCGGCCTGTCCGTACCAGCCGTGCGTGTACACCGTCACCGAGGTCGTCGAGGCGCCCGTCGTGAAGGTGGTCGTGAGCTGCTTCCAGGAGGCGGAGTCCGGGGTCCAGGTCGACACGTCCGTCGTGCCGGTGCCGGTCGCGCCCAGGTAGGCGTAGCCGCCCTGCACCCACGCGCTCAGCGTGTAGGTCGAGCCGGGCTTCACCGCCACCGTCTGGGAGCAACGGGCGTTGTCCTGCCCGGCCGGGGTCGCCTTCAGCGCGGCCGAGCCGCCGTGCACGGGGGAGGAGACCGTCGTACCGCTGCTCGCGGAGCAGGTCCATCCCGACAGGCCGGACTCGAATCCGGCGTTCTTCGCGTTGTTGACGTCGGCGGCGGAGGCGGGGCCCGCGAACCCCAGGGCGAGGGCCGCGACCACGAGGGTCGTCCCGAGCCGTCTTCTGCTGAGTATGGGCATGACAAGAGAGTTGGTCCAGACCAATCTTCTGTCAAGGGAGGTGGACGCAACTGGCCCTTCTCCGGCCCGCGCACGTGGCAAGTGCGCCCCATCTAGGCGGGAATCGCCCGCTTTTGATCCCGCACACAGGTCAGGAAGTCACAGAATCGCTGTTCTCCGGTCACAGAGCCGTGGTTACAGTGCTCAGGTAGTCACGCAGTGAAGTCGACCGGGTGCGCCGGAGTGATCCGTCGGACCCACGGGCATGGGATACGGGGAGCTGCGCGTGCCAACTGCCATCGCAGTGACCGGTGCCGACATGGCGCTGCCGGCGCAGGACGAGCGGACCCTGCCCGCCGTCGTGCTCGACGGCCTCGACCGGCAGCCGCTCGACCACTCGCTCGCCGTCCTCCAGGCGCTGATCGACCAGCACGGCCATGTGGTCGTCGTGTACTCCCGTGCCGTGCCCCCGGCCGTGGACCAGCGGCTGCGCACCGTGCGGTCCCTCCTGGAGAGCGACCGCATCGCCCTGTTCCGACCCGAGCTGCCGCCCCTCGGACTCGCCGTCCTCGCGCGCCAGTTGAGACAGCTCGCCTCCTGCGACCTCAGCCCCGGCGTCCTCGCCTCGGCGGGCCGGCTGCTCACCCACTACCTCCACGCGGGCGCCCTCCTCGGCTCCGTGGCCAAGCTCGACCGGGTCCCCGTCGGACTCAAGTCGCACGCCAAGTCATGGGTGCCCGGCAGCCAGTTCGCCGTGCTCGCGCACCCGCAGCCGCAGCTCGTCAGAATCGCCCCCGACGCGGCCCTCGCCGGCCCGGAGTTCGCCACCTCCATGCTCGTCGCCCGCGGCCAGCTCCAGTCCGACTGGGTCTCCGGCAGCCTCGCCAAGTCCTGGCGGATCCAGGGGCTGCGGGAGACTCCGCTGCCCGCCGAGTCCGCCGAGTGGTGGGGCACCGGCAAGCTGATCGAGTTCTGCACCTTCCTGCCCGACCTGTCCGTCCTTTACCAACTGGTCACCTCGGTACGGCAGAACATCTGTCACTGGTGCGGTATCGACGTCATCGGAGACCGCTGCGTCTTCTGCTCTGCCACCGCACCGGTGCCACCGGCCCTCCAGCAGGAGCGGCAACAGCAGCAACTGCCCGCCGGGTGAGCCGTACCGGATCGCCCCCGTCCCCGATTCCGCTCGACCGAGCCCCCCAACGAGGTTGTACGGTTCATGAACTCCCGTCAGCGCCGCGGCGTGATACTCCTGCTCCTGTCGGTCCTGGGCGCCCTCGCGGCCTTCGCCGGCGTGCTCTCCGTCATCGACGACGTGAAGTCCAAGGTCGGTCCCGAGGTCACGGCGTACGAGGTCAAGAAGGACATCGAGCCCTACACCCGGCTCACCGCGGCGCAGTTCGAGAAGACCGAGATGCCCGAGCGCTGGCTCTCCGCGAACGCGATCACCGACCTCGACGCCATCCGCGACAAGATCGCCGTGACGACCCTGAGGAAGGGCTCGCTGCTCCAGAGCGACATGATCGTCGATCAGCCCGCGCTCCAGCCCGGGCAGCAGGAGGTCGCCATCATGATCGACGCGGCGACCGGCGTCGCCGGCAAGATCACACCGGGCTCCGCGGTCAACGTGTACGCGACCTTCGAGGGGCAGAAGGAGGGTGACCCCGACCAGTCCAAGATCATCGTGACGAACGCGCGCGTCCTGGACGTCGGCGACCTCACCCCGCTCCAGCCCGACGCCGACGACCGGACCCGCGCCGCCACCGAGGCCCGCCCCATCACCTTCGCGCTCTCCGCCCTCGACGCCCAGCGCATCACGTACGCCGAGTCGTTCGCCAAACGGGTCCGCCTCGCCCTGGTCGCGCCGGGCGAGACCGGGACCGTGCCCGAGCAGCAGCGCACGTACGAACTCGCGAAGGACAAGTGAGAGGCCGCCATGCCCACGAGGATCCTCCCGGCAGTCGGCGACGCGGACGCGGTCCGCTCCCTCACCACGCTGCTCAGCCAGCTCCCGGACGCCGAGCCCGTCGCCCCGGTCACCGACTCCACCCAGCTCATCGACACCCTCGCGCGCCTGGCGTCCGAGTCGATCGACGAACTGCCCGAGGTCGTGATCGTCCACGAGCGCATCGGGCCCGTCCCGGCCCTGGAACTCATCCGCGAGGTCGCCCTCCGCTTCCCGGCCGTCGGCGTCATCCTCGTCACCTCCGACGTCAGCCCCGGCCTCTTCCAGGCCGCCATGGACTACGGCGCCCGCGGCCTCATCGCCCTCCCGCTCGGCTACGAGGAACTCGCCAACCGGGTGCACGCGGTCGCCCAGTGGTCGACCGGGGTACGCCGGCACCTCGGCGCCGCCACCGACGTGTTCACCGGCGTCGGCGGCACCGTCGTCACCGTCAGCGGGGCCAAGGGCGGAGTCGGCGCGACCACCACCGCCGTCCAGCTCGCCCTCGCCGCCCAGGCCTCGGGGCGTGCCACCGCCCTGCTCGACCTGGACCTCCAGACCGGCGACATCGCCTCCTACCTGGACGTCCAGTTCCGCCGCTCGGTCGTCGACCTCGCCACCATCACCGACATCTCCCCGCGTGTCCTCGCCGACGCCGTCTTCCCCCACGACACGGGCCTCGCGCTGCTGCTCGCCCCCGGCGAGGGCGAACGCGGCGAGGAGGTCACCGAACGCGCCGCCCGCCAGATCGTCAGCGCCCTGCGCTCCCGCTACGAGGTCGTCGTCGTCGACTGCGGGGCGCAGCTCAGCGGGGCCGGCGCGGCGGTCGTGGAGATGGCCGACACGGCCCTGCTCGTCACCACCCCGGACGTGGTCGCCGTACGCGGCGCCAAACGCGCCGTGCGCATGTGGGACCGCCTCCAGGTCCGCAAGGCCGAGGAGACCACCGTCGTCGTCAACCGCCACAGCCGCGGTACGGAGATCCAGCCCGCGCTGATCCAGAAGATCACCGGCACCGGGGTCGCGGCGACCGTGATCCCGGCGAACTTCAAGGAGCTCCAGGGCGCGGTCGACGCGGGCCGGGTCCACGAACTCGACGCCAAGGGCACCGTCAAGCAGGCCCTGTGGACGCTCGCCGGTGAACTGGGCCTGGTCAAGGGCACGGAGACCAACTCCCATCGCAACGGCGGCCGGGAGCGGGGCTCACTGACCTTCCGGCGGCGCAAGGAGCTGGGGAGATGAGGGCGCGCCGGGACGAGGGGCAGGTGACCGTCGAGTTCCTCGGGATGACCCCGCTGATCCTCGTCACCCTGGTGCTGCTGTGGCAGTTCGTGCTGCTGGGGTACACCTACTCGCTCGCGGGGAATGCTGCGGACGAGGCGGCACGGGCGGGGACGGCGGTTCCGGCCGGGCAGAGGGCGGCGGCATGCCAGGAGGCGGGCACGGACAAGTTACCGGGCGCGTGGAGCGGCACGGTGAGCTGCACGACCGGCGGCGGGTACGTCAGGGCCACCGTCACCCTCAAGGTCCCGGTCCTGTTCCCGGGGGCGATCGGCTTCCCCTTCGACGTGGAGGGCCACGCGGGCGCGGTGGAGGAGGACAGGGACTGAGATGCCGTACTCCCGGACAGAGCATGCACTGCCGCACTCCCGGAAAGGGCTTCGCGACCGGGGTCAAGTAGCCCTTGAATACCTGGGGTTCATCCCGATCCTGATCCTCGTCGCCATGGCCGGCGTCCAGATCGGGCTCATCGCCTACACCGCCCAGCAGGCCGGCACGGCCGCCAGGGCCGGGGCGCGGGCCGCCTCGCTGGACCGGAGCGCCCAGGAAGGCTGTGTGAACGCCATCAGCGACTGGCTGTCCGTCGACTGCGCCGAGGGCGGGGGCGGCGACTCGGTCACCGTCACCGCCACCGTCCAGATCCCGTCGATCGTGCCCGGCTGGGACTTCGACCCCGCCGTCAAGACCGCCACCATGCCGCTCGACCACTGAACGAGGTACCCCCATGAGTCTGCGGTCCCGCATCAACACCCCCGAGGAGAACGGCAGCCGGGGAGAGGACGGCCACCTGGTCTCCTCCTACCGGGCCAAGCTCCTGGAGGAGATCGACCTCGCGGAGATGAGCTCGCTGGCGGCGGCCGAGCGCCGGGCCCGCCTGGAACGGGTCCTCGGGCACATCATCAGCCGCGAGGGGCCGGTCCTGTCGACCGTCGAACGCTCGCAGCTCATCCGGCGGGTGGTCGACGAGGCGCTCGGCCTCGGCATCCTGGAGCCGCTGCTCGAGGACGCCTCCATCACCGAGATCATGGTCAACGGACCGGACTCGATCTTCGTCGAACGCGCGGGCCGGGTCGAGCAGTTGCCGCTGCGCTTCCCCTCCCACGACCAGCTCATGCAGACCATCGAGCGGATCGTCTCCACCGTCAACCGCCGGGTCGACGAGACGAACCCGATGGTCGACGCGCGCCTCCCGTCCGGCGAGCGCGTGAACGTCATCATCCCGCCGCTCTCCCTGACCGGCGCGATCCTCACCATCCGCCGCTTCCCCCGCTCCTACACGCTCCAGGAGCTCGTCGGCTTCGGCTCGCTCGACGAGAACATGCTGTACCTGCTGGCGGGTCTGGTGCAGGCGCGCTTCAACATCATCGTGTCCGGCGCGACGGGCACCGGGAAGACGACCCTGCTCAACGCCCTGTCCGGGCTCATCCCCGAGGGCGACCGGATCATCACCATCGAGGACTCCGCCGAACTCCAGCTCCAGCAGCGCCATGTGGTCCGGCTGGAGTCCCGCCCGCCGAACGTGGAGGGCCAGGGCCGGGTCACCATCCGCGACCTGGTCCGCAACTCGCTGCGTATGCGCCCCGACCGGATCGTGGTCGGCGAGGTCCGCGGCGGCGAGTCCCTCGACATGCTCCAGGCGATGTCCACGGGCCATGACGGCTCCCTCGCCACCGTCCACGCCAACAGCGCCGAGGACGCGCTGATGCGGCTGAAGACCCTGGCCTCCATGTCGGAGGTGGAGATCCCCTTCGAGGCCCTGCACGACCAGATCAACAGCGCCGTCGACGTGATCATCCAGCTCACCCGGTTCGCCGACGGTGCCCGCCGGATCACCGAGATCGCCCTGCTCGACAGCCACGGCAGCGAGCCGTACCGGCTGGCGACGGTGGCCCGCTTCGACGCCCAGCCGATGGCGGCGGACGGCCGGATCTACGGCCGCTTCGCGTACTTCCCGCTCCCGCGCCGCACCGTCGACCGCCTCTACATGGCGAGCCAGCCCACCCCCCAGGCCTTCGGCGTGGCCCAGTCCGCGGCCCAGTTGGCCCTCCGAGAAGCCAGGTAGGACCCACCCCCATGGACCTCCAGACCCTAGTCAGCCTCACCGTCGGCGCCACCCTGCTGACGTGCGCCCTCGCCGTCGTGGGCGTCCACTTCTACGCCAGGGGACGGGCCCAGCGGGCGGCACTGGTCGACCGGCTGACGGCCGCGGGCCAGGTGCCCTACACCGGCCGCCGCCGGCACTTCCGCGACCTGGACCGCCGGCTGCGCCGCACCCGGCTCGGCCGGGAGCTGGAACTGCGGCTGGCGGCCACCGGACTTGACGTGACACCGGGCGAGTTCTTCGCCGCGATGATCGGGCTCGTCGGAGGACTGTGGCTGATCGGCCAGGCCACCCTGGCCCCCTTCTTCGGGCCGCTGGCCGGTCTCGCGGGTGTCTGGGCTGCCGTGCAGTTCCTCAACTGGCAGCGGCAGAAGCGCATCGAGAAGTTCATCAACCAACTCCCCGAGCTGGCCCGCATCCTGGCCAACGCCACCCACGCCGGCCTCGCCCTGCGCACCGCGATCGGCATGGCGGCCGAGGAGCTGGAGGCACCCGCCGGTGAGGAACTGGCCAACGTGGCCAACCAGTTGGCCGTAGGCGTGGCCATGGAGGACGCGCTCGACGAGATGGCGAAGCGGCTGCCGTCCCGGGAACTGGTGGTCCTGGTCACGACCCTGGTGCTGTCGAACCGGGCGGGCGGCCAGGTGGTCAGCGCCCTCAGGAACCTCACCGAGACGCTGGAGGAACGCAAGGAGACCCGGCGCGAGGTCCGCACCCAGCTCTCCCAGGTGAACATGACCTCGTACGCGGTACCGGTCCTCGGCATCGGCTCGCTGTTCCTGATGAACGGCGTCAAGGACGGCGCGCTGGAGCGGATGACGGGCTCACCGCTCGGCCAGGGCGCGGTGATCATCGCGTTCGCCCTCTACGCGGTGGGCTTCATCCTGATCCGCCGCATGTCACGGATCGACGTCTGAGGAGGGGGCGGCTGTGATCGGCATCGGACTGGCCCTGCTGATGGCCCTGAGCGTGTGGGGCTTCTTCGCCGGCATCCGCATGTACCGGGCGGAGGCGAAACTGCCGAGCGACCTGGTGCTGGCGCTGGAGGTCGGATCGACCCGCACCGGCGCGGTCGACTCCCTGATCGACCGCATGGGCATGCGCTACGCCCCCGCCGTCCTGCGCCTGATGGGCCCCAAGCAGGTCGCCAAGTACCGCCGCAGAATCGACCTCGCGGGCAACCCCGGCGGCCTCACCATCAACCGCTACGCGGCCCGCCGGGCGGTGTACGGCTTCCTGGGCGCCCTGGGCTTCCTCGTCTTCCTCCTCCGCGGCCAGATCTTCGTGGCCCTGCTCCTGCTGGCGTTCGGGGCGTTCTGGACGGAGGTCGGCATCTGGTCGGCGATCCGGGTCAGGAAGGACGTCATCGAGCGCACCCTCCCCGACTTCCTGGACGTGCTGGCGGTGGTGGTCAGCGCCGGCCTGGGTTTCCGCCAGGCGCTGGACCGGGTGGCCTCCAAGTACGAGGGCCCCTGGGCCGACGAACTGCGCATCACCCTGCGCCAGATGGACCTGGGCATGAGCCGCCGCCAGGCCTTCGCGGAGCTGCGCCGACGCAACGATTCCGAACAGGTGGCGATGTTCGTGACGGCGCTCCAGCAGGGCGAGGAACTGGGCGCCCCGATCGTGGACACCCTGGTCTCGCTGGCCAAGGACATGCGCCGCACGGACGCCCAGAACGCCCGCCGCAAGGCCGCCCGCGCGGTCCCCAAGGCCACCATGATGATCACCACGTTCATGGTCCCGGCCACGATGCTCCTGCTGGCGGCGGGGCTCCTGCTGGGCTCGGGCACCGACTTCGGCACGATCACGGGGAAGTAGGGGGTCGGGCGATGTCGATGACGGGTGTGCGGAGGGTGGGGCGAGCGGCTGGCGGGCAGGCGCGCAGGCCGGTGCATGCGATCGGACGTGCGGCCGCCGACGGCGCTCAGCCCGAGACGGGGCCACCCGTACCCGACGACGAAAGTCGTACGGGTGGTGGTGCGGGTGTTGCGGGTGGGAAAACGAACCACGCGCAGTCCCACACACCCGCACTGGACCTCCAGGTCAACGCCCTCCAGGCCATGTGCCGCCAGGTCTTCGGCTTCCGCCTGGCGATGATCGCCCTGGCCGCCCCCGCCGCCCTCCTCAACGCCAACCCCGGCCTCGGCACCCGGCTCGTCGGCGCCGCGGTGGTCGTCACCTTCATGGTCTCCTACGCCCTCTTCCGGGACTGGGAACGCTTCGGCCCTCTCCTCCTGCGCCACCCCACCCTCCTGGCCGCGGACACCCTCTTCGCGAGCCTCCTCCTCATCTCCGCGGGCCCCGACACCACGCTCGCCTACGTCAGCGTCTGCACCCCCCTCCTCGCCGGCATCGCCTACAGCTGGCGGGGCGCCGCGGTCTTCGCGTCCCTCCAGTCCCTGATCCTCCTGCTGGCCCAGACCGCCCTCCCGCACCCGAACACCACGCCCGCCGACGTCCTTCTGCTCCCCGGCTTCTGCGTGATCACGGGCGCGGTCGGCTCCACCCTGCGCGGCCTCCTGCTTCGCTTCGGCACCGCGACCCAGGCCCTCACCGCGATGAAGGCCCGCCTGGCGGTGACGGAGGCGATCGGCGAGGAACGGGCCCGCCTGGCCCGGGAGATGCACGACTCGGTGGCGAAGACCCTGCACGGCGTGGCCCTGGCGGCGGAGGGCCTGGCGGCGTCGGCGGCGGCCCCCGACCCGGACCCGGCCCTGCTCCGGCAGCAGGCCGACCTCGTGGCCCGGGCGGCCCGCCGAGCGGCGGCGGAGTCCCGTGAACTCCTCACCGACCTGCGCGGGAACCCGTCTGCGACGACGGACGTGCTCGACGAACTGGCGTCCCGCACACGCAACTTCACCGACCGCACCACGCTCCCCACGACCTACCGGCCTCCCCACCCCCCGCACCCCGCCCTCCCGGTCCCGCCCCCCGTGGCCCGCCAACTGCTCACCATCACCGAGGAGGCGATGGAGAACGCCCACCGGCATGCCGAGGCCACGCGGGTCGACGTCACGGCGGACATCGACCCCGACCACCGACTGCTCAGCATCAGCGTCCGGGACGACGGCCGCGGACTCCCGCCGGACACCACGCTCGACGAACTGCGCCGCTCCGGACACTTCGGCCTGGTCGGCATGGTGGAACGCGCCGAGTCGGTGGGCGCCCGCCTCCGCATCGGCGGGGGCGCGGACGCGAAGGGCACGGAAGTACGACTCGAACTCCCCCTGTCACCCCCGCAGCCGCACCGATGACGACCCCCCACCCCACGAGAGGAGGCCGCGACATGCCGGACGACCCCGAGCACCCCACCCCACCGATCGCGCTGTTCCCGACGGCCCCGGCCACCCCCCTCCGGATCGTCGTCGCCGACGACAACCCGGTGGTCCGAGCGGGCCTCACCGCGCTGCTCTCCGGCCGCCCGGACCTCACGGTCGTGGCGGAGGCGGCGGACGGCCGGGAAGCCTACGAGGCCGCGAGCCGGCACCGCCCGGACGTGGTCCTGCTGGACGTCCGGATGCCGGGCGTGGACGGCATCTCCGCGCTCCCGTACCTCGTCCCGCTCGCCCCGGTGCTGATGCTGACGTACAGCGGGGAACCGGAGACCGTCCAGGAGGCGCTGCGCAGGGGAGCCGACGGCTACCTCGTCCACGGCGAGTTCACGGCGGACCAGCTCGCCGCGGCCGTACGGGACACCGCGCGGGGCCGCACCCACCTCACCCCCACGGCGGCGAGCGCCCTGCTGACCCAGCTACGCGATGCGAATGCACACGTAAGCCCTCATGTGCCGCTCTCCGCAAAGCCAATTCCCCTCAAAGGGCTTTCGCAACTGCAATCATCTGTGGCACAGTCGGGACAGTCGTCATCGGACAGGTCGCGTTTCCAACTCAGCGCGAGGGAGGCGGAGATCATGGACCTCATCGCATCCGGCATGACCAACCAGCAGATCGCCGCAGCCTGCTTCATCAGCGAGAAGACGGTCAAGAACCACATCAACCGCATCTTCGCCAAGCTCCACAGCACGAGCCGCTCCGAGGCCGCCGCGAAGTGGCTGGGCACGGCGCCGAGTTCGGGCCGGGGGGTGGGGTGAGCCGTGCCGACACGAGCTTGGGCCCGGATTTGGGCCCAGGGACCCTGCGCGGGCCGGGATCCACGGGTCTACGTTCCGGTTGTCGATGGCGGCGACACCGAAGGGTCTCACGATGAACAACCGGTTCAACGACGACAAGGGTCAGACCGCGGTCGAGTACCTGGGCATCATCGCGGTGGTGGTGGCGATCGTGCTGGCGATCACGGGGACGGACATCGGCAGCACGATCTACGACGCGATCACCGAGCAGATCGCCAACGTGACCGGCGGCTGACGCGCTTCTACCCGCACAGTGACGCAGGGCAGGCATTCCCCATCTACATCACGGTGGTGGGGGGCCTGCTCCTGCTCGCGTTCGCCTTCCTCGCGGTCGGCCAGGCAGCCGCCAACCGGAACAGCGCCCAGACGGCGGCCGACGCGGCGGCACTGGCGGCGGCCCTGGACACCCGGGACAAGCTGACCGACGAGTGGGTGGAGAACATCCTCGACCCCACCACGTGGCAGGACATCTTCGACGGCGGCGGAGTGGTGTTCGGCGGCTGCGCCCGGGCGAATCAACTGGCCGCGCAGAACGACGCCACCGTGCAGTGCGCCGCACACCCGGAGTGGGAGCACCCGGGCTACGAAGTCGAGGCGACGACCCTCCGGAGCGTCGGTGACTCCATCGTCCCCGGCACCGAGGACCAGCACTCGACCGAGCGTGCCCGCGCCGTGATCGAGCGGCGCTGCGAGTTCGAGTTGCCCGGAACGGGTGCCGACCCCGATGTGTTGCCGAAGCTCACGTGCGAAGACGGCGTCGACTGGTCCCTGGACCCGGAGGACCTCACGGATCTCCCGAAACCCGAGGATCTCTTCGACGTCCACCTCGCGGACTGACAAGCTGACGACACCAGTGACGAAGGAAGCAGAGCGATGAGCATTCGGTTCACGGCGAGGGCCCGCAGGGGGATCGTCGCGCTGACGGTCGCGGCCGGACTGGCCGTGGGTGTGGCCGGCTGCGGCGGTGGCGGCGACGATGACAAGAAGCCCGAGGCTTCGGCTTCCGCCTCCAGGGGGGACGGGTCCCAGCCCAGTACCCAGGAGGGGCAGGCGGACGTCCCCCTGGCCGAGCTGAAGGGCCAGGACGGACTGCTGCTCCAGATCACCTCTGCCGTGCGGGACGCCGGTGGCTTCGTCACCGTGAACGGGAACCTGAAGAACGACAGTGCCAAGAGCGTCGTCGTTCCCGCTGCCGTGCGGGGCGACGAGACCGAGATCGTCAGGAACGGCCGGTCGTTGGGCGGTGCCACGCTCGTCGACTCCAAGGGCAAGAAGCGGTACTACGTGCTCCGGGACACCGACGGCCGCCCGCTGACGACCACAGGGTTCTCAACCCTCAAGGCCGGCGAGGAAATTGCCGTGTTCATGCAGTTCCCGGCACCGCCCGAAGGCACGACGGAGGTGGCCTTCCAGCTCCCCACCTTCGCCTCCGCCACCATCCAGATCTCCGGATGACGCCCACCATGACCGCCACCCGAACCCCACCCCGCCTGGCCCTGGCCCTCACGGTCGTCTCGCTCACGGCGGCCCTGACCCTCACCCCGGCCCGGGCCGACGACGGTCCCAGCGTCCCCCCGGGCACCGAACCCTCCGCCACCGCACCCGTCGAGGTGGACCCCAACGACCCGGACCTGAAGCTCCCGGAGGGCGCCACCCTCGCCGAGGCGAAGGTCCTGGACATCAAGCAGGTCGTCGAGGACCAGAGCGGCGACGAACGCCGCGAGGACACCAACGCGGACGTGAAGTTCGCACTCCAGGCCGAGGTCCTGTTCGGCAAGGACAGCGCGAAGCTCAACGGCGAGGCGAGGGCCCGTATCTCCGCGATCGCGGCGGAGATCAAGAACCAGAACGCCACCCGGATCCGTGTCTTCGGCTTCACCGACGACCTGGGCAGCTACGCCCACGGCCGCACCCTCTCCCGCCAGCGCGCCAACGCCGTACAGGACGTCCTGGACCAGGAGTTGAAGGACTCGGGCATCACCTACGAGGTCCGCGGCTACTCCGAGGACTACCCCATCGCCTCCAACGCGACGGAAGCGGGCCGCAAGAAGAACCGCCGGGTGGAGGTGTCGTTCCCGCGGGGGGAGAGCTGATCAGGAGGTCCCGTCGGCCGGAGGACCTAAATGCCTGGTCGGCACAGGGGAGACAGTGCCCGCAGTGATACTTTTTGCTTGCTCACCACTGCCAATTTGCGTGACGATCGGAAGTTCCGGCCGGCAGGGTGCGGAAACAATCATGGGGGGACCGCGTGTCGACCGGGACGGACATCGAGGATCCGGCAGCGCTGAACCGTGCGGGCACCGGAGCGCAGGACATGGCGGGCCGGACGCGGACGACCGGCGCCCACCCGGTGGACGAGACTCGTTCGGCCTCCAAGGACTTCGGCAGCGGAAACTGGGACGGGGGTCTCGGAGGAGCACTCAGCGGTCTGGCGGAGACCTGGTCCAGTCAGGTCGCGGCACTCGCGTCCAAGTGCGACAGCCTCTCCCGCCAGTGCGGCGGTTCGGGCCTGCTCTACCAGAGCACCGAGACGGTGAACACGCAGACGATGCGCTCCCTCTCGGGTGAGCCGTCGCCCTTCGGCTGACGTTCCGCACCAGTTCACGGCCCACCGCACCACCACACCACGGGGATTCACCGCAGCCATGCCGACGTACGAGCAGCTCTACCACCTCAATCTGAGCAACCTCAGGGCGGCAGCCGACCGTTGGCGGGAGACGGCCACCAAGTTCAAGAGCTTGCACACCGCGTACGGCGACGAGGTCGCGGCGCCGTTCAAGCAGGCCGGCTGGCAGCAGCCCGCCTTGACGGCAGGCAAGGCCGACAACGACGTGCGCGAGGCCCATCAGGAGTTCGCGGACGCACAGAAGGAAGCGGACGGCATCGCCGGAGTCCTCACGACCCTGCACGCCGAACTGAAGAAGGCCAAGGACGATCTCCAACACCTCGCCGCGGTCGAGGCTCCGAAGCAGCAGTTGCACGTCAGCGCCGTCGGCGTGGTCACCCCGCGCAACGACCTGTCCCAGGACGTCGGCGCCCGCCACGACCCCGACGGCCAGGAGCTCATCCGCGAACAGCAACAGGCCTGCGACGCCTTCGCTCGCCGTATCGAAGCCGTCCTGCGGCGGGCCGCCGACGCCGACGAGACCGCCTGCTGGGCCCTGCGCCGCGACCTCGGGAGTTACACGGACAACTTCAACTCCAAGGTCGTCACCTCCCTTGACGCAGCCGACGCCTCTCGCGCCCTGGAACTGGCGAAAAAGGGCTCGGACATGTCGGACAAGGAGCTCAGGCAGCTCAACGAGCTGCTGCGCGCCAACAAGGGCGACGAGGAGTTCGCCCAGAAGTTCGCCACCGGTCTGGGCGGCCGGGGCACTCTGGAGTTCTGGGCCGACATGGCCGACCCGGCCGGGCAGTACGGCGCTGCACGGCCGGAGCGTGAAGAGCTGCTGAAGGAACTCCAGAAAGACCTCGGCGACACCCTGGGGACCGCCACCCAGTCCGACAGCAAGGACATGCAGGACTGGAAGAAGGAAGTGATCAGACTCGGCCCGAAGCCGCTGGGCATCGAGGACGCGAGCAATCCGACCGGCTTCCAGGTGATGAGCAGCCTGATGAGGAACGGAAAGTACGAGCCTCAGTTCATGGAGGACTACGGCAAGGCCCTCATCGCCACCGACAAGTCGTTCGGCAAGGACGTCGAGGCCGACTGGTTCGGTGACAACGGCGTCGGCAAGCTGAACCACCTCGGCGACAACGAAGGCAGCACCGACCCGATGACCGGCTACATGGAGGGTCTCGGGCGCTGCCCCGAAGCTGCGACGAACATCTTCGGCAACGAGGAGTACTTCGACTACCTGACCGGCGACCGGAAGTGGTTCCAGGACCAGGAGTGGCCGGCCTTCGATCCGGAGACCGGCGAGCGGATCCCGGCTCCCATCAGTGGCTACAACCAGCTGGGTCACGCTCTGGAAGCGGCCACCACCGGCCATCCCTACGACGAAGCGCCGCCGAAGGATCTCCCCGCGCACACCGACAAGCAGGCCGAGATCATGCAGAGGATCGTCCAGGGTGTCTCCAAGGACCCGGAGATGGCCCGTGAGGGGATGTCCGACAGCCTCGGCCGGATGAGCGGCGAGTACATGCCCGACTTCAGCAGGGCCATGGCCAGTGACAAGTCGCCGGAAGGACTGGCTCTGTTCCCGCTGGAAGGGGCACAGGCGAACTTCGGCGAACAGGACGCGGCGCGGTTCCTCATGACGGTCGGCAAGGACCCCGAGGGCTACGCGGCGGTCAACCTCGGACAGACGGCCTACGCGGCGAACCTGTACGACTACCACCTCAAGCATCCCGAGGCCTATGGGCCGGACACCGACGAAGCTCTGAAGAACATCGCGCACTCGTCGGGGGAGATCCAGGGAGCCATCGCCGTCGGCCGTCAGGAGACGGAGATCGGGGATGCCGTGGAGGCCGACAAGGAGTACAACGACGCCTTGGAACGCAACGGCGCCTGGGCATCCGGCATCGTGGGCACCGGCATCGGAGTCGGCACGTCCTTCATCGCCACGCCTGCCACGGGAGCCGTTGTGGGCGGTGTGGCGACGACCATCAGCGGCGACATCATCAACCAGATCGTCGACGGCAAGGAACAGGACAGCACCGGCAAGGTCGTCTACAGCACCGGCCAGGACTGGCAGCACGTCAAGGACTCCACCGCGCAGGTGAACCAGGACGCCGTGCAGGCGGCGGTCGAGGCCCACGGGACCTCGCACACACAGAACTTCAACAGCATCATCGCCGGCGAGACAACGGCGGGAATCGTCGAAGCGCAGGCCAACCTGTCCGGATACGGTCGGGACCTGGGCGCGGAAAGCAGAGACTGATGAAGACCGTAGCGGTAGTGGCAACAGGCGCTGTTGTCCTGGTCGGCTGCCTGGCCGGAGGCTTCCTGGCCGGGAGGGCTTTCCCCGAGGACGAAAAGGAGCACCTCGACAGCCGGGACATCTGCGCGGGTGACGACTTCCAGAAGCAGGTCGCCGCGTTCGAGCGCATCCTCCCGCAGGGCACGCACGTGGCGTCCTCCGCCATTTCGCGCAGCAGCGACATCGCCGACACGTTGAACTCGACCTGTCGCATCTCCGTCGACGGCGAGAACGCCTTCCGTCTCGAGAGCCAGACCGTCACCATGTCTGCCGACACATGGGAGAAAGGCCTTCTGACGGACGGGGTCGTCACCAAGGACGGACTCAAGACGTTCAAGGCCGGGACCCGAGCGCTTTCGTCACCCAACGCGGCAGCGATCTACCTCGCCTGCACACGCCGGGACGCTCAGGGCCGGAGCATGGCCTTGAGCATCGAGGTCTCGGCCCAGGGCCCGGCGGTCTCAGAAACGGGCGCTCATCGCACGGATCTGGCCGAGATCGCTGCACAAGCGGCCCGGGTGGTCACCCTGCCGACCCAGTGCAAGTCCACGGATTCGCTGCCCGAAGGCGCGCTGCCTGCCCTGAACTGAGGGACGGCACCAACGCAGGCCGCACGTCGCCCACACCGTCACTCCACCACGATCTCCACCCGAACCCCCACCCGTACCCCCCACCCCCCCATCACCCCCGCCCCCGCCTCCAGCACATGCCGGGAGCGCAGGCGGGGCAGGCCCAGGCGGTTGGGGTGCATCGTGCGGACGGCGAGGACGCGGAGGTTGCGGTCGAGGTAGGCGACGTCGATGGGGAAGCGCATACGGAAGGTGTGGACGCTGCCCGCGGGGGAGAGGAGCAGGGCCCCCTCGACGGCGTCCCGCCCCAGGAGTCCCTTCGTGCGGGCCCGGTAGGAGGTCGCGATCTCCAGCGGTACGGCGACGTCCCGTTCCCCGTGCACGACCAGCCTGCCCCGCCCGTCCAGCCAGCGCCCCATTCCGGAGCCACCTCCCGCCATGGCGTTCCCACGCCGTCCCTGTCGCTCCCGATAGCTTGGGAGTCGATCCTCTCTCCACTGCCCAGGCCAGGTGTCCGATGCGGAAAATCGTCCTGATGATGTCCGTGTCCCTCGACGGCTTCATCGAGGGCCCCGACGGGGACATCGGCTGGCACCGGGTCGACGACGAGCTGCTCGCGCACATGAACGCCACGGTCGCCGGGATGGGCGGACTCATCCACGGCCGGGGCGTCTACGAGCTCATGGCCGCCTACTGGCCCACCGCCGACGCCGACCCCGGCGCCCCCGCGTCCGACAAGGAGTTCGCCCCGATCTGGCGGAACCTCCCCAAGTTCGTCTACTCCCGCACCCTCACGCACGTCGACTGGAACTCCACCCTGGTCCGTGAGGTCGTACCGGAGGAGGTCCGGGCCCTGAAGGAGCAGCCCGGCGGTGATCTCGGGCTGGGCGGCGCCGACTTGGCGGAGACCTTCCTGCGGTACGGGCTCGTCGACGAGTTGCGGATCTACGTCCACCCCGTCCTCGTCGGCCGGGGCAAGCCCCTCTTCCCGCGCTCCGACACGCTGACCTCCCTCCGGCTCGTCGAGTCGCACACCTTCGGCAACGGCGTCGTACTGCTGCGGTACGAGCCGGTGGCGTAGCAGGCGGCAGCGGGCCGGGAACGCACGGTCCGGCAGGCGCACGGCCCCGAAAACCAGCGGCGCCCACCCCCGCCTTCCTGCGACGATCACCCCATGACCTCCCGACGCACCCGCACCTTCGAAGACCTCGTCGCCGAGGGCGCCGCCGTGCCCACCGCGGGGTGGGACTTCTCGTGGTTCGAGGGGCGGGCCACCGAGGCGCGGCCTTCCTGGGGTTACGCGCGCTCACTGGCCGGACGGCTGGCCGGTGCCGCCGCCTCGCTCGACATCCAGACCGGCGGCGGCGAGGTCATGGACTACGCCCTCGGCCAAGGGGTCAGGACGCCCGTGCTCGCCGCGGCCACCGAGGGCTGGCCACCGAACGTCGCCAAGGCCACCGCCCTGCTGCGCCCGCGCGGCATCGTGGTCGTCGCCGCACCGGAGGACGCGCCGCTGCCCTTCGCCGACGACACCTTCGACCTGGTCAGCAGCCGGCACCCGGTCAGCCCCCGGTGGGCGGAGATCGCCCGCGTGCTCCAGCCCGGCGGCACGTACTTCGCCCAGCACGTCGGCCCGCGCAGCGTCTTCGAACTCGTCGAGCACTTCCTCGGTCCGCAGCCCGCGGCGCAGAGCTCGGACCGTCACCCCGACCGTGAGCGCGCCGCCGCCGAGGCTGCCGGACTGGAGATCGTCGACCTGCGTGCCGAACGGCTGCGGATCGAGTTCTACGACATCGCCGCCGTCGTCCACTTCCTGCGCAAGGTTGTCTGGATGGTGCCGGGATTCACGCCGGCGGCGTACGAGGCGCAGTTGCGGTCCCTGCACGAGCGGATCGAGGCCGAGGGCTCCTTCGTCGCGCACAGCACCCGCCATCTCGTGGAGGCCCGCAAGCCGCTCGCCTGAGGTTCGCGTCCGCGGATGGTCCTTACATGTCTGCAAATCGGACAATGGGTGCAGTGCGGGTGCTTCTACCCCGCATATCCATGGTCTTCACGGGGTTTCCACATCGTTATCCCAGGCGGCTCGCATCCCGGCTCCGGCTGACGTAAATTCAAGGCGAGGCAATTCGCGCCAGCAAAGCTGCGCGGTGGCACCGCGCAGAGGAGGGGGCTGCGCGGTGCCGCGCCCACTTCCCGGCGTCAAAGAAACGTTCCGACCCGGAGTCACCCACGCGGGCGATGCCTCACGACCCCATGATTCCGCCGCGATTCAGCCACGAAACCCCCATGAGCAGGGCCTCGACCGCCCACCGCGCCGTCGCCGTCCGACTCCGGAGAGTAGTTGTGGCACGCCGATGCACGCACCATCCCTCACGAAGGGTTATGGTGGAAACCCCCCCTCGGGCCGGTCCGTCTCCCCCCCACGGACCGGCCCGTTTTTTGTGCCGCCGAAGGTGCGGGACGCGCAGGGGGCGCGCGGAGCAGACGTGCGGAGCAGACGTGCGGACAACCCCAGCGCATGACATCGCGGACGGCCCGTGGATGACCCCCGCGGACGGCCCCGTGGACGGCCCCGTGGATGACCCCGGTGGACGCGCATGAGAGCGGCGGACGGGGTACCCACCACGGCGCGGAGCCCGTAGCGGCAGGCGCTCCGCCGTGTGGCCCGGCCGATGCCCGACGACCCCCGGTCGCCCATGCGCCGGAAGGCCCCGCGCAGTTGGAGCCCGGAAACCCCCGGTACGCTCTAGCCGCGGGGACCGCCATCTCAGAGGGGCTGACTTTCACGTGAACCTGCGCGACAAGCTGCGCGGCCTGCTGGTCAGGCTCTACGCACGCCGGGTGGAAGGCCACCTGGACCACGCCCAGGTGCCCAAGCACATCGGTGTCATCGTGGACGGCAGCCGGCGCTGGGCGAAGGCCGCCGGTTCCACCCCCGTCGACGGCCACCGCGCCGGCGCGGAGAAGATCGAGGAGTTCCTCGGCTGGTGCACCGAGACGGACGTCGAGGTCGTCACCCTCTGGCTGCTGTCGACGGACAACTTCAACCGCCCGCCGGAGGAGCTCGGCCCGCTCCTCGGCATCATCGAGGACGTGGTGCGCACCCTCGCCGCCGACGGCCGCTGGCGCGTCCACCACGTCGGCACCCCCGACCTGCTGCCCTCCCCGATGCAGACGGCGCTGAAGGAGGCGGAGGAGGCCACCGCCCACGTCGACGGAATACTCGTCAACGTCGCCATCGGCTACGGCGGCCGCCAGGAGATCGCCGACGCCGTGCGGTCGATGCTGCTCGACGCGCACGAGAAGGGCACCTCGATGGAGGAGCTCGCCGAGGCCGTCGACATCGACATGATCGGCCGCCATCTCTACACCGGCGACCAGCCCGACCCCGACCTCGTGATCCGTACCAGCGGCGAGCAGCGGCTGTCCGGATTCATGCTGTGGCAGACCGCCCACTCGGAGTACTACTTCTGCGAGGTCTTCTGGCCGGCCTTCCGGAAGGTCGACTTCCTGCGCGCGCTGCGCGACTACGCGGCCCGTCACCGGCGCTACGGCGGCTGACGGGCACCCACGGAAGCAGCCCGACTACCCCGTTCTGGGGCGGCAGTAACCAGGAGTTCACCAGCGCGCCGTCATACGTGTCGGCATGGCGGCGCGTGTTCGAGGGCATAAGCCAGTCAGGTCGATGCCCGAACCACGGGTGTCGGATCTCAGCGGGCGGCACGGGGCCGTCCGCCCGGGAGGCCCTTTGCACCAGCCTTACCGTGCGGTTACGGCACGGAAGAAGCAGTGGAGGGCCGGTTCCCGGCCCGTGCAAACGGGCCGTCGACCGGTCCAGCTCCACTCCGTCGCTCCCCGACCTCATCCGAGGGGGTACGTCCTTCCGTGGTGACCAGCACAAAGCGCCGTATGCCTGACCGGCGCACCTATGTTCTCGACACCAGCGTCCTGCTGGCCGACCCGAACGCCCTGAGCCGCTTCGACGAGCACGAGGTCGTGCTCCCCATCGTCGTGGTCACGGAGCTGGAGGCGAAGAGGCACCATCCCGAACTCGGCTACTTCGCCCGGCAGGCCCTGCGCCTGCTCGACGAGTTCCGGGTGAGGTACGGCCGTCTCGACGCCCCCATTCCGATCGGGGAGCTGGGCGGGACCGTCCGTGTCGAGCTCAATCACTCGGACCCCAGCGTGCTGCCGAGCGGCTACCGCCTGGGGGACAACGACTCCCGCATCCTCGCGGTCGCCCGCAACCTGCAGGCCGAGGGGTTCGACGTCACCGTCGTGTCGAAGGACCTCCCGCTCAGGATCAAGGCGTCCTCGGTCGGACTCCTCGCCGAGGAGTACCGCGCCGAGCTCGCCATCACGGACTCCTCCGGCTGGACCGGAATGTCCGAACTGACCCTGCCCGGCGAGCAGGTGGACATCCTCTTCGAGGAAGGCCACGTCTACGTCCCCGAAGCCGCCGAGCTGCCCGTGCACACGGGGCTCACGATCCACTCCGAGCGCGGCAAGGCGCTCGGCCGGGTCTCGCCCGACGGCAACATCCGTCTGGTGCGCGGCGACCGGGAGGCGTTCGGCATCAAGGGCCGCAGCGCGGAGCAGCGCATCGCGCTGGACATGCTCCTCGACCCGGACATCGGGATCGTGTCCATGGGCGGCCGGGCCGGCACCGGCAAGTCGGCACTCGCGCTGTGCGCGGGCCTGGAGGCGGTCCTGGAGCGCCGCCAGCACCAGAAGGTCATGGTCTTCCGCCCGCTGTACGCGGTGGGCGGGCAGGAGCTCGGCTATCTGCCCGGCTCCGAGGCCGAGAAGATGAGCCCCTGGGCGCAGGCGGTGTTCGACACGCTGTCCGCGGTCACCAGCCGCGAGGTCATCGAGGAGGTCACCGCGCGGGGGATGCTCGAGGTCCTGCCGCTCACCCACATCCGCGGCCGCTCGCTGCACGACGCGTTCGTGATCGTGGACGAGGCCCAGTCGCTGGAGAGGAACGTACTTCTCACCGTTCTGTCCCGAATCGGCGCGAATTCACGGGTGGTTCTCACCCATGACGTGGCACAGAGGGACAATCTCCGCGTGGGTCGCTACGACGGCGTGGTCGCCGTGGTGGAGAAGCTGAAGGGGCATCCCCTCTTCGCCCACGTCACGCTGACGAGGTCCGAGAGGTCCCAGATCGCGGCCCTTGTGACCGAAATGCTGGAGGACGGCCAAGTCTGAGGTAGTACCCGCCCGTTGGCGCCGTCCGGAAAGGCCAAGAGCCTAGCCGGGCGGCGCCTTCGTGTGTCGAGGTTTCTTGAAATCCCCTGGGTCAAACGGGATGTGAGCTTTCACACGCAACTCAGAATTGCCACCCGGCGTCCGGTTACGGCAGAGTCTCGGTTCTGTCAGGCCCCGCATACGGCACACCTGTACCCCCAGCGGTATGCATCACAGCGGCACCACGATCAACTCCATAACGTCCGCCGTATGCCGCCCGCGCACCATGCGGCGCTCCCCGCAAGGGAGTTGCCCACCGGGCCCGTGCCTCCCGTGACCCCGTTAGTTGGGAGGCCAGTGTCCAGGGGCACGATTGCGTCCGCCAGGGTCACCGAAGCGGGCGATGCTGGAAGGAAACCGTGTGAGCCCGATTTCGGTCCGGGGATTCGCAGTGGCCTCCGCCACCGCGGTCACCGCTGTCGGAAGCGTTGTCGGAGTCGCCTCCGGCAGTGTCGCGCAGCCGAACGACGCCGAGGCGACGGCAGCCGACATGACGCTCCTGGCGGACATCCCCGCGGGTGAGCAGGCTCAGGTGCAGACCGCGTCCCTCACGCAGCAGGCCGACACGCAGGCCATCGCCGCGGACGCGAGCGCCAAGAAGATCGCTGAGGAGTCGGCCCGCAAGGCCGCCGCCAAGTCCGCGATCGAGAAGAAGGAAGCTGCCGAGCAGGCGGCCAAGGAAGCCAAGGAGCGCGCCGAGGCCAAGGAGAAGACCAGCAGGAGCGCCTCCAGCTTCCCGGTGCAGAGCTCGTACACCGTGGCGCAGATCCAGGCGATGGCTGCCTCGATGGTGCCGAGCGGGCAGTTCCAGTGCTTCAGCAACATCGTCGACCACGAGTCGAGCTGGAACTACCGGGCCGTCAACGCCTCCTCCGGCGCCTACGGTCTCTTCCAGGCCCTGCCGGGCTCCAAGATGTCATCGGTCGGCGCCGACTGGCAGACCAACCCGGCCACCCAGATCAAGTGGGGCCTCAACTACATGGACAGCCGGTACGGCAGCCCCTGCGAGGCCTGGTCGTTCTGGCAGGCCAACCACTGGTACTGAGCCCGGTATGAGCCGGAACTCCGCGCGTGGGTTCGCCGTGGCCTCGGCCACGGCGGTCACCACCGTGGGTGCCGTCATGGGCGTGGCCCAGGCGGGCACCGCGCAGTCCGGCGACGAGGCGGCCGCGCCGGCCGGTGACGCGACGCTCCTGGCCGACATCCCCGCGGGTGAGCAGGCCCAGGTGCAGACCGCGTCCCTGACCCGGCAGGCCGACACGCAGGCCGTAGCCGCCGACGCCGTAGCCAGGAAGTCGGCGGCGGAAGCGGCCCGCAAGCAGGCGGCCCGGGCCGCGGAGGCCAAGCGGAAGGCCGCCGAGGAGAAGGCGCGGGAGGCGAAGGCGGCCTCCGGCGACTTCCCGGTGCAGAGCTCCTACACGGCCGCGCAGGTCCAGGCGATCGCGCGCCAGATCGTGCCGAGCGGGCAGTTCCAGTGCTTCAGCAACATCGTGGACCACGAGTCCACCTGGAACTACCTGGCCGTCAACCCCTCGTCCGGCGCCTACGGCCTCGTCCAGGCACTGCCGGGCTCCAAGATGGCCTCGGCCGGCGCCGACTGGCGGACCAATCCGGCGACCCAGATCAAATGGGGCCTCAACTACATGAACGTCCGGTACGGCAGTCCCTGTGACGCCTGGGCCTACTGGCAGGCCCACGGGAACTACTGATCGTCCGTCGTCCCGGTCGCTCAACCCCGCGTAGCCCCTCCCCGTCCTAGGGGGAGGGGCTACTGCCATGTACGGTCGGACCGGACGACTCCAGGGGGGAGTGGTGAGGAGAGACGGGGGAAGAGGACGGATCATGTCGCGAGTGCCAGGGTGGATCGGTCGGCTCGGTGCCCGGCTGACCGATGTGGGAGAGCGGCTGGACGAGCGCCGCGCGGAGGTGGCCCGCGAGGAGGCCGAGGCCGACTCCGCCGAGTTGCCCGAGCCCGGGCCGCAGAAGCCGGCGCGGGTCGCCGCCCGCCGGCCCGTCGTGCTGGTGCCCCGCCCCGACCCGGCGCAGGCCGTGCCGTGGGGCGTACGGGTCGCCGCCGAGGCCGGCTGGCGGCTCCTGGTCCTCGCGGGCACCGTCTGGGTGCTGATGCGGATCATCAGCTCCGTGCAGCTCGTCGTCTTCGCCTTCGTCGTCGCCCTGCTCATCACCGCGCTGCTCCAGCCGACGGTGGCCCGCCTCATGCGGCACGGCGTCCCGCGCGGCCCCGCCACGGCTCTCACCGCGATCCTCGGCTTCGTCGTCATAGGGCTGATGGGCTGGTTCGTGACCTGGCAGGTCATGGAGAACATCGACGACCTCTCCGACCAGATCCAGAGCGGCATCGACGATCTGCGCAACTGGCTGCTGAAGAGCCCCTTCCACGTCACCGACAAGCAGATCAACCAGATCGCCAAGAACCTCAGGGAGGCGGTCGGAGCCAACACCGACCAGATCACCTCGGCGGGCCTGGAGGGCGTGCAGGTGGTCGTGGAGGCCCTCACCGGCATCCTGCTGACCTTCTTCTCCACCCTCTTCCTGCTCTACGACGGCCGCCGCATCTGGGGCTGGACGCTGAAGCTGGTTCCCGCGGCCGCCCGTCCCGCCGTGGCCGGCGCCGGCCCGCGCGCCTGGCGCACCCTGACCGCCTACGTCCGCGGCACGGTCCTGGTGGCCCTCATCGACGCCGTCTTCATCGGCATCGGCATCTACTTCCTCGACGTCCCCATGGCCGTCCCGCTGGCCGTGTTCATCTTCCTGTTCTCGTTCATCCCGCTGGTGGGCGCGGTCGCCTCCGGCGCGCTCGCGGTTCTCGTCGCGCTGGTGACGCAGGGCGTGTTCACGGCGGTGATGACGCTGGTGGTGGTCCTCGCCGTCCAGCAGATCGAGGGCCACATCCTCCAGCCGTTCATCCTCGGCCGCGCGGTGCGCGTCCACCCGCTCGCGGTCGTCCTCACGGTCGCGACCGGCGGCATGGTGGCCGGCATCGGCGGCGCGGTGGTGGCCGTACCGCTGGTGGCGGTGACGAACACGGTGGTGAGCTACCTCAAGACGTACGCCGAGGAACAGTCGGCCCCACCCGAGACCGAAGACGGGACCGCGACGGACGAGGAGGGCCGGACGGAAGCGCCCGCGGACCCTGAAGAACCGGCCTCGAAATCGGTCAATTGAGCGCCGAACACAGTGTTTTGAAAACCCCTCGAACGCAACTTCCGTCAACTAGGGGCAGGTAGCAAACCCGCACCCGGAATATGCGCCCGGACTGATACACCTTCCCTCCTCAGCGCTACGCGTCAGGCGTGTGTGCGAGACGGCGGGGGGTGTGATGTCGGGCCACGAACACCTGGCACAGGCCCTGGCCGCGTGCGGCCGTGACGGCTTCACCGGAGAGCTGCGGATCACCGGGACACCCGGCGGCACCTTCCACTTTGCGGACGGCCGGGTGGTCGCCGTGGAGTCGCCCGGCGCCCCGGGCCCCGAGGCGCTGCTGCTGCGCTCGGGGCGGGTCAGCGGCGAGCAGTGGGCCGAGCTCGTCCGGGAGTCCGGCGGCTCGCGCTGGCCGGCCACCGCGCTGATCGCCCACGGTTACGCGGGGGCCGCCCAGCTCCGGGTGGTGTGCGCGCTGGCCCTGCACGACGCGGCCTTCGCGCTGGCCGCCGGTCGGGTGGAGGAGTGCGAACGCCGGGCCTCCGCAGAGCCGTTCGCGCAGGTCCCGCTGGGCGAGCCGCCCCTGCGGCTGCTCCAGGAGGCACTGCGCAGACTCACCGCCCTCGCCTCCCTGCCGCACCCCGTGCATCCCGACCGGGAACGTCCCGTGCGTGCGGGCACGGACAGCGGGTCCGGGACCCTGCGGCACGAGCTGCTCACCCATGCCGACGGCCGCCGTACCGCCCGCGACCTCGCCTTCCGGGTCGGGCGCGGTGTGTACACCGTGTCCGTCGAGGTCGCCCGCATGCTCGACGAAGGGCTCCTGGTGTGCGCGGGACCGCCCGCGCCCGTCGCGGTCCGCCCGCTCCCCGACGGCGACGGACTCCGGCCGCGCAGGCCCCCGGCGGTGGAGCCGTCCCCGTCCCCGGCGAGAACCGATCTGCCCCGCCGGAAACCCGGCAACTTCTTCCGACTCAGAAACGGAACGCCCAGATGAAAAAGCCGATCAGATGCGAACAGATTCAGGGGAGTTGACTTTATGGACCACCAAGCCCTGGCGCTCGAAATGCGCGGACTGCGCGAACAGGTCACCGGAATAACGGACACCGCGCTGGCCGCCGCGGACGGGCTGCTCATCGCGGCCGACACCGCCGACTCCATCGACCCAGAAGGCCTCGCCGCGCTCGCCGCCGCCGGCCTCGGCCTCGCCCGGCGCACCGCCGGGGCCACCGCCCGCGGCACGCTGCGCCGGACGGTGACGTACGGCAGCCACGGCTGCGCCGCCTTCTACGCCGTCGGCGAGACCGCCCTGATGGTCGTGCTCGGCGACGAGGGCATGGACGTGGACCACCTGCACCGGGCGACCCAGCCGACGCTGAACCGGATCGGCTCGATCCTCACGGACAAGGCGCCCGGGAAAGCACCAGAAGGAGTCTGAAGGGATGGCGACGAAGCGCATGGCCACAGGTTTCTCCGACCAGGTGATGGGCCTGGTCAAGTCCCTCCGTACCGACGCCCCCGACTGCGTCGCCTCCGGCGTGGTCGACATGTCCACGGGCATGCTGCTGTCGTACGAGACGGTCGAGAACCACCCGCCGGAGGTCCTGGACCTCCTGGCGGGTGCGACGCTCGACCTGTTCCAGGGCCGTACGGTCGTGATGATCGAGGACGTCTTCAAGGAGCGTCGCGGGATCAGCAACGACAACCACTTCTTCCAGGAGATCCTCGTCAACAGCGAGAACCTCACGCACCTGTTCGTGCGGCTGGTCGAACAGCAGGACGTCGTGGCCGTCGTGGTGTGCCGTAAATCGGTCAACGTCGGCATGCTGTTCGCCCAGGTCCGGCGGGTGGTGAAGGAGTACAGCCTCTGAGCGGACGCCCGGCTGCGGGCGGCTACTCCGTCCGCAGCCCGTCCGGCCGCATCAGCCTCAGCAGCGGCGGCAGGCTCAGCAGCGTCACCGCGAGGACGACGCCGGCTCCCACCCCGGTCATCGACAGGACGCTCGGCCAGTCCACGCGGACCGCGTTGTCCGTCATCTTCAGCAGGACCGCGCCCAGCGTCAGCCCCACCGCCGAGGCCAGCAGCAGACCGAGGGCGATCGGGATCGCCGTCTGCCACAGCACCGACAGCGTCAGGGTGCGGCGCCGGGTGCCGAAGGCGACCAGCGCCGACAGCAGCTTCTTGCGCTCACGGAGCTGCTCCAGCTGGGAGACCAGCAGACTCGCCCCGATCAGCGCGAGGACACAGGCGGCCCCCACGAACAGGCCGGTGCGGATGGACTCGTAGCGGTCGTTGCGCTCGAAGGACGCCCATGTCATGGGCTCCTCGAAGGGGTTGATACGGGCCGCCGTGTTGCGCACGTACTCCCGCGCGTCCGGGAGCGACTCGTCGAGCTGCACGTAGACCTCCCCGCGCACCCCCGGCGCGGCCGTCGAGCCCAGCGCGCTCGGGGTCATCAGGACACCCTCGCGCTTGTAGCCCGTCGGGTCCGGCAGGGACCGGGCCTGCTTGAGGCCCTTCGGCACGGTCCAGGCGACGAGCTTGGTCTTCTCCGGGGCGTCTGAGGTCTCGAAGTAGAACTTGCGTCCGGGCTCCACGGACGCGGCCTCGGCCTCGCCCTGGACGTCCCCGCCCCGTGCGACGAAGCTGTCGCCCTCGTGGCAGGAGGGCAGCGCGGCCACCTCGCGCAGGGAGGCGCAGTCGGCGACGGTCACCCGGATCCAGCGGGCCTCTTCGCCGGGCCCGTCGGCCGCGTACCCCTCCCGGAAGGCGTACGTCCGCTGCACGCCCTTGGTCGCGGCGAGCTCCTTGGCGGCGGTGGCGAGCGAATCCCCTTCCTGGAGCTGCACCTGCATGTGGGCCAGTGAGACGTCACGGCCGGTGCTCGTCGTGTACTCGCTGTCGGTGGCGGCGAACAGCATCTGCAGGGCGATCGCCCCGGCCACCGCGACCGCGATGCCGTTGACCATCCGGGCCGCCGTACCGCTGCTCAACTGGAGTCGGCGCACGGCCAGTTGCCAGGACAGCGCGCCCGCGCCCAGGCGGGCCACGACCGCCTCGACGATCCACGGCAGCAGCGCGGTCACGCCGACCAGCAGCAGGATGACGCCGCCGGTGACGAGGTACTGGTTGAACTCGCCGCCGTCGCGGCCCTGTCCGACCATCGGGTACAGCATCCCGAGCCCGGCCAGCGGCAGCAGCAGCCGCCACCACAGCCGGCGCCGCTCGGGCTTCGCCGTGCGCACCACGCCGAGCGGCTCGATGACCACGCCCCGCAGGGCGAGCAGCGTCACGAGCACGGCCGCCGCGGGCACCGTGACCGCCACCAGCAGGGCCAGCAGTGGCGAGGGGTTGAGGTAGCTCGGGAACACGCTCTGCCCGAACACCTCGACGGAACCCGCCACTTCACGCCCGATCAGGAAGAACAGGGTGCCGAGGACCAGTCCGAGCACCGAGCCGGCCAGGGCCTCGCCGGCGGCGATCCGCCGGGTCGAGCGACCGTCGGCGCCCACCAGTCTGAGGGCCGCGAGCCGCCGGTCGCGCCGCTCGCCGCCGAAGCGCACGGCGGCGGTGATGAACACGGCGACCGGCATCAGCAGCACCACGAAGACGACCAGGACCAACAGCACCAGCACCGGGTCGGTGTTCGAATCGGTCGGTTGCGGGTTCCCGTACCGGTCGATGCGGGTGAGCCGGGCCCCGTCGACGCCCTGGGCGGCGAGCCCCTCGGCGCCCCGGTAGAAGGCGAGTTCGTGCGAGCCGATCAGTCCGCTCTCGCCGATGGTGCCGACGATCCGGTCCGGCAGCCGCTCCCGCAGGAGCTTGCCGTCGTCCGACTCCAGCAGGCTCTTCAGCGCGGGGGAGACGACCATCTCGCCGGCCGCCGGGAACTTCCCGACCCCGGGCGGCAGCGGGGCGCGCGGGCCCTCGGGCTCGATCTCCCGGCCGCGGACGTCCGTGTCCCGGAAGGTGGTCGACGCGTTGGCCGACAGCAGGGTGTTGTCGGCCTTCTTCAGCGTCGGTTCACCGTAGGTGATGTCCGCGCGGGCGTCCCCCCGCTCGTGCCGCACCGCCAGCGCGTTCGGCAGGGCGGTGGTCAGCAGCAGCAACGCCACCCCGAGCCCCACGCCGACCGCGGTCAGCAGCGCACGGACCCACCCCTCGCGTCCGCCGGCGAAGGCGAACTTGACCCCCATGGCGAGGTCTCGCCACCACTGCCCGGCATTCATACGACCCGCTCCATGTCCCGGGACTTGCCGTCCCGTACGACGATCTCGCGGTCGGAATAGGCGGCCACCCGTGCCTCGTGCGTGACGAGGACGACGGCCGCGTTGGCGGACCGGGCGGCGTCGGTGAGCAGCTCCATGACCCGCTCGCCGTTGAGGGAGTCGAGGGCGCCGGTCGGCTCGTCGGCGAACAGCACGCGCGGGTTGGTCACCAGCGCCCGGGCCACGGCCACCCGCTGGCCCTGTCCGCCGGAGACCTCACCGGGCCGCTTCTTCCTGAGGTCGTCGACCTCCAGGCGCTCCATCCAGCCGAGGGCCGCCTTCTCGGCCTCCTTGCGGGGGGTGCCGTTCAGCCGCAGCGGCAAAGCGACGTTCTCCACGCAGGTCAGCTCGGGGACGAGCTGGCCGAACTGGAAGACGAAGCCGAACTCGGAGCGGCGCAGGGCGCTGCGCTCGGAGTCGTTCATCGTGGCCATCTCCCGGCCGTTGTACATGATCGAGCCGGAGTCGGGCGTGACGATCCCGGCGAGACAGTGCAGCAGGGTCGACTTGCCGGAGCCGGAGGGGCCCATGACGGCGACGACCTCGCCGGGGTGGATGGAGAACTGGGCGCCGTCGAGGGCGACGGTCGGACCGTAGGTCTTGCGCAGCTCGTCGGCGACGAGAAGGGAACCGGCCGGGGTCACTTGACCACCACCTCCGCGAGCTTGTCGAGACGCGCGGCGGTCAGCTCGAGCCAGCGCAGGTCCGCTTCGAGATGGAACAGGGCGTGGTCGCAGATGAGCTGGTCGGCGAGGTCGCCCTTGCGCTTGCGATCGGTGAGGATGCGCATCATCCGCAGGTGCTCGGAGCGCTGGTTGTCCACGATGTCGCCGGCGTCCCGGTGCGTGAGCAGCGCGAGGACGACCTTGGTGTACAGCGTGGACTGGAGGTACGGCTCGGGCTTCTCGGGCGTGGCGAGCCACCGCTGCACGTCGGTGATCCCGGCGTCCGTGATGGCGTACCGCTTGCGCTCGGGGCCGCCGCCGGGCTCGATCCCGTCGACTTCGACGAGTCCGTTCTTCAGCAGTCGCGACATCGTCGAGTAGACCTGGCCGTAGTGCAGCGGCCGGTCGTGACCGAACTTCTCGTCGAAGGCCCGCTTGAGGTCGTAGCCGTGGCGGGGCCCGGACTCCAGGAGCCCTAGGAGGGTGTGACCGATGGACATGGGAAGGACTGTACACGCGGTGTATACCCAGCATGTATACGCGGAGTGTGTAGAGGGGTGTCAGGGCGTGAGCAGCCGCAGGTGAGGGCCGATTGTCACGGTTCTGCTACGTCCGCTCTACGCGTCGCCGGTGCCCTCGGTGCCCTCGCTGTCCCTGGCGTCCTTGGGCGGCCGGCCCCGGCGCGGCAGCGGTCCGGTGTCGCCGGGCAGCCGGCCGGCCTCCTTCAGGGCCCTGCGCAGCAGGAACTCGATCTGGGCGTTCGCCGACCGCAGCTCGTCCCCGGCCCACCGCGCCAGCGCCTCGTACACCAGCGGGTCGAGCCTCAGCAGCACCTGCTTGCGCTGCTGAGGCCGTCGCTCGGGGGGGCCGCCCTCGGAAGGTGCGGAAGGTGCCGTCACTGGTAGAGCGTCCCGGTGTTGAGGACCGGCTGCGGGGCGCGGTCGCCGCACAGCACCACCATCAGGTTGGACACCATCGCCGCCTTGCGCTCCTCGTCCAGCTCCACGATGTCCCGCTCGGTGATCCGGGCGAGCGCCTCCTCGACCATGCCGACCGCGCCCTCCACGATCTGCCGCCGGGCCGCGACGACCGCGCCGGCCTGCTGCCGCTGGAGCATCGCCGAGGCGATCTCCGGCGCGTAGGCGAGGTGGGTGAAGCGGGACTCGATGATCTGCACGCCGGCCGACTCCACGCGCGCGTGCAGTTCGGTCGCGAGCTTCTGGGTGATCTCGTCGGCGTTGCCGCGCAGCGAGAGCCCGTCCTCCTCGTGGGCGTCGTAGGGGTACTCGATGGCGATGTGCCGGACCGCGGTCTCGGTCTGGGTGGCGACGAACTTCACGAAGTTGTCCACCTCGAAGGTGGCCTGCGCGGTGTCCTCGACCTTCCACACCACGACCGCTGCGAGCTCGATCGGGTTGCCGTAGGCGTCGTTGACCTTGAGGACGGCGGTCTCGTGGTTGCGGACTCGGGTGGAGACCTTGGTCCGGGAGGTGAAGGGGTTCACCCAGCGCAGGCCGTCCTGGCGGATGGTGCCCTTGTAGCGCCCGAAGAGCTGGACGACCCGGGCCTCGCCCGGCGCGACCGTGTTCAGGCCGCGCAGCGAGATGAGCGCGGCGATCAGCACGAGGACCCCGCCGACGGCGAAGCCGGGGCTCTCCCCGCTCGCCGCGAACAGGAAGACGGCGAGCAGCAGCCCGGCCAGGCCCAGCAGCAGGGCCAGCGCACCGCCGATGCTGTGCGCGGCGAACTCCCGCACGCGCGGGGCGGGCATGTCGGGTACCGATTCGTCCATGGCCACAGGGGTCCCCCATCTCTCGAAAGCACACGAGCAGCTATCGCAGCTCTAGCTAAGTGATAGCACTTTACCCCGTGGTGGCAACCTTGACGCCCCCTCGGAGGTCTGGTTCCGAGGAGGCGGGTGCTGATTCTCACGCCCGTCATGGGCCGGATCGAGGCCCCTGTGTCATATAGACCGGTGTTAGCTTTCTGAGCTGACCTGTGCCACGAACCTGTGTGGCCGCCGATGAGGAAGCGGAGCGAGTCGACCCATGGGACGAGCGGAAGAGAGAAGAGCACGTCAGCGCGGTGGCCGCCGCGCGGCGCCGCCCACGCGCTCGTCCGGCACGCCGAGCGAGGGCACCGCGCCGGGCGGGAGGGCCGCCGCGCGCCAGGCGGCGCGCGGCAAGAAGGGTGCGAAGAAGGGGAAGAGCGGCATACGCCGGTTCTTCACCTGGAAGAAGCTCCTCGGCGCCTTCTTCGGCTTCTGCCTGCTCGGCATCGGCGCCTTCCTCGTGATGTACATGATGATCGACGTGCCCAAGGGCAACGCGGCCGCCCAGAAGCAGAGCAACATCTACGAGTACAGCGACGGCTCGGTCATGGCCCGCGTCGGCGACACCAACCGCGAGATCGTGGACCTCTCCGAGGTGCCCAAGGAGGTCCAGCGCACCTTCGTGGCCGCGGAGAACAAGACCTTCTACACGGACTCCGGCGTCGACCTCAAGGGCACCGCCCGCGGTCTGCTCAACACCCTGTCCGGCAAGGGCAAGCAGGGTGGCTCCACCATCACCCAGCAGTACGTCAAGAACTACTACCTCGACCAGGACCAGACCGTCACCCGCAAGCTGCGGGAACTGGTCATCTCGTTGAAGGTGGACCGCACGACGCCCAAGGACAAGATCCTCGCGGGCTACATCAACACCAGCTACTACGGCCGCGGCGCCTACGGCATCCAGGCCGCCGCCCAGGACTACTACCGCGTCGACGCCAAGAAGCTCAGCGTCGAGCAGGGCGCTTACCTCGCCGCGCTGCTCCAGGCCCCCAGCCAGTACGACTGGGCGGTCGCCAGCCCGACCGGCAAGAGGCTGGTGCAGGCCCGCTGGAACTACGTGCTGGACAACATGGTCGAGCAGGGCTGGCTGGACAAGGCCGAGCGCGAGGCCATGAAGTTCCCGGTGCCCAAGGCGCCCAAGCCCGCCCCCGGTCTCGAGGGCCAGAAGGGCTACCTGGTCAAGCTCGCCAACCAGCAGCTCGAGAAGCAGCTCGTCAAGACGCAGGGCATCACCCAGGACGAGGCCGAGGCCCGGGTCGAGAACTCGGGGTGGACCATCACCCTGAACATCGACAAGAAGAAGCAGGCCGCGCTCGAGAAGTCCGTCAAGACCCAGCTGATCAGCAAGCTGGACCCGAAGAAGCGCCCGGTGGACAAGAACGTCCAGGCCGGCGCCGTCTCCGTCGATCCCAGGACGGGGAAGATCGTCGCCCTGTACGGCGGCCAGGACTACACCAAGCACTACATCAGCAACGCCAACCGCACCGACTACCAGCCCGCGTCGACGTTCAAGCCGGTCATCCTCGCCGCCGCCCTGGAGAACAACTCCGAGACCGCGAGCGGCAAGCCGATCGGCGCCGACACGATCTACGACGGCACCAGCAAGCGCCAGGTCCTGGACGGCAACGGCAACAAGGTCGGTTTCGCCCCCGAGAACGAGGACGACCAGGACTACGGCAAGCAGGTCACCGTCCAGACGGCGATGAACAAGTCCATCAACTCCGTCTTCGCGCAGATGGGCGTGGACGTCGGCATGGACAAGGTGCTGGCGACGGCCACCAAGCTCGGCATGGACACCGGCAAGCTCAAGGCGCTGCCCGCCTACACCCTGGGCACCATGGGCGCGAGCCCCCTCCAGATGGCCGGCGTCTACGCCACCCTCGACAACCACGGCAAGCAGGTCACGCCGAGCATCATCAAGTCGGCCGAGCAGGGCGGCACCGAGATGCAGCTGCCCGACCCGGTCGGCGAGCAGGTGATCAGCCGCGAGGCCGCCGACACCGTGACCTCGGTGCTGACCGGCGTGGTCGCCGACGGTACGGCGAAGGTGTCCGTGGCGGAGAACCCGGCCCGCGACGGCCGCAAGGTCGCCGGCAAGACCGGTACCTCCGACGACAACCTCTCGGCCTGGTTCACCGGCTACACCCCGGACCTGGTCACCTCGGTCGGCCTGTTCGGCGAGGACGCCAAGACCGGCGCCCAGACCAAGCTGTACAAGACCGCGGGACTGGACCGCGTCAACGGCGGTGGGTTCCCGGCGCAGATCTGGGCGGCGTACACCTTCGGGGTGGCGGGGAAGAACACCAAGTTCGACCTGGACACCGACCAGGGCGCCGCGGTCCAGCCGACCTGGACCCCGACCGTGTCGGAAACCCCGTCGCGGACTCCGTCGGAAACCCCCTCGGAGACGCCTTCGGAAACCCCCTCGGAGACGCCTTCGGAGACTCCGTCGGAGACCCCGTCCGAGACGCCGTCGCAGTCCCCGCCGACCGGTGAGGTGAGCACTCCCGCCGAGTCGTCGACCTCACCGCTGAACCCGTTCGACCCGGCCGACGAGGACCAGTAGCGACGAAGAGAGGGCGCCCGGTGAGCACCGGGCGCCCTCTCTCGTTTCCTAACCCCTGTTGAGCGTTCCCTAGCCCCTGTTGAGCTCGAACCACACCACCTTGCCGGTGCTCAGCCGGGTGGCGCCCCAGCGCCGGGCGAGCCGGTTGACGAGGTAGAGCCCGCGCCCGCCCTCGTCGGTGGCCCGGGCCTGCCGCAGACGCGGCAACTGCGGCACGTCGTCCCCGACCTCGCACCGCAGCACGTCGGTCCGCAGCAACCGGAGCGTCACCGGACGCGTCGCGTACCGCACGGCGTTCGTCACGACCTCACTGACCAGCAGCTCGACGGAGTCGGTCAGATCCTCCATGCCCCACCGGGACAGCGCCCGCCGCGCGAGCCGCCGGGCACGGCCCGGGGCCGCGTCCTCCGGCTCCAGGAACCAGTACGCCACATCACTGGGCGCGATCCCGTCGAAGCGGGCCGCGAGCAGCGCGATGTCGTCGTCCCGGTCGCCGGGACCGAGCATGTCGAGCACCTCGTCGCACAGCGCCTCCAGCGGCGGCGGATGATCCGGCCCCGTCAGCTGCGCGGTCGCGGCGAGCTTCTCCCGCAGCTGCTCTATCCCGGTCCACACGTCCCTGAGGCGGGACTCGACGAGCCCGTCGGTGTACAGCAGCAGCGTCGCCCCGGCCGGCGCGTCCAGTTCCACGGCCTCGAAGTCGACGCCGCCGACACCGATCGGCGCGCCCGGCGGCACCCGGAGCACCTCGGCCCGGCCGCCCAGATGCAGCAGCACCGGAGGCGGATGACCGGCGTTGGCGATGGTGATGCGGTGCGAGACCGGGTCGTAGACGGCGTAGAGGCAGGTCGCCATGCGGTCCGTGCCGAGCCGCTGGGCCTGCTCGTCGAGGTGGTGCAGCACCTCCTGCGGGGGCAGGTCGAGACCGGCGAGGGTCTGCGCGGTCGTCCGGAGCTGGCCCATGATCGCCGCGGAGGTCATGGAGTGGCCCATGACGTCACCCACGACCAGCGCGACCCGGCTGCCGGGCAGCGGGATCGCGTCGTACCAGTCACCGCCCACCCGGGCCGTCTCGGCGGCCGGCAGATAGCGCGAGGCCAGCCGTACGCCGGTCGGCCGCGGGAGCGTCTCGGGCAGCATGGTGCGCTGGAGCTCGTCGGCGATGTACGCCTCACGGCCGTAGAGGACCGCCTTGTCGATGCCCAGCGCGCTGTGCGTGGCGAGCTGGGCGGCGACGAGCAGGTCGTCCGGGTCGAAGGGGATGCGGTCCGGGCGGCGCAGGAACAGGGCCGCGCCGATCACCCGGCGCCGGCCGCGCAGCGGGGCGAGGATCGCCCGCCGGCCGGACGGTACGGCGAACTCGCAGCCCTCGCCGAGCAGTTCCGGAAGCGCGGCATGGGCCGCGGGAGTGTCCGTGAAGACCGGGCGCACCCCGCGCAGCACCTCCGCGAGGGCGCTGCCGGGCTGCACCTCGCACAGTTCGGTGCCGAGCGCGTCCAGCTCGGTCGGGTTCTCCGGCACCGGCACCGGCAGGATGCCGTCCTCCAGGTCCCGCTCCTGCTGCGGGATGCGGTCGCTGCGCCGCAGCCGCAGCACGAGCGGGCCGGTGGGCCGCTCGTCGCCGACGGGCAGCGGATCGCGCAGGTAGACCAGGATCGCGTCCGAGAAGGTCGGCACGGTCGCCCGGCACAGACCCATCACGATCTCGTCCAGGTCGATGCCCCGGGCGATCCGCCGGGTCGCCGCGCCCACGAAGCGCAGCCGGTCGCCGTCGCGCCGCATGGGCGTGGGCCGGCCCGGGGGCAGTCCTTGTCCGGTACGGCGTTCGTCGCCGCTCTGGGAGAGCCGCTCGTCCTCACCGCCGGGCTGGATCGGAACACCCTCGGGGAAGGGCCGGGGACGGTGCGTGTCCGGCTCCGCGGCGGCCGGCTGGGAGTGCTCGGGGCCGGTACCGGCCGGGTTCATGCCCATGTCCTTGTTGTTGCCGGTCTTGCCGGTCTTGCCAGTCGTGCTGTTGCCGGCCTGGACGACGGGTGCCGCTTCCGGGGCGGAGTCACCGGAGCGGGCCTGAACGGGTAAAGCGGTCGGCGCCTCGCCGTGGGCGGGCGGCTGCGCCGGGGAACGCAGGAGCGCCCCGCGGGGGTCCGTGGGGTTGACGCCCGCCTGGGGGCGTTCGAAGGAGGTCGGGTGCTCCGTCACGCGTGTCGAATCCGTCCGTCCGGGGCTGCGCGCCGTACGCGCAGTGGGTCCCGCCGAAATCCCGATACCCGGAATGCGTGTCCCAGGAACGGAATTCCCGCGAGGTCAGGGGCTGTTCCTGCGTTTTCGGTCAACCTTCCGCGGCCCGTACCGGTGTTGCCCTCGTACCCCACGCTCACGTCCTGCCGCCCCTCGGTGACGATCGGTCAAGCCCAGTGCCCGCTCCGGTAGTTGCCGCTGCGCGCTCTTGCGGAGGACGATCCTACGTTTGCAGCCCGGGGGCGCATCAAGGGTCTCATGAGGACAAGTGCGCGGGCGTACGGTCCCAGTCTTCCGGAAGGAGCGGCACGGTCCAGGACGGATCGGGGCGCCAGTCGGGCCAGCCGTCCGAGAACGGCGGGCCCCAGGCGCGGATCACCTCCACCGCACCGCGACCCGCCGATCTGACCCGTTCCGCCAGGTCGGGGTCCATCAGCCCGTCCCGCTGGGCCTGCGCGAACTCGTCCTCGTCCCGCCACTGCCAGCCGCCGTCCGGATCCACGGTGATGTCCAGGAAGTGGTCCTCGGAATCCACACCCCCGGCCCAACGCGCCAGCGGCTCCTCCAGGTTCACGTACCAGTTCTTGAACCGCCAGCCCGGCTCCCAGAACAGCCACACCGACCACGGCAGCCCCGGCCGCGCCAGCTTGAGCACGCCGGTGCCGAACCAGCGGTCCCGCCGGACCGAACGCGGCTTGGTGTAACGGGACTCCAGCGGCTCGGCGTGCACCGGAGTGCCGTCGGCCAGCACCGGCCGCACGCACTCGGTGCCCGGTGCCAGCCACACGGCGAGCAGGTCCTCGTCGTCGCGTACGACGGTGACGGGGCGGGCGATGTGGAAGTGCGCGCCCGCGTTCTCCCGGTAGCGCCACAGGATCTGACTCCCGGGCTCCCAGAAACGCGCCGACGTACCCGCTTCCACCGCTCTCACCGCTCCACCGTCTGCCATGCACAGATATTAGGTGCCATAGGCATACGACGCTGCGGTACGCGTCACGGTTCACGCCGGCGCCGGGAAAGGTTACGGCCGTGTCATCCGCAGGACATCGAGCGCCTCGTCGAGTTGTCCGGCCGTCAGATCACCGCGCTCGACGTACCCGCCCTCCAGCACGACCTGGCGAATCGTCTTCTGTTCCGCGAGGGCCTTCTTGGCGACCTTGGCGGCCTCCTCGTACCCGATGTACTTGTTGAGCGGGGTGACCACGGAGGGCGAGGACTCGGCGTACTCCCGGGCCCGTTCGCGGTGGGCGACGATGCCGTCGACGGTCCGGTCGGCGAGCAGCCGGGAGGCGTTGGCGAGCAGCCGGATCGACTCCAGGACGTTCTTCGCGATGACCGGCAGCATGACGTTGAGCTCGAAGTTCCCGGCCGCGCCGGCGGTCGCGACGGTGGCGTCGTTCCCGATGACCTGGGCCGCGACCATGAGTACCGCCTCCGGGATCACCGGGTTGACCTTGCCGGGCATGATCGACGAGCCGGGCTGGAGGTCGGGGAGCGAGATCTCGGCCAGGCCCGTCCTCGGCCCGGAGGACATCCACCGCAGATCGTTGGCGATCTTCGTCAGTCCGACGGCGATGGTTCTGAGCTGCCCGCTGGTCTCGACGATCCCGTCCCGGGCGCCCTGGGCCTCGAAGTGGTCCCGCGCCTCGGTGAGCGGCAGCCCGGTGGTGCGGGCGACCTCCTCGATCACGGCGGCGGAGAAGCCGGGCGGGGTGTTGATGCCGGTGCCGACGGCGGTACCGCCCAGCGGCAGCTCGGCGAGCCGGGGCAGGGAGGCCTCCAGTCGCTCGATGCCGTACCGCACCTGCGCCGCGTAGCCGCCGAACTCCTGCCCGAGCGTGACCGGCGTGGCGTCCATCAGATGCGTCCGCCCCGACTTGACGACGTCCGCGAACTCCTCGGACTTGCGGGTGAGGGCGTCGGCGAGGTGCTGGAGCGCGGGGACGAGATCCCGGGTGACGGCAGCGGTGGCGGCGATGTGGATGGAGGACGGGAAGACGTCGTTGGAGGACTGCGAGGCGTTGACGTGGTCGTTGGGGTGCACGTCACGGCCGTCGCCGAGCCGCTCGCTCGCCAGGGTCGCGATGACCTCGTTGGTGTTCATGTTGGACGAGGTGCCGGACCCGGTCTGGAACACGTCGATCGGGAAGTGCGCGTCCCACTTCCCCTCGGCGACCTCCTCGGCGGCCTCCTGGATGGCCTCGGCGACGTCCTTGTCGAGCACGTTCAGCCGCGCGTTGACCTTCGCGGCGGCCCCTTTGATCCGGGCCAGCGCCTCGATGTGCGCCCGCTCGATCCGCTGCCCCGAGATCGGGAAGTTCTCCACCGCCCGCTGGGTCTGCGCCCGCCACTTGGCGTCCGCCGGCACCCGGACCTCGCCCATGGAGTCGTGCTCGATACGGAACGCCTGTTCCTGCTGCTCGTCGGCCACTGCCGATCACCTCCGCCTTGGTCAGCGTCTGCCCCTGTGGCACCTATTCCTGCCGCACGCACGCCCCCGGAAACCCGGCCCTACCGGCCGAGGGCTGCCCCACGGGTGCCCGGAGGGGCCACGCCCAAGGGCAGGGGGACGTGGTCGACCTGGCAGTGCGGGGCGGGTGGTTCGGGAACGCGGTCCGGGCGGAGCAGCCTCGGCTGGGGCTGGGTTGAGCTGCGGGCACCTGGGGGTCTGACCTGCCGTAGGGCAGGGGGAGTGGACCTGGTCGTGCGGGGTGGGTGGTCCGGGGGTGGGCTGCGGGAGCCCGGTTTCGGCGGGGCCGTCTGGTCCGGGGCTGGGCTGCGGGTGCTCGGCGGGGCTGGGCTGCCCGTAGGGCATGGCGGACGTCGACCTGGTCGTGCGCGGCACGCAGTGCGGAAGCCGAACGGGGGGGCGGCGCATCGAGGAAGCGGTCACCCTTGGCTCCGGCCCCCGAAACCGGGTCTCCGCCGAGCCGCCTGGGACGGCGACCCGCTCGCTCGTCGAGGAACCGGAAACTCCTCTCCGGCCCCGGAAGCGGCGGTTTCTGGACCGTTCGCAGACCGCACCACCCCACCGGGCTTACGCCTTGCGGGGTCGAAGGGGCGGCAGCCCCTGGGGGATGGGACGGGTAGGGGCGGCGGGGGCGAGATCCGTTCCCCGAGACCTTCGACAACGCGACCGCTCACAGGGCCCGTCGTGGAGGTCCGCCGGGGCGAAGCAGCACCACCCACCGGAGGCAGGACGGGCAAGGGCGGCGGAGGCGGGACCCCACCCCGCCGCCCCCGTGCCGCTACGCCAGCCCGGGTCCCCTAACCGGAATCGACGTGAACGTCGGAGCCGGGGCCGGGTCCTGGAAGAAGTCGTTGCCCTTGTCGTCGACCACGATGAACGCCGGGAAGTCCTCGACCTCGATCTTCCAGACCGCCTCCATGCCGAGCTCCTCGTACTCGACGACCTCGACCTTCTTGATGCAGTCCTGGGCGAGCCGCGCGGCGGGGCCGCCGATGGAGCCGAGGTAGAAGCCGCCGTGCGTACCGCACGCGTCGGTGACCTGCTTGCTGCGGTTGCCCTTGGCCAGCATCACCTTGGAGCCGCCCGCCGCCTGGAACTGCTCGACGTAGGAGTCCATGCGGCCGGCCGTCGTCGGACCGAACGAGCCGGAGGCGTAGCCCTCGGGGGTCTTGGCCGGGCCGGCGTAGTACACCGGGTGGTCCTTCAGGTACTGCGGCATCTCCTCGCCCGCGTCCAGCCGCTCCTTGATCTTGGCGTGCGCGATGTCACGCGCGACCACGAGCGGCCCGGTCAGCGAGAGCCGCGTCTTCACCGGGTACTTGGTGAGCTCCGCGAGGATGTCGTCCATCGGCTGGTTGAGGTCGATCTTGACGACGTCGCCGTCGGAGTCGAGGTGCTCGTCCGTCGTCTCCGGCAGGAACCGCGCCGGGTCCGTCTCCAGCTGCTCCAGGAACACGCCCTCGGCGGTGATCTTCGCGACGGCCTGCCGGTCGGCCGAGCAGGACACGGCGATGGCGACCGGGCAGGACGCCCCGTGCCGCGGCAGCCGCACCACGCGCACGTCGTGGCAGAAGTACTTGCCGCCGAACTGCGCCCCGATCCCGATCCTCTGCGTCAGCTCGAAGACCTTCTCCTCCAGCTCCTTGTCCCGGAAGCCGTGCCCGAGCTCCGAGCCCTCGGTGGGAATCTCGTCCAGGTAGTGCGCGGAGGCGTACTTCGCGGTCTTCAGCGCGTACTCGGCGGACGTGCCGCCGACCACGATCGCCAGGTGGTACGGCGGACAGGCGGCCGTACCGAGCGAACGGATCTTCTCCTCCAGGAACTTCATCATGGAGGCCTCGTTCAGGACGGCCTTCGTCTCCTGGTACAGGAAGGACTTGTTGGCGGAGCCGCCGCCCTTCGCCATGAACAGGAACTTGTACGCACCGCCGTCGGTGGCGTACAGCTCGATCTGCGCGGGCAGGTTCGAGCCGGTGTTCTTCTCGTCCCACATGGTCAGCGGGGCCATCTGCGAGTAGCGCAGGTTGAGGTTCAGGTAGGCGTCGTAGATACCGCGCGAGAGGGCCTCTTCGTCGCCGCCCGACGTGAGCACGTTCTGCCCGCGCTTGCCCATGACGATCGCCGTGCCGGTGTCCTGGCACATCGGCAGCACGCCCGCCGCCGCGATGTTCGCGTTCTTCAGCAGGTCCAGCGCCACGAACTTGTCGTTGCTGGACGCCTCCGGGTCGTCGATGATCCGCCGCAACTGGGCGAGGTGCGCCGGCCGCAGGTAGTGCTGGATGTCGTGGATGGCCTCCTCGGCGAGCTTGCGCAGCGCCTCCGGCTCCACCTTGAGGAAGGTCCGCCCGTCGGCCTCGAAGGTGGAGACACCCTCGGAGGTCACCAGCCGATAGGGGGTGGTGTCCTCTCCCATGGGGAGCAGATCGGTGTACGCGAACTCAGGCATCTCAGCCCATTCCTCACTCTGCGGGTCGATCACCCGCCTCCGTTGGCGGGCCTCACCAGCCTAGAACCTGTCCAAGGACGGAAGCTTGTGAGGTAGGGCTCAGTCGGCGGGCCAAGAGTTGTCCACAGCCCTAGTCGCGATCTATCGCGTTTGGGTACGCTGCTGCCGTGGACCTTCAGAAGCCGGACCTCAAGAAGCACGCGGGCCCCGCCCCCGCGGTGGCCGACCTGCGTGCCTCGGACGCCGACCGTGACCGTATCGCCGACATCCTGCGCGAGGCCCTGGCCGAGGGCCGCCTCACCGCGGACGAGCACGCCGAGCGGGTCGAGGGGGTGCTGAGCGCCAAGACGGTCGGCGAGCTGGAGGTCTTCATACGGGACCTGCCGGCGGCCCACGAGCGGCGTGCCGCCCCCGCCTGGACCCCGGCCCCCAACCGCCCGACCGACGCGATCCCCCCGGACCCGGACGACAACGTGGTGGCGGTCTTCAGCGCCGCCGTCCGCAAGGGCCGCTGGCGCGCGGGCCGCCGCATCCACGCCTACGCGGTCTTCGGCAGCGTCGAGATAGACCTCAGCGAGGCGATCTTCGAGTACCGCCAGGTCGTCATCAAGGCGTTCTCGGTGTTCGGCAGCGTCGAGGTGCGTGTCCCGGAGAACGTCTCGCTGCGCGGCACCGGCGTCGGTGTCCTCGGCGACTTCCAGGTGGACACGCTCGACTCGCCGGACGTCGACGCACCCGTGGTGTACGTCGACGGCTGGGCGGTCCTCGGCAGCGTCGACGCGAGGCCCAGGCGGGGCAAGCTCGTCGCGGACATTCTCGACCGCGTTCAGCGCGCGGTCGATCGCAAGGTCGACAAGAGTTTGCGCAGACACCTGGATCGTTGACGGTTGTGAATCCGGGAGGGTCCGCATCGGCGGAATCCGAGCCGGCCCGGCCTCGGAAGAGCACACGAACGCCCGGAATCCAGCGGTTGGGGACTCAGTGCATAGGCGCGCGCACAGCGGGTAGGGCTTGCTGCATCGTCGCTCGCTCGCGAAGCCGTCGTCAGGAGTAGACCGTGCTGCAACCGCCGCATTCGTCCCTGCAGGTAGCTGCCGTTCCGGCCCAGCGGGTGCCAGTGCGGGACAGGGACCAAGACGCTCCATGGCACACCGAGGCGGTGTGCCGGCGCGACGAGGCCGGCCTGTTCTTCGCTCCGTCCAAGGAACCCACCGCTGCCAGGCTCTCCCGCGAGGAGGCCGCGAAGCGCGTCTGTGCCCGCTGTCCGGTCATGGTCGAGTGCCGCGAACACGCCCTGCTCCAGCCCGAGCCCTACGGCGTCTGGGGCGGCCTCACCGCGGCGGAGCGCCGCGTGGTCCTGGCCCGGCGCAGGCGCCGCGACCTGGAGCTCGCGAAGACGGCGCGGGCGCCCCGCATAGCCCAGGCGGGCTGAGGGGCCGCAGAACCCGAAAAGGGCGCCCCCGCCGCACCGGGGACGTCCTTTCGGCTGTGCTCTTCTCGTAGGGTGAGGTGACTCCCCAGGGGCGCGGGGAACCGCGCGATCAGCCCCCACGCACCCGCACCCGCCCATGCTCCAGAACGGCGGAGCTACTTGGCCCGGTCGAAGTCGATCGCGCTGTAGGCCCGCAGCTTGCTGAGCCGGTGCTCCGAGTCGATCCGCCGCACCGTCCCCGACTTCGACCGCATCACGATCGAGTCGGTGGTCGCGGTCTCCGACCGGTACCGCACGCCCCGCAGCAGCTCGCCGTCGGTGATGCCCGTGGCCACGAAGAAGACGTTCTCCCCGGACACCAGGTCGTCGGTCGTCAGCACCCGGTCCAGGTCGTGCCCGGCGTCGACCGCCCGCGCCCGCTCCTCGTCGTCCTTCGGCCACAGCTTGCCCTGGATCGTGCCCCCGAGGCACTTCACGGCACAGGCCGAGATGATCCCCTCGGGCGTGCCGCCGATGCCCAGCAGCATGTCGACGCCGGTGCCCTCGCGCAGCGCGTAGATCGAGCCGGCCACGTCACCGTCGGAGATCAGCTTGATCCGCGCCCCCGCCTCCCGGATCTCCTTGATGATCCCTTCGTGCCGGGGCCGGTCGAGGATGACGACGGTCACGTCCTCCGGGGTGGAGCGCTTGGCCTTGGCGACCCGCCGGATGTTCACGGAGACCGGCGCGTTGATGTCGACGAAGTCCGCGGCCTCCGGTCCCGTGACCAGCTTGTCCATGTAGAACACGGCGGACGGGTCGAACATCGAGCCCCGGTCCGCGGCGGCCAGCACCGCGATCGCGTTCGGCATGCCCTTGGCCGTCAGCGTGGTCCCGTCGATCGGGTCGACGGCGATGTCGCACTCGGGGCCGGTCCCGTCGCCCACGCGCTCCCCGTTGAAGAGCATCGGGGCCTCGTCCTTCTCTCCCTCCCCGATGACGACGACGCCGTTCATCGACACGGTGGAGACCAGGGATCGCATGGCGCGCACCGCGGCGCCGTCGGCGCCGTTCTTCTCGCCCCGCCCGACCCAGCGGCCCGCGGCCATCGCGGCGGCTTCGGTCACCCGGACGAGCTCCAGGGCGAGGTTGCGGTCGGGGGCCTCGGAGGGGACCTCGAGTTCGGACGGCAGATGATGATGCTCGGTCATCGGAGCGCACCTTTCTGATACGACGACGGCCGGATGAGGGTTCGACCGTCGACTCTATCGTCAGTCCGACAAAATGAGCAGGGGACCCCACGGATGAGCGGACCGGGCACCTGCGACGATAGAGGGCGTGGCAGGTTCGAACGGCAAGCAGAAGACGGTCCGGGACATGATTCTGTCCCTGGGCCTCATCGGGATCGCGGCGGCGGTCATCTACGTGTTCATCCCGCACGACGACTCCGCTCCCGACATCAAGAAGGTCGACTACCGCGTCGAGCTGCTCACGGCCCGCCGCGCGGCCTCCTACCCGGTGGCCGCGCCCGAGGGGCTGCCGGCCGACTGGAAGGCCACCTCGGTGCGCTTCCGGGGCGACCGGTTCGACGCCTGGCACCTGGGCTTCAACGCCCCCGGCGGTCAGTACGTGCAGATCGAGCAGTCGACTCAGAAGCCGTCGGAGTTCATCGACGAGGCCAGCCAGGGCGGCGAGGCGACGAAGCAGACCCGGGAGATCGCGGGCCGTACCTGGACGCGGTACACGGGCGGCCGGTACGACGCCCTCGTGCACCAGGGCGACGGTGCGACGACGGTGGTCGCGGGCACGGGCTCGCTGGCCCAGCTCACCGAGATGGCGAAGTCCCTCAAGATGGCATGAGGTGCCGACGGGAGGGGCCCGGCCGCCAGGCGGCCGGGCCCCTCCCGTGCGGTCGGCCCCCTCAGACGGTGGTGACGACGTCCTCGTACGCCAGGCGCGGGGAGCGCGGGTACCAGGCGTCCTCGCCGGGCTTGCCGATGTTGACGACCATCAGCGGGGTGTGGTCGTCGTCCAGGAACTCCTTGCGGACGCCCTCGAAGTCCAGACCGGTCATCGGGCCGGCGGCGAGCCCCGCGGCGCGGACGCCGATGATGAAGTACGCGGCCTGGAGGGCGGCGTTCAGGTTGGCGCTGCCCTCGCGCGCCGAGCGCTCGCCGAAGAAGACGTCCTTGGCCTGCGGGAAGTGCGGGAAGAGCTGCGGCAGTTCCTCGTGGAACTCGTTGTCCGCGGAGAGGATCGCGACCAGCGGGGCGGCGGCGGTCTTCTTCCGGTTGCCCTCGGCCATGTGCTGCACGAGGCGCTCGCGGGCCTCGGGGGAGCGGACCAGGGTGACGCGCAGCGGCGACTGGTTCATGGAGGTGGGGCCGTACTTGACCAGGTCGTAGATCGCCTGGACCTGCTCGTCGGTCACCGGCTCGTCGGTGAAGGTGTTCGCGGTACGGGCCTCGCGGAACAGCAGGTCCTGGGCGGCGGGGTCAAGAACGAGAGACATGGTGGAACCTTCTCGGGGTGTACGTCGGTCCCGTAAACGGACCGTGGACCGGTTGACGTCTCCGACCGTACCTCTGTGAAGTTCAACATTCAACTAAAGAGCGGGCGTGGTGATCCGCTTCACAGATCACCGGTCCCCTCTGCCCGGCCGCGCCGCTACTCGGAGTCGCCCTCGCCGTCCTCCGACTCCTCCGCCAGGGCCGCGTCCAGCCGCGCCCGCGCTCCGTCCAGCCACCGCCGGCACACCTTGGCCAGCTCCTCGCCCCGCTCCCAGAGCGCGAGGGACTCCTCGAGTGTGGTGCCGCCCGCCTCCAGCCGTCGTACGACCTCGATCAGCTCGTCCCGCGCCTGCTCGTACCCGAGCGCCTCTTCCGCCACCTTGCTGGTCATCCGCCCACCCTACGCATCGACTCGGACAGTGAACTCACCCTCGGCGACCCGCGCCCGCAGGGTCTCCTCCGCCCCCACCTCGTCCGGCGCCCGCACCACGTGCCCGTCGGACTTCTGCAGGACGGCGTACCCGCGCTGGAGGGTCGCGGCGGGGGAGAGGGCCACCACGCGCGCGCGGGTGTGCGTCAGCTCGGAGTCGGCGCGGTCCAGCAGATGGCCCAGGGTGCGGCGGGCGCGGTCGGTCAAGGAAGCCACGTGGTCGGCGCGTTCGTCGATCATCCGGTGCGGATCCTCTATCGACGGCCGCGCGAGCGCGTGCGCGAGGCCCCGCTCCTCCCGCTGGAGGAAGGACTCGACACACCGCCGCGCGCGGTCCCGCAGCGCCCGCACCCGTTCGTACTCCTCGCCCACGTCCGGGACGACCTTCTTGGCCGCGTCCGTGGGCGTGGAGGCCCGCAGGTCGGCGACGTAGTCGAGCAGCGGGGTGTCCGGTTCGTGGCCGATCGCCGACACCACCGGCGTACGGCAGGACGCGACCGCCCGCACCAGCTGCTCGTCGGAGAACGGCAGCAGGTCCTCCACACTGCCCCCGCCGCGCGCCACGATGATCACGTCCACGTCGTCCTGCGCGTCGAGCTCCTTGACCGCCTGCACCACCTGCGGGACGGCGTGCACCCCCTGCACCGGGACGTTGCGCACCTCGAAGCGGACGGCGGGCCAGCGGTGCCGGGCGTTCTCCAGGACGTCCCGCTCGGCGGCCGAGGCCCGGCCGCAGACCAGCCCGATGAGCTGCGGCAGGAACGGCAGCGGCTTCTTGCGCTCCGGCGCGAACAGCCCCTCCGCCGCCAGGGACTTCTTCAGCGCCTCCAGCCGGGCCAGCAGCTCGCCGACCCCGACCGGCCTTATCTCGGCGGCCCGCAGCGAGAGCTGGCCCCGCGGCGCGTACCACTCCGGCTTCGCCAGTACGACCACCCGGGCGCCCTCGCCGACGACATCGGCGACGTCGTCGAAGACCTGGCGGAAACAGGTCACGCTCACCGAGATGTCGTACGACGGATCGCGCAGCGTGAGGAACACGACCCCCGCGCCGGGACGCCGGGAGAGCTGGGTGATCTGCCCCTCGACCCACACGGCGCCGAGCCGGTCGATCCAGCCGCCGATGAGGCGCGACACCTCGCCGACGGGCAGGGGCGTTTCGGGGGTCGAGTTCACAGCCATGCCGCGAGCGTAACGGCCGCGTACGACAACGGACCGTCACCGCCCGGCAACCACCGGCTCCACCACGCCCCGTCGCCTGCGCCGGGCGACCGGCGCCGCGGGAAACACCGCCGACGACCGGCACCGAACCCCCGTGCCCGCACCCGGGCACCCGGACCGGGCCGCCTACCGCCCGCGCTGCGCGACCAGTACCCCCAGCCCCGCCGCCAGCCACACCGCGCCCACCACCTGCGCCGCCCCCGACGCCTCCACGATCACGGCCACGGTGATCGCCGCTCCGGCGACCGGTACCAGCACATGGCGCCACCAGATCACCGGCCCGCCGCGTCGGCGGACCGCGAACCAGCCCACCACGCTCGCGTGCAGGAGCGTGAAGGCTGTCAGGGCGCCGATGTCGACCACGGACACCAGGTGGTCCATGCCGTCGCCCCGGCGTGCCGCCCACACCGCGGCGACCAGGGTGATGACGGCCGCGCACAGCAGGGCCACGCGCGGGACGCCGGAGTCCGTCCTCGCCAGCACGCGCGGCAGCCGCCGGTCGCGGCCCATCGCGAACAGCAGCCGCCCGGCCGCCGCCTGTCCCGCCAGCGCCGCGAAGGCCGCGCCGACGGCCTTGCTGACGGCCACCAGGTCGTGCAGCCAGGTGCCGACCGCGGAGTCGACGGCGTCGTAGAAGGCGGAGCCCTGCCTGGCCGGATCGGCCGCGAACTCGGCCGAGGCCGTCGGGTCCAGGAGGGCCACCAGGTAGGTCTGGGCCACGAACAGCAGGCCCGCAAGGGCCAGGCAGAACAGCACCGCGCGCGCGACCTTCTCCGAGCCGCCGGTGACCTCCTCCGCGAAGGAGGCGATCGCGTCGAAGCCCAGGTACGACAGGACGGCGACCGAGACCGCGCCGAGCACCGCCGACAGCGCGAACGCGCCCTGGGTGCCGTCCCCGGACAGCGGCGACAGCCAGCCCCGCCCGGCCCCGTCCCGCGCGAGGACGACGACCGCGGACACCACGAAGACCAGCAGGACCACGATCTCCATGGCCAGCACCAGGAAGCCCACCCGGGCCGCCGCCCGCACCCCCCACAGGTTCAGCAGCGTCGTGAGGACCACCGCCAGCGCCGTCCACACCCAGCGCGACACCTCCGGCACCAGCGAGTTCATCGCGATACCGGAGAACAGGTACGCCACGGCGGGGATGAGGAGGTAGTCCAGCATCGCCATCCAGCCCGCCACGAACCCGGCCTGCCGGCCGAGCCCCGCGCGCGCGTAGGCGAACACCGACCCCGCCTGCGGCACGACCCGCACCATCTGGGCGTAGCTGAAAGCGGTGAACGCCATCGCCACGGTGGCGACGACGTAGACGAGGGCGACCGCCCCGTGCGACTTGGCGTCCAGGGTGCCGTAGACGCCGACCGGGGCCATGGGAGCGATGAACAGCAGGCCGTAGACGACGAGGTCCCGGAAGCCCAGGCTGCGCCGCAGGCCGCCTGTTCCCTCCTCGGTCGTACGGTCCGCCGTACCGGTACCGGACATCGTGCCTCCGCCTGTGCCTAGCCCGCCCCGCCCCTCACACCTCCCGGTCAGTCTCCCCGGGAACGTCACGGGCGCGCGATCTTTGACCGGCCGAACGCGGCCTTACGATGGGACGCATGACCGCTTCGCCTGGCCGCCGTGTCCTGCTCGCCGCCCCCCGTGGTTACTGCGCGGGTGTGGACCGCGCCGTGATCGCCGTCGAGAAAGCCCTGGAGCAGTACGGCGCTCCGGTGTACGTCCGGCACGAGATCGTCCACAACAAGTACGTCGTACAGACCTTGGAGAAGAAGGGCGCGATCTTCGTCGAACGGACGGAGGAGGTCCCGCCGGGCAACATCGTCATGTTCTCGGCGCACGGCGTCGCCCCCGTCGTCCACGAGGAGGCCGCGCGCGGCAAGCTCGCCACCATCGACGCGACCTGCCCGCTGGTCACCAAGGTCCACAAGGAAGCCGTCCGCTTCGCCAACGAGGACTACGACATCCTCCTGATCGGTCACGAGGGCCACGAGGAGGTCATCGGCACCTCCGGCGAGGCCCCCGACCACATCACCCTCGTCGACGGCCCCTCGGACGTCGCCAAGGTCGAGGTCCGCGACGAGTCGAAGGTCGTCTGGCTCTCCCAGACCACCCTCTCCGTCGACGAGACCATGGAGACCGTCGACGCCCTCAAGGAGAAGTTCCCGCAGCTCATCTCGCCGCCCAGCGACGACATCTGCTACGCCACGCAGAACCGCCAGCTCGCCGTGAAGCAGATGGGCGCCGAGGCCGAACTGGTCATCGTGGTCGGCTCCCGCAACTCCTCCAACTCCAAGCGCCTCGTCGAGGTCGCCAAGCTGGCCGGCTCCCGCGAGGCCTACCTCGTGGACTTCGCCAGCGAGATCGACGAGGCCTGGCTGGAGGGCGTGACCACGGTCGGCGTGACCTCGGGCGCCTCGGTGCCGGAGGTGCTGGTCGAGGAGGTCCTGGAGTGGCTGGCGCAGCGCGGCTACGGCGACGTGGAACTCGTGAAGGCGGCCGAGGAGTCCATCACCTTCTCCCTGCCCAAGGAGCTGCGGCGCGACCTGCGCGAGGAGGCCGCGGCGCTGGTCGCGGAGCGCAAGGGGACCTCGGAGGCGTGACTGTCCGTCGTCCGTCGTAACGTAGGGCCATGCAGATCTTCGGCTTGGACATCGGCGGATCCGGGATCAAGGGCGCTCCTGTGGACCTGGACAAGGGCGACCTGGCGCAGGAGCGTCACAAAGTGCTCACCCCGCATCCGGCCACGCCCGACAGCGTGGCCGACGGGGTGAGGCAGGTCGTGGACCACTTCGGCTGGAGCGGCCCGGTCGGGCTGACCTTCCCGGGCGTGGTCACCGGCGGTTCCCACATCCGCACGGCCGCCAACGTCGACAAGAGCTGGATCGACACCGACGCGCGCACGTTGTTCAGCGAGCGGCTCGGCGGGCTGCCGGTGACCGTGGTCAACGACGCGGACGCGGCGGGCGTCGCCGAGATGAGCTTCGGGGCGGGCAAGGACCGCAAGGGCACCGTCATCCTGCTCACCCTGGGCACCGGCATCGGCAGCGCGGTCTTCGTCGACGGCGTCCTCGTCCCCAACACCGAGCTGGGCCACTTGGAGCTGCACGGCCACGACGCCGAGAAGAAGGCGTCCAGCAAGGCCAGGGAGGACGAGGAGCTCACCTGGGAGCACTGGGCCCACCGCGTCCAGAAGTACCTCGCCCATGTCGAGATGCTCTTCTCGCCCGAGCTGTTCATCATCGGCGGCGGCGTCAGCCGCAAGTCGCAGAAGTTCCTGCCCCACATCGAGGGCATCAAGGCCGAGATCGTCCCGGCGCAGTTGCAGAACAACGCGGGGATCGTGGGGGCTGCGATGCGGGCGGTCCAGGAGTAGGGGGTCTGAGGCTCCTGACCGCGGCGGGCGGCCCGAGTCGCACGACCCGGTCGCCGGCCCTCCCGCCGCCGGCCCTCCTATCGCCGGCCCTCCTATCGCCGGCCCTCCCGCCGCCGGCCCGTATCAGGGCCGGCGCGAGCGGTCGCGCACCAGACGGACCCTGCGGACCAGCGCCACGAGACCGGCGGCCAGTGTGCCGGCGTAGAGCCAGCCCGCCTGCGTGGCCAGTGCGGTGAACAGGCCCATCAGTCGCCCCGAGGTGCCGCCGCCGCTGTCGGCGACCGGGACGAGACCGACGGCGAAGGCGATCGGCACGATGATCGGGGCGGTCAGCAGATCCCCCCGGCGCATCCACACCGAGGTCACCACGCTGACCGGCATGAACAGCACGCCGTACAGCGTCAGCGCCGAGCCGAACAGCACGGAGACGAGACAGCCCAGCAGGAACATCAGGCCGCCGCAGAACAGTCCTCCGCCGAGCCCGGTCAGCCGGGGGTTGGGCAGCCGTCGCAGTGTCCGCACCACGGGAGGCGGCGGGCGGCGGGCCACCGGTGGCCGTCGCTCGCCGCGGGCCTGCGCGGGCAGAGGCGCTCCTTGGGCCGGGCGTCGCGTTCCGTTGTGCGGGGGGCGGGTCCTGTGTTGCTCCACTGGACCAACCTAGGTCTGTTTATGTGCCGAATGGCTCCTCGGACACGCCGTGGGAAAGACCTTGGCCATGCGTTCGAGAGGGCCGCCGGGGCGTGCCGCGCCACGCCGTAGACTGGTGGATCGGTCCCCTGGCCGCCAGTCTCCTCACGTCTCCTCTCACGTACGGGAAGTCGCAACGTGTCGCTCACGATCGGAATCGTCGGTCTGCCGAATGTCGGCAAGTCGACCCTGTTCAACGCCCTGACCAAGAACGACGTGCTGGCGGCCAACTACCCGTTCGCCACGATCGAGCCGAACGTCGGCGTGGTCGGCGTCCCGGACCCGCGCCTGACGAAACTGGCCGAGATCTTCTCCTCCCAGAAGATCCTTCCGGCGACCGTCGACTTCGTGGACATCGCGGGCATCGTGAAGGGCGCGTCCGAGGGCGAGGGCCTGGGCAACAAGTTCCTCGCGAACATCCGCGAGTCGGACGCGATCTGCCAGGTCATCCGCGCCTTCAAGGACGAGAACGTCGTCCACGTCGACGGCAAGGTCTCGCCCAGGGACGACATCGAGACGATCAACACCGAGCTGATCCTCGCCGACCTCCAGACCATCGAGAAGGTCCTGCCCCGCCTCCAGAAGGAGTCGCGGATCAAGAAGGACATCGCGCCGAAGGTCAAGGCCGTCGAGGAGGCCAAGGAGATCCTGGAGAAGGGCGACACGCTCTTCTCCGCGGGCATCGTCCAGGGCTCCGGCAACGAGGAACTCCTGCACGACCTGCACCTGCTGACCACGAAGCCCTTCCTGTACGTCTTCAACGTCGACGAGGACGAGCTGGTCGACGAGTCCTTCAAGGACGAGCAGCGCGCCCTGGTCGCCCCCGCCGAGGCGATCTTCCTCAACGCCAAGCTGGAGGCGGACCTCGCCGAGCTCGACGAGGAGGACGCGATGGAACTCCTGGAGTCGGTCGGCGCCGAGGAGCCCGGCCTGGCGACGCTCGCCCGCGTCGGCTTCGACACCCTCGGCCTCCAGACCTACCTCACGGCCGGCCCCAAGGAGTCCCGCGCCTGGACCATCAAGAAGGGCGCCACGGCCCCCGAGGCGGCCGGCGTGATCCACACCGACTTCCAGAAGGGCTTCATCAAGGCGGAGGTCATCTCCTTCGACGACCTGGTGGAGACCGGCTCGGTGGCCGAGGCCCGCGCGAAGGGCAAGGCGCGCATGGAGGGCAAGGACTACGTCATGCAGGACGGGGACGTCGTGGAGTTCCGCTTCAACGTCTGACGACCAGTCGGAAACCTGTGTCCGACCGCTTTCCCGGCGGGTCGGGCACAGGTTTCTTCCATGGAGGGGCGGGAGCGTGGGGCGTGCCGAGCGGGACATCGTCGCGAGGGGAGCGCGGCTGCACGAGGCGGCCCGTGCGGTGGTCGCCGACCACGACAGGGCCGCGGAGGCGGTACGCGCGGCCCTGAGGCCGATCCACGACGCCGAGGTGAAGCGGGAGCTCGACGCCATCCCGGTGGCCCGGCTCCAGGACGTCACCGAGGGACGGCTGCGGCTCGCCAGCGTCGAGCGGAGCGGCCTGCGCACGGTCGGCGACGTGCTCGAAGCCGGCCCCTACCGGTTGCGCCGGATTCCCGGAGTCGGCGAGCGCACCGTCGGCCAGATGCTCGCGGCCGCCCGCCGGCTCTCCGAGGCCGCGCACGAGACCGTGGCCGTCCACATCGACGTGGAGCGGCCGGAACCGGGCACCACCGCCCTCGTCACGGCCCTGCACGTCCTGGTGGAGGCCGGTCCGGACGCCCGGCGCGCGGCCGACAGGGCCACCGCTCTGTCGGCACGGCTCGGTCCGCTGCTCGCCGACGCCCGGCTCGCCGTCGGACGCGTCCGGATGCTGCTGGCGAGCCAGGAGAAGAAGGAACGCGCGTCGGCCGCGGTCACCGGCATCCGGACGCTGGTGGACGAGGCGGACCGGGCGGGCCTGCCCGGGCTGCTCGCCCAGGCGTCGGTGGACCTGCTCAGGGCGCCCCCGTCCGACATCGCGGCCTGGGTGGACTTCGAACTCCGCTCCGCCGAGTACTACAGCCTGCTCGCCGAGATCTCCGGGCGGCAGCCGGACGTGGCCGCCGCCGAGGGCTTCCTGCCGGACGAGATCGCCGAGCGGGTGCGGACCCAGCACCTCGACGACTCGCTCCGGCGGGTCTCCCTGCGCGGCTACCAGGCGTTCGGCGCGCGGTTCGCGCTCGCCCAGCGCAAGGCGATGCTCGGCGACGAGATGGGACTCGGCAAGACCATCCAGGCGATCGCCGTGCTGGCCCACCTGGCCGCCGGGGGACGGAGCCACTTCATGGTGGTCTGCCCGGCGGGCGTCCTCGTGAACTGGACCCGGGAGATCGAGGCCCGCAGCACTCTGCGGGTCACGGTGCTCCACGGCCCCGACCGGCACCACGCCTTCGCCGACTGGAGGGAGCGGGGCGGGGTCGGGGTGACCACCTTCGACGCGCTGCGCGGATTTCCCGTCCCCGTGCCCGGCGGCGAGGAGGTCGCCCTGCTCGTGGTCGACGAGGCCCACGCCGTGAAGAACCCGAAGGCCAAACGGTCCCAGGCGGTCGCCGGGTGGGCGGAGCGCTGCGAGCGCACCCTCCTGATGACCGGGACCCCGATGGAGAACAGGGTCGTGGAGTTCCACCACCTGGTCCGGATGCTCGACGGCGACCTCGCCGACTCCCTCGGCAGGCGGGACGCGCCGGCCGGATCGGTCGCGTTCCGCAAGGCCGTGGCCCCGGTCTACCTGCGGCGCAACCAGGAGGACGTGCTGACCGAACTCCCGAGTCTCCAGCACACCGACCAGTGGGAGGAGCTGAGCGCCTCGGACGAGGAGGCCTACCGGGAGGCCGTGCTCGCGGGCAACTTCATGGCGATGCGCCGGGCCGCGTACCTGCGCCCCGAGAAGTCGGCCAAACTGGACCGGCTCCGGGAGATCGTCCGGGAGGCCGGGGAGAACGGCCAGAAGACGGTGGTCTTCTCCCACTTCAAGGACGTCCTGCGCGTGGTGGAGGAAGCCCTCGTGGCCGACGGCACGCCCGTGTTCGGCCCGCTCACCGGAAGCGTCCCGGCCGGGCGGCGGCAGCGGATCGTCGACGACTACACCGGCGCTCAGGGCCCCGCGGTGCTCGTGGCGCAGATCCAGGCAGCCGGCGTCGGCCTCAACCTGCAGGCCGCCTCGGTCGTCGTCCTCTGCGAACCCCAGATCAAGCCGACCATCGAGCACCAGGCGGTGGCCCGCGCCCACCGCATGGGCCAGGTCAGACCGGTCCGGGTCTACCGCCTGCTGGCCACCGGGGGCGTCGACGAACGCCTGGTGAGGCTGCTGGAGACCAAGACCCGCCTCTTCGACGCCTACGCCCGCCGCAGCGCCGTGGCCGAGGCGTCACCGGACGCGATCGACGTGTCGGACACCGAACTGGCCCGGCGGATCGTCGAGGAGGAACAGGAACGCCTGGGCGTGCGCGACACCGGGATCTCGGCGGCCGAGTGAGCGGGGCCGCGCCGGACAGCGGCCCTCCCGGACAGCGTAGGTCACGCCCCGTCAGACCGGCTTCGCCCCCGCCACCCACCGGCAGGCCTCCGCATACGCCCGCACCAGCGGCCGTCCCTCGTCCTCCCTGCGCCAGGCCAGCGCGTATCTGCTCGGACCGATCCCGCGCACCGGCCGGGTGACCACGCCGCCGAGGGTGATCAGGGGGGCGTTGCCGGCGGCCACGAGGCAGATGCCCAGGCCCGCGACGAGAGCCTCGTACGTCTCCTCGGTGCCCGCGATCTCCGCACCGACGCGCGGCGGACGGCCGGACCGTTCGTCGGCGGCGAGCCAGAAGTCGCGCAGGGGCCCCGCGCTCGGCGGCAGGGCGAGGAACGGCTCGTCGGCCAGGTCGGCGAAGTCGATCTCCTCGCGCGCGGCGAGCGGGTGGCTGTCGGGGAGGGCGACCAGCCGGGGCTCCTCGGCGACCACCGTCCACCCGTACCGTTCCTCGTCCGGCAGCGGCAGCCAGACGAACGCGACCTCGGTCCCGCCGTCCGCAAGACCCGCGGTCGGGTCCTGCCAGCCCATCTGCCGCAGCCGTACGACCGCCTCCGGATGCGTGGCCGTGAAGCGGGAGCGGATCGCGGGGAGCAGGCCACCGCGGCCGGGGCTGGTGCTCATGCCCACCACGAGCGTGCCGCGCCCCTCCGCCCGGGCCGTCGCCATCGCGGCGTCCGCCGCCGACCAGGCGTCCAGCACCCGCGCGGCGTGCGGCAGCAGTGCCTCACCCGCCTCGGTGAGCAGCACACCCCGCGGGCCGCGCCGGAACAGCTCCACCCCCAACTGCCGCTCCAGCGCCCGGATCTGCTTGCTCAGCGCGGGCTGCGACACGTACAGCCGCTCGGCCGCGCGCGTGAAGTGCAGCTCCTCGGCCACCGCGAGGAAGTAGCGCAGGTCCCGTACATGCACGTCGGTCGTCATAGCCATCGGTTATCACCATGGGTCTTGGACGGGCAACCGGCTCGCGCAGCAGGCTGGTCGGCGACACGGACGGTGGGATCACGAGGAGTTCCTCATGAACAAGGTGTGGCTGATCACGGGCGCGAGCAGCGGGTTCGGGCGGGCGATCGCCGAGGCGGCCCTGGCCGACGGCGATGTCGTGGTGGGCGCTGCCCGCAGGCCCGAGGCGCTGGACGACCTGGTGGCCGCGCACCCCGACCAGGTGGAGGCGCTGCGCCTGGACGTGACGGACACGGCCGCCGCGGAGGCCGCCGTACGGGACGTGGTGGCCCGGCACGGGCGGATCGACGTGCTGGTCAACAACGCGGGCCGCACGCACGTCGGGGCCTTCGAGGAGACCACGGAGGACGAACTGCGCGACCTGTTCGACCTGCACGTCTTCGGGCCGGCGGCGCTGACGAGGGCGGTGCTGCCGTCCATGCGCGAGCGGAGGTCGGGGGCGATCGTGCAGATGAGCAGCATGGGCGGGCAGATGTCCTTCGCGGGCTTCTCGGCGTACAGCGGGACGAAGTTCGCGCTGGAGGGGCTGTCCGAGGGACTCGCCGACGAGGTGCGGGAGTTCGGCATCAAGGTGCTGATCGTGGAGCCGGGCGCCTTCCGCACCTCGCTGTTCGAGGCGGACCGTGCGGGCGTCAGCGCCGACAGCGGGATCTACGCCAAGGTGAGCGAGACCCGCGGGTTCGTCTCCGGTGGCGACGGCACCCAGGCCGGCGACCCGGCGAAGGCCGCCGCCCTGATCCGCGCGGCCCTGGACGCCGAGGAGACCCCGCTGCGGCTGCCCCTCGGTGACGACGCGGTGACCGCCGTGCTCGACCACCTCGACGGCGTACGGTCCGACGTCGCCGCCTGGGAGAAGAGCACCCGGGCCACGAGTTTCGACGACTGAGACCGGCTCGTCACCGCGGCTCGTCCACCCACCCCGCCGCCAGCACCAGCCGCGTCTCCCGGTGGACGGCGAGAAAGCCGAAAGGGCGGTCGAAGGCGGCCGTGACCACGGTCGACGTGCGGCCGGGCGGGGACGGCGGCGCCCCGCCCGGCGCCGCCGCGACCGCCGTCACCGCGGCCGCCTCGAAGCCGAGCGCGTCGAAGCGGGCCAGGAGGGACTGCCGGGCGGCGCCCACGGCCAGGGGCGAGGCGCTGATGCCGGGGAAGTGGCCCTGCCGCGCGTCCCGCGCCGAGGTGAGGCCGAACAGCCCGTGCAGGTCCAGCAGATCGTGGTGCGCCCGCACCTCGAACGCGGCCGTCGTCACCTCCAGCGTCGGCTGCCGGGGGACCGCGCACGGCCGCTCCTCCACCCGCAGCCCCGGCCCGGCGGACCCGTGCGGAAGCGACGCCCCCCGTACGACGGGACGCGTGCCGTCGAGCGCGGCCGTCCCCGCCGCGAGCACCTGACCGGGGGTCATGTGCTCGTCACCGAGCAGGAGGTGGACGTCCACGCCGTTGCCGCCGAGCACCTTCGCCTCGGTGACCCGGCCCTCGGGGGCGGCCGCCACGCCGATCCGGTCCAGCCGTACGCTCCTCCGGTGCAGCCCGCGCAGGGTCCGGCCCTGCCAGGGGCCCGCGGAGGGCCGCAGCGGACGTGCCTCGAAGGGCCGCTGCCAGGTGGTCCGCAGGGCGAGCGCGCTCGCCAGCACCAGGTCGGTGTCGTCCCGCACCTCCACCGGCATGCGTCCGATCAGGCCGCCGGTCCGTTTCGCGGCCCAGGCGTCCATCTCCCGCTGATCCAGGGCCGGATCGCCGGTGAGGACGCCGTGCACGTCGGCGGGCAGCCCCGACCGCCACTCCTCGCGCGGCTCCAGGGTCCGCCGCGTCCACACTCCGAGCGCCGCGTCCAGGGCCTCGGACTCGGCCAGACCCGCGAGCAACTCCCGTGCCGCCGCGCCCGCTTGCTCCGCGGGCACCCCGAGCGCACGCGCCAGCTCCGCCCGTGCCGGGCCTTGTGCCGCGTCGGCCAGGAAGGCCAGCAGCGGCCACACCCCGGCGGCCGAGAACACGGTCCCCGCCGAGCACACCCCCGCCCACCGTGCCGTGAGTCCGTTCACCGCCTGGGTCGTCCCACCCGTGATCGGCATTCCACCCCCGCCCACCCCGCGCATACCATGCGCCCTGTCGTACGTCAGTTCCCCATCACTGCCTGAACCAGGAGCACGGAACCCGTGTCCATACCCCCGCCCCCTGGGCCCCACCAGCCCGACCCCGCCCAGGGGCCGTCCCCGGCCCCGGGCCCGTACGGGCCGCCGCCGCAGGGACAGCAGCCGTATGGGCAGCAGCCGTACGGGCAGCAGTACGGGCAGCAGTACGGGCAACCCTATGGCCCGCCGTACCGGACCTGGGGACAGGGCTACAGCCCCTACGCCCGCCCCTCCTCCGTCAACGGCCTCGCCGTCGCCTCCCTGGTGCTCGGTGTCCTGTGCTGCTTCCCGGCCGTCGGCCTGGTCCTCGGTGTGATCGCGCTGGCCCAGATCAGGAAGAAGGGCCAGTCCGGCAAGGGGCTCGCGATCGCCGGGTCGATCCTGTCCTCGCTCGGACTCGCCCTGTGGGTGACCGCGCTCGCCACCGGCGGACTCTCCGAGGCCTGGGACGGCTTCAAGAAGGGCGCGACCGAGGGCACGGCCTTCTCCGTGGTGAAGGGCCAGTGCTTCGACGCGCCGGGCGGATCACTCGAAGGCCTGACCTACGACGTCGAGGAGGTGCCCTGCGCGGGTGAGCACGACGGCGAGGTGTTCGGCGAGTTCAGGATGACCGGCTCCGCCTTCCCGGGGGACAGCGCGGTCTCCGCCGCCGCCGACGAGAAGTGCTACCCGCTCCAGGACACCTACGCCATGGACACCTGGGCGCTGCCCGAGGACGTCGACGTGTACTACTTCGGCCCGACCCGGCAGAGCTGGCGCCTCGGCGACCGCGAGGTCACCTGCATCTTCGGCAACACCGACGACAACGCGACCCTGACCGGCTCGCTGCGCGCCGACGAGACCACGCTCGACACCTACCAGGTGGCCCTCCTCAAGTCCCTCAACAGCCTCGACGCCGTGCTGTGGGAGGAGCCCGAGGACTACCCGGAGGACGACCTGCCCGGCTACCTGGACTGGTCGCGGGACGTCCACGACGGGCTGGACGAGCAGATCAGGGCGCTTCGCGCGCAGACCTGGCCGACCGGCGCCGACAAGCAGGTCGCGGCCCTGGTGAAGGACATGGAGGACGCCCGCGACGAGTGGGCGAAGGCGGTGGACGCGGCCGAGGACGACGACGTGGACGCCTTCTACACCCACTACGACAAGGGGTACGAGTACGTCGACGGCCCCAGCACGGTCACCGCACGCAAGGCTCTGGGGCTGGCCACGAAGCGGCCGGCGTACGACGAGGAGGGCGGCGACGGGAGCGAGGAGTCGAGCGGCGGCGAACTCAATGTGTGATCGCCGCCATAGCGGGGAGAAAGTGCCTGCGTAAAGCCCACCACCGGCACATGTCATCACATCGAGTGATTCTCTGGCCTTTGCTTGCATGGGCGAACCCACGGTTGCCAGGCTGTTGCTGTCTGTACAACCTGATGGGAGCGGCCAGTGACATTCGGTGAGCAGCCGGCGTACCTGCGCGTCGCGGGTGATCTCCGCAAGAAGATCGTCGACGGTTCGCTGCCACCGCACACCCGTCTGCCGTCCCAGGCCAGAATCCGCGAGGAGTACGGCGTCTCGGACACCGTCGCGCTGGAGGCCCGCAAGGTGCTGATGGCCGAGGGTCTGGTCGAGGGCCGCTCCGGCTCCGGGACGTACGTGCGCGAGCGTCCGGTGCCCCGCCGTATCGCCCGCTCCGGTTACCGTCCGGCCTCCGGCGCCACGCCCTTCCGGCAGGAGCAGGCCGACGGGGAGGGGCGCGGCACCTGGGAGTCCAGCAGCCGGCAGACCGAGGCCCCGGCGGCCGTCGCCGAGCGGCTCGCCATCCGGCCCGGGGACCGGGTCATGTGCACGAAGTACGTGTTCCGGGAGGCCGGGGAGCCGATCATGCTCTCCACCTCCTGGGAGCCCCTGGCGGTGACGGGGCGCACTCCGGTGATGCTCCCCGAGGAGGGCCCCCTCGGCGGCATGGGCGTGGTCGAGCGCATGGCCGCCATCGACGTCGTCGTGGACAACGTCACCGAGGAGGTGGGCGCCCGCCCCGGCCTCGCCGAGGAGCTGCTCGCCCTGGGCGGTGTCCCCGGGCACGTCGTCCTCGTGGTCCACCGCACCTACTACGCCTCGGGCCGTCCGGTGGAGACGGCCGACGTGGTCATTCCGGCCGACCGCTACCGGGTCGCGTACCACCTTCCGGTGAAGTAGTGCGCTCCCCGGGGAAGTTGCCCCGGGCGAACACTCAACCGGCCCACGGGCGAACGCCGTTCGAATTCGGCCGTTCTCGCAGGTCGACACCGCTGTCCCGGAGGCGTCCCTGAGCGGAGGCACCGCCCGCCACCGGGGGCGTGTTCACGATGCGCGCCCCTGTCGAAGGCGTCCGTCCTGGCTGGTTGCGTACCTCTTTGTGAAAACGCGTATTCGCTGCGTAAAGGTTGGGCGTAGGCTCGGGCATATGCGGATTGCGGTTTCCTTATCGGGTGGGGCTCGACGCAGGTCGGGAAGGAGCGGTGGGGCGCGGTGAACGACGGCACGATCACTCTTCCCTGGCTCGTCATACGACAGGACGACAACGGCAATCGCTACCGCGTGGGCAGGTACGCGACCCGGGCGGAGGCCCAGAAGATCGCGGACAGTCTCGACGCCCGCGGCCACAAACAGCTCTACTGGGTCGAGCGCATCGGCCCGAACGGCGTGAGCTCGGCTGACTGAGGCAGGCCGAGGCCGGCCGGGGAGCCTCCCGTAGGCTCCGGCGCATGACGGAACGGATCGTGGTGGTGGCCGCCGCCCTGTACGACGGCGACCGCCTCCTCGCGGCCCGCCGCAGCGCCCCGCCCGCCCTGGCCGGCCGCTGGGAGCTGCCCGGCGGCAAGGTGGAGGAGGGGGAGTCCCCCGAGGCGGCCCTCGTGCGCGAGCTCCGGGAGGAGCTGGGTGTGGAGGCCGAGACGCTGGAGCGCGTCCCTGGTGAGTGGCCCTTGAAGCCCCCGTACGTCCTCCAGGCGTGGACCGCTCGCCTGCTGCGGGGCTCCCCGCAGCCCAGGCCCCTTCAGGACCATGACGAACTCCGCTGGCTGACACCGGACCGGATCCGGGACGTGGACTGGCTCGACCAGGACGTGGAAGCCATCGGCGCGCTGGAGGCCCTCAGGAGCGCGGGCAACTGCGCGACAAGCCCCCGCGAAGCCGCACACGCGCGACGGCAGGCACCGCCGGGCTCTTAGGCGCCCTGCTTACGCCATTCGGCACGGTACCGCACCCCTGATATCGGGTATGTGCTCCTTAACCCCACGAAAGCGGACATGGGCTGGCCCGGGATGTGATCGGCGTGATCGACACCGAAGGCGACTGCGCCAAGTGGACGTTCCCGGCGGACCCGGGCGCCGTGCGCGCGGCCCGGACTGCCGTCCGGGACCGGCTGACCGCCTGGCGCCTCGACGGCCTCGCAGACATCGCCGCGCTGCTGGTCAGCGAGCTGGTGACCAACTCGCTGCGGCACGCCACCGGCCCCATCGGCGTCCGGCTGGTGCGCCCCGAAGGTGCCGGCGGCGTCCTCCTGGTCGAGGTCTCCGACCCCCTCCCTGACCCGCCCCGCGAACGCGTCGCCGGCCTCGACGACGAGAGCGGCCGCGGTCTGCAACTGGTCGCCCGTGCCGCCGACCGCTGGGGCACCCGTCCCGGCACGTCGGGCAAGACGGTCTGGTTCGAGCTCTCGACGCCGGGATGAACAGGATCTGATCGCGGTGCGGAACGCCGAGAACACCTGTACGGCACCTCGTCCGCTGTCCATCGACTGGTTCAGGCCAGTGGCGGTTGTCGGCAGACGTGATTCGACGTCGTGTCCGCTGGTTAGAAGACTGGAAGTGTTGTCGCAGCCCGGACCGAAAACCGTCGGGATCGTGCTGTGATCGTGAACACCGTGTTGTGCGGCGCCGTAGTGCTGGATACTGCGGGCAGCCGCCCCCGGTGACCGGTACCGGACGCGGTGAGCTGGAGGGGACGGTTCGCGTGAGCGAGATACCAGCGAAGGCCACGGAGTCGAAGGACCCGTCGGACGGCGCGAGGGCGGAGGCCGCGGATGCCGTGGCGGACGTCCGTCAAGGCGACGCGCCGTCCGGGGACGCCATGTGGCAGAGCAGCCCGCCCGGCTCGATCTACGACTACATCAAGGTCGCCTCCTTCTCCATCGGCCCCGACGGTCTGGTCGACCAGTGGAGCCTGCGCGCCGAGCAGCTCTTCGGCATCCCCGCCGAGCACGCCGTCGGCATGGACCCCATCGAGGCCTTCATCGACCAGGACCTGCGTGCGCAGGGCCAGCGCAAGATGGCGGAGATCCTGGACGGCCGCGAGTGGACGGGTGTGGTCCCCTTCCGGGTGCCCGCGTCGGCGGCCGACGGCGAGTGCGGCCGGGAAGGTCTCGCCGAGGTCTACGTCATGCCGACGCGGACCGAGGAGGGCGAGAAGGCCGCCGTCTGCATCGTCGTGGACGTGCGCACGCTGCGCAGCATCGAGACCGACCTCGCCGCCTCGCAGGCCATTTTCGGTCAATCTCCTTTCGGGTTCGTGCTGATCGACCCCGAGCTGCGGGTCCGCCGCGTCAACTACCGTTTCGCCTCCCTCTTCGGCGGCACCCCGGACGACCACCGGGGCAAGGGCGTCCACGACTACCTGCCGCGCCCCGAGGCCGAGCGGGTCACCGCGACCCTGCGCCGGGTCCTGGAGACCGGCGACTCCATCACGGACATGCACGTCACCGGCTTCCTGCCGGGCTCCGACGAGCGCCGCCACTGGTCCATCAACCTGTACCGGGTGCGCAGCGGGTCGGGCCGGCCCATCGGCATCGCCTGGCTGGGAACCGACATCACGGCCCGTCGCGCCGCCGCCCGGGAGGCCGCCGCCGCACGGCGCAATCTCGCCCTCCTGAACGAGGCCGGTGCCCGCATAGGCAACTCCCTCGACCTGGAGACCACGGCCCGCGAACTCCTCGACGTCGTCGTCCCCGGCTTCTGCGACCTGGCCACCGTCGACCTCTACCAGGGCCTGCTGGCCGGTGACGAGACCCCGCCCGGCCTCGCCGACGGCAGCGCCGAACTGCGCCGGGTCGCCTTCGCCAGCGCGGTCTCCGACGCCCCGTTCGCCGGCTCCGGCGTCCCCGTCTCGGTCGGCGCGGTCCACCACTACCCCTTCAACTCGCCCTGCGCGGACGCCCTGCGCACCGCCCGGCCGCAGTACATCCCGGCCGAGGAGGGCGGCCTCGTGCAGTCCACGCTCGCCGTGCCGATGGTCGCCCACGACACCGTCGTAGGACTCGCGCAGTTCTCGCGGACCAAGGGCAGCGAGCCGTTCGGGGACCGGGACCGGGATCTCGCGGTGGAGCTGGCGGCGCGGGCGGCGGTCTGCATAGACAACGCCCGCCTGTACCGGCGGGAGCACGAACGGGCGCTGATACTCCAGCGGTCCCTGCTGCCCCCCGGCGACCCGGTCGCCTCCGGACTGGACATCGCCTGCCGCTACCTGCCCGGCAACTCCTCCGCGGACCGCCCCAGCGAGGTGGGCGGCGACTGGTTCGACGTCATCGAACTGCCCGGACACCGCACCGCGTTGGTGGTCGGCGACGTGATGGGCCGCGGTCTGCGCGCGGCCGTGGCGATGGGCGAACTCCGCTCCGCCGTGCGCACCCTGGCCCTGCTGGACCTCGAACCGGCCGAAGTCCTCTCCGCGTTGGACGAGATCGCCCGCGGCCTCGGCGCCCCCGGCGGCGTCCAGCAGGCCACCCGTGCGGCCCGCCGCCCCCGCGAGGCGGACCTGTCCGAGGTGTACCTCGCGACCTGCGTGTACGCCGTCTACGACTCGGTGACCCGCCGCTGCACCTTCGCCAACGCCGGCCATCTGCCGCCCGTGCTGGTCGAGCCCGGCGAGGACGCGCTGATGCTCGACGTGCCGCCCGGCATGCCGCTCGGCGTCGGCGGCGAGCCCTTCGAGGAGGTCGAGGTCGAACTGCCCGAAGGCGCCCTGCTCGCGCTCTACACGGATGGACTGGTCGAAAGCCGCGATCACCCCCTCGACGAAGGGCTCCAGGCGTTCGTGGGGGCGCTCACCGACCCCTCCGCCCCGCTGGAGGACGTCTGCGACCACGTCCTCAACACCCTCGACACCCATCACGGCGAGGACGACATCGCGCTGCTGATGGCACGTGTCCAGGGCCTGCCCGCCGAGTCCGTCGGGGACTGGACGCTGCCGCGCGAGCCGCGCAGTGTGGGCCGGGCCCGCGAGTACGCCCGCGGCCAGCTGCTGAGCTGGGACCTGGAACCGCTGGTCGACACCACGGAACTCCTGGTCAGCGAGCTGGTCACCAACGCCCTGCGGTACGGCGAGGGAGACATCCGGCTCCGGCTCCTGCTGGACCGCACCCTGGTCTGCGAGGTCTGGGACTCCGGCCTGGTCCAGCCGCGCCGCCGCCGCGCCCGTGACACCGACGAGGGCGGCCGGGGCCTGCAACTGGTCGGCCTGCTCAGCGCTGCCTGGGGCTCCCGGCGCACCCCGCGCGGCAAGACGGTGTGGTTCGAACTGCCGCTGCCGGACGGGGAGAACGGCATGGTGGACCCGGCGGAGGCCCTGCTGAGCCTGTTCTAGGCGGAGTGCCCGCGCAGGCGTACGTCCCGTTCGGCGAGCTCGCGCGCCTCGCGGGCCAGCGCGTCCGCCCGCGGCAGGTCGTCGGCCGGCCGCGCCTGCGCCAGCAGGACCCGGGGCGCGGCACCGACCGCCTCGCGGTGGACGGTGACGTAGTCGTCCGCCGCGGCCAGCGACTCCCGGGCGGCCAGCAGCGCGGCCAGTGTGAGCACCCCGGACCGGCCGGTCGCCAGGGGCGCGGTCGCGTGCACGATCCGGCGCAGCACGTCCAGCGGGTCGTACGGCTGCCCGGAGGTCGTCTCCCGCCGTACGGCGGCCAGGACCGCGTCCGCGTGCAGGAGCCGGGCGTACGTCTCGCCCTCGTACGCGGTGCCGTCGCGGTGGGGGGCCAGTTCCGCCTCGGCGCCCGTCAGGGCCGGCGGGATCAGCCGGGCGGCCTCGGTGTGCGTGGCGCGCAGCCGGGCCACGGCCGTCACCAGGGCGTCCGCCCGGGCGATCGCGGTCTCCGCCGCGCGCAGGTGGCCGGCCGCCTCGTCCGGCCTGCCGGAGGCTGCGGTCTGGTGGGTCTGGTTGAGGTGGACGGTGGCGCTGACCAGGCTGTCCTTGGCCAGCTCGACGTACCCGGTGACCGAGTCGTCCGCGAGCGCGGTCTCCGCCCCGGCCGTACGGGCGGTCAGGTCGCGGAAGCGGGTCTCGGCGGCCGCCAGGGCCGCGCCGGGATCACGCTCCAGCCCCCGCAGGGCACGCAGGCTCTCCGCCGCCCCGGTCAGTCGCCGCCCGGCCTCCTCGCAGCGGCCCACGACCCCGGCGAGCGCGGCCGCCTCCTCCGGTACGCCCTCCTCGTACCGCCGCCGTATCGCGCACGCCGCCGCCAGCTCGGCCTGCGCCGCCTCGGCCGCCCCGGCGACGGGGGCCACCGCCTCCGGGCCCAGTTGGGCCGCGGCGAAGGCCAGTTCCTCACGGAGGGTGCGCAGCCGGTTGTCGGCGTCGACCAACGCGGCCCGGGAGCGCTCGTCGAGGTCGGCGAGCGGGGGCGTGGCCGCGGGCGACGGCCAGGCGCCGACGTGGGACGTGCCGGCGGCCGCCGGTGTCGTACGGCTGCGGGCGCGGCGCCTCCGGCGGACCGTGCCGTAGGCGGCCAGCACGACCACCACGACGAGGGCCGATACCGGCAGGACGAGGTCGGTGCCGGAGGACTCGTCCTCGGTCGCGGCGGCGCTGACACCGGCGCCTGCAACCGGAGTGTCGTCGTTGATCGTCATCCACAGCAGCACCAGCCACACGACCCCGGCCACCACGCCCAGCAGGGCGTGCGCCACTCGCACGCGTATGTGCGAGCGGCCCCGCCGCGGTCGGCCCCGTACCAAGGATGGCGTCACATTTCGGAGCGTATGGGCCGCAATGCGGGGGCGCGAGCGGGGCGGGGACGGTCGGGGGTGGGCGAGCGGACGGGGAGCGGGTGTCACAGGCGCGGGGCACAGGGACCGACGGGGACCGGTGGTGGCGACGACGTCCACGTCCGCAGCAGGGGCGAAGGTCACCGACCCCAGAAGCGCGGGGAACCGCGCGACCGGCCCCCGCTCCGCCGCGGCTGACCCGCGGGGAGGGCGCCGACGGGGCGGAGCCGGGGAAGCGGGCGCCGGGACTCGGGCGCCGCCTGCTCCGCCGGGCAGCCCTCGGGCTCGCGCTCCTCGTCCTCGTCCCCCTCCTGTCCGTCGCTGTCGCCCTCCGCCTCAACTACGCCGGCGACCCCGCCGACGGCACCCGCACCCGCGGCAAGGACGCGGTCTGGCTCGGTCACGCCTGGGTGGACGGCCGGAGGACCGACGCCGACGCCGTCGCCCTCGCCCGGCGCCTCCGCGACACCGGCATCCGGGACCTGTACGTCCACGCGGGGCCCCTGGAGCACGACGGCACGCTGCTCTCGTCGGCGTACCCGCGGGCGGCCCGGCTGATCGGAGCCGTGCACAAGGCGGCCCCCGGCATCCGCGTCCAGGCGTGGCTCGGCGACAAGCTCGCCACCGAGAGCCCGGACGGCATGCGCCTCGCCGACGCGGACACCCGGGCCGCCGTGGTGCGGTCCACCCGGCAGGTCCTCGCCACCGGGTTCGACGGCGTCCACTTCGACCTGGAGCCCCTGCACTCAGGCGACGAGCACTACCTCGGCCTCCTCGACGCCCTCCACCGGGTCACCCGCGCCCGTGGCGTGCCGCTCTCGGTCGCCGCCCACCAGATCGACCCGCTGCCCGCGCTGCACTCCGTCGCGGGGACGCTCGCCGGACACCCCAAGTGGTGGTCGCAGGCATTCTTCGGTCAGGTCGCGCGCCGGGTCGACCAGATCGCGGTGATGTCGTACGACACGAGCACCCCGCTGGAGAGCCTGTACGGCGGTTACGTGGCCCAGCAGACGTCCCTGGCCCTGGAGGTCACTCCCGGGTCCACCGACCTGCTGATGGGCCTGCCCTTCTTCCACGAGAACAAGCTCGGCCACCGGGCCGCGGCGGAGACCGTCCCCGCCGCCGTCCGGGGCGTGCGCCTCGGACTCTCCCGCACGGACGCGGACCGCGCGAACTTCGGAGTGGCGCTGTACGTGGACTTCGCGGCCACGGAGGGGGACTGGGCGGCGTACGAGCGGGACTGGGTGCGCTGAAAACCACGGGCGCCCGGCGGCTCCCCCTGGGAACATCCCCCGAATGACCGCCACCCGCAGACACCTCACCCGCACCGACCTCGCCCCCCTCGCCCGCGCCGCGACCGGACGCACCCTCACCGGAGTCACCCGACTGCGCGGCGGCACCAGCAAGGGGGTCTACCGGCTCGCCCTCGACGACGGCGGGAGCGTCGTCGCCTACGTCTGGTCCGCCGACGAGGACTACTGGGACTCGGGCCCCGGCGACCCCCGCGACCCCTTCTCGTCCGGCACGGGCCGGGACGTCTTCACCGCCGCGCACGACCGCCTGGTCGCGGCCGGTGTCCGCACGTCCCGTCTGCTGCACACCGACACCGGCCGGGACGCCGTGGTCGTCGAGGACCTGCGGGGCGGCAGCCTGGAGCAGGCGCTGGAGCGGGACCCGGCCCTCGGACGTGCCGCGCTGGAGCGACTCGTCGGGGAACTGGCGGCACTGCACGCCCAGCGGGGCCCCGCCTTCGGCAAGGTGGGACTCGTCGACGGCGGCGGTACCTCCGCGGCCGTTTCGGCGGCCCGGCGCGTCACCGACGGCGCCCTGCGCGACATCGCCCGGGCCGCCGCGAGGGACGGACGGATCGCCGCCGTACGGGAGGAGGCCGAGGAGGCCGTGCGGCGGCTGGCCGAGGCCGTGCGGCCCCGGGACCGGCACGTCCTGGTCCACGGCGAACTCGGCCCCGACCACGTCCTGTTGGACGACCGGGGGCGGCCCGCGCTCATCGACGTCGAAGGGCTGATGTACTTCGACGTCGAGTGGGAGCACGTCTTCCTGCGGATCCGCTTCGGCCCGCACTACGACGTCCTGCGCGCCCCCGGCCTGGACGAGGACCGGTTGCGCCTGTACCGCCTCGCCATGCATCTGTCGCTGGTCGCGGGGCCCCTGCGCCTGATCGAGGGCGACTTCCCGAACCCCGGGTGGATGCGGGAGATCGCGGAGCACAACCTCGGCGAGGTGCTCACTCTGCTGAGGAGCGCCTCCTGATCTTCGAGCCCAGCCACACCAGCGGGTCGTACTTGCGGTCGACGGCCCTTTCCTTCAGCGGGATCAGCGCGTTGTCCGTGATCCTGATGCCCTCGGGGCACACTTCCGTGCAGCACTTGGTGATGTTGCAGTAGCCGAGCCCGTGCTCGTCCTGGGCCGTCTTCTTGCGGTCCAGGCCGGACTCCTCCGCCGCGTCCAGCGGGTGCATGTCCAGCTCCGCCACCCGCATGAGGAAGCGCGGGCCCGCGAACGCCGTCTTGTTCTCCTCGTGGTCGCGCACGACATGGCAGGTGTCCTGGCACAGGAAGCACTCGATGCACTTGCGGAACTCCTGCGAGCGGTCCACGTCCTCCTGCATCATCCGGTACTCGCCGGGACCGAGATCGGCCGGCGGCACGAACGCCGGGACCTCGCGCGCCTTCCGGTAGTTGAAGCCGACGTCCGTGACCAGGTCACGGACGACCGGGAAGGCGCGGAGCGGAGTGACGGTGATCGTCTCGCCCTCGGTGAAGACCGACATGCGCGTCATGCACATCAACCTCGGCCGCCCGTTGATCTCCGCCGAGCACGAACCGCACTTGCCGGCCTTGCAGTTCCAGCGGACGGCGAGATCGGGCGCCTGGGTGGCCTGGAGGCGGTGGATGATGTCGAGGACCACCTCGCCGTCGTTGACCTCGACCTTGAAGTCCTCCAGGTCGCCGCCCCCGACATCGCCCCGCCACACCCTGAAGTGGGCCGTGTAGCCGCTCATTCGTACAGCTCCTCTTCGGCGAGGTACTTGACCAGCTCCTCCTTGTCGAAGAGGGCGAGCAGGTCGGCGCGGATGGGTTCGGTGGTCTCACGGGCGAGGTCGATCTGGCCCCGGACGGGGTCGGTCGCCGCCAGCCCGCCCGTGGGGTCGGTCAGCCGGCACAGCAGGTTGATCCGGCGCCACTCGCGGTCCATCGCCGGATGGTCCTCGCGGGTGTGGCCGCCGCGCGACTCGGTCCGCTCCAGCGCGGCCCGTGCCACGCACTCGCTGACCAGCAGCATGTTCCTGAGGTCCAGCGCGAGGTGCCAGCCCGGGTTGAACTGCCGGTGCCCCTCGACCCCGGCCCGCCGGGCCCGTACCCGAAGCTCCGCGAGCTTCTCCAGGGCCTGCTCCATCTCGCCCTCCCGGCGGATGATGCCGACCAGGTCGTTCATCGCCTGCTGGAGCTCCTGGTGCAGGGTGTAGGGGTTCTCCGGGGGCCCCGCGGCGGGCTCGGCGGCCTCCGCCGAGAACGGCCGGAGCGCCTCGGCCGCCGCCGCGTCGACCTGGGTCTCGTCCACGGCGGGCCGTGCCGTCGAGGTCGCGTACTCCGCCGCGTGCCAGCCCGCCCGGCGCCCGAACACCAGCAGGTCGGACAGGGAGTTGCCGCCGAGCCGGTTCGAGCCGTGCATGCCGCCCGCGACCTCACCGGCCGCGAACAGCCCCGGCACCCCGCGCGCCGCCGCCGTGTCCGACTCGACCGCGATGCCGCCCATCACGTAGTGACAGGTCGGCCCGACCTCCATCGGCTCGGCCGTGATGTCGACGTCCGCCAGCTCCTTGAACTGGTGGTACATGGAGGGGAGCCGACGGCGGATGACCTCCGCCGGCATGCGCGTCGACACGTCCAGGAAGACCCCGCCGTGCGGGGAGCCGCGGCCCGCCTTCACCTCGGAGTTGATCGCGCGGGCGACCTCGTCGCGGGGGAGCAGCTCGGGGGGACGCCGGTTGTGGTCCGGGTCCTCGTACCAGCGGTCGCCCTCCTCCTCCGACTCGGCGTACTTCTCCTTGAAGACGTCCGGGACGTAGTCGAACATGAACCGCTTGCCCTCGGAGTTGCGCAGCACCCCGCCGTCGCCGCGGACCGACTCGGTGACGAGGATGCCCTTCACCGACGGGGGCCAGACCATGCCGGTCGGGTGGAACTGCACGAACTCCATGTTCAGCAGGGGCGCGCCCGCGAGCAGCGCCAGCGCGTGCCCGTCGCCGGTGTACTCCCACGAGTTCGACGTCACCTTGAAGGACTTGCCGATGCCGCCGGTCGCGATCACGACGGCCGGGGCCTCCAGGACGAAGAAACGGCCGGTCTCACGGTCGTAGGCGAAGACGCCCGAGACCCGGCTGCCGTCCTTCAGCACCCGGGTGACCGTGCACTCCTGGTAGACCTTCAGGCGGGACTCGTAGTCGCCGGTCTCCCGCTTGTCCTCCTGCTGGAGCGAGACGATCTTCTGCTGGAGGGTGCGGATCAGTTCGAGGCCGGTGCGGTCGCCGACGTGGGCCAGGCGCGGGTACTCGTGGCCGCCGAAGTTGCGCTGGGAGATCCGGCCGTCCTTCGTGCGGTCGAACAGGGCGCCCCAGGTCTCCAGCTCCCAGACCCGGTCCGGGGCCTCCTGGGCGTGCAGCTCGGCCATCCGCCACTGGTTGAGGAACTTCCCGCCGCGCATGGTGTCGCGGAAGTGGACCTGCCAGTTGTCGTTCTCGTTGGCGTTGCCCATGCTGGCCGCGATGCCGCCCTCGGCCATCACGGTGTGCGCCTTGCCGAACAGCGACTTGCAGATCACCGCCGTACGGGCGCCCCGCTCGCGGGCCTCGATGGCGGCGCGCAGGCCCGCGCCGCCTGCGCCGACCACGACGACGTCCCACTCCTGACGGTCGACCACGGACATCAGAAAAACCTCGGATCGTCGAATGCGCCGGAGGCGACCAGGAAGACGTAGAAATCGGCCAGTGCCACGCTCACCAGCGAGGCCCAGGCGAGCTGCATGTGCCGGGCGTTCAGCTTCCCGACGATCTGCCAGGCCCGGTAGCGCACGGGGTGCCGGGAGAAGTGCCGGAGCTTGCCGCCGACGATGTGCCGGCAGGAGTGGCAGGAGAGGGTGTACGCCCAGATCAGCACGATGTTGACCAGGAACACCAGGGTGCCGAGGCCCATGTGGCCCCACGCGTAGTGCTCGTCGCGGAAGGCGAGCACGGTGTCGTAGGTCAGGATGCCGGCGACCAGGATCGCGGCGTAGAAGAAGTACCGGTGGATGTTCTGCAGGATCAGCGGGAAGCGGGTCTCACCGGTGTACTTCTTGTGCGGCTCGGCCACCGCGCAGGCCGGCGGGGACGCCCAGAAGCCCCGGTAGTAGGCCTTGCGGTAGTAGTAGCAGGTCAGCCGGAAGCCGAGCGGGAAGATCAGGATGATGATCGCGGGGGAGATCCCCCACCAGCCGCCGAAGATCTCCCAGTTGGGGCCGTGGCGCATGGGAGCGCAGCGCTCGGCCAGGCAGGGGGAGTAGAACGGCGAGACGTACGGGGCCGCGTAGTAGTCCGTGTCGGCGAAGGCCCGCCAGGTCGAGTACACGATGAAGGCGAGCAGCCCGGCTGCCGTGGCCGCGGGCGCCAGCCACCAGCGGTCGGTGCGCAGGTGGGGGGCGTCGATCGCGGCGCGCGTACCGCCGCGTACGCCGCCGCTCACGGTATGGGATTCGGTGTCGGGGGGTTCCGTACCAGTGGCCAACGCTTGACTCCGGTCGGGTTCAGGGGGCTCGGCGGTCGCGGGCGCCGAGTCCCTCGTCGTCCGAGTCCGTCCACAGGGTGTTGTCGTACGGGGTGTCGGAGATGGAGACGAGATCCGGGCGGCGGGCCTTGGCGAGCGCCGGGTCGGTCTCCCGCAGCAGGGCCAGGCTCTCGCGCAGGCGGTCGGCGTCGAGCCGCACCCGCCGCATCTCCAGGCCGCTGCTGCCGAGCTGCTGCTCCAGACGCTTGACGTACCTGAGCACTTCGTCGAGCGAGCGCTGGGCCGCAGCCAGTTCGTCGTTCACGGACATGACGTGACCTCACTTCCGTGGGCGGGGATGCCCTGGACGGGAACGGTCATGCGCCTGCGAGTGTTGCGCGTCACACCTGCCGGTGTGAAGGGACGTGCATGGATTGGCGGATCGTGTGCCTCCGTGCGCGCCCCTCGTGCGCCGTCGATTGCGCCGCACGGGTGGGCTTCCCGGTCGTTGTCGCCGTGTCGCCGTCCGTTGCCGAACCCTTTCCTCTTCAGTGACCGCATAGATGTGATCAGCTCCATATACCGCCAAAAGTGATCATAACGCCCGCGGCTCCCGGAGGTAAGCAGAGATGTCCCACAACGGCGTCGCCCTGCGCGCGGTCACGCGCTCGGTCGGCTTCCTCACCGCGGGCGCGCTCGCGGTGACCGCCCTCTCCGGGTGCAGTTCCGAGGAGAAGAGGAGCAAGCCGCTCGCGGAGCAGGACATCGCGCCCGCCGCCCGCGACCGGGTCGCCGACGGCGGCACCCTGCACTGGGCCGTCGACGCCGTCCCCGAGACCCTGAACACCTTCCAGGCGGACGCGGACGCGACCACCACCACCGTCGCCCAGGCCGTCCTGCCCTCGATGTACCGGCTCGACGCGAACGGGCGGCCGCAGGTCAACCCCGACTACCTGGAGTCGGCCGAGGTCGTCGAGACCGAGCCCCGCCAGGTCGTCCTGTACAAGCTGAACCAGCAGGCCGTGTGGAGCGACGGCCGGGAGATCGGCGCCGCCGACTTCGCCGCCCAGTGGCGCGCCCTGTCCGGCAAGGACTCCGCGTACTGGACCGCCCGCAACGCCGGCTACGAGCGCATCCAGAAGATCGAGCGCGGCAAGAACGACCTGGAGGTCCGGGTCACCTTCGCGCGGCCGTACGCCGACTGGCGCTCGCTGTTCTCGCCGCTGTACCCGAAGGACGTCATGGGCACCCCGGACTCCTTCAACGACTCCGCCCGCAAGAAGCTCAAGATCACCGCCGGTCCCTTCCAGGTGAAGAAGGTCGACCACAAGGAGGACGAGGTCACCCTCACCCGCAACCCGCGCTGGTGGGGCCACCCCGCCAAGCTGGACGGCATCGTGCTGCGGGCCGTACCGCGCGACGAGCGGACCGCCGCGCTGGCCGCCGGCGCGATCGAGCTCGCCGAGATCGACCCCGAGGCCCTCGACCGCATCAGCCTCGCCGCCCGCGCGGGAGTGAAGACCGGCAGCAGTCCGGTCGCGGGCCCGGGCGGCCTGCCCGCGCACCGCTCCGACAGCAACCTGGGAGCCGCCGACGCGCTGCGCTCCTGGGCCGACGCCCATGAGGACGACCAGGACGACGAGGGCGACGAGGACGGGGAGCTCAGCGCCCGGCAGAAGGAGCGCAGGGCACTCGCCGCGCAACGGCGCGAGCAGGCGGCGCTGAAGAACTTCGAAGTCCGCAAGTCCCTGGAGCCCGCCTACACCCAACTCGCCCTCAACGGCGCCTCGGGCCCGCTCGCCGACGAGCGGGTGCGCCGGGCGGTGGCCCGCGCCATCGACCGCAAGGCGCTGGCCGGGGTGGTCCTCTCCCCGCTCGGGCTGCCCGCCGTGCCGGTCGGCAGCCACCTCGCGCTCTCCGGCCAGGACGCCTACGCCGACAACAGCGGCGCACTCGGCGGCCAGGACGCCGAGGAGGCCAGGGCGCTGCTGGCGGACGCCGGGTGGGTGCCGGGCGGGCCGGTCGAGAAGGAGAAGAAGAAGGGCGACAAGGCGGCGGGGACCGAGGGCCGGAAGGCCGGAGGGGACTCCGAGCAGGACTCCGACGGCGAGAAGGCCGGAGGGGACTCCGAGAAGGGGGACGACGGGACCTACGTCGTCGGTGAGGACGACAAGAGCGACGACAAGGACCCCAAGGACCACCGCGGGGGCGGCGACGGCCCGCGCCATCTCGCCCAGGACGGCAAGCAGTACGCGAACAAGCTGAGACAGGGCGGCGCGCCGGGGGCGTACGCCCCCAGGGGCACGGCGGCTCCGGCCGACGCGGCGACGAAGGTCCTGGCCAAGAACGGCAAGGCGCTCGCCCTGCGGTTCGTGCTCCCGTCCGGGCCGGGGTCCGGGACGCTGCGCACGGTGGCCGGGCGGATCTCCGTGATGCTGGAGAAGATCGGCATCCGCACCGAGATCTCCAAGGTCTCCGACGAGAGCTACTTCAAGGACCACATCGCGTCCGGGCAGTACGACCTCGCGCTGTACTCCTGGCCCGCGTCCGCCTTCCCCGCCACCGACGCCCGCCCCATCTTCGCGAAGCCGGTGCCGGCCGCGGACGGGTCGCTGAACGTCGAGCAGAACTACACCCGGGTCGGCACGGACCAGGTGGACCAACTGTTCGACGAGGCCGTCGGCACGCTGGACGAGGGCAGGAGCCGGAGCCTGATCCGCAAGGCCGACTCCCGCATCTGGGCCGCCGCCGGATCCATCCCGCTGTACCAGCGGCCCCAGCTCACGGCCGCGAAGAAGGACGTGGTGAACGCCGGTTCCTTCGGCTTCCAGACACCGGTCTACGAGGACATGGGCTTCCTGGCGAAGGGGGCGAAGGGGCCCGCCGCCCCCCAGCGGGGCTGAGCCCGGCGAGCCCCCACCCATGAGGCAACGTACGATGGGGTGAGGCCGTGGCATGTTGAGCCCGGCAGGGTCCGCGTAACACAGACGTACGCGTCGGCCTTCCTCACACTCCAGGAGTACGCCTTCATGGCCACGCGCCACGACATCCGCAACGTCGCCATCGTCGCCCACGTCGACCACGGCAAGACGACCATCGTCGACGGAATGCTGAAGCAGGCCGGTGCCTTCGCCGCCCATCAGCTCGACTCGGTCGACGACCGCATGATGGACTCGAACGACCTGGAGCGTGAGAAGGGCATCACGATCCTCGCCAAGAACACGGCGGTGAAGTACCACCCCAAGGACGGGGGGGACGTCATCACCATCAACATCATCGACACCCCCGGCCACGCCGACTTCGGCGGCGAGGTCGAGCGCGGTCTGTCGATGGTGGACGGTGTCGTCCTCCTCGTCGACGCCTCCGAGGGCCCGCTTCCGCAGACCCGCTTCGTGCTGCGCAAGGCCCTCCAGGCCCGGCTGCCCGTCATCCTCTGCATCAACAAGACGGACCGCCCGGACGCCCGGATCGACGAGGTCGTCAACGAGACCTACGACCTCTTCCTCGACCTGGACGCGGACGAGGAGCAGATCGAGTTCCCGATCGTCTACGCCTGCGGCCGCGACGGCATCGCCTCGCTGACCAAGCCGGAGAACGGCACGGTCCCCGCCGACTCCACCAGCCTGGAGCCGTTCTTCTCCACGATCCTCCAGCACATCCCGGCCCCGACCTACGACGAGGAAGCCCCGCTCCAGGCGCACGTCACCAACCTGGACGCCGACAACTTCCTCGGCCGTATCGCGCTGCTCCGCGTCGAGCAGGGCGAGCTGCGCAAGGGCCAGACGGTCGCCTGGATCAAGCGCGACGGCACCATCAGCAACGTCCGGATCTCCGAGCTGATGATGACCGAGGCGCTCACCCGCAAGCCCGCCGAGAAGGCCGGCCCGGGTGACATCTGCGCGGTCGCCGGTATCCCCGACATCATGATCGGCGAGACCCTCGCGGACACCGAGAACCCGATCCCGCTGCCGCTGATCACGGTCGACGAGCCCGCGATCTCGATGACCATCGGCACCAACACCTCGCCGCTGGTCGGCCGCGGCGGCACCGGCAAGGGCGCCGACGCGAAGTCCGCCGTCAAGGACCGCAAGGTCACGGCCCGTCAGGTCAAGGACCGCCTGGACCGCGAGCTGATCGGCAACGTCTCGCTGCGCGTCCTGGACACCGAGCGCCCCGACGCCTGGGAGGTCCAGGGCCGTGGTGAGCTGGCGCTCGCCATCCTGGTCGAGACCATGCGCCGGGAGGGCTTCGAGCTGACCATCGGCAAGCCCCAGGTGGTCACCAAGGAAGTCGACGGCAAGGTGTACGAGCCCGTCGAGCGCATGACCATCGACGTGCCCGAGGAGCACATGGGCGCGGTCACGCAGCTCATGGGCGTCCGCAAGGGCCGCATGGACAACATGTCGAACCACGGCTCCGGCTGGGTGCGCATGGAGTTCGTGGTGCCCTCCCGCGGCCTGATCGGCTTCCGCACGGAGTTCCTGACCCAGACCCGCGGCACCGGCATCGGGCACTCCATCCACGAGGGCTTCGAGCCCTGGTTCGGGACCCTCCAGACCCGCAACAACGGCTCGCTGGTCGCCGACCGCTCCGGTGCCGTCACCGCCTTCGCGATGACGAACCTCCAGGAGCGCGGTGTGCTCTTCGTGGAGCCCGGCACCGAGGTGTACGAGGGCATGATCGTCGGCGAGAACTCCCGCGCCGACGACATGGACGTCAACATCACCAAGGAGAAGAAGCTCACCAACATGCGGTCGTCCACGGCCGACGTGTCCGAGTCGATCGTCCCGCCGCGCAAGCTCTCCCTGGAGCAGTCCCTGGAGTTCTGCCGCGACGACGAGTGCGTCGAGGTGACCCCGGAAGCGGTGCGCATCCGCAAGGTCAACCTGGACGCCCGCGAGCGCGCCCGCGCCGCGAGCCGCGCCAAGCACGGCTGACCCGACCGCCGGCGACCGTCGGCAGCCCGGTTCTCCGACACTCGGGGAACCGGGCCTTCGGTGTGCCCGCGAAAACCTGTCCGCGATCTATGAGACACCGTCCGGATATCGGTAAGGGCCCGATCGTGTTTCGGACATGTGAACCGAAATCCATTGCGGTATGTCCGTTTTGACGGCCTGTCGGCTCGCGTGTCAAGCGCGACCAGGTGTCAATCTTTGCAATTTTTCCTCAAAATATGGTCGGTAGGGAGATCCCTATGTCTTCCGCCCTTGACGCGCGTTGAACACTTTGGCGAAAGTTCCCCCAAACCACAGAACCTGCCGGTATCTGTGCTGCGCTCAACTCTCCAACCCCCCGGGGGAAGTACACACATGACCAGTCCAGTCGCCTTGGACCCCGAGCTCGAGTCGAACGCCGAGCCTGTCAAGGCCGAGCAGAAGCTCGAGGGTCGTTCTCCCGGCCAGTTGATGTGGCAGCGCTTCAAGCGCGACCGTACCGGTGTCATCTGCGCCGTGGTAGTGATTTTGTACTTCGTGGTCTCGCTGCTCGCGCCGCTGCTGGTCAAGCTGAGCGGGACCGACCCGTACACGCTGTACGGCCAGGACCCGACCTACGCGGACAAGCCCATCCTGGACCAGTTCGGTCTGCCCCTGGGCTACTTCGGCGGCGTCTCGGGAGACCACTGGTTCGGGGTGGAGCCGCAGTACGGCCGTGACCTGTTCGCGATGCTCGTGTACGGCATGCGGACGTCGCTGTTCATGGCGCTCGGCGTGACCGTCCTGCTGATGGTCACCGGCGTGATCATCGGTCTGATCGGCGGCTACTTCGGCGGCCGTACCGACTACTGGATCGGCCGGGTCACCGACTTCTTCCTGTCCTTCCCGCAGCAGCTCTTCTTCATCGCCTTCATGCCCGTGGTCACCGCGTTCTTCGTCGACCCGCGGGAGGAGACCCCCACGTACTTCCGCGCACTGGCGATGCTGATCGTGCTGTGGCTGCTGGGCTGGATGGGCATGGCGCGCCTCGTGCGCTCCACCGTGCTGTCCCTGCGCGAGAGGGAGTTCGTCGAGGCCGCCAAGGTCTCCGGCGCCTCCCCCTGGCGGATCGTCCGCAAGGAGATCCTGCCGAACGTGGTGACGCCGATCCTGGTGCAGTTCACGTACCAGCTGCCCAGCACCATCCTCACCATCGCCTTCCTTTCCTTCGCCGGAGTCGGGTTCGTCGAGCCGACCCCGGACTGGGGACGACTGTTCGCCGCCGCTGCCAACTACACCGAGCAGGACCCGGCGTTCCTCTTCTTCCCCGGCCTGGCGCTGGTGATCTTCGTTCTGGCCTTCAACCTCCTCGGAGACTCGGTCCGGGACGCCTTCGACCCCAAGTCCGGGCGGTAACTCGTCCATTGGTGGGGGGTGGCTGCCGCCCCCGCGTCGGCCTACCAGCCGCGTCAGGCAGTACTCATGGATAACAACCGACAGGTAGGTATTCGCCTCATGAAGCCCATCAGTTCGCGCAGAGCGCGCGCCGTCGTCGTCGCCCTCGCGGCCGGTTCCCTGGCTCTCACGGCCTGCTCCAAGAACGAGGGCGGCGACTCCGGTACCGACTCGAAGAAGGACCAGAGCGAAGCGTCGGTCCAGTCCAAGGCGGTCACCTACGCCGACGCCGCGGGCTCGACCGGTCCGGCCGAGGAAGTCCCCGGCGCCAAGCCCGGCGGCACGATCAACGTCTACCAGGAGGCGGGCGTCTCGCACCTGGACCCGGGTCAGATCTACGTCTCCGACGCGGGCCAGGTCGCCAACCTGCTCTTCCGTCGTCTGACGCAGTTCAAGGAGGACGGCAAGGGCGGCGTCTCGGTCGTCGGCGACCTCGCCACCGACTCGGGCAAGTCCTCGGACGGCGGCAAGACCTGGACCTTCACGCTGAAGGACGGCGTCAAGGACCAGAACGGCAACCCGATCACGTCCGCCGACGTCCGCCACACCGTCGAGCGCCAGTACGCGAGCTTCATCTTCGACGGCCCGACCTACCTGCAGACCTGGCTGAGCGGCCCGGACTACCGCAAGGCGCTCCCGGACGGCGGCTTCGGCAAGAAGCACCTGCCGGCCTCGGTCCTGGACACCCCGGACGACAAGACGGTCGTCTTCCACTTCGACACCGCGCGTCCGGACCTGCCGCAGACGCTGGCCATGGCCGGCTACGCGATCGTCCCGGAGAAGACGGACACGAAGGCGGCGTACGACAAGGCCCCGGTCGCCACCGGCCCGTACAAGATCGTCTCGAACAAGGTGGGCAAGGAGCTCGTCCTCGCCAAGAACACCAACTGGGACCCGAAGACCGACTCCGTCCGCCACCAGTACGCGGACAAGTTCGACTTCCAGTTCGGCATCACCGAGTCCACCCAGACCAAGCGTCTGATCGCGGACCAGGGCGCGGACAAGAACGCCATCCAGTTCACCGGCGGCGTCGAGTCCACGCAGATCCAGGACGTCATCGGCAACCCGGCCGTCAGCAAGCGCACGGTCAAGGGCTACCAGCCCTACGTCATGCAGCTGACGTTCAACCTCGACCGGGTCAAGGACATCAAGGTCCGCCAGGCCATCACCTACGCGGTCAACTCCAAGTCCCTCATCGCCGGTGAGGGTGGCGCGTACGGCGGCGACGTGGCCCCGAACTACTTCGCCCCGACCCTGCCGGGCTACGAGCCCAACTACGACCCGTACGGCCGTCTCAAGATGCCGCAGGGCAACATCGCGAAGGCCAAGGAGATCCTCAAGACGGTCCCCGCGGCCGAGAAGAAGGTCGTCTTCGCCTACGCCAACAGCGAGGCGGGCCAGAAGCGCAAGGTCGCCATCGAGGACGCCCTGACCAAGGTCGGCTTCGACGTCGTCTCCAAGGAGGTCGACGCGGCGAGCTACTACGAGCAGATCGGCAAGCTGAAGAACCCGTACGACATCTACATCACGGGCTGGGGCCAGGACTGGCCGTCGCCGGGCACGGTCATCACGCCCATCTACGACGGCACCCAGGTCGCCGACGGTTCCTCGAACTACTCGCACGTCAAGGACCCGAAGGTCGACGAGCTGATCAAGAAGGCCCTGTCCCAGGACCCGACCGCGGCCGCCAAGACCTGGAAGGAAGCCCAGCACTACCTGCTGGAGAAGGTCATCCCGGCTGCCCCGCTCTGGTACACCAAGCAGTTCCAGCTCTCCGGCTCGAACATCGGCGGTGCCCGCTACGGCTCGGTGTCCAGCCTGATCGACATCACCCGCCTGTACGTCAAGTCGTAACTCTCTACGGCTGATCGCGGGGGCGCGCACCAGGCGGAGCGCGCCCCCGCACCTCCGTGAATCCTCCCCACCGTCTCCGCAGAGAGCAGCCCTCCCGCCATGTTTCAGTTCATCGTCCGGCGCACAGTCGGTGCCCTGGTCACCCTGTTCCTCATCGGCGCCGCTTCGTTCTTCCTGTTCGTCGCCGCGCCTTCCGACTACGCCTCTCTGGCCTGTGGCAAGGACTGCTCTCCCGCGAGACTGGAGGACATCCGCCAGGCTCTCGGTCTCAACCTGCCGATCCACCAGCAGTTCTGGGACTTCATGTCCGGCATCGTGCTGGGCCGTGACTTCCCGACCGGGCACTGCAGCGCGCCCTGCCTCGGCCAGTCGTTCTACTCGGGCGACATGGTCTGGTCGACCATCATGGACCGCTTCCCGACGACCCTGACGCTCACCGCGGGCGGTGCGATCGTCTTCGTCGTCGTCGGTGTCGGGGCCGGCATGCTCGCCGCCTACCGGCGCGGCACGCTGGTCGACAAGGTCGCCACCGGTGTGTCCATGGTGCTCAGCTCGTTCCAGATCTACGTGCTCGGCCCGATCGTCCTGCTGATCTTCGTCTACAGCACGGGCTGGATGGACAACCCCGCGTACCACCCGATCACCGAGAACCCCTGGAAGTGGTTCACCGGGATGCTCCTGCCGGTCCTCGTGATGGCCACCATCTTCACCGCGCAGTACACGCGTATGTCGCGCTCCTCGATGATCGAGCAGCTCGCCGAGGAACACGTCCGCACCGCCCGCGCCAAGGGCATGTCGCAGAAGTACGTGTTCTTCCGCTATGCCTGGCGCGGCTCGATGATCCCGATCGTCACCGTCCTCGGCATCGACATCAGCGCCATGCTCGGCGGCGCCGTCGTCACCGAGCTGACCTTCTCGCTCCAGGGGATCGGCCGCCTGGCCGTGGACGGCGCGGTCCACAAGGACCTGCCGCTCACCTTGGGTGTCCTGCTGTTCGGTGCCTTCTTCATCCTGATCGTCAACATCCTCACCGACATCGCGTACGCCCTCATCGACCCGCGCGTCCGTCTCTCCTAGGAAGAACGAACCACCGTGACCACACTGACCAAGACCGAGGACGCCCCGGCCCCTTCCGGCTCGGACGGCTTCCTCTCAGTGCGCGATCTGAAGGTGCAGTTCTCCACCGAGGACGGCATCGTCAAGGCTGTGGACGGCCTGTCCTTCGACGTCGAGCGCGGCAAGACCCTCGGCATCGTGGGCGAGTCCGGCTCCGGCAAGTCCGTCACCAACCTGACGGTCCTGGGCCTGCACAACCCGCGCAACACCACCGTCGACGGCGAGATCGTCCTCGACGGCAAGGAACTCGTCACCGCCACCGAGCGCGAGCTGGAGCAGCTCCGCGGCAACAAAATGGCGATGATCTTCCAGGACCCGCTGACCGCGCTGTCGCCGTTCTACACGGTGGGCCGTCAGCTCTCCGAGCCGTTCATGAAGCACCGCGGCGCCTCCAAGAAGGAGGCCAAGGACCGGGCGATCCAGATGCTGGAGAAGGTCGGCATCCCGCAGCCCAAGACGCGCTTCGACGACTACCCGCACCAGTTCTCCGGCGGTATGCGCCAGCGCGCCATGATCGCCATGGCCCTGATGTGCGACCCCGAGCTGCTGATCGCCGACGAGCCGACCACCGCGCTGGACGTCACCGTGCAGGCCCAGATCCTGGACCTGCTCAAGGACCTCCAGCAGGAGTTCGGCTCCGCGATCATCTTCATCACCCACGACCTGGGCGTCATCTCCAACATGGCGGACGACCTGCTGGTGATGTACGCCGGCCGGGCCGTGGAGCGCGGCAGCGTCCGCGAGGTCATGCGCGCGCCCCGCCACCCCTACACCTGGGGTCTGCTCAGCTCGATGCCGCGGCTGGACAGCGACGTCAACGAGGAACTGGTGCCGATCCCCGGCTCCCCGCCCTCGCTGCTCAACCCGCCCTCGGGCTGCCCCTTCCACCCGCGGTGCGCCTTCAAGGACGAGGTGCCCGGCACCCTCTGCACGGACTCGCGGCCCCCGCTGGGCGAGGGACGCGCCTCCGCGTGCCACCTGACGGCGGAGCAGAAGCAGACCATCTTCATCGACAAGATCCAGCCCCGGCTGCGCTAGGGAGAACCGAGACATGAGCGACAACCTCACCCTCCCCGCCCAGCAGGGTTCCACCGGGACCTCGACCGAGGAGCTCCTCAAGGTCGAGGGCCTGACCAAGCACTTCCCGATCTACGGCGGCTTCCCGATCAAACGCAAAGTCGGCGCCGTCCAGGCCGTCGACGGTGTGGACCTGACGGTCGGCGTCGCCGAGAGCGTCGGCCTGGTCGGCGAGTCCGGCTGCGGCAAGTCGACGACCGGCCGGCTGATCACGCGGCTCCTGGAGCCCACGGCCGGCAAGATCACGTACTCCGGCCAGGACATCACGCACGCTTCGCGCAGGCAGCTCGCGCCGGTGCGGTCCGAGATCCAGATGATCTTCCAGGATCCGTACTCCTCGCTCAACCCGCGGCAGACCGTCGGCGCCATCATCAAGTCGCCGATGGAGGTCAACGGGATCGAGCCGCAGGGCGGCCGGGAGAAGAGGGTCCGGGAGCTGCTGGAGCTCGTCGGCCTCAACCCGGAGCACTACAACCGCTTCCCGCACGAGTTCTCCGGCGGTCAGCGCCAGCGCATCGGCGTGGCCCGCGCGCTCGCCCTGAACCCCAAGCTGATCGTGGCCGACGAGCCGGTCTCAGCGCTCGACGTGTCCATCCAGGCGCAGGTCGTCAACCTGCTCAAGAAGGTCCAGGACGAGCTCGGGATCGCGTTCCTGTTCATCGCCCACGACCTGGCCGTCGTACGGCACTTCTCGCAGCGCGTCGCGGTGATGTACCTCGGCAAGGTGGTCGAGGTCGGCGACCGGGACTCGATCTACAACCGGCCCCGGCACCCGTACACCCACGCGCTGCTCTCCGCCGTCCCCGAGGTCGAGCTGGACGAGGAGGGCGACGGCCGGGAGCGGATCCGGCTCTCCGGTGACGTCCCCTCGCCGATCCACCCGCCGTCCGGCTGCCGCTTCCGCACCCGGTGCTGGAAGGCGCAGGACAAGTGCGCCACGGACGAGCCCCCGCTGGTCCAGATCTCCGGCAACAGGGCGGGCCACCTGACGGCCTGCCACTTCCCGGAGGACCCGACCACGGAGGCCCGCGACGAGGACGTGATCATGGATCCCGCCCTGAAGGCCCTGGAGGACGCGGCGGAGCCGACGACCGACAAGAACTGACGACGGTTGCAACACCCCGGCCGGGGGCGGAGGCGCAGCGCCTCCGCCCCCGGCCGTCGTTCGACGCGGTGCTGCCCCGTGACCGGAGTGCCGGGGCAGGCCGTTCACCCCACCCCTCACCCCGCGGCCCCCCAAAGGCCTACCCAGGCGTGCGGAACGTCCCTCTTGACACGATATTGGCCGGTAACGGATCAGTCTTGAGGAGGCACTCCATGCGTGGAGCCACGCACGCCAAATGGGCCGCTTGCGCGGCGGCGGTAGCCCTCGCGGCGACGGCCTGCGGCGGTGGGGACAGCGGCAGCGACAGCGGCAGCAGCGACGGCGGCGCCGTGCTCAGCTCGTCGTGGGGCGACCCGCAGAACCCGCTGGAACCGGCCAACACCAACGAGGTGCAGGGCGGCAAGGTCCTCGACATGATCTTCCGCAGTCTGAAGAAGTACAACCCGGAGACGGGCAAGGCCGAGGACATGCTCGCCGAGAAGATCGACACGAGCGACTCGCAGAACTTCACGATCACCGTCAAGGACGGCTGGACCTTCAGCAACGGCGAGAAGGTCACCGCCAAGTCCTTCGTGGACGCCTGGAACTACGGCGCCTCCCTCAAGAACAACCAGAAGAACGCCTACTTCTTCGGCTACATCGACGGGTACGACAAGACCCACCCCGAGGACGGCAGCAAGCAGACCGCCGACACCCTCTCCGGGCTCAAGGTCACCGGTCCGAGGACCTTCACCGTCAAGCTCAACCAGAAGTTCTCGACCTTCCCCGACACCCTCGGCTACCCGGCCTACGCCCCCCTCCCGCAGGCGTTCTTCAAGGACCACGCGGCCTGGCTGAAGAAGCCGGTCGGCAACGGGCCGTACACCATCGAGTCGTACACCAAGGGCTCGCAGATGGTCCTGAAGAAGTGGGACGGCTACGACGGGCCCGACAAGGCCCAGAACGGCGGCGTGACCCTCAAGGTCTACACCGACAACAACACCGCCTACACCGACCTCATGGCCGGCAACCTCGACCTCGTCGACGACGTCCCCGCCGCCCAGCTCAAGAACGCCAAGAACGACCTGGGCGGCCGGTACATCAACACCCCCGCCGGCATCATCCAGACCCTCGCCTTCCCGTTCTACGACAAGAACTGGAACAAGGCCGGGATGGAGAAGGTCCGCACCGGCCTGTCCCGCGCGATCAACCGCGACCAGATCACCGAGACGATCTTCCAGAAGACCCGCACCCCGGCCACCGACTGGACCTCCCCGGTCCTCGGGAAGGAAGGCGGCTTCCAGGACGGGCTGTGCGGGGACGCCTGCGACTACGATCCCGCCGCGGCCAAGAAGCTGATCCAGGAGGGCGGCGGCCTCCCCGGCGGCGGCGTCAAGATCACCTACAACGCGGACACCGGCTCCCACAAGCAGTGGGTCGACGCCGTCTGCAACTCCATCAACAACGCGCTCGACAACGACAAGGCGTGCGTCGGCAACCCGGTCGGCACCTTCGCCGACTTCCGCAGCCAGATCACCGCGAAGAAGATGAGCGGCCCCTTCCGGGCGGGCTGGCAGATGGACTACCCCCTCATCCAGAACTTCCTCCAGCCGCTCTACTACACCAACGCCTCCTCCAACGACGGCAAGTGGTCCAACAAGGACTTCGACAAACTCGTCAACGAGGCCAACGCCGAGACCGACACCGGCAAGGCCGTCGAGAAGTTCCAGCAGGCCGAGGAGGTCGTACGGGACAACATGGCCGCCATCCCGCTCTGGTACCAGAACGGCAGCGCGGGCTACTCCGAGCGGCTCTCGAACGTGAAGCTCAACCCGTTCAGCGTTCCCGTCTACAACGAGATCAAGGTCGGCTGACCCCGCCATGGGACGGTACGTCGTCCGGCGCCTGCTCCAGATGATCCCGGTGTTCGTCGGGTCGACCCTGCTGATCTTCCTCATGGTGAACGTGATGGGCGACCCCATCGCGGGCCTGTGCGGCGACAAGCAGTGCGACGCGGCGACGGCCGCCCAGCTCAAGCGGGAGTTCGGCCTCGACAAGCCCGTCTGGCAGCAGTACCTGACCTACATGGGGAACGTCTTCACCGGCGACTTCGGCACCGCGTTCAACGGCCAGAAGGTCACCGAGCTGATGGCGACGGCGTTCCCCGTGACCATCCGGCTGACCGTCGTCGCGATCCTCATCGAGATCGTCATCGGCATCACGCTGGGCGTGGTCACCGGACTGCGGCGCGGGCGGCCCGTCGACACCTCGGTCCTCCTGCTCACCCTCGTCGTGATCTCCATCCCCACCTTCGTCACCGGTCTGCTGCTCCAACTGCTCCTCGGTGTCCAGTGGGGCTGGATCAAACCGTCGGTCTCCACCGACGCCGGCTTCGACGAGCTGATCGTGCCGGGCCTGGTCCTCGCGTCCGTGTCACTGGCGTACGTCACCCGTCTGACCCGCACGTCCATCGCGGAGAACAGGCGCTCCGACTACGTCCGCACCGCGGTGGCGAAGGGCCTGCCCAGACAGCGGGTCATCGTGCGGCACCTGCTGCGCAACTCGCTCATCCCCGTCGTCACCTTCATCGGCACCGACATCGGCGCCCTGATGGGAGGTGCGATCGTCACCGAGCGCATCTTCAACATCCACGGCGTCGGCTACCAGCTCTACCAGGGCATCCTGCGCCAGAACACCCAGACCGTGGTCGGCTTCGTCACCGTCCTGGTGCTGGTGTTCCTGGTGGCCAACCTGCTCGTCGACCTCCTGTACGCCGTTCTCGACCCCAGGATCCGCTATGCCTGAGCCCCAGGAACCAGAGGGCGCGATCGCCGCGACCGGAATGGGCGGCGCGATGGACCTCGCCGTGAGCGAGGCGAACACCCTGGAGAAGGGCCCCGACGGTCCGGGCCCCCAGGACAGACCCCGCTCCCTGTGGTCCGACGCCTGGCGCGACCTGCGCCGCAACCCCGTCTTCATCCTCTCCGCCCTGGTGATCCTCTTCCTGGTCGTCATCTCCCTGTGGCCGTCTCTGATCGCCTCGGGCAACCCGCTCAAGTGCGACCTCGCCAAGGCCCAGGAGGGCTCCCAGCCGGGGCATCCCTTCGGCTACGACGGCCAGGGCTGCGACGTCTACACGCGCACGGTCTACGGCGCCCGTACGTCCGTGACGGTCGGCGTCTGCGCCACGCTGGGCGTCGCGATCCTCGGGTCGATCCTCGGCGGCCTGGCGGGGTTCTTCGGAGGCTTCTGGGACTCGGTCCTGTCCCGCATCACCGACATCTTCTTCGCGATCCCCGTCGTCCTCGGCGGTCTGGTGCTCCTGTCGGTCGTCACGAGCAACACGGTGTGGCCGGTCATCGGGTTCATGGTGCTGCTCGGCTGGCCGCAGATCTCCCGCATCGCGCGCGGCTCGGTGATCACCGCCAAGCAGCACGACTACGTGCAGGCGGCCAGGGCGCTCGGCTCCTCCAACTCCCGTCTCCTGCTGCGCCACATCACCCCGAACGCGGTCGCCCCGGTCATCGTGGTGGCGACCATCGCCCTCGGCACGTACATCTCGCTGGAGGCGACGCTGTCGTACCTCGGCGTGGGCCTCAAGCCCCCCACGGTCAGCTGGGGCATCGACATCTCGGCGGCCTCCGCCTACATCCGCAACGCCCCCCACATGCTGCTGTGGCCCGCCGGAGCCCTCGCGATCACGGTCCTCGCCTTCATCATGCTCGGCGACGCGGTCCGCGACGCCCTCGACCCGAAGCTGAGGTGAGTCGTCGTGCTGCTCGAAGTACGTGACCTGCACGTGGAGTTCAGAACCCGGGACGGAGTGGCCAAGGCGGTCAACGGGGTCGACTACGGGGTGGACGCGGGGGAGACCCTCGCGGTGCTCGGGGAGTCCGGCTCGGGGAAGTCGGTGACCGCGCAGGCGATCATGGGGATCCTCGACATGCCGCCGGGGAGGATCACCGGCGGCGAGATCGTCTTCCAGGGGCAGGACCTGCTGAAGCTCAAGGAGGACGAGCGGCGCAAGGTCCGCGGCGCCGAGATGGCGATGATCTTCCAGGACGCGCTGTCCTCCCTCAACCCCGTGCTCTCCGTCGGCGACCAGCTCGGCGAGATGTTCGTCGTGCACCGGGGCATGTCGAAGAAGGACGCGCGGGCCAGGGCGGTCGAGCTGATGGACCGGGTGCGCATCCCGGCCGCCAAGGACCGGGTGAAGGACTACCCGCACCAGTTCTCCGGCGGGATGCGCCAACGCATCATGATCGCCATGGCGCTCGCCCTCGAACCCGCCCTGATCATCGCCGACGAGCCGACCACCGCCCTCGACGTCACCGTCCAGGCCCAGGTCATGGACCTGCTCGCCGAGCTCCAGCGCGAGTACGACATGGGGCTCATCCTCATCACCCACGACCTCGGTGTGGTCGCAGACGTCGCCGACCGGATCGCCGTGATGTACGCCGGCCGGATCGTCGAGCAGGCACCCGTGCACGACATCTACAAGGCGCCCGCCCACCCCTACACGCGCGGACTGCTCGACTCCATCCCCCGTCTCGACCAGAAGGGCCAGGAGCTGTACGCGATCAAGGGGCTGCCGCCCAACCTGATGCACATCCCGCCGGGTTGCGCGTTCAACCCGCGCTGCCCGATGGCCCGGGACGTGTGCCGCACCGACGTGCCCCCTCTGTACGACGTCGCCGACGGACGCACCAGTGCCTGTCACTTCTGGACGGAGTGCCTCAATGGTTGAGCCGATCCTGGAAGTGGGTGGACTGGTCAAGCACTACCCGTTGACGCAGGGGGTCGTGTTCAAGAAGCAGGTCGGTGCCGTCAAGGCCGTGGACGGTGTGGACTTCGCGCTCCACAAGGGCGAGACCCTCGGCATCGTCGGGGAGTCCGGCTGCGGCAAGTCGACCGTCGCCAAGATGCTCGTCCACCTGGAGCGGCCCACGCAAGGGTTGATCAAGTACAAGGGCGAGGACATCACCAAGCTGTCCGGCAAGGCGCTCAAGTCGGTCCGCCGCAACATCCAGATGGTCTTCCAGGACCCGTACACCTCCCTCAACCCCCGGATGACGGTCGGCGACATCGTCGGGGAGCCGTACGACATCCACCCCGAGGTGGCCCCCAAGGGCGACCGGCGCCGGAAGGTCCAGGAGCTGCTGGACGTCGTCGGCCTCAACCCCGAGTACATCAACCGCTATCCGCACCAGTTCTCCGGCGGCCAGCGCCAGCGCATCGGCATCGCGCGCGGGCTGGCCCTGCGCCCGGAGGTCATCGTCGCCGACGAGCCGGTCTCCGCCCTCGACGTCTCCGTCCAGGCCCAGGTGATCAACCTCCTGGACCGGCTCCAGAGCGAGTTCGAGCTGTCGTACCTTTTCATCGCGCACGACCTGTCGATCGTCCGGCACATCTCGGACCGGGTCGGGGTGATGTACCTCGGGCGGATCGTGGAGACCGGCACGGACACCGAGATCTACGAGCATCCGACCCACCCCTACACCCAGGCGCTGCTGTCCGCCGTGCCGGTGCCCGACCCGGAGGCCCGGGAGCACCGCGAGCGGATCATCCTGTCCGGTGACGTCCCGTCCCCGACGAACATCCCGTCCGGCTGCCGCTTCCGCACCCGGTGCTGGAAGGCCCGGGAGCGCTGCGCGCTGGAGGTGCCTGCGCTCGCGGTACCCGCGGAGTTCCGGCTCCTGGGCGGTCCGGCCGCGCACGACTCCGCGTGTCATTTCGCCGAGGAGAAGCAGGTGGTGCCGCCGGAGGCGGCGGAGTAACACGGAGGCAACCCGGCCGACCCTGTCCCGATATACGGACGCGTCAGTCTCTACGACGTACGGCCGTGCGGGTGCCGTAAGCGGGCCGGGACGCGCCATGTCGTCCCGGCCCGCTGCCGTGCCTACACCAATCCCAACGACCGCTTCAGGAAGTCGAGCTGAAGCCGCAGCAGGTTCTCCGCGACCGTCTCCTGCGGGGTCATGTGGGTCACGCCGGACAGCGGCAGCACCTCGTGCGGGCGGCCCGCGGCCAGCAGGGCCGAGGACAGGCGCAGGGAGTGGGCGACCACCACATTGTCGTCCGCGAGACCGTGGATGATCATCATCGGGCGGTGCGGCCCGGCCGCGTCGACCAGACCCTCGTCGTCGACCAGCGAGTTGCGCCGGTAGACCTCCGGCTGCTCGTCCGGGTGGCCGAGGTAGCGCTCCTGGTAGTGGGTGTCGTACAGGCGCAGGTCGGTGACCGGGGCGCCCACCACCGCCGCGTGGAAGACGTCCGGGCGGCGCAGCGCGCCGAGGGCCGCCAGGTAGCCGCCGAAGGACCAGCCGCGGATCGCGACCCGGGACAGGTCGAGCGGGAAGTCCTCGGCGAGCGCCTGGAGCGCGTCGACCTGGTCCTGGAGGACGACGGCCGCGAGGTCGTCCCGGACGGCCTTCTCCCAGGCGGGGGAGCGGCCCGGGGTGCCCCGGCCGTCGGCCACGACCACCGCGAAACCCTGGTCGGCGAACCACTGCGAGGTCAGGTGCGGATTGTGCGCGGCGACGACCCGCTGCCCGTGCGGACCCCCGTACGGGTCCAGCAAAACCGGAAGGGGGCTGTCACCGGTGTAGTCCTGCGGCATAAGCACGGCGCACGGGATCTTCCGTGCGCCCCCCTCGGTGAGCGTCACGCGCGGGGTCAAACCGGGATCTTCCGCGTACGACAGGACAGTCGCCGTCTCCTTGCCGTCGCGCAGAACCCGGGCGCGGGCCCCCGGCCGGTCGAGGGTCGCCGACACCAGCACGATCACGCCCCCGGCGCGCACCGCCGAGTGCACGCCGGGCTCCTGCGACAAGCGCTCCACTCCGAGCTCGTTCACCCGGTAGACGTGCACCTGGCCGGTCTCCGGGGACTGCGCCTCCGCACCGGCCGACGCCGAGACCAGCACGTCGTCCCGGGCGACGTCCAGCACCGCGCGGACGTGCAACTGCGGTCCGGTGAGCACCCGTTCCCCGACCGCGAGCACCCGCGCACCACCCTCGTCGGCGATCCGCACGAGCTGTCCCGAAGGGCTCCAGCAGGGCACCCCGGGGAAAAGATCAAGCCAAGTTGGATCTTCGTCCGCGTGCACCATCCGGGTCGCGCCGGACACCGGGTCCACCGCCAGATAGAGCTGACTGCGCTGGTCGCGCGCCTGTACGAGCAGCAGCGGAGCACCCGCGGCTGACCAGTGCACATGGGCCAGATACGGATAGCGCCGCCGGTCCCAGGAGACCTCCGTGCGCGTCCCGTCCAGGGCGATCACGAACAGCTGTACGTCCGCGTTGGGGGTGCCCGCGGCCGGGTACGGGACGTGTTGTGGATCACGCTCCGGATGGGCCGGGTCGGAGATCCACCAGCGCCGCACCGGCGTGTCGTCCACACGCGCGACCAGCAGCCGGTCCGACTGCGGCGACCACCAGAAACCCCGTGACCGGCCCATCTCCTCCGCCGCGACGAACTCCGCCAGGCCGTAGGTGACGTGGTCGGACTCCGGGGAGGCGAGCGCCCGGTCGTCCCCGCCCTCGGCGCCCACGACCCGCAGGGAGCCCTGGGCGACGTACGCGACGTGCCGTCCGTCGGGAGCCGGGCGGGGGTCGATCACCGGCCCGGGGACCGGCAGTTCACGTGCCGTGCCGGCCCGCAGCTCCGCGGTGAAAAGCCGCCCTGACAAGGCGAAAGACGCCAACTCGACGGCGGTGTCGGTGGCGTAGCCGACGATGCCGGCACCGCCCTCGCGGCTGCGTTCGCGGCGGGCCCGCTCCTCGGGGGACAGGCGCTCCTCGGTACCGCCGAGGAGGGCGCGCGGATCGGCCGCCACGCGCTCCCCGCCGTCCGTCACGTCGAGCATCCACAGCGAACTGGCCCGGTCCGTGCCGGAGTTCGAGCGCAGGAACACGACACGCGATCCGTCGGGCGCCACGGTGAACGCGCGCGGCGCGCCGAGGGTGAAGCGCTGGGTACGGGCGTGCCGTCGGGGAAAGGAGTCAGGCTCGGTCGTCATGCCCCGACCATATTGGCCATGCGCCCCCTTGTGCGGCCGTGCGCCGACGGATGCGCAGGCACGGATAGTTATGATCACTACCGCATAGTGGGTATGAATCCGCTGGCTGCTGTATGGATTTATCTGCCCCCATAGTTCCGTTCCCGTCCGACCCCCCACGTCCCTGGGTTCTTTGGAGGTGAGCCGCCGTGGCACTCTCGATTTCGGCGGTGGTGCTGCTGGCGATCATCGTCTTCTTGCTGATCAAGAAGTCGGGCTTGAAGGGCGGTCACGCGGTCGTGTGCATCCTGCTCGGCTTCTATCTCGCCGCTTCCTCGATCGCCCCGACGATCAGCGAGCTGACGACGAACATCGCGGGCATGATCGGCAGTATCAAGTTCTGACACCGGCTGAGCGGGACTGTCCGTGACTCCTCGTAGGCTGGGGGCCATGACGGAACAGCCCGCTCGGCGTCTTCTCCTGGTGCACGCGCACCCGGACGACGAGTCGATCAACAACGGCGCGACCATGGCCAGGTACGCGGCCGAGGGAGCCCGGGTGACCCTGGTCACCTGCACCCTCGGCGAGCGTGGCGAGGTCATCCCGCCGCAGCTCCGGCACCTGACCGGCGCCGCCCTCGCGGAGGAACGCGAGCGCGAGCTGGCCGCGGCCATGGAGCGGCTGGGCGTCGAGGACTTCGGTTTCCTCGGCGGCCGCGGCCGGTACCGGGACTCCGGGATGATGGGCACCGCCGACAACGACGACCCGCACTGCTTCTGGCGCGCCGACGTCGACGAGGCGGCCGGGCATCTCGTCGAGGTGATCCTCGAGGCCCGCCCCCAGGTCCTCGTCACCTACGACGACCACGGCGGGTACGGCCACCCCGACCACATCCAGGCCCACCGCGTCGCCATGCGCGCCGTCGAGCTCGCCGCCGACGCCGGCTGGCGGATCCCGAAGGTGTACTGGAACCGCGTACCGCGCGCGGTCGGCGAGCAGGCCTTCGCCCGGCTCCGCACCGACCTGCCCGGCCTCCCCTTCACCAAGGCCGCCGTCCTCGACGACGTGCCGGGTGTGGTGGACGACGCGCGGGTCACCACCGAGATCGACGGCACGGCGTACGCGGCCGCAAAGAGTGCCGCGATGGCCGCCCACGCGACCCAGATCGACGTGTCCGGCGCGTACTTCGCGCTCTCGAACGAACTCGCGCAACCTCTCTTCACCACCGAGTACTACGAACTGGTCGGCGGGGAACACGGGAGGAACAGGGAGACCGACCTGTTCTCCGGGATCGAGGGCGCGTCATGAGCGACCGTACATCGATGCTGGCCCAGCCCCTGCAGCGTCCCTCCGTCGGACGGGCCGCCGCCTACGTGGGCCTTTTCGTGCTCGGGGCGGTGGTGGGGCTCGCCGGAGCCCTGGTGCAGGGCGGCTGGTTCCCGGGCGGGCTGCTGCTCGCGCTCCTCGGCGAGGCCGGACTGCTGCTCGGCGGGGCCCGCGCCACCGGCAGCCGCGCCGGAGCCGTCGCGCCCGCCGGCGGCTGGATGCTCGCCGTCATCTTCCTCACCACCAGCCGTCCGGAAGGCGACTTCGTCTTCGCCGCGGGAAGCGGCTCCTATCTCTTCCTGCTCGGCGGTATGGCTGTGGCTGTGATCTGCGCCACCCTTGGACAGGGGCGGCAACCGGGCGGCGACGCCGTCCGACTTGGCAAGTGACGTACCACTTCTCCGCATCGAGCGCGTGCGAGTCCGGTGTGGGTTTCCCCAGCGGTCGTGGGATACCGGCCAGAAGTGGCCAGTATGGTGGTGCGCGCCGCCGACGCCCGAAGCAGTGAGGTCGAAACGGGCGGCGGAGCCAACCGGGAGAACCTGCCTTGAGTCGTGAAACTGACAGTCCGTCCTCCGGGCCCAACGGGCGCGGCGGAGCCGCCTACCCCTCGGGCACGCCGCCGTACGGGACGCCGATGGCTTCCGACGGCGGTCCGGACGCGGGCCGTTCGGCCACGCAGCCGGAGGAGCGCAAGACCGAGACCACGCTGACGACCCGGATCCGGATCAACATCCCGGGTTCGCGGCCCATTCCGCCGGTCGTCGTGCGCCAGCCCGTCGGGGAGACGGAGAGTTCCGGCGACAGCGGCCCCGAGACCGAGGCCCCGGCGCCGAGCCCCTCGTCGACCACCGGCACGGTCGAACTGCCCGCCGAACCGGCCCCGCCGGCCGAGGAGAAGGCGAGCGACTGGTTCGCGCCCCGCAAGTCCGGCCCCGCCAAGCCCTCTCAGGGCGGCGGCGCGGGCAACGGACCCGCTCTGCCGGGCGGTTCGGGCGCGGGTGCGGGAGCTCCCGCTGCGACCGGCCCCCGGCCCGGTGGTGCGGGCGCGTCCGGCGGCGCACGTCCCGGGGCCGGGCGCCCCGGTGGTGTGGTCGGTTCCATGAGCGTGCCGGGCGGTGCCCGCCCCGGCGCCACGAACGGTGCCGGACTCCCGGGTGCCACGGGCGGCCCGGTCGCTCCGGGCCACGGCGGCGGCACGGGCTCCTTCGACGTCACCGAGGCGCTCAACGGCGGCCAGCGCGGCAGCGAACCCCGCCGCGACGAGCTTCCGTACTTCGCCGAGAACGGCAACGGCGCCCCGGCCGGGGAGAACGCGCAGGGCGTCCCGAACGGACAGGGCGGCCAGGGCGGCTTCGGCACGCAGGGCGGTTCCACCGCACCCACCGGCGCCGGCGGACCCACCGGTCCCGGCGGCCCCGGCGGGCAGAACGGCCAGATCGACTACGGCGGCGGCTTCGGCGGCCCGGGGGGTCCCGGCGGCCAGGGCGGCTCCCAGGGGCCCGCGGGCCCGACCGGCGGCCCCGTCACCGGTGACGGCCCGGTCGTGCCGCCCGCCGGACCGGACCCCTTCGCCCGGCACGAGTCCTTCGGCGGCGAGTCCTTCACCGGTCCCGACACCTTCGGCGGTCAGGGTGGCCCCGGCGGCCCGGGCAACGGCTCACGCGGCCCGGGCGCTCCCGGCGTCTCCGGCGGCCGTCCCGCCGGCCCAGGCGCCCCCGCTCCCGGTGGCGCTCCCGGTGCCGGCCTCGGCCCCGGTGGCGGCCTGAGCGACGACACCGCGATCCTCACCCCGCAGAAGCCCGCCCCCGAACCGGGAGCGCCCGGCTACAGCGCCCCGGACAACGTCTCCGGGCACACCGTCACCAGCGGTATGCCGGTCGTGCCGTCGGGCGCCCAGAACGCCCCCTTCGGCCAGGCCACCGAGGGCCGTACGCCCCCGAAGCTGCCCGACAGCCCGGCGCAGCAGGCCCCGGCCGCCGCGTCGAAGAAGAAAAAGAAGAAGGGCCGCAGCAAGCTGGCGATGGTCGGCGGCACCGTGGTCCTGCTCGCCGTCGGCGCCTACGGCGCCGGTCTCCTGATGAACCGCTCCGACGTGCCCAAGGGCACCACCGTGCTCGGCGTGGACATCGGCGGCGGCACCCGCGACGACGCCGTCAAGAAGCTCGACGACTCCCTCGGCAGCCGCGTGAACCAGCCGCTGAAGCTGTCGGTCGGCGGCGGCACCGTCTCCCTCAAGCCGGACCAGGCCGGACTCCAGCTCGACGAGCAGGCCACGGTCGCCGCGGCCGCCAAGAGCGACTACAACCCGGTCTCCGTCATCGGCTCCCTCTTCGGCAACCACCGGGTCGTCGACCCGGTCATGCCGGTCGACGAGGAGAAGCTCCAGGCGGCCCTGGAGGACGCCTCGGGCGGTGCCGGCTCGGCGACCGACGGCACGATCAAGTTCAAGAACGGCAAGGCCGTCGCCGTGTACGGCAAGGCCGGCAAGGGCATCGACGTCGCCAGGTCGACCGCGGCGGTCGAGGAGGCGTACCGCACCCAGGTGGAGACCGGCACCGCCGGCAAGGTGACGCTGCCCACGGTCACCAAGCAGCCGACGATCTCGAACGCCGAGGTCGACCGGGTGATGAAGGAGTTCGCGGAGCCCGCGATGTCCGACCGCGTCACCATCCAGACCGACGCGGCGCACAGCATCCAGTTCGGCTCGCTGTCCCTGCCGAAGATCCTCGGGTTCAAGGCGGTCAACGGCAAGCTCGTGGAGACGTACGACCTCGAAGCGCTCAAGGAGGCGTACGGCACCACCTTCGTCGGCGTGCAGATCAACGGCGCGAGCGGCAAGCGCGACGTGCTGCCCGAGGACGTGGCCTCCGCCCTCCGCAAGGCACTGCGCGGCAAGACGGCGGCGGAGCGCGTCGGGGTCATCGACACCGACCCGAGCTGACCCGTCGCGAGCGGCGCACGGAGTGCCGCATGACAGATGTCATGCGGCACTCCGGACGGCCGACACTGCCCGCCACCGCACCCGCGCGGCCAGCATGGCCGTATGACAACGACAGCCCCCGTGGTCGCGTTCGACCAGGTGTGCAAGGCGTACGGCGAGGTACGTGCCGTGGACGGACTGACCCTGACCCTGCGGCCGGGGGAGACCGTCGCGCTGCTCGGGCCCAACGGCGCGGGCAAGTCGACCACCCTCGATCTGCTGCTCGGCCTCAAGGCGCCCGACAGTGGCAGCGTCCGCCTCTTCGGCGGCACCCCGCGTGAGGCGATCGTCGCCGGGCGCGTGGGCGCGATGCTCCAGAGCGGCGGCCTGATGGACGAGGTCACGGTCGCCGAGCTGGTACGGCTCGCCTGCGACCTGCACCCCAGGCCGTACCGGCCCTCCGAGGTGCTGTCCCGCGCGGGCGTCGCCCAGATCGCCGACCGGAAGGTCAACAAGCTCTCCGGCGGCCAGGCCCAGCGGGTCCGCTTCGCCCTCGCGACCGCCGGCGACAGCGACCTGATCGTCCTGGACGAACCGACGACCGGCATGGACGTCACCACCCGCCAGGCCTTCTGGGCCACCATGCGCGAGCAGGCCGACCAGGGCCGTACGGTCCTGTTCGCCACCCACTACCTCGAAGAGGCCGACGCCGTCGCCGACCGGGTGCTGGTCCTGCACCGCGGCCGCCTGCTCGCCGACGGCACCGCCGCCGAGATCAAGGCCAAGGCGGGCGCCCGCCGGATCGCCTTCGACCTGGACGGCACGATCGACGAGGCCCCCCTGCGCGCACTGCCGTTCCTGAGCGCCATCGACGTGTCGGGCCACACCGTCCGCATCCAGTCCACCGACGCCGACGCGACCGTCCACGCCCTCTACGGCCTCGGCGTCTACCCCCGCAACCTCGAAGTCGCCGGGCTCGGCCTGGAGCAGGCCTTCGTCGCCATCACCGCCGCCGAGGAGGCCAGGCAGTCATGAACACCTTCGCTTCGCGGGGCCTGATCAAGCTGGAACTCGTCCGCGCCCTGCGCAACCGCAAGTTCCTGTTCTTCTCGGTGCTGTACCCGTCGCTGCTGTTCCTGATCATCGCGGGCGGCTCCGGGACCACCGACGAGGTCGACGGCACCGGCCTGACGGTCGCGACCTACATGATGGTCTCGATGGCGTCCTTCGGCGCCCTGACCGCCGTCCTGATGGGCAACAGCGAGCGCATCGCGAAGGAGCGGGAGGGCGGCTGGGTACGGCAGTTGAGGCTGACCGCCCTGCCGGGGCACGGCTACGTCCTCGCCAAGACGGCGAGCGCGGCCGTGGTGAGCCTGCCCTCGATCGTGGTGGTGTTCGTCGTCGCCGCGATCGTGAAGGACGTACGCCTGGACCCCTGGCAGTGGCTCGCCCTCACCGGCGCGATCTGGGCCGGGAGCCTCGTCTTCGCCGCGCTGGGCGTCGCCATCGGGTACCTCGCCACCGGCGACGCCGTCCGCCCGATCACCATGATCACCTACTTCGGTCTGTCGCTGCTGGGCGGCCTGTGGATGCCCACGACGACCTTCCCGCGGTGGCTCCAGGACATCGCCGAGTGGCTGCCCACGCACGCGTACGCTGCCCTCGGGCAGGCCATCGAGCAGAGCCGCGCCCCACACACACAGGACATCGCCATCCTGGCCGTCTCCTTCGCCCTGTTCGCGGGCGGCGCGGCCTGGCTGTACCGGAAGGACACGTTGAAGGCGTGAGCGGCACCGGCGTCGGGATCGGGCAGCGCCCGGAGACCCGCAAGCAGATGATGGTCAAGATGCTGTGGACGGGCATCTGGCTGGTCTATCTGAGCGCACCCGTCTCGGACCTCCTGCACGGCGGCCACGGAGTCGCGGCGGTCGTCCTCGGCTGGCTCGGCCTCGCGGGCTTCGTCGCCTGGTACCTGGCCCTGCTGTTCCGGACCGGCCGCCGCAACGCCCAGGAGTTCGTGCTCGCCTCCCTGGCGGTCCTGTCGGCCGAGTCGGCCCTGCTCGTCCTCACCCTGGGCCGCGAGTGGCTGGTCCTGTTCGTGTACGTGTCGATCGCGTCCGGCGCGGCTCTGCCGCTGCGGCTCGCCCGCTGGACCGTCCCCGTCGCGTCCGCCCTGATGGCGTGCCTCGCCCTGGTCGTCACCGACGGCACGGAGTACATCGGCGCCCTGCTCATCCCGGCCCTGCTCGGCGGCTTCGCGATGACCGGCGTCCGCGAACTCGTCCGGACCACCATCGAGTTGCGGGAGGCGCGGGCCCGGGTCGCCCAGCTCGCCGCCAACGAGGAGCGACTGCGCCTGGCCCGCGACCTGCACGACCTCCTCGGCCACTCCCTGTCCCTCATCACGCTGAAGAGCGAACTGGCCGGCCGGATGCTGCCCGCGCACCCCGACAAGGCGGCCCAGCAGGTCGCCGACATCGAACAGGTCAGCCGACAGGCCCTGGTGGACGTCCGTGAGGCGGTCTCCGGCTACCGGCGCCCCCGCCTCGCCGCGGAACTCGCGGGCGCGCAGGTCGCGTTGGCGTCCGCCGGAGTGAGCGCCACGCTGCCCGCCGAGCCCGACCTCACCGGCGTCCCCGAGGAGAGCGAGTCGGCCCTCGCCTGGGCGCTGCGCGAGGCGGTCACCAACGTCGTACGGCACAGCGGTGCCCGCGGCTGCACGGTGGAGCTGCTGCACCGCCAGACCCTCGACGGGCCGCGGCTCGAACTCACCGTCGAGGACGACGGCTCGGGCGGCTCGGGCGACGGCCCCGGCAACGGCCTCACCGGTCTCACCGAACGCCTGGAGAAGGCCGGCGGCACCCTGGAGGCAGCCGGCACCCGGCGCGGCTTCCGGCTGGTCGCCCGCGTGCCGGCCGGGGGCGCGGGCGACATAGGATCCGCCTCATGACGAGCCGCACGATCAAGGTCCTGCTGGCCGAGGACCAGTCGATGGTCCGCGAGGCCCTGGCCGCCCTGCTCGGCCTGGAGGACGACATCGAGGTCGTCGCCCAGGTGGCCCGCGGCGACGAGGTCCTCGCGGCGGCCCGCGCCCACGACGTCGACGTGGCCCTCATGGACATCGAGATGCCGGGCGCCACGGGCCTGGAGGCGGCGGCCCAGCTCCACGAGGAACTGCCGGCGGTCAAGCTCGTCATCCTCACGACCTTCGGCCGCCCCGGCTACCTGCGCAGCGCGATGGAGTCGGGCGCCGACGCCTTCCTGGTCAAGGACGCCCCCGCGGCCCAACTGGCCGAAGCGGTACGCAAGGTGCTGGCGGGGGAGAAGGTCATCGACCCCACCCTCGCGGCGGCGGCCCTGGCGGAGGGAGCCAACCCGCTGACGGACAGAGAGCGGGAGGTTCTGAGGGCGGCGGCCGACGGCTCCACGAACGCGGAGTTGGCGCAGACCCTCCATCTCTCCCAGGGCACGGTCCGCAACTACCTCTCGACGGCGATCCAGAAACTCGCGGTACGGAACAGGGCGGAGGCAGTTCGGATCGCAAGAGAAAAGGGCTGGCTGTAAGCGCTTTTTTGCTTTTAGGGGCGCGGGGAACTGCGCGACAAGCCCCCACCGAGCTGCACCCGACACACAACCGTCAGTTCAACATCGCTCGCGCGGCCTGTGCCTGCTGTCGCAGACGAGCCGCGGCCGCCTCGTCCACCGCCGCCACCACCCCCGCATACGCCTCCAACTCCCCCGCTCCCTCGACGAAGTCGCCCCGCTGCACGAGCAACTGCGCCCGCTCGTACCGCAGTCGGGCCGGGTGCGAGGGCAGCAGCAGGGCCAGCTCCACAGCCCATAGTCCCACGTCCGACCGCTCCGGCCGGGCCGCGGCCCAGGCCCGCACGTTGTTCAGGATCCGCTGCACCACCTCCAGCGGATCCGCCGGACCCAGCATCGACGGATCCAGTGAGCCCCCGGTGGCCCCGGCGACCAGCACCTCCGCGTCGCCCCCGCTCAACACCCGCCCCCCGTCGAAGGGATCGGCCAGCACCTGCTCCTCCGGCGGCCCGAACCCCACGACGAAGTGCCCCGGCAGAGCGACCCCGTGCACGGGAGCCCCCGCCCGCCGGGCCACCTCCATCCACACCACCGACAGCAGGATCGGCAGCCCGCGCCGCCGCACCAGCACCTCGTGCAGCAACGACGACTCCAGTCGCTGGTAGTCCCCGGCGGAGCCGCGGAACCCGCACCGGTCGCCCAGCAGCTCCCGCAGCGCCACCGCCCAAGAACGCGGTCCGCCCGGCCGGAACGGCAACCGCCCGGCCAGCGCGTCGAGTTCGATCTGGGCCGCGTCGATGCCGGCCTCGTCGAGCGCCCCGTCCGCCTGCGCGCCCACGAGCAGGCACAGCGCGGACAGGTCGGGCCGCTCGGACCGCGCCTCTTCGGCGAACCGCCTGCGCAGCTCGGCGGAGCGTTCGGGCGGTGGGGGAAACGGGGGACGCATAGCTGGCTCGTGCCCTTTCGCGGCGATCGCTACTACCGCGGCCCGCCGGAGGGGTCCGGCTCGCGGTAGTGGTGGTAGGCGTGGTGCGGGGCGAACCCCATCCGCTCGTACAGGGCCCGCGCACCGGCGTTGTCCGACTCGACCTGGAGCCACCCGGCCGACGCCCCCTCGTCGAGGGCCCGCCGGGCCAGAGCCGCCATCACGGTCGAGGCAAGCCCTCGGCGCCGTAGCGCGGGATCCACCTCGACCGCCGCGAACCCGGCCCACCGGCCGTCCACGACACAGCGCCCGATCGCGGCCGGAGCGTCCTCGCCCGGGACGGTGGCGAACCACACCGACGGTCCGCTCCCGAGCACGCGAAGCGCCACGTCGCTCACCCCCTTGCGCTGATACCGCGCCAGCCAGTCCGCGCCGGCCTCCCGGGACAGGACCACGGTCTCGTCCGACGGCCGGTCCGCGACCGGTGCCAGAGCCCCGATCCACAACTCCGCCGTCACCTCCCGCGTCCACCCGCGCGCCTCCAGCTCCGCGCACAGCACCTCCTGCGTGCCGGCGGCGCCGGTAGCGGTCTGGACGTACGCCGGCAGACCGCGGTCGCCGTACCACCGCCGTACGGCGGCCAGGGCCTCGTCGAGCGGCAGGCCGGGGTCCCCGAGCGGAAGGACCGAGTTGGCGCGGCGGGTGAACCCGGAGGCGGCGCGCAGTTCCCACTCGCCGAGCCACTCGCTCTCGACGGGCCGCCAGCCGCGCGCGGTGATCCGGGCCAGCTCCTCGTAGGAGGCGGCCGGGCCCCGGCGGCGGGCCGGTCCGGCAGGGACGACCTTGCCCGCGACCAGCGTGGATTCCGCGATGCGGACGCTCTCCCCGTCCCGGCGCGTGATCATCAGCACACCGTCGTCCCATGATGTGAGAACACCCACCGTGTCGGTGAACTTCTCCCCGGCGCCACCGGTGGCGTCCAGGCACCGCACGGATACCCGTTTGCCCACGTCAGCTGCGGAGATACGGACGACGAGGCGCCCCGCGGCGGAGATTTCCACAGGTCAGTTCACCCCTCCTGTTCGGATCATGCCCAAGAACGGAGATACTAGGGGCGGGCATCGACGACGCCGCGCTCCCGCGCGCCAGGCGGCGGAGCCTGAGGAGGCCCGCCAGCGCCCTATGGAGGAGGAACGACAGCGTGACCTACGTCATCGCGCAGCCTTGTGTCGACGTGAAGGACAAGGCCTGCATCGAGGAGTGCCCGGTCGACTGCATCTACGAGGGCTCCCGGTCCTTGTACATCCACCCGGACGAATGCGTCGACTGTGGTGCCTGTGAGCCGGTCTGCCCGGTCGAGGCGATCTTCTACGAGGACGACACCCCGGACGAGTGGAAGGACTACTACAAGGCGAACGTCGAGTTCTTCGACGATCTCGGCTCGCCCGGCGGCGCCAGCAAGCTGGGTCTGATCGAGCGGGACCACCCGTTCATCGCCGCGCTGCCGCCGCAGGCATAGTCATCCGCACCAGCGGCCCGCACCTCGTGCCGCCTCGGTCCCGTACGGCCTGATTCGCCTCCGAGCGCGGCCGTACGGGACCGAGGCGTTTGCCGTACGACCCGAAAGTGAGCGCCACAGCCGTGTCCGCAGTCTCCGACCGCCTCCCCGCCTTCCCCTGGGACCGACTGGAGCCGTACAAGCAGACGGCTCTCCGGCACCCGGGCGGCATCGTCGACCTCTCCGTCGGCACCCCGGTCGACCCGGTCCCCGATCTCGTCCAGAAGGCCCTGATCGACGCGGCGGACTCCCCGGGCTACCCGACGGTGTGGGGCACCCCGGCCCTGCGCGACGCGCTCACCGGCTGGGTCGAGCGGCGCCTGGGCGCCCGCGAGGTCACCCACCGCCACGTCCTGCCGATCGTCGGCTCCAAGGAACTCGTCGCCTGGCTCCCCACCCAGCTCGGCCTCGGCCCGGGCGACCGGGTCGCCTTCCCGCGGCTCGCCTACCCGACGTACGAGGTCGGCGCGCGCCTGGCCCGCGCGGACCACGAGGTCTACGACGACCCCACCGAGCTGGACCCGGCGGGCCTGAAGCTCCTGTGGCTCAACTCCCCCTCCAACCCCACCGGCAAGGTGCTCTCCAAGGACGAGCTGACGAGGATCGTCGCCTGGGCCCGGTCGCACGGCGTCCTGGTCTTCTCCGACGAGTGCTACCTGGAGCTGGGCTGGGAGGCCGACCCGGTCTCGGTCCTGCACCCGGCCGTCAACGGCGGCTCCTACGACGGCATCGTGGCCGTCCACTCGCTGTCGAAGCGGTCCAACCTCGCCGGCTACCGGGCGGCCTTCCTCGCGGGCGACCCGGCCGTGCTGGCGCCCCTCCTGGAGATCCGCAAGCACGGCGGCATGATGACCTCGGCGCCCACCCAGGCCGCGGTGGTGGCGGCCCTGGGCGACGACACCCACGTGCGCGAACAGCGCGAGCGCTACGCGGCCCGCCGGACCTTGCTGCGCCGGGCCCTCCTGGACCACGGCTTCCGCATCGAGCACAGCGAGGCCAGCCTCTACCTGTGGGCGACCAGGGACGAGTCCTGCTGGGCGACGGTCGGGCACCTGGCCGACCTCGGCATCCTGGTGGCCCCCGGCGACTTCTACGGCACGGCGGGCGAGAAGTTCGTACGGGTCGCGCTGACGGCGACGGACGAGCGGGTGCGCGCGGCGGTCGAGCGACTGGCGTGAGGCGTCCCGGACACGGCGAAGGGGCCCAGGGATTCCCTGGGCCCCTTCGCCGTGTGCGCGGGGTTCTAGCCGAGCGGGAGGCTCTTCACCGGCAGGGTGTCCGCCGACGGCAGGCCGCCGCCCTTGGCGAGGGAGTCGGTCGGCAGGCCGCCCTTCGTCGCCGTGGACGTCGTGTCGCCGAGGACGCCCCCGGCGGAGCCCGCGGCGTCGCCCGCCGCCTTCTGCGCCACCGGCGCCGCCTTCTTCACGGCCTTGCCACCGGCCTTGCCCGCGGACGGCACGGCCTTCTCGACGGCCTTGCCGCCGGTCTTGCCCGCGGTCCCGGTCAGGTTCTGCGTCGCGCCGTCCACCGTGTTGCCGACGTGCGCCCCGTCCAGAGCGGTCAGCCCGCCGAGGTTCGGAGTGGCGGGCAGCGCGGCGGGGGCCGCACTGGCGGAGCCGGCCGCACCGACCCCGGCGGCCGCTCCCGCAGCGACGAGCAGCGCGGCACGGGCGATCCTGCGGGTCAGGGGGAGGGACATGTTGCTCCTTCGACGGAGGAAACGTTGCTAGGACGCCGTGACTACCGCTCGAAGCCGACGAAGGTTGCGGACGCGCAACGTAAAGAGTTGGTAATGCGTCGCATTATCACCTGCGGATAAAAACGGGCAAAAACCTTCCGGTGCGAAAGTCCTTCGAATCCCCGCAGCCCTTTGTCCGCAAGGGATTTCGCGGTCACGGGGGTGAGGTCACGAAAACCTGCGCACACCCGCCGCGGCGACGGCCGGACGTGACCCTTCCAGGTGATCTTCCGAACTACCGTGCCGTCAGTATCCGCACCGAGCCGGTGCCGTCCTCGCCGCCCGTCGCGCGCCACTCGCTGGCGGTGCTCCCGGCCGTCCACTGCCGCCCGGCGTACGTGACCCGCTCGATGCGCAGCGCCGAGGCGTTGGCGACCGCCCAGTGGGCGAGCTGCCAGCCGCGCTCGGTGAGACTGCGGCGGGCACCCGGGCCGGTGTCCGCGCGCACGGGCAGGGTCACGGTGCGCGCGTCCGCGGTGGGCGCCGGACCGGGCTCGGCCTCGCCGCCCACCTCGGCGGCGGCCGTCTCCAGCGCGTCGCGCCCGAAGTCGCGGACCAGGGCCGAGCGCACCGCGTCCGGACCGGTGGCGGCGGCCTGCGCGGCCCCGCCGCTCTCCTGGCGGCCGTCACAGGTGAGGGTGGCCGCGGAGGTGCCGGTGAGGGCGGCGGCCAGCAGCCGGGCGTCCGGCTCGTGCTTGGCGTACGCCTCCGGATAGCCGCTGCGCTGCACGCGCTGGGCGGCGACGGTCAGCGGGAGGTCCTGGTAGCCCCGCACCTTGACCAGGTGCTTGTAGAACTCGCCCGCCGCGTACGTCGGGTCCAGGATCTCCTTCGGGGTGCCCCAGCCCTGCGAGGGCCGCTGCTGGAACAGGCCGAGGGAGTCCCGGTCGCCGTGCGAGATGTTGCGCAGCCCCGACTCCTGGAGGGCGGTGGCCAGCGCGATGGTCACGGCCCGCTCCGGCAGCCCGCGTCCGGTGCCGACGGCGGTGATCGTCGCCGCGTTCACCGCCTGCTCGGGCGTGAACTCGTACGACGGCCCGTCCGCCCTGCCCGAGACGACTCTGCAGACCGGACCGTCCGAGCCTCCGGTGACGTACTGCACCACGAGGTAACCGGCGACCGCGCACAGGACCACGAGGGCCGCCCCGAAGCGGAGGAGACGGCCACGGCGCTTGCGAACAGGGGGCAACGGCTCTGGCATCCGGACAAGATACTGGAGAGTACTGAGACGTCCGAGACGGACGGGACAGTGAGTGCGCGGAGCGGGGGCGTTAGGGTCGGGAGCATGGCCGACACCCCCCTTGACCTTTCGCTGGACGCAGCCCGGCTCACCGCGCAGCTCGTCGACTTCCCCTCCGAGAGCGGCACCGAGAAGCCCCTCGCGGACGCGATCGAGACCGCCCTGCGCGCCCTGCCGCACCTGACGGTCGACCGCCACGGCAACAACGTCGTCGCCCGCACCAACCTCGGCCGTCCGGAACGCGTCATCCTCGCCGGCCACATCGACACCGTCCCCATCGCGGGCAACGTCCCCTCTCGCCTCGACGACGAGGGCTACCTGTGGGGCTGCGGCACCTGCGACATGAAGTCCGGGGTCGCGGTCCAGCTGCGGATCGCGGCGACGGTCCCGGAGCCCAACCGCGACCTCACCTTCATCTTCTACGACAACGAAGAGGTCGCGGCCCACCTCAACGGCCTGGGACATGTGGCCGAAGCCCACCCCGACTGGCTGGAGGGCGACTTCGCGGTCCTCCTGGAGCCGACGGACAACCAGGTGGAGGGCGGCTGCCAGGGAACCCTGCGGGTCCTGCTGACGTTCAAGGGGGAGCGGGCGCACTCCGCGCGCGCGTGGATGGGGTCCAACGCGATCCACAAGGCCGCACCAGCCCTCGCCAAGCTGGCGGCCTACGAGCCGCGCAGGCCCGTGGTGGACGGGCTGGAGTTCCACGAGGGGCTCAACGCCGTACGGGTGGAGGGCGGAGTGGCGACCAACGTCATCCCCGACTCCTGCACGCTGACGGTCAACTTCCGTTACGCCCCGGACCGCAGCGAGGCCGAGGCGGAGGCCTTCGTCCGGGACTTCTTCGCGGACTGCGGGGTCGACGAGTTCACCCTCGACGACCACACCGGCGGCGCCCGCCCCGGTCTGACCCATCCCGTCGCCCAGGCCTTCATGGCCGCGGTCGGGGGTGTGGCCCGCCCCAAGTTCGGCTGGACGGACGTGTCCCGCTTCAGCGCGCTGGGCGTGCCCGCGGTGAACTACAGCCCAGGTCAGCCACTGCTCGCGCACAAGGTGGACGAGCGGGTGAAGGCGTCCCTGATCCCGGAGGCGGAGCAGAAGCTGAGGGCCTGGCTGACGTCGTGACAGGGCGGTGTGCCGGCGGCGCTTCATGGCGGACATGCCTACGTCCCCCCTCCGTAACCCGCGTAGATCTACGCTGAGACGGAAGAACCAGGCAAGCGGAGGGAGCGCACATGGCTACCGGGAACCCCGAGGGCAAGAAGCAGCCGCCGGAGGAGCAGCGCCTGGGACCCGTCCTCCGCAGGCGGGGACAGGTCACGGCGAGCACGACCGACCAGCGCCTGCTGGACGCGGGCGGCCCCTCGGACTGGGTCCACACCGACCCCTGGCGCGTGCTGCGCATCCAGTCGGAGTTCATCGAGGGCTTCGGCACCCTCGCCGAACTCCCGCCCGCGATCAGCGTGTTCGGCTCGGCGCGGACACCGGCGGACTCCCCCGAGTACGAGGCGGGCGTGCGGCTCGGCCGGGGCCTGGTGGAGGCGGGCTTCGCCGTCATCACCGGCGGCGGCCCCGGCGCCATGGAGGCGGCCAACAAGGGCGCCTGCGAGGCGAACGGCACCTCCGTGGGCCTCGGCATCGAGCTCCCCTTCGAGCAGGGGCTCAACCCCTACGTCGACATCGGGCTCAACTTCCGCTACTTCTTCGTCCGCAAGATGATGTTCGTGAAGTACGCGCAGGGGTTCGTGGTCCTGCCGGGCGGCCTCGGCACCCTCGACGAGCTCTTCGAGGCGCTGACCCTCGTCCAGACCCAGAAGGTCACCCGCTTCCCGATCGTCCTCTTCGGCACCGAGTACTGGGGCGGCCTGGTCGACTGGCTCACCAACACGCTGGTCGCCCAGGGCAAGGCGTCGGAGAAGGACCTGCTCCTGTTCCACGTGACGGACGACGTGGACGAGGCGGTGGCGCTGGTGTCGAAGGAGGCGGGCCGCTAGCGCGGGGCTCGGACCGGGTTTCGGAGGGGCTGGACTTCCAGCCCCTCCGGCGTTTGCGGAGCGGAGCCCGGGGGCGGAGCGCCTGGGAGCGGGCTCGAAGGGGCGGCAGCCCCTGGATGACGGGACGGGACGGGCAGGGGCGGCGGGGGCGAAAAACGCCTACGCCAGCCCCCGCCGAGCCACCGCCGGCGGCCGGTGCCCGGCGATCGAGGCCACCATGTCCAGCACCTGCCGCGTCTCCGCCACCTCGTGCACCCGGTACACCTGGGCCCCCAGCCACGCCGACACCGCGGTGGTCGCCAGCGTCCCCACCACCCGCTCCTTCACCGGCTTGTCCAAGGTCTCGCCCACGAAGTCCTTGTTGGACAACGACACCAGCACCGGCCACCCCGTCGCGACCATCTCGCCGAGCCGCCGGGTCGCCTCCAGGCTGTGCCGCGTGTTCTTCCCGAAGTCGTGCCCGGGATCGATCAGCACCGACTCCCGGGGCACCCCCAGCGCGACCGCCCGCTCGGCCAGCCCCACGGTCACCCGCAGGATGTCGGCCATGACGTCCTCGTACGTCACCCGGTGCGGCCGGGTCCGCGGCTCGGCGCCCCCGGCGTGCGTGCACACGAGACCCACCCCGTACCGCGCGGCGACCTCGGCCAGTCCCGGGTCGACCCCGCCCCACGCGTCGTTCAGCAGATCGGCCCCGGCCTCGCACACCGCCTCGCCGACGGACGCCCGCCAGGTGTCGACGCTGATCACCACGTCGGGGAACCGCCGCCGCACCTCGGCCACGAAACCGACGGTCCGCCGGGCCTCCTCCGCCGCGGACACCTCTTCGCCCGGCCCGGCCTTGACCCCGCCGACGTCGATGATGGCGGCCCCCTCGGCCACCGCCTGCTCCACGCGCGCGAGGGCGGGCTCGTCGAGGAACGTCGCGCCCTGGTCGTAGAAGGAGTCGGGGGTCCGGTTCACGATCGCCATGATCACCGGCTCGTGCGCGTCGAATTCACGCCTGCCCAGCCTGAGCATCCCCTGTGACCTCACTTCTTGCGTCTGTGTGTTCGGCCTCTGCGGCCGCCTGCGACCCTAACTGTCAGACTCGCATGGCACGATCGGACCCTGACACATTCGACGCCGGTGGCCGGACACCGGCAGGGACCCTGGGGACCTCAGCGATGGTTATGTTCTTGTTCCTGGTCATCGCGCTCGCCGTCGTGGTCGCCGCGGTGACGCTCGCCGTGGTGGGCGGCGGCGACAGCGACGGCCCGCTGCCGGACGTCACCCCCGAGCGGCTCCAGGACCCGCTGCCGCCGGACCGGCCGGTGAACCGCGCGGACATCGACGGCCTGCGCTTCCCGCTGACCGCCCGCGGCTACCGCATGGCGGACGTCGACGACGCGCTCAGCCGCCTCGGCGCCGAGCTCGCCGAGCGGGACGCCCGGATCGCCGACCTGGAGTCCGCGCTCGCCGGCGCCCGGGCCGCGGCCCACGTCGCCCTGCACAAGCCGGAGCACGGCCCGGGGGAGCAGCAGTGAGCGAGGGCGCCGCCCTGGTCGGCCCGGACGGCGCGGCCCGCTGCCCCTGGGCCCTGTCCACACCGGACTACGTCACGTACCACGACGAGGAGTGGGGCCGCCCGGTCCACGGCGACGACGCCCTGTACGAGCGCCTCAGCCTGGAGGCCTTCCAGTCCGGCCTGTCCTGGATCACCATCCTGCGCCGCCGCGAGGGCTTCCGCACCGCCTTCGCGGGCTTCGAGATCGCCAAGGTGGCCATGTTCGGCGAGGCCGACCGCGACCGCCTGCTCCTCGACCCGGGGATCATCCGCAACCGCGCCAAGATCGACGCGACGATGGCCAACGCGCGCGTGCTGGCCGAATGGGCCCCGGGCGAGCTGGACGAGCTGATCTGGTCCCACGCGCCGGCCACGCACGCGGTCCCCAGGACCCTCGCGGACGTCCCCGCGGTCACCCCGGAGTCGACGGCCCTGTCCAAGGCGCTGAAGAAGCGCGGCCTGCGTTTCGTGGGGCCCACGACGGCGTACGCGCTGATGCAGGCCTGCGGACTGGTCGACGACCACCTGGAGACCTGCGTCGCGAGGAACCGCTGAGCCCTACCGGCCCAGGTACTTGGGCGTCTCCTTGTTCACGAAGGCCCGCACGGCGATCGCGTGGTCCTCGGAGGCCCCGGCCCGCGTCTGAAGCTCGTCCTCCTTCTCCAGCGTCTCCGCCAGGCTGTGCGACAGCGCGTACGCGAGGGACTCCTTGATCGCGCCGTACGCCACCGTCGGCCCCTCGGCCAGGGCCCGCGCCACCTTCTCCGCCTCGGCGGGCAGCTCGGTGGAGGGCACGAGACGGTTCACGATGCCCAGGTCGTGCGCGTCCCGGGCCGACATGGTCCGCGGGAAGAGCAGCAGGTCGGCGGCGCGCCCCGGCCCCACCACGCGCGGCAGCGTCCACGAGATCCCGGAGTCCGCGGTCAGCGCCACCCCGGCGAACGACGTGTTGAACGCGGCCGTGTCCGCCGCCACCCGGTAGTCCGCCGCGAGCACGAGCCCGAAGCCGGCGCCCGCCGCGACCCCGTTCACCCCGGCCACCACCGGCTTGGGCATCTCCGTCAGCGCACGCACGACGGGGTTGTAGTGCTCCCTGACCGTGCTCATGACCTCCGTCGAACCCTCGGTGAGCAGCCCGATGTGCTCCTTGAGGTCCTGCCCCACGCAGAAGGACCGTTCCCCGGCGGCGGTCAGCAGCACGGCCCGCACGGCGTCGTCCGAGGCCGCCGACTCCACGGCCTCCCGCAGCGCGACCTTCGTGGCGATGTTCAGCGCGTTCATCGCCTCCGGCCGGTTCAGCGTGATCGTCGCGAGCCCGTCGTGCACCTCGTAGAGCACGGTGTCGGCCATGGCGTATCCCCTCCGGTGTGTCCGCTGCATCCGATGTCCGAAGGACAGCATGGCGGAGATCGCCGTCCGGCGACCGGACCGGACGTGTGACCTGCGTCAAACAATTCCGCGGCGCCGGTGACCGGCCGGGATCGGCGCGATGGCGGAGTATCGCAGCCGCATCGCCGAATTGAGTGGTTTTGCTCGCGCGCGTTGCCCAAGCGATGCCGACTGATGTTGGTCATCGGGTCCTGAGATGCGGGATAATGGCTTGGAAGCAATGTGTTCGATGCCGGTGTCGCGTGTCCCACTTGGACGCGCGTGCCCTCCCAGGGCCGTCGGCTACGACGATGAGCTGGTTTCAGGAAGGGGAACGAGCATGGCGGCCATGAAGCCGCGAACGGGTGATGGCCCGCTCGAGGTGACCAAGGAGGGGCGGGGCATCGTCATGCGCGTTCCGCTCGAAGGCGGCGGTCGGCTCGTCGTCGAGCTGACCCCTGACGAGGCCGACGCGCTCGGCGACGCCCTCAAGAAGGTCGTCGGCTGACGCGGAAGCGACCATACCCTTTCGACTGCCCCGGCATCTCCTGAGGTGCCGGGGCAGCGCTCTGCCCGGGCGTTCCCCCCAATGGCCGTACGGCCCTCATCGGCTCAGCGCTTGACCGCGCACAGCAGTCCGTCGCCCACCGGAAGCAGCGACGGCACCAGGTCCTGGCTCTCGCGGACGGCCCGCAGCAGCTCCCGCAGGCGCAGCACCTCCGTCGGCTGCGGCCCCGAGTCCACTGTGCGGCCGTTGGCGAAGACGCCCTCGAAGACCACCAGGCCACCCGGACGCAGCAGGCGCAACGATTCAGCGAGGTAGTCCATGACCTCCTGCCGGTCGCCGTCGCAGAAGACGAGGTCGTAGCCGGCGTCGGCGAGACGGGGCAGGACGTCCAGGGCACGGCCCGGGATGAAACGGGCCCGGTTGCTGGCGAAACCGCAGGCGCGGAACGCCTGGCGGGCGAACTGCTGGTGCTCCGGCTCGGGGTCGACGGTGGTCAGCACCCCGTCCGGGCGCATGCCGTGCAGCAGATGGATGCCGGAGACCCCGGTCCCGGTGCCGATCTCGGCGACCGCCTTGGCGTCCACCGAGGCCGCCAGCAACCGCAGCGCCGCGCCCGCGCCGGGCGACACCGAGCGCAGCCCCGCCTCACGGGCCCGGTCGCGGGCCCAGCGCAGCACTTCGTCCTCGGCGACGTAGGCGTCGGCGAACGCCCAGCTCGTCTGCCGGTTGCCGGTAATGGCCCTCTCCTTGCCCCGTGGTTGCCTGGGCGTGACTGTATCCGTTGCCGCCGGGAACCCGCAGATGGGACCGGGCGTTTAGAGGGGTGGAGACGTACCCGGGGGGACACAGTTGGATCACGAAGCCGAGCGGGCCCTCGAGCAACTGCTGACGCAGGGGACCGAGTGGTATCAGCCCAGATCAAATTCTCGTAAAACCGCTTATCCGGAGCTAACGGGCGAGGTGGCTATGGTAGGGGCTCCACTGGAGACAACCAGAGCCGACAGGGGAGGTGCGGCCGCACCGGGAGATCGCGGGGGAGTGCTGCGGCGCTTCCTCGGATCGGCGGGCAGGCCGAAATCCGTGAACGACACCGCTGACCACAGCCACGCCGGCGACTACGCCCAGACCGCGACCTTCACCACCGACGCGGACGGGCAGGCGTGGACTCCGCCCACCTGGGAGGAGATCGTCAGCACGCACAGCGGCCGCGTCTACCGCCTCGCGTACCGCCTCACCGGCAACCAGCACGACGCCGAGGACCTCACGCAGGAGGTCTTCGTCCGCGTCTTCCGCTCGCTGTCCACGTACACCCCGGGCACCTTCGAGGGCTGGCTGCACCGCATCACCACCAACCTCTTCCTGGACATGGTCCGCCGCAAGCAGCGCATCCGCTTCGACGCCCTCGGCGAGGACGCGGCCGAGCGACTGCCCAGCCGCGAGCCGTCGCCCCAGCAGGTCTTCAACGACGCCCACTTCGACGCGGACGTCCAGCAGGCCCTCGACACCCTCGCGCCGGAGTTCCGCGCCGCGGTCGTCCTGTGCGACATCGAAGGGCTGTCGTACGAGGAGATCGCCGCGACCCTGGGCGTCAAGCTCGGCACCGTCCGCTCGCGCATCCACCGCGGCCGTTCCCAGCTGCGCAAGGCCCTCGCCCACCGCTCACCCGAGGCCCGCGCCGAGCGCCGCTCCTTCATGGCCAGGGTCCCCGCGCTGGGGGGAGGGGGCGCGTCCGCGTGAGTGGATCACTGCCCAAACCCGGCGAGGGAAGCCTCGCGGAACAGCATCTGGGAGACCGACTCGCCGCCCTGGTGGACGGCGAGCTCGGTCATGCGACGCGTGAGCGTGTCCTCGCGCACCTCGCCACCTGCCCGAAGTGCAAGGCGGAGGCCGACGCCCAGCGCCGCCTGAAGAACGTCTTCGCGGAGGCCGCGCCGCCCCCGCCCTCCGAGAGTTTCCTGGCCCGCCTCCAGGGGCTGCCGGGAGGTGATCCGGAGGACGGCGACAGCTCGCCGTTCGGCGGGGGAGGATTCGGAGCACCGTCGGGACGACCCGCCGCCGGAGCCTTCGGCGTGAGACGTGGCGAGCGCTTCGAGTTCGACTACGTCCCCGCCCGCCCGCACGCCGCGATGGTCCCGCCGCCCGTCGGCCGGGGCTTCCGCATCCATGACGTCAGCCGCCACGACGCCGACCGCTCGGCCTCGCGCGGCATGCGGTTCGCGGTCGTCGCCGCCGGAGCGGTCTCGCTGGCCGCGATCGCGCTGGGCGGCGTCACCACGGGCATGCCCGGCGACACCGACGCCCGTGGCGCCGGCAGCAACGTCACCCCGGCGCGCACGCCCGGCACCGGAGCCGTCGTGCCGGAGAACCAGCGCCGCCGCGGCACAGGTCCGCTGCTCACCCAGGGACAGGGACAGCGGATGCCGGGCGACACCCCGGTCGCCCCGACCACGGCCTCCGCACCCCTGCTGCCGGGCATCCCCGCCCAGGTGCAGGAGGCGGCCCTGCACACGCTCACGGCACCCGTGGTCGCCGGGGCCGCCGCGATGTCCCCTCTCATACGTCCGCTCAGCGCCACTCCGCCGCTCACCCTGACGTCCCTGTCCACCACGCCGGACCTCACCGCCGCCGGTCTCCTCGCCGCACCCGTCCCCTCCACCACGTCAGCGCCCACGCCGCCCGGCGCCACCCGCTGACCGCGTCCTCTTCGGCTCCCCGGCCCGTGTCCTCGGGCCGTGACTGCGTCATGCCGTCGACCCGGTGACGCCGTCACCCACCTGGCGCCCCGCCGCGCGGACCGATCGACAGAAACCTCACAGAGACGCCCCGGAACGGTGGTCCACCGGGCAAACAACCCGGAAAACCGCCCGTCCGCCCGTACTCGGAGCCCCCGGGACGGTACCGGCCGCACGGCATCCCCAGGTACCGTGGACCCGGCCCGGACCACGGAAGACCGCACAGACCACCGAGGGCCGAGGACCGAGGACATCGCAAGGAGCTTCAGGTGTTCAATGACATAGGACCGCTCGAGCTGATCACGCTCGTTGTCCTCGCCGTGCTCGTCTTCGGTCCGGACAAGCTCCCGAAGGTCATCCAGGACGTCATGCGGACCGTGCGCAAGATCCGCGAGTTCTCCGAGAGCGCCAAGCAGGACATCCGGCAGGAACTGGGCCCGGAGTTCAAGGACTTCGAGTTCGAGGACCTCAACCCCAAGACCTTCATCCGCAAGCAGCTCGACAACGACGAGCTGGGTCTCAAGGAGATCCGCAACGGCTTCGACCTGAAGAAGGAGATGGCCGAGGTCACCGACGCCGTGCACAGCACGGACACCTCGCCGTCCCCGTCCTCCTCGGGTGGCCGGATCGACATGACCAAGAAGGCCGAGGAGCCCGGCAAGGACGAGCGCCCGCCCTTCGACGCGGACGCCACCTGAGCCGTACGCCCCACCGGAAGGCGCCTGCCGAGCAGTTCGGCTCGCGGGCGCCTTCTGCCGTCGGACGTGACGCGTTTCATACCCCGCCCGCCCCTCCCGCCCCCCTCGTACGGCCGGAAGCCACCCCCCGTGCGCCCCGCGCGCCGGGCGGTTTCCGCGCAGTTCGGAGCGGTGTGGCTATGCTGCCGAGTTGTTGTGCGGGCCGTACGCGAACCAGCGACGCCGCCCGAAGGGGGGCGGGCCGGTCCGGTCCGACGAGAGCTAGTAGGAGGCGTCCGGCACATGGAGACGACGAGTGGGGCAGTCGCGCAGGCGCCGGCCGCGGAGGGCGGCCAGCAGGTTCCCTCCGCCCGGCGCACGGTCGACGGCTACCTTCAGGCGCCCTTCCCCTGGTACGGCCTCGACGAGGCCTTCACGGGGCCGCGCTGGCTGATGCAGGTCGGCACGTCGGCCGACGGGGCCGTCGAGCACGGGTCCATCGGACACGGCGACGAGCCCTCCGTGAAGAACGAGGCCGGCTCCACGGGCGAGCCGAAGGAGAAGTTCGCGGTCGTGGTGACGGTCGCCGCGAACCCGTCCCGCAGGAGCGCGGACGGCACCGGGCTGCTGGAGGCCACGTCGGTCTCCTCCGCCGCCTGGCTGGCCGGGGTGGGGCTGCTGTCGTTCACCTGGCCCGGGCAGATGGACCACTCCCTGCGCGACGACTGGCTGGACCAGCAGACCGAGACGGCCTGGGTCCTGGCGGACGACCTCGAAGGACCCGACTGGTCCACCCTGTCCCTCCCCGTGGACGGCGTGCCCACGCCCTTCCACTACCGGGAGTCGGAGTTCGGCTGGGTGCTCGCCGGCTCCACCCAGGAGGGGGTGCACGTGGGGGCGTACGGGAGAGGCATGAGTGCCTACGGCCTCGGGTTCGCGATGATCAAGGACATCTCGGCGTACGCGTAGCACGCGGCGGGGCACCGAGAATCCATACGGTGCCCCACCACCCCGCTACCGGCCGAACCGCCGCCGTACCCGCCGGACCTGGCGGTTGTCGGCGACCGCGTCGAGCAGCCGGCGTCCGGTGCCGGCCTGGTGCGCCGGGCCCTCCAGCCGCAGCAGGGAGCCGTCGCGGACGACGGCGTACGCGAGGGGGGCGTCCGTCTTCGGGAGGCTGACCGGGTGGCGCCCGGCCGGAAGCTTGAGACGGGCGGGCAGCCGCAGCACGGCCGTCGTGCCACCGTCCTCCCCGGGCACCAGCTCGGCGTCCACCGTCAGGGCGGACACGGTGACCTTGAGACGAGCCGCAGGACTGCCCGCGCCTGCCGCCACAAACGGCAGCGGCAGTGACCGCTCGCCCCGCGCGGTGTTCTCCGCAGCCGCTCCGGCCGTGTCGGCACCGAGCCTGCGCTGGCGCTGGTCCACGTCGAGGGCGAGCTGACCGCTGCCCGTCCAGTACGGCAGCGCGAGCCGCCCACCGGTCAGCGCCGGACCCGCTGCCGGGGCCCCCGGAGTGCCGTCGCCGGTGAGGCGGACCATCCGGTCCACGCCCAGCAGCTGGACGTACGCCCACACGTCGTGCACCCCGCGCTCCAACGGCCGTCCGCCCGCGAGCCGTTCGGGGTCGAGGAGCAGCCGCCCGGACGCGATCAGCCGGGAGCGCCCCTCGCCGGCGGGTTCGAGCCGCACCTCCAGGTCGCCCTCCGGGTACCACCAGTCCTCGCGGTCGCGGTCCTTGACGACCAGTTCGGCGTAGGCCAGCCGGAACGGATCGCGCACCTCCCAGCCGTCCTCGGTCCCCGGCACCCCCGCCAGCAGCTCCGGGTCCAGCCACCGCTTCCCGTCCCGCTCGACGAGCACCAGCGGCTCACCGTCCCCGCGCAGCAGGTCCAGCGTGACGTCGGCGACCAGCCGGCCGTCCTCCCAGCGCAGTCCGCCGACGACGCTGCGGGCCTTGACCTGACGCACACGCTCGGCGAGGGCGACGGCACCGTCGAAGTCACCGCGCTCGAGGAGCTCGGCGCGCAGCCGGGACACGGTGGGCAGGCCGTCGCGTACGGCGGGCGGGAACTCCTCGACAGCGAGCTTCCGGGCCGCCTCGAAGCGCTCGCGCTGCTCGGCGGGGTCCTCGCGGAGGATCTCGGGTTCGCGGGTGCGGGAGAGGATTTCGACGTGGTAATTGCGGTGCAGGAGGCGGTTCTGGAGGGCGTCGAGGTCGTCCGAGGCCTCGGTGCCGTCCTTGATCTGGCGGACGATGGTGCGGACGTTGTCCCAGAAGCCGAACCGGGGATCGAACCGGTGTTGGGTGTTGTTGCCGCCGTCGTCCCGCTTCATCCAGTAGTAGCAGGGGTAATCGGTGAGGATCGAGATCCGTTCCGCCTTCAGGTAGGCGGCGCTGACGAAGAGCATGTCCTCGAAGAACCACGGCCCCTCGGGGAACCGGAGGCCGTGTTCCTCGACGAAGGCCCGCCGGAACATCTTGTGCGGCGTCATGCTCTGCATGAGCTCGTCGTTCTCGATCGTGCAGGCGTCCACGGTGTGCCGGAACAGCCGCCGGGGCCGCACCATCGTGCTGGACATCTTGCCGAGCACCACGTCGGCGTCGTTGCGCTTCGCGTGCTCGTACAGCCGCTCCAGGGCCTCGGGCCCGAGGGTGTCGTCGTGGTCGACGAACTGGATGTACTCGCCCTTGGCGTGCCGCATCCCGAGATTGCGCGGTGCGCCCGGCCAGCCGGAGTTGGGCCGGGTGTGCACCTGGACGTTGGGGTGCAGGCCCGCCAGCTTCTCCACGCGGGCCAGCGTGTCGTCGGTCGAGCCGTCGTCGACGTAGATGACCTCGTACTCGTCGGCGGGCAGACTCTGCCCGAGCAGCGACGGGGCGCACTCGTCGACGTACTTCCCGGTGTTGTAGACGGGAACGATGACGCTGACTTTGACTCTCGGCATTCCACGGACCTTACCCGGCCCGTGGAACACCTCTTCAGGGCGTGCGCCTCAGAACTTGTTCTTGGGTGTGATCCCCAGCGACAGCCCCGAAAGCCCCCGCTGCCGCCCCCCGAGCTTCCCCGCGATCCCCCGCAGCGCCGCGCCCGCCGGGGAGTCCGGGTCGGTCAGGACGACCGGCTTGCCCTCGTCGCCGCCCTCTCGGAGGCGGACGTCGATCGGGATGGAGCCGAGGACCGGGACCGTCGCACCCGTCGTGCGGGTCAGGCCGTCCGCGACCGTCTGGCCGCCGCCCGTGCCGAAGACGTCGACCATCTCGCCGCAGTGCGGGCAGGGCAGGCCGGACATGTTCTCGACGACGCCGACGATCTTCTGGTGGGTCTGGACGGCGATGGAGCCCGCGCGCTCGGCGACCTCCGCGGCCGCCTGCTGAGGCGTGGTGACCACCAGGATCTCCGCGTTGGGGACGAGCTGGGCCACCGAGATCGCGATGTCACCCGTGCCGGGAGGCAGATCGAGCAGCAGGACGTCCAGGTCGCCCCAGTACACGTCCGCCAGGAACTGCTGGAGGGCCCTGTGGAGCATCGGGCCGCGCCAGACCACCGGGGCGTTGCCCGGGGTGAACATGCCGATGGAGATGACCTTCACGCCGTTCGCCGACGGCGGCATGATCATGTTCTCGACCTGGGTCGGGCGGCCGTCGGCGCCCAGCATGCGCGGCACCGAGTGGCCGTAGATGTCGGCGTCGACCACGCCCACCTTGAGGCCGTCGGCCGCCATCGCCGCCGCCAGGTTCACGGTGACCGAGGACTTGCCGACGCCGCCCTTGCCGGAGGCGACCGCGTACACGCGGGTCAGGGACCCGGGCTTCGCGAAGGGGACCTCGCGCTCGGTCTGGCCGCCCCGCAGGGCCGTCGCCAGCTCCTTGCGCTGCTCGTCGCTCATCACGTCGAGCGTGACGTCGACGCGCGTGACGCCCTCCACGGCCGCGACCGCGTCCGTCACGCGCTGCGTGATCGTCTCGCGCATCGGACAGCCGGAGACGGTCAGGTACACGGTGACCGCGACCGCCCCGTCCGCGCCGATGTCGACCGACTTGACCATCCCGAGCTCCGTGATGGGGCGGTTGATCTCGGGGTCGTTCACCGTCGCCAGTGCCTCGCGCACCGCGTCTTCGCTAGCCATACAGACGATGGTACGGCGGCGGCGGGCGCCCCCCGCACCCCCGTCAGTGGTCGTCTACGTCACGCCCGTGCGGCCGTTCTGCCGGGAATACGACGTGCCCGTCGTGCTGCCGTGCCTCCAGCTCCTTCATCAGGTCCTGGAGCTCGGAGCGGATCCAGTCACGCGTGGCCACCTCACCGAGGCCGATGCGCAGGGAGGCGATCTCGCGGGTCAGGTACTCCGTGTCCGCGATCGACCGCTCGTTCTGCTTGCGGTCCTGTTCGAGGTTGACCCGGTCCCGGTCGTCCTGCCGGTTCTGCGCGAGCAGGATCAGCGGGGCTGCGTAGGAGGCCTGGAGGGACAGCATCAGGGTGAGGAAGATGAACGGGTAGTTGTCGAAGCGCAGGTCGCGGGGTGCGAAGACGTTCCACAGGACCCACGCGATGATGACGACCGTCATCCAGACGATGAACCGCCCGGTGCCCAGGAAGCGGGCGATCCGCTCCGACAGCCGTCCGAACGCCTCCGGGTCCCACTCGGGCAGCAGCCTGCGCCTCGGCGGGCGCGGCTGGTCGAGGCGGGCGCGGGGACGGCTGGTCGCCGTGGCGCCGGAGGGGGTGCGCTCGCGGGCACCGGAGGACGCGCGCTCGCGGTTCGGGGTCTCGCGCTCAGGCGTCATGGTGGGCCGCCCCCTCCGCGTCGAACTCCGTCTCCCGCCAGTCCTCGGGCAGCATGTGGTCGAGGACGTCGTCGACGGTCACCGCGCCGAGCAGCGAGCCCGAGTCGTCGACCACGGGCGCCGCGACCATGTCGTACGTCGCGAAGAACCCGGCGATCACCGGCAGCGTCGCGTCCGGGTCGAGGGCCTGGAGGTCGTCGTCGACGAGCGAGCTGACGAGGGTGTACGGGGGATCGCGCAGCAGCCGCTGGAAGTGGACCGTGCCGAGGTACTTGCCGGTCGGGGTCTCGTCGGGCGCCCGGCACACGTACACCTGGGCGGCCAGCGCGGGGGACAGGTCGGGGTTGCGGACGCGGGCGAGCGCGTCGGCGACGGTCGCGTCCGGGCGCAGGACGATCGGCTCCGTCGTCATGAGACCGCCGGCCGTGTGCTCCTCGTACGCCATCAGGCGCCGCATGTCGGCCGCGTCGCCGGGCTGCATCAGGCTCAGCAGGCGCTCCTGCTCCTCGGTGGGGAGCTCGGCGAGCAGGTCGGCCGCGTCGTCGGGGTCCATGGCCTCCAGGACGTCGGCGGCCCGCTCCTCCTTCAGCTTGCCGAGGATCTCGATCTGGTCGTCCTCGGGCAGCTCCTCCAGTACGTCGGCCAGGCGGTCGTCGTCGAGGGCCGCGGCCACCTCCGCGCGCCGCTTGGGGGAGAGGTGGTGCAGGACGTTGGCCAGGTCGGCCGCGCGCAACTGCTCGAAGGTGGCCAGCAGGCTCTCCGCGCCCTGTCCGTGCTCCTCCAGGGTGAAGCCGGTGACGGCGGACCACTCGACGGTCAGCGCCTCGCCCTTGCGCCGGAACGCCCCGCCCTTGCCGCCCTTGCGGACGAAGACGCGGTCGATCTCCCAGTCCCGGCGGGCCGGCAGTTGCTGCACGGAGATGTCGAGCACGGTGACCTGCTCGCCGCTCTCCACGAGCGTGACCCGCCGGTCGAGCAGCTCGCCGAAGACGAGGCGCTCGGTGGGCCGTTGCTCGAAGCGGCGGACGTTGAGCACACCGGTGGTGATGACCTGGCCGGACTCGATGCTCGTCACCCGGGTCATGGGCAGGAAGATGCGGCGCCGGGTGGACAGTTCGACGACCAGCCCGAGCACCCGGGGCGGCCTGCGCCCCACGCGCAGTACGACGACCAGATCGCGGACGCGTCCCACCTGGTCGCCGGTGGGGTCGAAGACGGCGACACCGGCGAGGTGCGAGACGAAGATCCGGGGGGCTCCCGCTGCCATGGCTGTGCTTCCTTTGCCTGCGAGGCCGCGTACGGGGTTGCGTACGGGGTGTTTCGTTCGTCGTTCGTTGTCCGGATTGCCCGCTCGGGAGGGCTTAAGGCTAGCCCGTACCGATCGGATACGCCCTGGTGAGGGGTCCGGACGGACTGGCTCCGCCCGGGGACCCGGGCCCCGGTACGCTGCCGTACGCCGCTGAAGGACCCTTGTCGGAAAGGCAGCCCCACCTGTGACCGCGATTCCCCAGGGCCGTGCCCGCAGGACCGTTGTGGTGGGCGCGATGTGCGCCCTGGTCGTGACGGGAACCGGACTGACGGGCTGCAGCGAGGACCCCGACGCGGGCACCAACGGGGTCGGCAAACTGCCCGCCGACCAGATCCAGTCGAAGACGCGTGCGGCCGCCGAGTCCGCCGGCGCGCTGCGCCTGTCGGGGAACGTGGTCACCAGCGGACGCACGTACAAACTCGACATGCGCCTGAATTCCGAGGGCGGTTCCGGATCGGTCACCGCCGAGGGGACCACCTTCCAGCTCCTGCGGATCGGCGAGGCGCTGTACCTGAAGGCCGACGCGGGCTTCTGGACCAAGGCCGACGGCAAGGGCGAGGACTCGGACGCGGCCGCCGACAAGCTCGACGGCAAGTACGTGAAGGTGCCGTCGGGCGACCCGGCGTACAAGAAGTTCAGCGGTTTCACGGACAAGGACGTTCTCCTCGACGGACTTCTGACGCTGCACGGCAGCCTCGACACCGACGGCCACCACGAGCAGGCGGGTACCCGCACGATCCGCATCACGGGTGACAAAGGGGACGGCGGCACGCTGGACGTGTCCCTGGAGGGCGAGCCGTACCCGCTGCGCCTGACACGGGCGGGCGGCGCGGGCACCCTGACCTTCTCGGCGTGGGGCAGGAACTTCCCCCTGACCGAGCCGAAGAAGGACGAGACGGTCGACTACGGCAAGCAGCTGCCGGCGTCCTAGCGTTTGCGCCGTTTCACCAGCAGCCGCGGAAGGCCGGCGGGGACCGGCTCTCGGGTGGTCGCCGGGGTCGGCCGCGGCGGTGCGGCCAGGTCGCCCTCGGGCAGCGCGGCCGTGACCCCGGTCGGTTCCAGCCGGAGCACCCGGCACTCGCGGGACCAGCGCTCGGTCATCGCCTCGCCGTCGGGGGCGTTCAGCCGCTTGCCCTTCAGCTCGGCGACCGCCGCCTCCCACGCCTCGGACCCGGCCGCCAGTTCGACGACCCTCGCCGACCAGGAGACCAGTCGGCCCCCCTTGTCCTTGCTGCGGACGGTCACCTCGGCGGTGCCCCCGTCGGCCAGCCCCGGCAGCGGCTGCTCCCCGGGCCCGTCGCCGACCAGGCACGCGGCGCCTTCGTGCCACACGTGCCACAGGGCGCGGGCCGGGCCGCCGGTTCCCTCGACCCAGATGAGGCCGGACTTCTTCGTGGCCTCCTCGACGAGGGCCCGGTCGAGCAGCTCACTTGTCATGGGACCCACCCTAGAGCCAGCCGTTGCGCTTGAGGGTGCGGTGGATGCCCATGCAGATGACTCCGGTCACCGCCATGATCACCGGGTAGCCGAACCGCCAGTGCGTCTCCGGCATGTAGTCGAAGTTCATGCCGTACACCCCGCACACCATCGTCGGTACGGCGATGATCGCGGCCCACGAGGTGATCTTCCGCATGTCCTCGTTCTGCGCGACGGACGCCTGCGCGAGGTTGGCCTGGAGGATCGAGTTGAGCAGCTCGTCGAAGCCGAGGACCTGCTCCTGCACCCGGGCCAGGTGGTCGGCGACGTCCCGGAAGTACTTCTGGATGTCGGGGTCCACCAGCCGCATCGGCCGCTCGCTGAGCAGCTGCATGGGGCGCAGCAGTGGGGCGACGGCCCGCTTGAACTCCAGCACCTCACGCTTGAGCTGGTAGATCCGCGCCGAGTCGACACCGCGCGAGACCTTGCCGCCGCGTCCCGGCGTGAACACCTCGGTCTCCACCTCGTCGATGTCGTCCTGCACCGCGTCGGCGACCGCGACATAGCCGTCGACGACATGGTCGGCGATCGCGTGCAGGACCGCCGAGGGGCCCTTGGCGAGCAGTTCGGGGTCGTCCTGGAGCCGGTGCCGCAGCGCCCTGAGCGAGCCCTGGCCGCCGTGCCGGACGGTGATGAAGAAGTCCCGGCCGGTGAAGCACATGACCTCGCCGGTCTCGACGATCTCGCTGTTGGCGGTGAGTTCGTCGTGCTCGACGTAGTGGATGGTCTTGAAGACGGTGAACAGGGTGTCGTCGTAGCGCTCCAGCTTGGGCCGCTGGTGGGCCTGGACGGCGTCCTCGACGGCGAGCGGGTGGAGCCCGAACTCCGCGGCGATACCGGAGAATTCGGCCTCGCTCGGCTCGTGCAGGCCGATCCACACGAATCCGCCGTCGCGGCGCACCTGGCGCATCGCCTCGTGCGGGCTCGTCTGCTGCTCGGTCGGCACGCGCCGGCCGTCGCGGTAGACGGCGCAGTCGACGACGGCGGAGGGCGTCGAGGGGTCGCGCGTCGCGTCGTACGCGCCGGTGTCCTTGCGCAGCGAGGGACGCGACGGGCGTACGGCGGCACGCAGGTCACGGATCATCGACATGGCAGGCTCCTTCGTGACGGGCAACAAAGGGCGCCGGCGAGGGCTGGAACCACCCGGAATGAGGACGTCCTGCAAGGGGTGTCCCCGCCCTTGAGGCAGGGGAAGGGTGTTTGGCACGTCCACAAAGCGGGGAGCACCGCACCATCGCGGTGGCGAGCTTCGCTACTGATTCAGCTACTGCTGGCGATCAGACAGATCAGGCAAAACGAACGAAGTGCTCTTCCGCACGAAGACGCGAACGTGAAAGGCGGCGATTGCCGAGAGTCACAGAGCTGCATCAGCGGCCGGAAGAACGAGTGGTACTACCAGGTCGACTTCGATCCATGACAGCCCCACCTCCTCCGGCCGGTCCCTCGTAAGGGACGATCCATTCCCGCAAGGGAGTCTCACAAAGCGTCGGAGCTCGATCGCGACGCTTCTGCGTGCTGCCCCGACGACCGGGCCAGAGTACCAGCAGGCCGAAGTGTCAAGGCGCTGCTTTGCCCGGTACTGACGAGTTCTATGCTCGCCGCATGGCAGATGTTCTTCCTCTGGTCGAGGCCCGGTTGCGCAGTGCGCTGGGCGAGCCGGACGCGCGCGCGGCGGTCACCTTCCTCGGCACGGACCGCATCGAGGTGCTCCGCTTCACCGACGGGGACGTCGTCCGCTACGCCACCCTCGGCATGTCGGCCCAGCCGATGGGCGACCCCACCGCGATGCTCGCCGACCCGGTCAAGGGCCCGCGCGCCGAACTGCTCATCTCGGTACGGGCAGGGCTCGCCGACACCGACAAGGTGCTCCGCCCGCTCGCCGTGCTCGCCGCGTCCCCGCAGGTCGAGGGCGTGGTCGTGGCCCCGGGTGCCTCGCTCGACGTGGGTGAACCCCTGTGGCCCGGCGCCCCGTTCACCTCGGTCCTGGTCGCCGAGCCGGGCGGACTGGTCGAGGACCTGGAGCTCGACGAGCCCCTCGACCCGGTCCGCTTCCTGCCGTTGCTCCCCATGACTCCCAACGAGGCCGCCTGGAAGCGCGTCCACGGTGCCCAGGCCCTCCAGGAGCGCTGGCTGACCAGCGGGACGGACCTCCGGGACCCGTCCCGGAAATCCGTCGCGCTGGACTGAGCCGGACGTGAGCAAGCTCACCAAGTACCGGCCGGAAAAGGTCAGTTGGCGAACACGGTGACACTGTCCTCGACCGCGTGCCTCGGCTCCAGCTCCTCCGCCCGGTGGGTGAGCGCCTTGCGCCGTACGACGACCACCAGCGCGCCGAGCACCGCGGTCACCGCCGCCACCACGAACGGGACGTGGATGTCGGTCCACTCCTCGATCTTCGGCGCGAAGTAGGGCGCCGCGGCCGCCGCGAACCAGCGCACGAAGTTGTAGCCGGCGCTCGCCACGGGCCGCGGGGCGTCCGACACGCCGAGCGCCAGCTCCGTGTAGACCGTGTTGTTCACGCCGATGAAGGCGCCGGACAGGATCGTGCAGACGACGGCCGCGGTGTGGTCGCCGTAGCCGAGGACGAGCACGTCGAGCGCGAGCAGGAGCAGCGAACCGCCGAGCACCTTCAGGGAGCCGAACCGCTCCTGGAGGCGCGGTGCGACGAACACCGAGAAGACGGCGAGCAGGACACCCCAGGCGAAGAACACGGCTCCCGACTTGTACGGGGTCATGTCCAGCACGAACGGGGTGAAGGCCAGCACGGTGAAGAACGTGTAGTTGTAGAAGAACGAGGAGATCGCGGCCGAGGCGAGGCCGCCGTGGCCGAGCGCCCTGATCGGGTCGAGCAGGGAGGTCTTGCGGGCCGGCTTCGGCTGCTCCTTCAGGAACGCCGTGACGCACAGGAAGCCGACGGCCATCAGGAAGGCCGTACCGAAGAACGGGTAGCGCCAGCTCGCGTCGCCGAGGAGGGCACCGAGCAGCGGGCCGCACGCCATGCCGAGGCCGAGGGCGGACTCGTACAGCAGGATCGCCGCCGCGCTGCCGCCGGCCGCCGCGCCGACGATGACGGCGAGGGCGGTCGAGACGAACAGGGCGTTCCCGAGGCCCCAGCCGGCCCGGAACCCGACCAGTTCGCCGACCGAGCCCGAGGTGCCCGCGAGCCCGGCGAAGACCACGACGAGGGCGAGGCCGAGCAGCAGGGTCTTCTTGCCGCCGATGCGGCTGGAGACGAAGCCGGTGACCAGCATCGCGATCGCGGTGATCAGGAAGTACGAGGTGAACAGGAGGGACACCTGGCTCGCCGTGGCGTCCAGGCCCTTCGCGATCGACGGCAGGATCGGGTCCACGAGTCCGATGCCCATGAAGGCGACGACGGACGCGCCCGCCGTCGCCCACACGGCCTTCGGCTGGCGCAGGATGCCGCCGGCTCCCGCATCGAAGGGGTCCATGGTCGTCCTCCACTCCTCACGGAGATAGTTGGTATATACACATAGTAAGTTAGGTCAGCTAAATAATGCAAGATGCATCTAGTCTTCCCCGGTGAGGCCGGGGGAACCCGTTCCGTCCGGACGGGTGATCGTCCTTGACGTGGCGGAGCGAGGGTAGGACCGTGGGGCCCTATGAGGGGCGAACCCAGTTGCCCGAAGTGTGGTGGCCGGGTCAGGGCTCCCGGACTCTTCGCCGATTCCTGGCAGTGCGACGTGCACGGGACGGTGCATCCGTTGCAGCCCGTGATCCCGCCCAGCGTCGAGGCCCTCGGTGTCGTGGTGCATCGCACGCAGGTGCCGGTGTGGATGCCGTGGCCGCTGCCGGTCGGCTGGCTGTTCACGGGCGTGGCCTGCGCGGGCGACGACCGCAGCGGCGGCCGTGCGACGGCTGTGGCGTGCACCGGTCCCGGCCCGCTCGGAGGTGTCGGCGAGCTGATCCTCGTGGCCGAGGAGCTCGGCGTCGGACTCGGGGCGCGCTACGCGGGAATCGACGGGCCGGACCCGGGGCCCTACATGAGCGTCGAGAAGCCGGCACAGGCGAAGGTGCTCGCCGCCGGCCGGCCGACGCCGCTGTGGCATGTCGCGGGGGCGCCGGAGGACCGGGCGGTGTTCGCGGGAGAGGCGCTGGGGCTGTGGCTGTGGGCCGTGGTGTGGCCCGAGCAGTCCGGACTGCTGATGTACGACGAACTGGTGCTGACGGACCTGCGGGACGCGGGGGCGGAAGTGGAACTGGTGCCCTGCGGGGCGTTGTCGCCGCGCTTGCTGAAGCCGTAGCGCCTACCGGGGCCGGGCGTCCGCCGCCAAACGGGTGCGTGTCATGGGCTGGTCGCGCCCACGCGGCGGAGCCGCCTGCCGGCACGGCCCCGTGCCCCTCGGGGTTACGCTTGGGTGTCCTTTCCCGTGTTCGGTCCGTTGGAGTTCTTCGTCGTGCGCATCGATCTGCACTGCCACTCCACGGCGTCCGACGGGACCGACACGCCCGCCGAGCTGGTGCGCAACGCCGCCGCTGCCGGGCTGGACGTCGTCGCCCTCACCGATCACGACACCACCCGCGGGTACCGCGAGGCCATCGCCGCGCTGCCCGCCGGGCTGACCCTCGTCACCGGGGCCGAGCTGTCCTGCCGGATCGAGGGGGTGTCCATGCACATGCTGGCCTACCTGTTCGACCCCGAGGAGCCTGAGCTGCTCGCCGAGCGGGAGCTCGTGCGGGACGACCGGGTGCCCCGGGCCCGCGGGATGGTGGCCAGGCTCCAGGAGCTGGGCGTGCCGGTCACCTGGGAGCAGGTGGCGCGGATCGCCGGGGACGGTTCGGTCGGGCGGCCGCACGTCGCCACCGCGCTCGTCGAGCTCGGGGTCGTACCGAGCGTGGACGAGGCCTTCACACAGGACTGGCTGGCCGACGGCGGCCGCGCCCACGTGGAGAAGCACGAGACCGACCCCTTCGAGGCGATCCGGCTGGTCAAGGGGGCCGGCGGGGTCACCGTGTTCGCCCACCCCGGCGCGAGCAAGCGCGGTCGTACCGTCCCGGAGTCCGCGATCGCCGAGATGGCCGCCGCCGGCCTCGACGGCATCGAGGTCGACCACATGGACCACGACGAGGACACGCGCGTACGGCTGCGCGGGCTCGCCGCCGACCTGGGACTGCTCGTCACCGGGTCCAGCGACTACCACGGCAGCCGCAAGACGGTCGCCCTCGGCGAGTGCACGACGGACCCCGAGGTCTACGGGGAGATCACGCGGCGGGCGACGGGTGCGTTCCCCGTGCCCGGGACCGGCGGAAACTGAGGTCCGGTTCCGCTTCCCACCACCCGGCGCCGCAGGCCGTCCCGTCCCCGGCGCCGTGTTCCACCCCTTTCCGTAAGGCCAGTTCCACCATGTTCGACGTCGCCGTCTTCGGCTCGCTCTTCCTCACCCTGTTCGTGATCATGGATCCCCCCGGGATCACCCCGATCTTCCTCGCGCTGACCGCCGGCCGGCCCGGCAAAGTGCAGAAGCGGATGGCCTTCCAGGCCGTCTGCGTGGCGGGCGGGGTCATCGCCGTGTTCGGGCTCCTGGGCCACCAGATCCTGAACTACCTGCACGTCTCCGTGCCCGCGCTGATGATCGCGGGCGGGCTGCTGCTCCTGCTGATCGCGCTCGACCTGCTCACCGGCAAGACCGACGAGCCGAAGCAGACCAAGGACGTCAACGTGGCGCTCGTACCCCTCGGCATGCCCTTGCTGGCGGGACCGGGTGCCATCGTCTCCGTCATCCTGGCCGTGCAGAAGGCCCACAGCGTCGCCACCCAGGTCTCGGTGTGGACGGCGATCCTGGCCATCCATGTCGTGCTGTGGCTGGTGATGCGGTACTCACTGCTGATCATCCGGGTCATCAAGGACGGCGGGGTCGTGCTGGTGACCCGGCTCGCGGGCATGATGCTCTCCGCGATCGCCGTGCAGCAGATCATCAACGGGATCACCCAGGTGATCCAGGGGAGCTGAACGCCCCGGGACATGCGCAGAGCCCCCGCCCGGCGTCGATGCCTGGCGGGGGCTCTGAAGCTTCAGCGGTGATCCGCGTCTGTGCGGTCGAGACTGTAGAGGTTATGAGGCCGAGGTGTCGGCCGGACGGATCCAGAGCCGCTGTCCTATGGCGGCGGCCTGCTGAACGATCCGGTTGACGGAGGCGGCGTCCACGACAGTGCTGTCCACGGGCGTGCCGTCGACGTCGTCGAGTCGCATGATTTCGAAGCGCATGGCTTCTCCCTTCGTCTGGTCATCCTCCTGCGGAGAATTACTGCGTACAGAGGTAGTCAACGGGGTTCGTGTTACAAACATTCCCTACGCTAAAGAAATTTTTCGAACGGCTAATTACTGACCGGTAAGTGAGTCTTCGGAGACTCCTTGGGACCGGTTGTGTTCGCAGCGTGACCGCCGGGACAATGGTGGCGATGAACGACGACCTGGCGCCCCTGAGCGCCCGCATCGACCGCACCAACGAGCTGCTCACGCGCATGCTCGCCGAGGTGGCGAAGACGCCCTCGACGCATGCGATCTTCGTCGACGCGGGCTACCTCTACGCGGCCGCGGGACGACTCGTCACCGGCACCGAGGACCGGCGCGCCTTCGACCTCGACGCCGAGGGCCTGATCGAGGCCCTCATCGACCGGGCCCGCTCCATCTTCGCGGACAGCCGACTGCTCAGGGTCTACTGGTACGACGGCGCGCGACGCCGCATCCACACGGCGGAGCAGCAGTCCATCGCCGAACTCCCGGACGTCAAGGTCCGGCTGGGCAACCTCAACGCCAACAACCAGCAGAAGGGCGTCGACTCGCTGATCCGCTCCGACCTGGAGTCCCTGGCCCGCCACCGCGCGATCAGCGACGCGGCACTCCTCGGTGGTGACGAGGACCTGGTCTCGGCGGTCGAGGCGGCCCAGGGCTACGGCGCCCGCGTCCACCTGTGGGGCATCGAGGCACCGGAGGGCCGCAACCAGGCCGAACCCCTCCTGTGGGAGGTCGACAGCCAGCGCACCCTCGACCTCGACTTCTTCAAGCCGTACGTCTCCCGGCGGGCCGCCGTCCCCTACGAGGCGACGGCCACTCGGCCGCCCCGCGACGACGTCCGCTTCGTGGGCGCGCAGATCGCCGCGAAATGGCTCGCGGAGCGCGGGCGGGCGGCGCTCCAGGAGCTCCTGCCCGGGCACCCCTATCTGCCGGGCTCGGTGGACCAGGACCTGCTGGTGGAGGCGGAGGGGCTGCTCCAGTACTCCCTGCGCGGCCAGGCCGATCTGCGGCGGGCGCTGCGGGACGGGTTCTGGGAGCACTTGCAGGCGCAGTACTGAGCGCCTATAGGCCGAGGCCGTCCCAGAAGTCGGCCAGGGCGCGGGCCGTGGGCAGCGGCTCGTCGGCGTTGGGGGAGTGGTCGGCGCCCGGGATCACCGTGCGGTGGGCGCGCAGCCGTACGGCCATGTCGTCGAGGAGGGGCACCGGCCAGGTGTCGTCCTGCGAGCCGGACAGCACGTGGAACGGCAGCGGGACGGCGGCGAGTTCCTCCACGAGGTCCGGTTCCGTGCACAACTGACGTCCGGTCGCGAGGAGTTGGGCGGGCTTGTTGCCGAGCCAGCGGCGGCGGAGCTGTACGACGTCCCCGATGCCCCTGGTTGGGCCGCCGACCTCCTCCGGTGGGCCCATGGCCAGGATCGCGTCCCACACCTCGGCCATCGTCATCACACCAAGCGCGTCCCGCAGCAGTTTCACGCGCTGCTGCTGGGAGTCGGAGATCTGCGCGGGGCCCGAGGAGACGAGGGTGAAGGAGAGGAAGGGGGAGTGGTCGAGCAGTACGGCGGCGCGCGCGATCTGGCCGCCCAGGGAGTGCCCGACCAGGTGCACGGGGGCGTCGAGGGCGGCCGCCTGGGCGAGCACGTCCCGCGCCAACTCGCCGCGTGCGTAAGCGGATTCGTCGGTCTCCGGACCGTCCGACTCGAACTGTCCACGCCCGTCCACGGCCACGATCCGGTAGCCGCGCGCGGTGAGCGGTTCGTGGAGCAGCGTGAAGTCCTCCTTGCTGCCCGTGAAGCCGGGGAGCAGCAGCGCGGTGCCCTTCGGGGTGACGCCGTCGGGCACGGCCGAATCCACGGCCGCGAACTCGCCGCGAGCGGTGCGCAGGGGGTAGGCGCGGGCGCCTGGCGGCAGGGCGAAGACGGCTCGGGTGCTCACGGGGTGAGGGTATCGGGCGGGGGTGGCGGGGCGGGGTCGTAGGGGGTGCGGCGGGGCGTGGGGGCCTTCGGGCGGGTGCGGGCGCGTCGTGGCTCGGCGTGCAGGTGGCCGCGCCCCTGGGTGGGTGTCGTCCGCGTCGGCTGCCGAGGGCCGGCGCCGGAAACGCCGACGGCCCGGCCCCCTGGTGGAGGGACCGGGCCGTCGGCGTCGGATCAGTTCTCCGCGGGCTCCGCGGCGGCCGTCTTGCGGGTCCGGCGGCGCGGTGCGGCAACCTTCGGCTCCTGGTCCGCCTGGGCCGGGATGTCGGCGGTCACGGCGGGCTCGGCGGCCTTGCGGGTGGTGCGCCGGCGGGGCTTGGCCTCGGCGGTCTCGGCCGTGTCCACGGCTGCCTCGGCGGCGGTCGTGGTCTTGGCCGCGGTCTTGCGGGTGCGGCGGGGCTTGGCTTCGACGGTCTCCGCGGTGTCGGCCGCGGTCTCGGCGACTGCCGCGGTCTTGCGGGTGCGGCGCGGCTTGGTGGCCGTGCCCTCCGCGGTGTCCACGGCCGCCTCGGCAGCCTTCGCGGTGCTCGCCGTCTTCCGTGTACGGCGGGGCTTGGCCGCCTCTGCCGTCTCCGCCTCCGCGACCGGCTGGGCCGGGATGTCGGCGGTCACGGCGGGCTCGGCGGCCTTGCGGGTGGTGCGCCGGCGGGGCTTGGCCTCGGTGGCCTCGGCCGTGTCCACGGCTGCCTCGGCGGCGGTCGTGGTCTTGGCCGCGGTCTTGCGGGTGCGGCGGGGCTTGGCTTCGACGGTCTCCGCGGTGTCGGCCGCGGTCTCGGCGACGGCCGCGGTCTTGCGGGTGCGGCGCGGCTTGGTGGCCGTGCCCTCCGCGGTGTCCACGGCGGCCTCGGCTGCGGGGGCCGTGGCGGTTGCCTTACGGGTGCGGCGCGGCTTGGCCTCGGTGGCCTCCGCCGTGTCCAGGGCGGCCTCGGCGGGGGCCGCGGCAGCCGTCTTGCGCGTACGACGCGGCTTCGTGGCCGGGGCTTCTGCCGCCGGAGCGGTCTCGGCGACCGGAGCGGCTTCCGTGACCGGTGCGGTCTCCGTGACCGGTGCGGTCTCGGCGACCGTCTCCGCCGTGGCCGGCGTCTCCGCGGACTTGCGGGTCCGGCGGCGGCGCGGCTTGGCCGGGGTCTCGGTGTCGAGGGCCGGGCCCTCCGCCGTGGCGACGGCGGACTCCGCGGTGTCGGACACGGCCGGCGCCGCTGCCGTGAGCGCCTCGGTGGCGGCCGGTGCCGAGTCGGACGCCCCGCCGCGGGTACGGCGACGGCGGCGCGGGGTGCGGGTCGCGGTGGCGTCCTCGACAGCGGCGGTCTCCGACGGGGCGACCGCCTCGACGGGGGCGCCGGCGTCCAGCGGGGTTCCGCTGCGGGTACGACGGCGACGGCGCGGCGTACGCTCCGAACGCTCGCGGTCGGCGGAGCGGGACTCGTCCCGGCCACCTCGTCCGCGGCCCCGGTCACGGTCGCCGCGGCCGCGCGCACCGCGTCCGCCCGGCTCGCCCAGGTCCTCGAGCTCCTCCGCGTCGAGCCCGGCGCGGGTGCGCTCGGTCCGCGGCAGGACACCCTTGGTGCCCGCGGGGATGCCCAGGTCCTCGTAGAAGTGCGGGGAGGTGGAGTACGTCTCCGGCGGGTCGTTGAAGTCGAGCTCCAGCGCCTTGTTGATGAGCTGCCAGCGCGGGATGTCGTCCCAGTCGACGAGGGTGATCGCGATGCCCTTGGCACCCGCGCGGCCGGTACGGCCGATGCGGTGCAGGTACGTCTTCTCCTCTTCGGGGGACTGGTAGTTGATGACGTGCGTGACGCCCTCGACGTCGATGCCGCGGGCGGCGACGTCGGTGCAGACGAGGACGTCCACCTTGCCGTTGCGGAAGGCGCGCAGCGCCTGCTCGCGGGCGCCCTGGCCCAGGTCGCCGTGGACCGCGCCGGCGGCGAAACCGCGCTGCTTGAGCTGGTCGGCGAGGTCGGCCGCGGTGCGCTTGGTACGGCAGAAGACCATGGCCAGTCCCCGGCCCTCGGCCTGGAGGATGCGCGCGACCATCTCGGGCTTGTCCATGTTGTGCGCCCGGTACACGTGCTGCTTGGTGTTGGCGACCGTCCTGCCCGCGTCGTCGGGCGAGGTGGCGTTGATGTGCGTGGGCTGCGACATGTAGCGGCGCGCGAGGCTGATGACGGCGCCCGGCATGGTCGCCGAGAACAGCATCGTCTGGCGGCGGGCCGGCAGCATGTTGATGATCTTCTCGACGTCGGGCAGGAAGCCCAGGTCGAGCATCTCGTCGGCCTCGTCGAGGACGAGCGCCTTGATGTGGCCGAGGTTGAGCTTCTTCTGGCCCGCGAGGTCCAGGAGCCGGCCCGGGGTGCCGACGACGACGTCGACGCCCTTCTTCAGGGCCTCGACCTGGGGCTCGTAGGCCCGGCCGCCGTAGATGGCGAGAACGCGGACGTTGCGCACCTTGCCGGCGGTCTGCAGGTCGTTGGTGACCTGCGTGCACAGTTCGCGCGTGGGGACGACGACGAGCGCCTGCGGGGCGTCGGTCAGCGCCTCGGGCTTTGCGCGGCCGGCCTCGACGTCGGCGGGGACGGTGACGCGCTCGAGGAGCGGGAGGCCGAAGCCCAGCGTCTTGCCGGTGCCGGTCTTGGCCTGGCCGATGACGTCGGAGCCCGAGAGGGCGACCGGGAGCGTCATCTCCTGGATGGGGAAGGGGTTGATGATGCCGACGGCTTCGAGGGCCTCGGCCGTCTCGGTCAGAATGCCGAGATCGCGGAAAGTCGTAGTCAGGGTGCTGCCTCTTCTGTGTGCGCGGTGCGAGGCGAGCGCGGGGGTCGTCTACCGTGCTGGGGACGTCGGCTGCCTTACGGGCCAAGCCGTAATGGCACGGGACCACTGCCGACGCTCTAGCGCTCGTACCGCTGAGGGTCCCCCTCCGGAATCCGTACGCACAGTGCCGTACGGGAGGAGGGCTTGTCGGGTCGGAGCCGATCGGGCCACCGACCGGGCATCCTCATACGTGCGGCCTGTCGAGGTACGGCACACTCACGAAGTGCCGTCGTACCAGCAGGCGCATTACCACCATACCCCGGAATCGCGCACATGTGATGGCCGATTTGGTCACGTAGTCGTCGTCACACTGATTGACCAGGGCCTTCCGCCGTCCGGAGAGCGGGCTATTGTGCGCTTCATGACGACCTCTGACAAGCCCGACAACGCCTCCGAGACCCCGGCCGAACCCACCGTCGAGCACACCGGTGTCGCCGCCCAGGACTGGACGAAGGCCGCCGCCGACCCGCAGTACCGAGCCGCGGTCGTCGACCTGCTCGGCGCGCTCGCGTACGGCGAGCTCGCGGCCTTCGAGCGGCTCGCGGAGGACGCCAAGCTGGCGCCGACGCTGGCGGACAAGGCGGAGCTGGCGAAGATGGCGTCGGCGGAGTTCCACCACTACGAGAAGCTGCGCGACCGGCTGACGGAGATCGGCGAGGAGCCGACGCTGGCGATGGAGCCGTTCGTCGCGGCCCTCGACGGGTTCCACCGGCAGACGGCGCCCTCGGACTGGCTGGAGGGGCTCGTCAAGGCGTACGTCGGCGACTCGATCGCCAGTGACTTCTACCGGGAGGTCGCGGCGCGGCTCGACACGGACTCGCGCGAGCTGGTGCTGGCCGTCCTCGACGACACCGGGCACGCCGGGTTCGCCGTCGAGAAGGTGCGGGCGGCGATCGACGCGGATCCGCGGGTGGGCGGCCGACTCGCCCTGTGGGCACGGCGGTTGATGGGTGAGGCGCTGTCGCAGTCGCAGCGGGTCGTGGCGGACCGGGACGCGCTGTCGACGATGCTCGTCGGGGGCGTCGCGGACGGGTTCGACCTCGCCGAGGTGGGTCGGATGTTCTCCCGGATCACCGAGGCGCACACGAAGCGGATGGCGGCGCTGGGGTTGGCGGCGTAAGGGTTCTCGGGGCCCGGGGCCCGGGGCCCGGGGCGTCCTGCGGCGCGGCGGGCTGCGGCTGCGCCCCGCGTTGGTGTCTCGGAGGGCCGGTGCCGGGGCTGTGCGCCCTTGGTGCCGCGCGGCGCTGGTGCTGCGTGGCGTCGGTCCCCCGCGCGGGTGAGTCGACGCTCGCCCTGCGGCCCGAGTCGTCGCTCGCCCTACGGCCGCTTGCCGCTCACGCCGTCGCCGAGCGGCGGAGTCTTCCCGACGGGCGCAGGAGCAGGGACAGGGAGGCGACCGAGACCACGGCCGCGCCCAGGAGGATCAGCAGGATGTTGCCCGGGTCCAGAGCGGTGTGGGTCACGAAGGCGCCGAAGAGGGCTCCCGCGGTGCCCGTGGCGAGGACCAGGGATCGCGTCGGCAGGCGGTGCGCCAGACGGTGTGCCGCCACCCCCGCCAGCACGAGACCGAGCAGAGCGGAGCCGAGCGCTTCGATCAACATCATGGGGTCCCTCCCACACGGCCACACTGCGCATTACGGTCGTAGCCCGTCATACCCGTGACCTGCGGAATGCAATCCTCCCGCGGGTGCTGTTCGTCCTCCGTACGGGGAGGAAAGAACCCGCCCGGCACACGAGGAGGGGCCCGGCGACCGCACGGTCGCCGGGCCCCTCCTCGTGTGTCTGCCTACAGCGCGCCGAAGCCCACCTTGCGCGGAGCAGGCTCGCCGAGCTCGACGTACGCGAGACGGTCGGCCGGGACGAGGACCTTGCGGCCGTGCTCGTCCACCAGGCTCAGCAGTTGGGACTTGCCGGCCAGGGCCTCCGCCACCGCCCGCTCGACCTCCTCGGCGCTCTGACCGCTCTCCAGAACGATCTCGCGGGGCGCGTGCTGCACGCCGATCTTGACCTCCACGGCTATGTCCCTCCGACGGTCAGTGAAGTGCGCGACCTTCCGCGCCGTACCCAGCACACATTAGCCCGGTGAGGGGATGTACACGCTCCGCGCGAGAACGCCAACAGCGAACATCACGCGGGAACAAACGACCCGCACGCGTGCGTGCGGGTCGTGCGTGATCGCGATGTGATCCCGAGGGCCTCTAGTGGTGCTCCGTGCCGTGCAGCGGGAAACCGGCGATGCCCCGCCACGCCAGCGACGTCAGCAACTGGACCGCCTGGTCGCGCGGGACGCTGCGGTCGCTGTGCAGCCAGGACCGGGCCACCACCTGGGCGAGCCCGCCGAGGCCCGACGCGAGCAGCATCGACTCCGCGCGCGAGAGGCCGGTGTCCTCGGCGATCACGTCGCAGATCGCCTCGGCGCACTCGTTGGTGACCTTGTCGACGCGCTCGCGCACCGCGGGCTCGTTCGTCAGGTCCGACTCGAAGACCAGGCGGAAGGCGCCGCCGTCGTCCTCCACGTACGCGAAGTAGGCGTCCATGGTCGCCCGTACGCGCTGCTTGTTGTCGGTCGTCGACGCGAGCGCGGCGCGTACCGCCTGGATCAGGGACTCGCAGTGCTGGTCCAGCAGGGCGAGATAGAGGTCGAGCTTGCCCGGGAAGTGCTGGTAGAGCACCGGCTTGCTGACGCCGGCCCGCTCGGCGATGTCGTCCATCGCGGCCGCGTGGTAGCCCTGTGCCACGAAGACTTCCTGCGCGGCACCCAGCAACTGGTTCCGTCGGGCACGGCGCGGCAGGCGCGTCCCCCGCGGGCGTGCCGCCTCTGTCTGCTCGATGGCTGTCACGCCGCCTCCCAATGTCGTCCACATGCGGTGTGCGCCGCGCGGCCATCGTACTTTTCGGTAACCGTGCTGCGCGCGGTGCGAGCGCAGAATTTCACGGACCGGACGGTGACGAAAGCCACGCATAGGTTTCAAACGGTCATGCAGCGGGCAGGGCGCCCGCCGTCCCTGGTCAGGAATGCCCTGATGAGTGCTTTGCCGGCCGCCCGGCATCGCGCCGACGTCACCGATAGTCGTCCTCGTCGAGCGAGACGATCCGGGTCTGTTCGACGAGGTCGGCCTCGTTGGCCCGGTCGGGGTCGACGCCGGTCAGCGGGTCGTCGCGGCGGGGGGCGATGTCGGTGTGCTGCTCGGCCGCGTCGCCCTCGGGGGCCTCGACGTCGAGCTCGACGGCGTCGTCCTCCTCGAATGCCTCCGAGTCGGCGAAGACCTCGGGGTCGGTGGGGTCGTAGGCCATGGTGGGCTCCCTTCCTAGAACGTCCCTGATGTACACAGGGGGCCACATGCGGGTGCCCTGCGTACGAGCCTAGGAGACACGCGATCTGGACGCCATGCGATGGACGTGCCGTACCGCGCGCATTCCGCCCCGCCGACCTCGTACATGTGGCCTGTGACGGCGAACACATGAACCAGTGCGTGATCGTCTCGTAACATTGCCGCATGCCTTCGACCGAGCTGCCCTTCGTGCCGCCCGCCACCGTCCTTCCGAAAGTGGCACCCGTCAGGGTCGGTGAGGGCGAGCGGCTCAGGTCGGTGCGGCTGCCGGGGATCACTCTCACGGTGCGTTCGAGGCCGCCCGCGCGGGAGGGGCTGCCGCCCGCGCTGTACGTCCACGGCCTCGGCGGTTCCTCGCAGAACTGGTCGGCGCTGATGGAGCAGCTCGAAGCCGACGTCGACGGCGAGGCCGTCGATCTGCCCGGCTTCGGTGACTCCCCGCCGCCGGACGACGGCAACTACTCGATCACCGCTCACGCGCGCGCGGTGATCCGTCTTCTCGACGCCTCCGGACGCGGGCCCGTCCACCTCTTCGGGAACTCCCTCGGCGGCGCGGTGTCGACGCGCGTCGCGGCGGTGCGGCCCGACCTGGTGCGCACCCTCACCCTCGTCTCGCCGGCCCTCCCCGAGCTCCGCGTCCAGCGCACCGCCGTGCCCACGGGACTGCTGGCGCTGCCCGGTGTGGCCGGTCTGTTCACCCGGTACAGCAAGGACTGGACGGCCGAGCAGCGCGTCCGCGGCGTCACCGCCCTCTGCTACGGCGACCCCGGGCGGGTCAGTCCGGAGGGCTTCCAGCACGCGGTGGAGGAGATGGAACGGCGGCTGCAACTGCCGTACTTCTGGGACGCGATGACGCGTTCGGCGCGCGGCCTGGTGAACGCGTACACGCTGGGCGGCCAGCACGCGCTGTGGCGCCAGGCCGAGCGCGTCCTCGCACCCACGCTGCTCGTCTACGGCGGACGCGACCAGCTCGTCGGCTTCCGCATGGCCCAGAAGGCGGCCCGTACCTTCCGCGACTCCCGTCTGCTGACCCTGCCGGAGGCGGGGCACGTGGCGATGATGGAGTACCCGGAGACGGTGGCGGGGGCGTTCCGGGAGTTCGCGGCGGACAAGGGCGCTGCGGGCACTTCCGGCGGTTCCGTGGGAGGCTCTGACCGGCGTCACCGCTCCGCGGGTGCCCCGGGCGACGGGGCGGACGCCGCATCGGCCTCCGGTGACGGGGCCGACACCACCATCCCGGGGAGCTGAGGCGGGGCGTGGGACGCCACAGTCGACGCGGGCCCGCTCCCAAAAAGGGGCCCGACAAAGGCAGTTCGGCAAAGAGCGGTACGGGCCAGGCGGCCGCCGAGGCGGTGCGCAGCGCCGCGGACACACCGGGCCGGGAACGGACTCCGGCTCCCCCCGCCCCGGCACCGCAGGCTGCCCGGCAGGGGATGCCGGGGGGCCGGGGGCGCGAGTACGGGTCACCGGGCGCAGGACCGGCGAGCGGCCCTGCGGGGTACCGGGTGCCGGCGCAGGGCGCGCCTGGGCTCGGAGATCGGGCGGCGGGACGTGGAGCGCCCTGGGTTCCTGACGGGACGTCTGGGCGGGGATTCCGGGCGGCTTCTGACGGAGCGTCTGGGGCGGGTGGCTCGACGGTCTCTGACGGGGCGTCGGGGCGTGGTTTCCCGCCGGTTCCTGACGGGACACCGGCTCGGGGCTTTCCCCGCGTGCCGGGTGGGGTGGTGTCCGGGGCCGGGTCTGCTCGGGTTCCGGAGGGCCCGCCTGAGCGTGGGTTTCCGCGGGTTCCGGAGGGCACGCCTGCGCGTGGCGTTCCTCGGCTCGGGGATGGGACGCCTGCGCATGGGTTTCCGCGGCTTCCTGATGGCACGCCCGCGCGTGGCTTTCCTCGGGTGCCGGGCGGGGTGATGTCCGGGTCCGGGAACTCCCGAGTTGCTGAGGGCACTCCCGCGCGTGACGTTCCGCGGCTTCCCGACGGGACGCCCGCGCGTGGCGTTCCTCGCCTTCCCGACGGCCCCCCCGCACACGGCTTCCCCCGGCTTTACGACGGGACGCCCGCGCGTGGGGTCCCCCGGGTGCCCGGTGGTGCGTCCGGGCAAGGTGTGCGGCGGTTCCCGGACGGGACTCCGCCGGGGGGCTTCCCGCGGGTTGCCGACGGCACGCCCGCCCAGGGCGTGCCCCGGGTCCGGGGTGGGCATCCCGAGCAGCGTGAATCCGGGGGCGCCTGGGGGGAGTTGCGGGGTCAGGAGCCGGGCGGCCACGCCGCCGGGCCCGGAGTCGCTCCGCCGCGGCAGCGACAGGCCCCGCCCGGGGCACGGTCGCGTCCGCGACAGGACTACGTCGACGCGTTCGCCGAGGACGGCGACGTGGACGTGGACGTCTTCGCACCCGGCGGCCCCCGCGGCCCCGTTCCCACCGGGCCGCACTCCTACGGCTCCGTGACCGACTGGCCCGACGACACCGACGGCCGCACCGGCGAGGACGCCCGCCCCGGGCCGGGCGACGTGCCCCCGGACGACCGACCCCCGGCGGCCAAGGGCGGCAAGGGCCGGGCGTTCACCGGCATCGCGGCCGCCGCCGTCGTCACCGTGCTCGCGGTCGTCGTGGCCGGACAGGTCGCCGACGGAGGCGGAACCGCCTCGGGTGCGCAGTCCGCGACGGACCAGGCACGGGACGCGCGGGACGCCGGCACGGGCGTGGTCGGGCAGTCCCCGCCCTCGCCGTCGTCCTCGGCCGTCGTGACACCGCTGACGTACGAGCAGAAGATGGACACCAAGTACCCGCTCAGCGCCAAGCTGGACGGCTCGGGGAAGTTCGACGCCGTCCAGGGGGTCGACAAGGCGCCCGGCAAGGGACAGAAGTACACCTACCGCGTGGACGTGGAGCAGGGCCTCGGTCTCGACGGCGCCCTCTTCGCCGAAGCCGTCCAGAAGACCCTCAACGACAAGCGGAGCTGGGCCCACGGCGGCGCCCGCACCTTCGAGCGCATCTACTCCGGCAAACCCGACTTCGTGATCACCCTCGCCAGCCCCGGCACCACGGCCGACTGGTGTGCCAAGTCCGGCCTCGACACCACGCAGGACAACGTCTCGTGCGACTCGGCCGCCACCGAACGCGTGATGATCAATGCGTATCGATGGGCGCAGGGATCAACCACGTACGGTGATCGGATCCATGCGTACCGGCAGATGTTGATCAACCATGAAGTCGGCCACCGCCTCGGCTACTCCCACGTGACCTGCGACAAGAACGGCGAGCTCGCGCCGGTCATGCAGCAGCAGACCAAGTTCCTCGACCACGACGGAATCCACTGCCGGCCCAATCCGTGGCCCTATCCCGGGAGTTGACGGACGGCGCAAACGTCACATTGACATGTGTTGATCGGTCGTACATATTTCAGAGCATGTGGTCCCGTCATGCCGTCGAGAGCAGCGCCGCCATCGAGCTGGCGCTCATCGGTGTGACCCCGCTCTGCGTGGCCGACATTCTCTGTCGCTGACGCCCGCCCCCAGGCGCGCGCGTCGCGAAGCCCGCATTTCACCGTGACCCCGGGTCACGGCTTTTCCGACGACCCGACGCCGGGGCAGACGTCCGTCCACCTTCGTCTCACCCTTCGTCATTTCGTCTCGCCATTCGAGACTCATCATTCGAGAGGTCGTCTCCGATGCGTCAACCGTCCCTCACAGCGCGCCGTGCGGCTGCGGTATCCGTAAGCCTGGTCCTGGCAGCGGGCGCCGCCGCCTGCGGCCCCGAGGACAACGATGCCAAGAGCTCCGGCGGCGACTCCGCGCCCAGCAAGGGCGGCACCCTGACGGTCCTGAACGCCAACCCGCAGCAGGACTTCGACCCGGCCCGCCTCTACACCTCCGGCGGCGGCAACGTCCCCTCCCTCGTCTTCCGCACCCTCACCACCCGCAACCGCGAGAACGGCGCCGCGGGTGCCGAGGTCGTCCCGGACCTCGCCACCGACACCGGTCGCCCCAACAAGGACGCGACCGTGTGGACGTACACCCTGAAGAAGGGCCTCAAGTACGAGGACGGGACCGCGATCACCTCGGCCGACATCAAGTACGGCATCGAGCGCTCCTTCGCGCCCGAACTGTCCGGCGGCGCCCCCTACCTGCGGGACTGGCTGGTCGGCGCGGCCGACTACCAGGGGCCGTACAAGGACAAGAAGGGCCTCACGGCGATCGAGACGCCGGACGCGCGGACCATCGTCTTCCACCTGAACAAGCCGGAGGGCGAGTTCCCGTACCTGGCCACGCAGACGCAGTTCACGCCCGTCCCGAAGGCCAAGGACACGGGCACGAAGTACGAGGAGCACCCCGTCTCGTCCGGCCCGTACAAGGTCGTCACCAACCGGAACGACGGTGAGCACCTCGTCCTGGAGCGCAACACCTACTGGTCCGCCTCGACGGACGCCGAGCGCAAGGCGTACCCGGACAGGATCGACGTCAAGTCCGGGCTCGACTCGTCGGTGATCAACCAGCGGCTGTCGGCGTCCCAAGGGGCGGACGCCGCCGCGGTCACCACGGACACCAACCTCGGCCCGGCCGAGCTCGCCAAGGTGACGGGCGACAAGGAGCTCGCCTCCCGCGTCGGCACCGGCCACTTCGGCTACACGAACTACATAGCGTTCAACCCGAAGGTCAAGCCGTTCGACAACGCCAAGGTGCGGCAGGCGATCTCGTACGCCGTCGACCGCTCCTCCGTGGTCAACGCGGCCGGCGGCAGCGCGCTCGCCGAGCCCGCCACCACCTTCCTGCCGAACCAGAAGTCCTTCGGCTACGAGCCGTACGACCTCTTCCCGGCCGGCGACACGGGCAACGCGGCGAAGGCCAAGGAGGTGCTGAAGGAGGCCGGTTACCCGAACGGGCTCACGGTCACGCTGACGCACTCCAACGCCAAGGACTTCGAGACCAGCCCCGAGATCGCCACCGCGATCCAGGACGCGCTCAAGAAGGCCGGCATCACGGTCAAGCTCCAGGGCCTGGAGGAGAACGACTACTCGGACACGATCCACAGCGTGAAGTCCGAGCCCGGGTTCTTCCTCGCCCACTGGGGTGCGGACTGGCCCTCGGGCGGTCCCTTCCTCGCCCCGATCTTCGACGGCCGGCAGATCGTCAAGGACGGCGCGAACTTCAACACGGGCCTTCTCGACGACAAGTCGGTCAATGACGAGATCGACGCGATCAACAAGTTGACCGATCTTGACGCTGCCGCCAAGCGGTGGGGTGCACTGGACAAGAAGATCGGCGAGCAGGCCCTGACCGTGCCGCTGTTCCACCCGGTCTACAAGCGCCTGTACGGCAAGGACGTCAAGAACGTCGTGATCAGCGACTGGACGGGCGTTCTGGACATCTCGCAGGTCGCGGTCAAGTAATCCGATGAGCGAGGCACTTGTCGCCCCCGAGGTCCCCGAGGCAGCCGCCACGGGGGCCTCGGGGGCCCGTCAGTTCTGGCGGCGGCTGCGGGCGCAGCGCGCCGCCGTGGTCGCGGCCGCCGTCGTCGCACTGCTCGTCCTGGTCGCCCTCGCGGCGCCCCTGCTGACCGCGCTGGAGGGCCAGGACCCGACGACCTACCACCCCTCGTTGATCGACTCCGCGCGCGGAGGCGTGCCCATCGGCTCCTTCGGGGGCGTCGGCGCGGACCACTGGCTGGGCGTCGAACCCCAGACCGGACGCGACCTGTTCGCCCGGCTGGTGTACGGGGCGCGGGTCTCCCTCGGTGTCGCGCTGGGGGCGACCGCCGTACAGGTCCTCCTCGGTGTCGTCGTGGGCGTCGCGGCCGCGCTCGGCAACCGATGGGTTGATCAACTGTTGAGCCGGATCACCGACATCATCGTGGCCATGCCGTTGATGATCATGGCGTTGGCGCTGCTGGCCGTCGTGCCGGGCAGCTTCCCCCGGCCGGTCCTGGTCGCGCTCATCATCGGCTTCGTCGCCTGGGGCACGATCGGCAAGATCACGCGCGCCCAGACGCTCACCCTCAAGGAACTCGACTACGTGGCCGCCGCCCGGCTCAGCGGCTGGGGCACCCTGCGGATCGCCCGCCGGGAACTGCTGCCCGGCCTCGCCGCACCCGTCATCACCTACGCGGCGCTCATGGTGCCGGCGAACATCGCCATCGAGGCGGCCCTGTCCTTCCTCGGCGTCGGCGTCAAGCCGCCCACACCGTCCTGGGGACAGATGCTCACCTCGGCCGACGTCTGGTACCAGGCGGCCCCGCAGTACCTGCTGCTGCCCGCGGCCGCCCTGTTCGTCACGGTCCTCGCCCTCACCGTCCTCGGCGACGGCATCCGCACCGCCCTAGACCCGCGCGCGGCCTCCAGGCTGCGCGTCGGCACGGGCCGCAGACAGGAGGCGAAGGCCGGCAGGGCCGGCACCGGCCAGTCCCGAGCCGGCGGCTCCGGGACCGCCGAGGAGGGCACCGCATGAGCGGCTTCACCGGATTCGCCGTGCGCCGGGCGGTGAGCGCCGCGCTCACCCTGCTCGCCCTCTCGGTCATCATCTACGTCGTCTTCTACGCCACCCCCGGCAACGTCGCCCAGATCACCTGCGGCCCGCGCTGCTCGCCGGAACAGGTGCACCAGGTCGCCCAGCAGCTCAGGCTCGACGACCCGCTCTACCTGCGCTACTGGCACTTCCTCCAGGGCGTCGTGGCCGGCCACGACTACTCCACCGGCACCTCCATCGAGCACTGCCCGGCACCCTGCCTCGGACTGTCGTACCAGAGCGACCAGCAGGTCACCCGGATCATCCTCGACAAGCTGCCCGTCAGCCTGTCCCTGGTCCTCGGCGGGATGGTCCTCTGGCTGCTGCTGGGCGTCGGCACGGGCGTGCTCTCCGCCTGGCGGCGCGGCCGGTTCAGCGAGCGCGCGCTGACCGGCGTCACGCTCGCGGGCGTCGCCACCCCCACCTTCGTCATCGGCCTGGTCCTGATGATCGTGGTCTGCGGCCAGTTGGAACTGCTGCCCTTCCCGGAGTACGTCCCCTTCTCGGACGACCCCGAGCAGTGGATGTGGGGCCTGCTGCTGCCCTGGGTCACGCTCGCCCTCGGCGAGGCGGCCTACTTCGCCCGGCTGACCCGGGCGTCGATGCTGGAGACGCTCGCCGAGGACCACATCCGCACCTTCCGGGCCTACGGCGTCGGCGAGCGGGCGATCGTCGGCCGGCACGCCCTGCGCGGGGCCCTCGCCCCGATCATCGCCCTGAACGCCAACGACTTCGGCAGCGCGGTGGGCGGTGCCGTCCTGGTCGAGTCGCTGTTCGGCCTCCCGGGCATCGGCCAGGAACTGGTCCACGCCGTCACCGTCGTCGACCTCCCGGTCGTCGTCGGCATGGTCCTGGTCATCGGCTTCTTCGTGGTGCTCGCCAACGCCGTCGCGGACGTCCTGTACGCGGTGGCCGACCGACGGGTGGTGCTCGCATGAGTCTCGTCCACGTGACCGACCTGACCGTCGGGTTCGGCGACCTGCGCGCCGTCGACGGCCTCTCCTTCACCTTGGAGCAGGGGGCGGCCCTCGCCCTGGTCGGCGAGTCCGGCTCCGGCAAGTCCACCGTCGCCTCCGCCCTGCTCGGGCTGCACCGCGGCACGGGCGCGCGCGTGGGCGGCTCCGTCGAGGTCGCCGGGGTGGACGTACAGCGGGCGTCGGACGACGAACTGCGGCGGCTGCGGGGTGCGAAGGCCGCGATGGTCTTCCAGGACCCGCTGTCGTCCCTGGACCCGTACTACGCGATCGGCGACCAGATCGCCGAGGTGTACCGCGTCCACACGCGTGTGTCGCAGCGCACGGCACGCGCGCGTGCCGTCGAGGTGCTGGACCGGGTCGGCATTCCGGACGCCGTACGGCGGTCCCGGTCCCGGCCGCACGAGTTCAGCGGCGGCATGCGCCAGCGCGCCCTCATCGCGATGGCGCTGGCCTGCCGGCCCCGCCTGCTGATCGCCGACGAGCCCACGACCGCGCTCGATGTGACCGTCCAGGCCCAGATCCTCGACCTGCTGCACACGCTGCGCCAGGAGACCGGTATGGGCCTGCTGCTGGTCACGCACGACGTGGGCGTGGCCGCCGAGAGCGTCGACGACGTGCTCGTCATGCGGCACGGTCGCACGGTCGAGCAGGGGCCGGTCGCCGCCGTGCTCGGAGCCCCGGGGGAGCCGTACACCCGCGACCTGCTCGCGGCGGTACCGCGCGTGGACGCGCCACGGGCGCCGTCCCGGGCAGCCGGCGAGGTGGTGCTCGAAGCGCGGGGCCTGCGGCGCGAGTTCGGCCGGGGCAGGAAGGCCTTCGCGGCCGTCGACGACGTCTCGCTCACCGTCCGCCGCGGTGAGACCCTCGGCGTCGTCGGCGAGAGCGGCAGCGGCAAGACGACGCTGGGACGGATGCTGGTCGGCCTGCTGGAGCCGACGGCGGGAGAGGTCCGCCACGACGGCCACGCGCGCGTGGGCGTGGACCCGGCCGTGCAGATGGTCTTCCAGGACCCCGTCTCCTCCCTCAACCCCCGCCGCAGCGTGGGCGAGTCGATCGCAGACCCGCTCCGTGCGCGGGGCGAGAGGGACGAGCAGCGGATCAGGGGGCGGGTGAGGGAGCTCCTGGAGCGCGTCGGGCTCGAAGGGGCGCACTACGACCGCTACCCGCACGAGTTCAGCGGCGGCCAGCGCCAGCGCGTGGGCATCGCCCGGGCGCTCGCGGCCGACCCGCGCGTCATCGTCTGCGACGAGCCGGTCTCCGCCCTCGACGTCACCACCCAGGCCCAGGTGGTGGCCCTGCTGGGGGAGTTGCAGCGGGAACTCGGCCTCGCACTGGTCTTCGTCGCGCACGACCTCGCCGTCGTACGCCAGGTCAGCGACCGCGTCGCCGTGATGCGACACGGCCGGATCGTCGAACAGGGGCCGGTGGACGAGGTCTACGACAGCCCGCGGGACCCCTACACGAGGCAACTCCTGGCCGCCGTACCGGCACTCGATCCGCGGATCGCCGCCCGGCGCAGGGCGGAGCGCCGGGAAGTGGCCGTGACCTGACGTTCCGTATCCGCATGATCTCTTAGCGCGACCGAACGCGACCCGCACGGGAAAGTTACGAGCGTTCACCCCTTTTGGTGGCGCGATGGACAACCGTCCGTCGCGCCACCGTCCTGTCCGCATACCTTCGTCCCGCTGCGAGCCGCCGGGCCAACGACGGCTCCTCATACGGGAGATCGGGGGTGCACTCGTGCGCATAGGACTGCTTACGGAGGGTGGCTATCCGTATGTGGGCGGTGACGCCGGGCTCTGGTGCGACCGGCTCGTGCGCGGGCTCGAGCAGCACGAGTTCGACGTCTACGCGCTCAGCCGCAGCGAGCGCCAGGAGGACGAGGGCTGGGTCCAGCTGCCGCCGCAGGTCGGCAGGGTCATCACGGCCCCGCTGTGGACCGCGGAGGACGACGGCGTGGTCCACGGACGGCGCGCGCGCCGCCGGTTCGCCGAGTGCTACGGCGAGTTGGCGGCGGCACTGTGCGAGGGAACCGTCGGCGACGCCTCGGGGGAGTCGTCGGCCACTGAGGCGGACCGTTTCGCCAACGCCCTGTACTCGCTCGCCGAACTCGCCCGAGACGAGGGCGGACTGGCCGGGGCGCTCCGCTCCGAGACCGCCGTACGCGCCCTGGAGCGCGCCTGTCGTGCACCCGGCGCCCGGCAGACGGCGCGCGCGGCCCGCGTACCGGATCTGCTCGCCGTGGCCGCCCACCTGGAGCGCGCCCTGCGCCCCCTGTCGCTCGACTGGTACGAGGACGACGGCCTCGGCGCGGTCGACCTCTGCCACGCGGCCTCCGGCGGCCCGGCCGCCCTGCCCGGACTCCTCGCCCGGCACTTCACCGGCGTCCCGCTCCTGGTGACCGAGTACGGCGTGAAGCTGCGCACGCACTACCTGGCCGACACCGACTCCCCGCCCGCCGTACGAACCCTGCTTGCCGCCTTCCACGGCCGGCTCGCCACCGAGACCTACCGGCGGGCCGCGGTCGTCACGCCCGGCAACAGCCACACCCGCCGCTGGCAGGAGCGCTGCGGCGCCGACCGCGCGAAGCTGCGCACGGTCCACCCCGGCATGGACGCCGGCCGCTTCACCGAGGTGGGCGAGTCCGCGGAGTGCGCGGACCCGGACACGCTGGTCTGGGTCGGCCGCATCGAACCCGCCAAGGACCTGATCTCGCTGCTCCACGCCTTCGCGGAGATCCGCAAGGAGGAGCCCAAGTCCCGGCTGAGGATCGTCGGCGCGCCCACCGGCCCCGAGGGCGCGGCCTATCTGGGGCACTGCAGGGCGCTGGCGGCCCAGCTCTTCCCGGACGAGGCGGAGGGGCTGCACGCGGTGGGCGACAACCCCGTGTCCTTCGAGGAGATCGGCGGACCCGAGGTGCCGACACTCGCCGACGCGCACGCCTCGGGCGCGGTCACCGTCCTGTCCAGCGTCGTCGAGGGCTTCCCGATCAGCCTCGTCGAGGCCATGTTCTGCGGCCGGGCCACCGTGTCCACCGACGTCGGAGCGGTCGTGGAGGTCATCGGCGGCACGGGGCTCGTCGTCCCGCCGCGCAACCCGAAGGCGCTCGCGGAGGCGTGCGTCATGTTGCTGCGCGACCCCGAGCGCCGGCAGCGCCTGGGCGCCGCCGCACGCGCCCGCGCGCTCGAACTGTTCACCGTGGAACAGAACGTCGCGGCATTTCACGGCATTTACCTGGAGATCGTCTCGCGCACCCCCGTCCGCCGGGTCGTCCTGGACGACACCGGCGAGCCGCTGCCCTTCGCCGCCCCGGCCGAGGCCCACGTGCCCGGCCGCTGGACGGAGCGCAACACCCGCGTCGTGGCCCGGGGCGGCCCTGGCTGGGCCGCCGGGCCCCCGGTCCGCGCGACACCTCCCTGCGCCACGGAAGGAGCGGCCGGATGAGCGAGGTCGGACTCGACCGCCCGGGCACCCCAGCAAGCCCCGGGCCGTGGGACAGCGAGTCGGAGGAGTGGCTTGCGTCAGCGTCGGGGCGGTCGGTGAAGCCGGCGAGGTCGGCGCCGGGAGCGGCGGAGGACCGCGGAGTTCCCGAGGGGGCCGGGGAGCGTGTGGTGGGCGGGGAGTCCGGGGCTCCCAGGGGGTCCGGGGCCTCTGGGGATTCCGGGGACTTCGGGGGGTCCGGGGCCTCTGGGGAGTCCGGGAGCCCCGCGGTCTCGGGTGAATTCGAGGCATCCGGTGTGACCGAGGTGTCCGACGTGACCCAGGCATCCAGCGTGACCGGAGTGTCAGAAGAGGCCCGGGAGTCCGGCGAAACCGAGGAGTCCGGCGAGTCCGAGGGGCATGGCAGGTTGGAGGTGTCCGGAGAGGCCGAGGCGCTCGGCGCGTCGGAGAAGTTGGGAGAGGTCGAAAGGCTCGGCGAGTCGGAGAAGTCCGGAGAGGCTGGGGCGCTCCGCGCGTCGGAGAAGCCGGGAGAGGTCGAAAGGCTCGACGAATCCGAGGAGTCCAGCCGGTCCAAGGTGCCCGACGAGGCCCAGGAGTCCGGCGAATCCAAGGTGCCCGACGAGGCCGAGGTGTCCGAAGAGGCTAAGCCGGACGACACCGGCCCGCACTCGGTCACCCCGTCCGACGGCGCTGACCCGTACACCCCGCCGGCGCCGAACACCCCCCGCGCCCCCGAGATCTCCACCGGCGTCAAGCCCACCACCCCCGCTCCCGCCCACCGTTCCGCCGCCGATCCGGTGAAGGCCCTGATGCACCGTCACCGCGAGCTGTGCGAACGGGCCGTCGACCCCCTGGAGATCGCGGCGGGCCTGGAGGCCCACGGCGTCACCGACCGCACCGCCGTCCGCTTCCGGCACCGGGACGTCTTCTCCCTCGCCGAGGAGATGTACGCCCGCGTCCCCAGGGACGGCGAGACGCCCCCGCCCCCCACGCCGAAGCAGACATCCCGGCCCCGCGCCGACTGGGTCCTGCTCACCCTCCTCCCCGGCGCCCTCTGCGCGGCCACGGTGGCCGGCATCCGCCTCACCGACGGCCAGTCCCGCCTGGTCGCTGCCCTGGTGGGTTTCCTGGCCGTGTCCCTGGCCGTCCGCGCGGCCCTGGCCCGCGGCCCCCTCGGCACCCCCGACCGGGCACCCACCACCGGCACCTCCACCTGGACGTACTGGCTCCTCGCCTACGCCACCCTCGGCGACGGCCTCCTCGCGGCGGCCGTGACCGGCGGCCCCGACGCCCTTCCCACCGGCGCCGCCGACGGCCCCTGGCCCATGGTCACCGCTCCCGTCCTCGCCCTCACCCTGTCCTGCGCCCCGGCGGCCTGGTCCGCCCACCTCTTCGCGGCCCGCGCCCGCGCCCGGCTGACCGTCAGCCGGGGCCTGGAGGACTTCGCGGCCTCCGTACGACCCCTCCTGTTCGGCACGTTCGCCCTGTACCTGTGCGCCCTGGCCGCGCTGTCGGTCCTGTCCGCGGCCGTCCTGGCCGAACCGACCGCCCACACCCAGGTCATCGCCCTGGGCGCCCTCCTCTTCCTCGCCCGCCTCCTTACCGTCCACGGCTTCACCCACGCCCCCGCGGTGGTCCTCACCGCCGCCGTCACAGCCCAGGCGACCGCCCTGGCCTCGTCCTTCGCCTCCCGCCTGCCGGGCTGCGGCTTCCTGGCCGCACCGGTGGACGCCCTCGTGGACCTCTGGGGCCCGGGCGGCATCCAGATCCTCTCCTGCGGGCTCGGTGCCCTGGCCCTGCTGATCCACGGGTCCCGCAAGCTGACGCGAGCGTCGGCCCATGCCCATGCCCAGGCGGAGGCGCCGTGCTGACCCGACTCCGGGCCACCCACCCGCCGTAGCCGCGATCGGCGATTGCCGTGGGCGTGGCCGCCACCCGCCGCGGGTGCAACCACCCCAGCCAGGGGCCAGCCGCTCACCCGTCACGGGGGCAGTCGCTCACCGGCCACAGGGGGCAGGCGCTCACCCTTCACGAGGGAGCGGTCGCTCTCCGGTCAGAGGGAGAACAGCCGCCCACCCGCCGTAGGAGCCGTCGCTCACCCGGCGCGATCACCGGCCGACCGCGGTGGGTGCGGGCCCCGCCCACTCCGGCGGAACCGTCCCACCGGCACCGCCGAACCGCAGCCACCCCCCATAGACCCGCCCACCCGGTCCCGCCCAGCGAACCTGTTCCACCGGACGCGCCCCACCGGACCGCACCGCCGCAAGCACCCCGGCCCACCGCCGGAGGCCACTCACAAGCCCCTCCCGAAGGAGAACCCGCAATGACCACCTCCCGACCCGCCCCCGAGGCCCCGGGAGCAGCCCGATGAGAGTCCTGCTGATCGGAGCCAACGGCTACCTCGGCCGCTTCGTCGCCGACCGCCTGCTCGCCGACCCCGCCGTCCAGCTCACCGCCCTCGGCCGCGGTGACGACGCCGACGTCCGCTTCGACCTCGCGTCCGGCAGCCCCGGTGCCCTGACCCGCTTCCTCGACGCGGTCCACCCGGGTGTCGTCGTCAACTGCGCCGGCGCCACCCGCGGCGGCGCCCGCGAACTCACCCGCCACAACACGGTCGCCGTCGCCACCGTCTGCGAGGCCCTGCGGCGCAGCGGCTGCGGGGCACGTCTGGTGCAGATCGGCTGCGGCGCCGAGTACGGGCCGAGCCAGCCCGGCTCCTCCACGGCCGAGGACGCCGTACCGCGCCCCGGCGGCCCGTACGGCGTCAGCAAACTCGCCGCCACCGAACTGGTCCTCGGCTCCGGTCTGGACGCGGTCGTCCTGCGCGTCTTCTCACCGGCCGGCCCCGGCACCCCCGCGGGCTCCCCGCTCGGCCGTCTCGCCGAGGCGATGCGCCGCGCCATGCAGTCCGGCGACGGCGAACTGAAGCTCGGCGGCCTCGGCGCCCAGCGCGACTTCGTCGACGTCCGCGATGTGGCCCGCGCCGTCCACGCCGCCTCGCTCTCCGCCGCACAGGGCGTCATCAACATCGGCTCGGGCCGTGCCGTCCGCCTCCGCGACGCCGCCGCCGTGCTGGCCCGGGTCGCCGGATACGGCGGTGCCCTCCACGAACTCGACGGCCCGCCCGGCCCGCTGCGGGCGACCATCGGGCACCCCCGCTCCGAGTCGGACCACGCGGCACCCGTCGCGTACCCGTACCCCGACGGCTGCGGAAGCTGGCAGCAGGCCGACGTGCGCACCGCACGCGACCGGCTCGGCTGGCGTCCCCGCATCAACCTGGAGGAGTCCCTGGCCGACATCTGGATGGAGGCGGCATGCCGCATCTGACCAGCACGAGGACCAGCACCTCGCACACCGAACTGCGCACCGGCCTCGGCGTCCCCGGCTTCGCCCACCCCCTGGTCGCCCCCGCCGAATGGGCCGAACTCACCCGCCCCGGCACCCCCCTGCACTGGGCCGTCCTCGACGTCGCCGACGGCCCCGGCACCCGCCCCGACCCGCACTGCCTCGCAGCCGCCGGCCGGCTGCGCAACGCGGGCGTCCGCGTCCTCGGCCGCCTGGACACCCTCCACGGGACGCGCACCCACGGCGAGACGGTCTCCGGAGCCCAGCACTACCTCGACTGGTACCAGGTGGACGGCTTCCTCCTGGGCCGCTGCCCGACCGACCGCGCCGCGCTCCCCGAGGTCCGCCGCACCGTCACCACGCTCCGCGCGGTCCGTGACGATGCCCACATCGTCCTCGGCCACGGCACCCATCCCCACCCCGGCTACGCCGAGACCGCCGACCAGTTGGTCACCTTCTCGGGCCCCTGGAGCGACTACCGCTGGTCGCAGGTGGCGGAGTGGACCGCCGACTACCCGCCCGACCGCTTCTGCCACCTGGTCCACGGGGTGCCCGGCCCCCATCTGGAGGAAGCCCTGCGGATAGCCCGCTGGCAGGGCGCCGCCACGATCTGGTTCACCGACCGCACGGACCGCGGCGGCCGCGTCGACCCCTGGGAGACCATGCCCGGCTACTGGGACGAAATCGTCTCGCGGATTGGAACGGGTGTCTCGGAATGAAAAAGGCCATGGCAGTGTTACGGAGAGAACAACCGTAGTGATTGACCGACCAACGGAGTCCCCGTGTCGCTGCCACCCCTGGTCGAGCCCGCTGCCGAGCTCACCGTAGACGAGGTCCGCAGGTACTCCCGCCACCTGATCATCCCCGACGTCGGGATGGACGGGCAGAAGCGGCTGAAGAACGCCAAGGTGCTCTGTGTGGGCGCCGGCGGCCTGGGCTCGCCGGCGCTGATGTACCTGGCCGCGGCGGGCGTCGGCACGCTCGGCATCGTGGAGTTCGACGAGGTCGACGAGTCGAACCTGCAGCGCCAGATCATCCACAGCCAGGCCGACATCGGCCGCTCCAAGGCCGAGTCCGCGCGCGACTCCGTCCTCGGCATCAACCCGTACGTGAACGTGATCCTTCACGAGGAGCGGCTCGAGGCCGACAACGTGATGGACATCTTCAGCCAGTACGACCTGATCGTCGACGGCACCGACAACTTCGCGACCCGCTACCTGGTCAACGACGCGTGCGTGCTGCTGAACAAGCCGTACGTCTGGGGCTCGATCTACCGCTTCGACGGCCAGGCCTCCGTCTTCTGGTCCGAGCACGGTCCCTGCTACCGCTGCCTCTACCCGGAGCCCCCGCCGCCGGGCATGGTCCCCTCCTGCGCCGAGGGCGGCGTGCTGGGCGTGCTGTGCGCGTCCATCGGCTCCATCCAGGTCACCGAGGCCATCAAGGTCCTCACCGGCACCGGCGAGCCCCTCGTCGGCCGCCTGATGATCTACGACGCCCTGGAGATGCAGTACCGCCAGGTCAAGGTCCGCAAGGACCCGAACTGCGCGGTCTGCGGCGAGAACCCGACCGTCACCGAGCTCATCGACTACGAGGCCTTCTGCGGCGTCGTCTCCGAGGAGGCCCAGGAGGCGGCCGCCGGCTCGACGATCACTCCCAAGCAGCTCAAGGAGTGGATCGACGACGGCGAGAACATCGAGATCATCGACGTCCGGGAGATCAACGAGTACGAGATCGTCTCCATCCCGGGCGCCAAGCTGATCCCCAAGAACGAGTTCCTCATGGGCACCGCCCTGGAGAGCCTGCCGCAGGACAAGAAGATCGTCCTGCACTGCAAGACGGGTGTCCGCAGTGCGGAAGTCCTCGCGGTCCTGAAGTCCGCGGGCTTCTCCGACGCCGTGCACGTCGGCGGCGGCGTGATCGGCTGGGTCAACCAGATCGAGCCCGAGAAGCCGGTCTACTAGGCCCACGTCTCGACGGCAGGGGCCCGGCACCACGTGTGCCGGGTCCCTTTCCCTCACCGGGCGCAGACCTTGCCGTCCTGCGGCACGGTGCCCTTCAGCAGGTACGCGTTCACCGTGGCGTCCACGCAGTCGCTCCCGTTCCCGTACGCCCCGTGTCCCTCGCCCTTCCAGGTGAGCTCCACGCCGACCCCCTTGCCCAGCTCGTCGGCCATCCTGCGGGCACCCTCGTAGGGCGTGGCCGGGTCGCCCGTGTTGCCGATCACCAGTACCGGTGCCGCGCCGGGCGCGCTCACCTCCGGGGTCTCGTACTGCCCGGGCACCGGCCAGTCGTGGCACCAGCCGGCCGCGTCCCAGCCGAGGAACGGGCCGAACACGGGGGAGATCCGCTCGAACTCCGGCAGCAGTCGCTTCGCCTCCGCGAGGGTGGGCCGCTGCTTGTCGTCCAGGCACGATATGACCCGTTGTGCCTGCGGAAGCAGGCCGTAGTGCCCCGAGGAGTCACGTTCGTTGTAGCCGTCGGCGAGCGCGAGCAGTTCGGAGCCGTCCCCCCGCTCGGTCGTGTCGAGAGCGCTGGTCAGGGAGGGCCAGCTGTCCTCCCGGTACAGGGGCAGGACGATGCCGGTGAAAGCGAGCACCTGAGTCAGCTTCCGGCCGGAGTAGGTCTCCAGTGGACGCGTGTCGATGCGGTCCAGCAGGTCGGCGATCCTGCGGGTGCCCCGCTCGGGGTCCTGGCCGGTGGACGTGAGGTAGTTGTCGAGGGCGTGCTGGAAGCCCCGGGCCTGGTTCTTCCGGTGGTCCACCATGTCGGCGCCGGGGTCGACGACCGCGTCGAGCACCAGCCGCCCCACCCGCTTGGGGAACAGGTGGGCGTAGACGCCGCCGAGTTCGGTGCCGTACGAGATGCCGAAGTAGTACAGCTTGTCGTCGCCGAGGACCTGACGCATCAGGTCCATGTCCCGTGCGGTGTCGGTGGTCGAGACGTGGGCCAGCAGGTCACCCGCGTCCTTCTCGCAGCCCTTCGCGAAGTCGGCGGCGTCCCGCAGGTACGCCCGTTCCTCGGCCGGGGTGTCCGGGGTGGCGTCCACGGCCTCGGCCGCCTGCGTCTCCTTGTCGCCGCGGCACCGGACGCCCTCACTGGCACCGACCCCGCGCGGGTCCCAGCTCACCAGGTCGTACCGCTCGCGCAGCAGCGACACGGTGGCGGCGTATCCGGGCATTCCGGCGACGCCCGACGCCCCCGGGCCTCCGAAGTTGAACAGGAGCGAGCCGATTCGGTCGCCGCCGCGGGCCCGGGAGCGGATCAGGGCGAGGCCGATCGTCTCGCCGCCGGGCCTCGACCAGTCCAGCGGCACCTTCAACGTCGCGCACTGCCAGTCCCTGCCGGGCGCGGAGGAGTGCGCGGTGGCTTTGCAGCGCTCCCAGTCGGGTCTCTGCGAGGTCAGCGCGGCGGGCAGCGCCTTCCCGCCGGTCGTAGTCGGCCGCGCGCCGCCCGACCGTTCCTCGCCCCCACCGCCGTCCGACGAACCGCCGCCGCAGCCGGCCGCCAGCAGCACGCCCGCGGCGGCCACAGCCGCCCACCGTACGAAACGCCCCATGCCTGTCCCCCTCCCAAGCCGTCCGCATCGGTCCACGAACGTCGGTCCGGCCATGGTAGGCCGATCACGAATCCCCCGTCCGACCCTGTGGATAACGCTCTGACCTGCACCTTTCGCAGGAGTCCGGGTCGGCTGTGCGCTACGAGCAGACCGTGCCGGCCGCCGGTACCTTCCCGGTGAGGAGGTAGCCGTTCACCGCGTCCTGGACACATGCGTTCTTGCTCTCGTACGCCCCGTGTCCCTGCCCCTTGTACGTCAGCTCGACGCCGACGCCCGCGCCGAGCGCCTCCGCCATCTTCCGGGCGCCCTCGTACGGCGTCGCCGGGTCCCCGGTGTTGCCCACGACCAGGATCGGCGCCGAGCCGGGGGCGCTCACGTCGGGATGGTCGGCGGCCCCCGCCACGGCCCAGTCGGTGCAGGTCACCATCGACCAGGCCATGAAGTCGCCGAACAGCGGAGAGGCGGCACGGAACTCGGGCAGCCGCCGCTCGACCTGGGCGGCGGTGTAGCGGGGCTTGTCGTCGGCGCAGTTGATGGAGATGTTGGCCGCGGCGATGTTGCTGTACTCGCCGCTCTCGCTGCGCCCGTTCATCGAGTCGGACAGCAGCATCAGCACCCTGCCGTCACCGTCGTACGCCTGTTCAAGGCCCTCGGTCAGGTACTCCCAGAAGTCCTTCGAGTACAGGGCCTGCGCGATGCCGTTGGTCGCGGCGGTCTGGGTCAGCGGCCGTTGCCCGATGCCGGGGATCGGGTTCCGGTCGAGGTCGGCCAGGAGTTTCGCGATGCGCTTCTCGACGTCCTGCGCGGTGTCGCCGACGGGACAGTCCGTGGGCTGCGAGGTGCAGTGCTCGGCGAAGTTGTCGAGCGCGAGCTGGAAGCCCTTGGCCTGTCCGAGCGAACCCTGCTCGCTGCTCTGCGTCGGGTCGACGACCGCGTCGAAGACCGCGCGCCCCACCCGCTTCGGGAACAGGTGGGCGTAGACGCCGCCGAGTTCGGTGCCGTACGAGATGCCGAAGTAGTACAGCTTGTCGTCGCCGAGGACCTGACGCATCAGGTCCATGTCGCGGGCGGCGTCCGTGGTGCGCACGTGCGGCAGCATCTTCTCGGAGTTCTCCTCGCAGGCAGCGTTGAACTCCTTGGTGTTGTCCAGCAGCGCGGTGCGTTCGGCCGCGTCGTCCGGGGTGGCGTCCTGCTCGAAGTACACGTCGAGCTGGAGGTCGTTCAGGCACTCCACCGGGGCGCTGCGGCCGACCCCGCGGGGGTCGAAGCTCACCAGGTCGTACCGGGTGCGCAGTTTCGTGTAGTCGGAGCCGAAGGCGGGCAGCGTGGTCACGCCCGAACCGCCGGGGCCGCCGAAGTTGAAGACCAGCGAGCCGATCCGCTTGTCCTCGGCGCCGCTGGCCTTGGCCCGGATCAGCGCGAGGCCGATCGTGTCGCCCTTGGGCTCGGCCCAGTCGAGCGGGGCCTTGAGGGTGGCGCACTGCCATTCCGCGCCGCCCGGCAGTGGCGAGGGGGCGTCACCGCCGCCCTCGGCGCTCGAGGGGGCGGGGCAGTCCTTCCAGTGCAGCTTCTGGGCCGACAGGTCCTCGGGCCCGGAGTCGTCGCCGCAGCCCGCCAGCGCCGACGCCAGCAGAAGGGCGGTGGCGGTCACGGCGGCGACGCGCAGACGAGAGGGGTTCGGCATGACCCCATCCTGCGCTCGCGCGCGTGGGGACGCGCGGAGCACGAGGCGTAAGAGGTACCTGCTCCGGCCGGGGCGGGACGGACTACAGGGCGCCCTTCCGCGACAACTGGTTGAAGGCCAGCCAGCCCGGCAGCACGGGCAGCCACAGCGTCAGCAGCCGGAACAGCAGAACGGCCGGTGCGGCGACCTCCTTGGGGAGCCCCACGGCGATCAGACCGACCGTCAGGGTGGCCTCCACGGCGCCCACACCACCCGGTGTCGGGGCCGCAGAGCCAAGCGCGTTGCCGGCGAGGAAGACGACGGCCACGCTGGCGATGCTGAGGGAGGTGCCCTCGTTGCCGAAGGCGCGGATGGACGCGTCCAGGCACATCACGAAGCAGGCCGTCAGCAGCAGCATGCCGCCGATGCCGGTGATCAGCTTCTGCGGCCGCTGGAGGACGTCCAGCATGCGCGGCACGACACCCGCGAACAGCGACCTCACGCGCGTGACGACGAACTTCCTGAGGAACGGCACCGAGGTGACCACGAGCACGAGCACGGCCACCGTCAGCAGACCGGCGATGACGGTCCGGGACGGCGACAGCGACGGCGTCTTCTCCGTACCGGTCAGGTAGCCGAAGGACAGCAGCATCAGGATGTGGCAGCCGAGCCCGAACAACTGCGAGGCCCCCACGCTCGCCACCGCGAGCCCCGGCCGCACGCCCTGGCGTTGCAGGAAGCGTGTGTTGAGCGCCACACCGCCGACCGCGGCCGGTGCGACGATCTTCACGAAGGAACCGGCGACCTGGGCCGCGACCGTCCGCAGGAACCCCACCCGCTCCGGCACGAAACCCAGCAGCGACATGGCGGCGGCGAAGTAGCTGCCCGCAGAGAACAGCACGGCCGCGGCGACCCAGCCCCACTCGGCGTTCTCGATGAGCGGCCCGAACTCGATGTGGGTGAGCTGCGTCAGCAGGAAGTACGCGCCGATGGCACCCGCGATGAAGCTGATCAGCGTGCGTGGCTTCACCCGCTCCAGACGGGCCGGCTCGACCGGCGCCTGCGGCCTGATCAGCAGCACCTGGTGGCGGATCTGTGTCAGCAGATCCTCCTCGCGCGCCTCCTCGATGGCCTCGTCGATGGCCCGCTTCTCCGCCCGGGCCTCCGCCTTGACGGTCTTCTTGTCGGGCTTCTCGAGGACGGGCCGGGCTTCCTCCGGCGCTTCCTCCAGCCGGGCCTGCTTGGCCTGCTGGGACGCCTCCAGGACGGCCTCGCGCTCGCGCTGGGCCCGCTCCCGGGCCAGTCTGCGCAGCGTCGCGCGCGTGGAGCGCGTCAGCGCGATGGGCTGGAGCATCGGCAGGCAGTCGGCCACGGCGTCGGGACCGAGGACGCTGACCGCCGAGGCCACCGCGCGTTCCGCGCCCGCGAGCAGTCCCAGAGTGGTGACGAGCTGGGCGACGTCCATGCGCAGCAGGAGGGTGCTGGCCGCGATCTCACCGCCGCGCAGATCGGTGAGGATCACCGCGCCGGAACGATCCACCAAGATCGCGTCACCGGCGAGCCTGCGGTGCGCGATGCGCCGCGACTGCAACGCCTGCACCTGCCGCCAGGTGTTGCGCAGCAGTTCGTCGGTGATCTCGTCCTCGTCCAGCGATTCGAGGGTGCGCCCGCCGGTGTGCTCGTAGACGAGCATCACGGCGTCGGGGCCGAGTTCGGAGGTGGCGATCAGCTTGGGCGCGTTGGCGCCGGCGGCGATCGCCGCGTAGGCGAGCAGTGCCTCCTGCTCCAGGGCCTGCCTGAGCGACTGGAGGCTGCTGCGGGTGGCGAAGCCGCGCAATGTGAGGTTGCGCCACACGCGGTAGAAGAAGCCCTGCGCCTGCTGCTCCCGGTCGACCACCGTCACGTCCAGCGGTGGGCCGTCCTCCAGGGTGACGAAGTAGCGCCGGCCGCGGTCGCCGTTCTCCGCGCTCTCCGGGGCCTCCTCGCGGGCCGCGCTGACCGGGCGGAAGCCGACGGTCCGCAGGCCCGCGATCAGCGTCTGCCCGGTGGGCCGGACATTGGGCGAGCCGACGGCGTACAGCGTGCCGTAGGCGACCGTCCAGCCGATCAGCACCGTCAGGATGATCGAGAAGGGGGTGGTGTAGCCGGTGACGAGCATCGAGAACGCGTCGAGCATCAGCACGATCCACAGCACGGCCCGCCAGCGCGGCCTGCGGGACATGCCGACGGCCGTCATATAGGCGATGACGGGCGCCAGATAGCCGTGCACCGGGTCGGTGAGGGCGTGGATGTCACCGGGGGAGGGCTGGGTGAGCGCCTCCTGGATCGAGTGCGGGGCGCCCTTGGCGACCCACAGGTCGGTGGCGAGCGTCACACCGTGGGCGAGGACCGCGGCGAGCACACCGTCGGCGATCCGCAGTCCGTCGCGCTTGATCAGCCGCTCGATCGCGAACGCGACCGGGACCAGGAGGATCGCGATGCTGGAGGCGAGACCGGCGATCTTGATGAGCAGGTCGGGCGCCTGCCCGGTGCCCTTGTTGATGTCCTGTTCGAGGCCCGAGGTGGTGCCGTGTGCGAACGCCGCGATCGCGAGCAGCACCACGACGGCCAGCACGCCGACCAGCAGCCGCATCAGGTCGGAGGGCCGGTGCACGCGCGCGGGGAGGAGCGGTTCGTCGCTCTCGACCGCGTCGGCGTGCACCTCTTCGGCGTCGGCGGTGCCGGGGCGCGACGAAGCGTCAGAGGTGCTCTCGGCGTCCTCCGGGTGCACACCCTGTGGCTTCATCGTCTCTTCTTGATCTCGTATCACCAGTCACCGCCCGCACGATGGTGGCATGCCCCACCGACACGCGGGGGTGTCAGGGTGCACATGCGGGGGCGCACAGTCTGCCGGAAGCGCCGTCCCCGGGCGAGCGATACGCACGGTCGCGGGCCCGTCACATTGTCGGTGGGGTGGTGCAGGATGGGGCGGATGAGCGAGCAGAGCCTTCCTCAGGACGCCCACCCGGAGTACGCGGACGCGCTGCCGGAGTACGCCGAGCGGGTCCTCGACGTGGCCGAACGCATCCCGCCGGGGCGCGTCATGACGTACGGCGACGTCGCCGAGTGGCTGGAGGAGGGCGGACCCCGCCAGGTCGGCCGGGTCATGGCGCTGTACGGCGGGGGCGTGCCGTGGTGGCGGGTGGTCCGCGCGGACGGCGTCCTGCTCCCGGGGCACGAACTGCGGGCGCTGGACCGGTACCGCGCCGAGGGCACGCCCCTGAAGGAGGCGAGCAGGGCCGCCGAGGGCCATCTGCCGCGCCTGGACATGAGACGGGCCCGCTGGGACGGCGGCGATCGGGCGGAGGGTCACACCTGACAGCTTCCGCCATCCCGCGGGCCGGGGAGCACCCTGAGGCCCGTACGGGGGAAACACGGCACGTCTGTGGCATGCCGTACGTTCGAGGGGTGTGGGACGTACGGGCCGCGAGCGTCTCGTGGGCCGCACGGGACGCCCGGGATGAAGCGGAAGCCCTGCTTCCGCACTCGGCGTCGGCGTAGCGTCGGCTGCACGCGTCCCCCTCACCCCCCGTCCACCGCCCTCCACGCGCGGCGGGCCGCCCGACAGCACACCCACCAGGACCGGCGAACCACGTGAGCTCCTCTTCCTCCACCAGGCGTCTGTCGCACTCCCAGGTGCGACAGGGGACCCGTGGCGCTTATCGACTGGTGCGTACCCCACCGGCTCGCGTGGATCCCCCTCGTCTGGACGCCGCACAGCGCGCCGTGGTTGAGCACGGGAGCGGTCCTTTGCTCGTTCTCGCAGGTCCGGGCACCGGGAAGACGACCACGCTCGTCGAGTCGGTGGCGTCACGAATCGCCCGTGGAGGGGACCCCGCGCGCGTGCTCGTGCTGACGTTCAGCCGCAAGGCGGCCGTCGAACTGCGCGACCGCATGGCGCTGCGCATAGGAGCGGCACGCGCCCCGCAGGCGACGACCTTCCACTCGTTCTGCTACGCCCTGGTCCGCGCCCACCAGGACAGCGACCTGTTCGTGGAGCCGCTGCGCCTGCTGTCCGGACCCGAGCAGGACGTCACCGTGCGCGAACTGCTCGCGGGCCAGCCCGACCTGGAACGGCTCGGCCTCGCGCACGTGCGCTGGCCGGACGAACTGCGCGCCTGCCTGACCACCCGCGGCTTCGCCGACGAGGTCCGCGCGGTCCTTGCCCGCAGCCGCGAACTGGGGCTCGGCCCCGCCGCCCTGGACGCCTTCGCCCGCCGTATCGGCCGTCCCGACTGGCGGGCCGCGGCCGCCTTCCTCGCCGAGTACCTCGACGTCCTCGACCTCCAAGGCGTCCTCGACTACGCCGAGCTCGTCCACCGCGCGGTGCTCCTGGCCCGCCGCCCGGAGGTCGCCGAGCGACTCGCCGCCCAGTACGACGCCGTGTTCGTCGACGAGTACCAGGACACCGACCCGGCCCAGGTACGGCTGCTGCACGCCCTGGCCGGCGGCGGCCGCACCCTCGTCGCCTTCGGCGACCCCGACCAGTCGATCTACGCCTTCCGGGGCGCGGACGTGAACGGCATCCTCGACTTCCCGTACGCATTCCCGCGCGCGGACGGCCGGCCGGCGCCCGTCGAGGTCCTGCGCACCTCCCGCCGCTCCGGCGCCGACCTGCTGGCCGCGACCCGCCTGGTGACCCAGCGCATGCCCCTGACCCGGCTGCCGGCGGAGAAGGTCCGCGCCCACCGCGAGCTCGCCCCGGTCCGCGAGGGCGGGCGCGTCGAGGTCTTCACCTACCCGACCCCCGGCACGGAGCTCGACAACATCGCGGACATCCTGCGCAGGGCCCATCTGGAGGACGGCGTTCCGTGGGGCGAGATGGCCGTCCTGGTCCGCGCGGGCTCCCGCACGATCCCGACGGTCCGCCGCGCGCTCACCGCGGCCGGCGTACCCCTCGACATCGACGGCGACGACCTGCCCCTGCGTCACGAACCGGCGGTGGCGCCGCTGCTGACGGCCCTGCGGGCGGTGGCGACGGCGGAGGCGGCGGGCAGTGCCGTACCGGCTGAGACGGCGGGGTCGGACGAGGCACGGCCTGAGGAGGACGCTGCTCCCGAGGAGCGGCCGCCGGACGACGAGGCCGCCTCTGCGGACGAGGCCCCTTCCGAGGAGCCGCCGTCGGACACGGTGGAAGCCTCCGCGGCACCGTCCGCGGAGACCTCCTGGCTCGACACCGAGACCGCCCTCACGCTCCTCGCCTCCCCCCTCGCCGGTATGGACGCCGCCGACCTGCGCCGCCTCGGGCGGGCCCTGCGGGACGAGGAGCGGGCCGCGGGCAACGCCCTGCCGCCGCCCTCCGACGTGCTGCTCGCGCGGGCCCTCGCCGAGCCGGAACGGCTGACCGTGCACGACCCCGCGTACGCGCGCGGAGCCCAGCGGATCGGCGCGCTCCTCAACAAGGCCCGTCAGCGCCTCGCGAACGGCGGCAGCGCCGAGGAGGCGCTGTGGGACCTGTGGGAGGGCACGCCGTGGCCCGGGCGCCTGGAGCGGGCCGCCCGGCGCGGCGGGGCCGCGGGGCGCAACGCGGACCGGGATCTCGACGCCGTGTGCGCGCTGTTCGCGACCGCCGCGCGCGCGGAGGAGCGCACCGGAGGCCGCGGCGCCCTGAACTTCCTGGAGGAGATCGACGCCGAGGACATCGCCGCCGACACCCTCACCCGGCGTGCCGTGCGCCCCGATGCCGTCCGTCTCATGACCGCGCACCGCTCCAAGGGCCTGGAGTGGCGGCTGGTCGTCGTGGCCGGCGTCCAGGAAGGCCTGTGGCCCGATCTGCGCCGCCGCGGCTCCCTCCTGGAGGCCGACCGCATCGGCCGCGACGGACTCGCCGAACCGCTCACCCCGGGCGCCCTGCTGGCCGAGGAGCGCCGTCTGTTCTACGTGGCCGCCACGCGTGCGCGTGAGCGACTCGTCGTCACCGCGGTGAAGGCGCCCGCCGACGACGGCGACCAGCCTTCCCGCTTCCTGACCGAACTCGGCGTCGAACCCAAAGACGTGACCGGCCGCCCGCGCCGCCCCCTCTCGGTCGCCGCCCTGGTCGCCGAGCTCCGCGCCACCGTCGTCGACCCGCGTGTCTCCGACACCCTGAGGGAGGCCGCCGCCCGCCGGCTGGCCCGGCTCGCCGCCCTCGCCGACGAGGACGGCCGCCCGCTCGTCCCCTCGGCCCACCCCTACCGCTGGTGGGGCATGTTCGAGCCGACCGAGTCCAAGGTGCCGCTGCGCAACCGCGACCAGCCCGTCGTGCTCTCCGGCAGCGCCCTCGACCAGCTCGCCAACACCTGTGCCCTCCAGTGGTTCCTGGGCCGTGAGGTGAAGGCCGACGCGCCCGCCACGGTCGCCCAGGGCTTCGGCAACGTCGTCCACGTCCTCGCCGACGAGGTCGCCTCCGGGCACACCCCGGCCGATCTCGACGTCCTCATGGAGCGCCTCGACTCCGTGTGGAACGCGCTCGCCTTCGACGCGCCCTGGAAGTCGGCGCAGGAGAAGGAGAACGCGCGCGTGGCGCTCGAACGCTTCCTGAAGTGGCACGTCATGGACCGCACCGGCCGCACACCGGTGGCCAGCGAGCACGACTTCGACGTCACCCTGGAGGCGGGCGACGTCGAGGTGCGCATCCGCGGCCAGATGGACCGCGTCGAGGCCGACGGCGAGGGACGCGCGTACGTCGTCGACTTCAAGACCGGCAAGCAGCCCGTGAGCTCCGCCGACGTGGAACGCCACCCCCAGCTCGCCGTCTACCAGCTCGCCGTCCGCGAGGGCGCCGTCGACGAGGCCTTCGACGGCGTACGGCCCGAGCCGGGCGGCGCCGAACTCGTCCAGCTGCGGCAGGGCGCCCCCAAGCGGGACGGCGGCGAGACCCTGCCCAAGGTCCAGGCGCAGGAGCCGCTGGAGGGGGAGTGGGTCGGTGACCTGCTCGCCACGGCGGCCGGCAAGGTCCTCGACGAACGGTTCACGCCGACCGCCGGCCAGCACTGCGCCCACTGCGCGTTCCGGGCCTCGTGCAGCGTCCGGCCGGAGGGACGGCACGTCGTGGAGTGAGGTGAGCATGCCGGTGTGACCAGTCGCACCACGTGTGCTGACCTGCGCATCTTCCGGAGCGGAGGGCGATTCGTCCTCCGCTGTCAGTGCGCGCCGCTAGCCTCTGCGACATGCCCGCCCGTATCACCGATCCCGATCAGCTCAAGGAGCTCCTCGGTATCCCGTTCACCCCCGAGCAGACGGCCTGCATCATCGCGCCGCCCGCCCCGCAGGTGATCGTGGCCGGTGCCGGCTCGGGCAAGACGACGGTGATGGCGGCCCGCGTGGTCTGGCTGGTCGGCACCGGTCAGGTCGCCCCCGAACAGGTCCTCGGCCTCACCTTCACCAACAAGGCGGCGGGTGAACTGGCCGAACGCGTCCGCAAGGCGCTCGTCAAGGCGGGCGTCACCGACCCCGACGTCATCGACCCGGACAACCCGCCGGGCGAACCTGTGATCTCCACCTACCACGCGTTCGCGGGCCGCCTGCTGACCGACCACGGCCTGCGCATCGGTCTCGAACCGACCTCCCGCCTCCTCGCCGACGCCACCCGCTTCCAGCTCGCCGCGCGCGTGCTGCGCGAGGCCCCCGGCCCCTACCCGGCCCTGACCCGCTCCTTCGCCGACCTGGTCAGCGACCTCCTCACCCTCGACGCCGAACTCGCCGAGCACCTGGTCCGCCCCGAGCAGGTGCGCGCCCACGACGCCGAGCTGCTGCTGACCCTCCAGGGCGCCAAGCTCACCAACGACGCCCTGCGCAAGGTCCCCGAGGCGGCCGCCGCCCGCCGTGAACTCGCCGACCTGGTCGTCCGCTACCGCGCCGCCAAACGCGAACGCGACCTGCTCGACTTCGGCGACCAGATCGCCCTGTCCGCACGCCTCGCGGGCATCCCCGAGGTGGGCCGCGTCCTGCGGGACGAGTTCAGGGTGGTGCTGCTCGACGAGTACCAGGACACCTCGGTCGCCCAGCGCGTCCTGCTCGCGGGGCTGTTCGGCGGGGGCACCGGGCACCCGGTCACCGCCGTGGGAGACCCCTGCCAGGCCATCTACGGCTGGCGGGGAGCCTCCGTCGCCAACCTCGACGACTTCCCCGAGCACTTCGCCCGCCCCGACGGCCGTCCCGCGACCCGCCAGTCCCTCAGCGAGAACCGCCGCAGCGGCGGCCGCCTCCTCGACCTCGCCAACGGCCTCGCCGAACCCCTGCGCGCCATGCACGCGGGCGTGGAGGCCCTCCGCCCGGCCCCCGGCGCCGAACGCGACGGCATGGTGCGCTGCGCCCTGCTGCCCACCCACGCCGAGGAGATGGACTGGCTCGCCGACTCCATCGCCCATCTCGTGCGGACCGGGAAGGCGCCCGGCGAGATCGCCGTCCTGTGCCGCACGGCGACCGACTTCGCCGAGATCCAGGGCGCCCTCGTCGAGCGGGACGTCCCCGTGGAGGTGGTCGGCCTCTCCGGCCTGCTGCACCTGCCCGAGGTCGCCGACCTGGTCGCCGTCTGCGAGGTCCTCCAGGACCCCGGCGCCAACGCCGCCCTGGTCCGCCTGCTGACCGGCCCCCGCTGGCGCATCGGCCCCCGCGACCTGGCCCTCCTCGGCCGCCGCGCCCGGCGTCTGGTGTCCCACACGCGCGTGGACGCCGGCGACGACCCCGACCGCCGGCTCGCCGAGGCCGTCGAGGGGGTCGACCCGGCCGAGGTGATATCGCTCGCCGACGCCTTGGAGACCTTCCTGGAGACGCCCCTCTACAGCGACGACGAGGACGACGACGGACTGCCCTTCTCACCGGACGCGCGCGTGCGGTTCGCGCGCCTGGCCGCCGAACTGCGCGATCTGCGCCGCTCGCTCGCCGACCCCCTGATGGACGTCCTGCACCGCGTCCTCGCCGTCACCGGCCTGGAGGTCGAACTGTCGGCGTCCCCGCACGCACTGGCCGCCCGCCGCCGCGAGACCCTCTCCAACTTCCTCGACATCGCCGCCTCCTTCGCGGCCGGGGACAACGAGGCGACCCTCCTCGCCTTCCTCGGCTTCCTGCGCACCGCCGCGCAGTACGAGAAGGGCCTCGACAACGCGCTGCCCGGCGGCGAGAACACCGTCAAGGTGCTCACCGCGCACAAGTCCAAGGGCCTGGAGTGGGACGTCGTCGCCGTCCCCGGCCTGGTCACCGGCACGTTCCCGAGCAGTCAGGGACGCGAGAAGTGGACCGCCCAGGGCAAGGTGCTGCCGCACGCGCTGCGCGGCGACAGCGACACCCTCCCCGACGTCGACTCCTGGGACGCGCGCGGCATGAAGGCCTTCCACGAGGCCATGAAGGACCACCAGCACACCGAGGAACTCCGCCTCGGCTACGTCACCTTCACCCGGCCCCGCTCCCTCCTGCTCGGCTCCGGCCACTGGTGGGGGCCCAGCCAGAAGAAGCCGCGGGGACCGTCCGACTTCCTTCGGGCCCTGCACGACCACTGCACGGCCGGTCACGGCGAGATCGAGGCGTGGGCCGACGAGCCCGCCGAGGACGAGGAGAACCCCGCCCTGCACAGCCGGACCGAGGACCAGGTCTGGCCCCTGCCGCTGGACGACAGGGCCCTCGCCCGGCGCCGGGCCGCCGCCCAGACGGTCCTGGACCACCTGGAGGCCCTCGCCGCCCACACGGACACCCACCCCGCGGCCGTGCACGACCCGGACAGCCACGACGACCCGGACTGGCCCCCACCGCCGGACGACGAGCCGCCGTACGCCGAGGAGCCGCCGTACCCCGAGGAGCCCCCCTACGAGGACGAGATCGCCGGGGAGGACGTCGCCGAGGACTGGGACACCTTCACCCCGGCCCGCCCGGCCGTCCCGCACCAGGCCAGGGCCCCGCAGCCGGCCACCCCGCCGGCCCGGCCCCACCCAGTTGAGCGGGAATCCCTCACCCCCGAGGAAGCCCGCGCCATCGCCTCCTGGGACCGCGACCTCGACGCCCTCACCGGCGAACTCCTGCGCGCCCGGGAAGCCGTCACCGACGTGCCCCTGCCCGCCTCGCTCACCGCGACCCAGGTGCTCCGCCTGGCCGCCGACCCCGACGGGCTCGCGCAGGAACTCGCGCGCCCCATGCCGCGCCCCCCGCAACCCGCCGCACGCCAGGGCACCCGCTTCCACGCCTGGGTGGAGGCCCGCTTCGAGGCCCTGACCCTGCCCATGCTGGAGCCGGACGACCTGCCCGGCGGCGACGCCGAGATCGCCGACGAACGCGACCTCGAAGCCCTCAAGGACGCCTTCGAACGCACCGAGTACGCCCACCGCACGCCCTACCGCCTGGAGACGCCCTTCCAGCTCGCCATCGCAGGCCGCGTGGTCCGGGGCCGTATCGACGCCGTGTACCGGGAGAGCGACGGGGACACCACGACGTACGAGATCGTCGACTGGAAGACCAGCCGCACCCGCACCGCCGACCCCCTCCAGCTCGCCGTGTACCGGCTGGCCTGGGCCGAGCGGCAGGGCGTGCCTGTGGAATCGGTCACGGCGGCGTTCCTGTACGTCCGCACCGGAGAGGTCGTGCGGCCCGGGAACCTGCCGGACCGGGCCGCCCTGGAGCGGCTGTTCACCCAGGGCCCGGCAGGGCGAGCCGACGGCTCCGGGCAAGCAAACTGTGAGGAACCGCCCAACGAGGATGTCGGTGCGGGCCGATAGGCTCATGACCATGAGCCAGACCCCGGCGGACAGCGCTGTCCGTACGTACATCGAGCAGCACCGCGCCGCCTTCCTCGACGACCTCGCCGCCTGGCTGCGCATCCCGTCCGTCTCGGCCCAGCCCGACCACGCACCCGATGTACGCCGCAGCGCCGACTGGCTCGCCGCCAAGCTCACCGAGACCGGCTTCCCCACCGCCGAGGTCTGGGAGACCCCGGGTGCGCCCGCCGTCTTCGCCGAGTGGCCCGCCGACGACCCCGCGGCGCCCACGGTCCTCGTCTACGGCCATCACGACGTCCAGCCCGCCGCCCGCGAGGACGGCTGGGACAGCGACCCCTTCGAGCCCGTCGTCCGCGGCAACCGCCTCTACGCGCGCGGGGCCGCCGACGACAAGGGCCAGGTCTTCTTCCACACCCTCGGCGTCCGCGCCCACCTCGCCGCCATCGGCCGCACCGCCCCGGCGGTGCACCTGAAGCTGCTCGTCGAGGGCGAGGAGGAGTCCGGCTCCCCGCACTTCCGCGCGCTGGTCGAGAAGCACGCGCGGCGGCTCACCGCCGACGCCGTGATCGTCTCCGACACCGGAATGTGGTCCGAGGACACCCCCACCGTGTGCACCGGCATGCGCGGCCTCGCCGAGTGCGAGATCCGGCTGTACGGACCCGACCAGGACATCCACTCCGGCTCGTTCGGCGGAGCCGTCCCCAACCCCGCCACGGCGGCCGCCCGCCTCGTCGCCGCCCTGCACGACGAGCACGCGCGCGTGGCGGTCCCCGGCTTCTACGACGACATCGTGGAGCTGACCGACCGTGAGCGCGAGCTCTTCGCCGAGCTGCCCTTCGACGAGGAGCAGTGGCTGCGCACCGCCAAGTCGCACGCCACCCACGGCGAGGCCGGACACACCACCCTGGAACGCGTCTGGGCCCGCCCCACCGCCGAGGTCAACGGCATCGGCGGCGGCTACCAGGGCCCCGGCAGCAAGACGATCGTCCCGTCCTCCGCCATGGTCAAGCTCTCCTTCCGGCTGGTCGCCGGCCAGGACCCCGGCCACATCGAGAAGGCCGTCCGCGACTGGGCCGCCGAACAGGTGCCCGCCGGGATCCGGCACGAGATCGTCTTCGCCGCCGCCACACGCCCGTGCCTGACCCCGCTGGACCACCCGGCCCTCCAGTCCGTCGTACGGGCCATGGGCCGCGCCTTCGGCAAGCCGGTCCGCTTCACCCGCGAGGGCGGCTCCGGCCCCGCCGCCGACCTCCAGGAGGTCCTCGGCGCACCCGTGCTGTTCCTCGGCATCTCCGTCCCCTCCGACGGCTGGCACGCACCGAACGAGAAGGTCGAGCTCGATCTGCTGCTCAAGGGCGTCGAGACCGCCGCGTACCTGTGGGGTGATCTCGCCGAGCACTGGAGCCACGCGCCCTGACCGCCTCGCGCCACCCGGACCGGCGACGCGCGCGGGGCACACTGAAAGGGCCGCCGCGCGAAGCCCCGCCGGACCGGCCGCCCCGCGCCGCACGTCCCGCCGAACCGCCCGCCGAAACAATCCGCTGCACCCGGGGGAGTTGGAAGCACCCGTGACCACCTGGACCGACCACACCGCCGACCGTCCCGTCTCGCTCACCGCCCCCAGCGGCATCGACCGCGCCGCGCACCACCGGCTCGACGAGGCCTGGCTCGCGGCGGCGTGGAGCCACCCCACCACCCGCTGCTTCGTGGTCTCCGGCGGTCAGGTCCTCATAGACGAGACGGCGGACGGCCGCACCGAACTCGTCATGACCCCGTCCTTCGAGGCCCCGCTCACCGAGGCGCACCGCTACTTCCTCGGCATCGACGAGGACGGCGTCCGCTACTTCGCCCTCCAGAAGGACGCCCTGCCGGGCCGCATCGACCAGTCGGCGCGCCCCGCCGGTCTGCGCGAGGCCGGCCTGCTGCTGTCCGCGCGCGACGCGGGCCTGATGGTGCACGCGGTCGGCCTGGAGAACTGGCAGCGCACCCACCGCTTCTGCTCCCGCTGCGGCGAGCGCACCGTCATCGCCGCGGCCGGCCACATCCGCCGCTGCCCCGCCTGCGGCGCCGAGCACTACCCGCGCACCGACCCCGCCGTGATCATGGCCGTCACCGACGACCAGGACCGCATCCTGCTCGGCCGCCAGGTGCACTGGCCCGAGGGCCGCTTCTCGACCCTGGCCGGCTTCGTCGAACCGGGCGAGTCCATCGAGCAGTCGGTGCGGCGCGAGGTCTTCGAGGAGGCCGGCATCACCGTCGGCCCGGTCGAGTACGTCGCCAGCCAGCCCTGGCCGTTCCCCTCCAGCCTGATGCTCGGTTTCATGGCCCGCGCCACCTCCACCGACATCGACGTCGACGGCGACGAGATCCACGAGGCCCGCTGGTTCTCCCGCGACGAACTCCAGACCGCCTTCGAGTCCGGCGAGGTCCTGCCGCCGTACGGCATCTCGATCGCGGCCCGCCTGATCGAGCTCTGGTACGGCAAGCCGCTGCCGACCAGGAGCTTCGTCTGAGAGGACGGCACACGAAAAGGCGGTTCCCGAACTTGCTCGGGAACCGCCTCGACGACCGCGGCGCTTACGCGCTGATCTTCTGCTTCACCTGCGCCAGCGACGGGTTCGTCAGCGTCGAACCGTCGGCGAAGAGCACGGTCGGCACGGTCTGGTTCCCGCCGTTCGCCTTCTCCACGAAGGCCGCGGACTCCGGGTCCTGCTCGATGTTGATCTCGGTGTACGCGATGCCCTCGCGGTCCAGCTGCTTCTTCAGCCGCTGGCAGTAACCGCACCAGGTGGTGCTGTACATCGTCACAGTGCCCTGCATGTCTCGCGCGCTCCTTCGGTGGCTCGGGGGAGAGGTCGTCCGATGGGGGAACGCATGCGACCGAGCCGCCATTCCCGTACCGGGGTGCCGGCCGGGTGACGCCTGCCGCATTAGTACGACTGCGGCTGCCCGCCTGTGGACAACCGGCTCGTCCGCCTCCGCCGACCTGGCAGCATGGCGGTGTGACAGCAGCAACGCACTCCACGCTCTTCCCGCGCACACCGGACTCGGCCGACGCGGTGCTCGAAGGGCTCGACCCCGAGCAGCGCGAGGTGGCCACCGCCCTGCACGGACCGGTGTGCGTGCTGGCGGGCGCCGGCACCGGCAAGACCCGGGCGATCACCCACCGCATCGCCTACGGGGTGCGGGCCGGAATCCTCCAGCCCTCCAGCGTGCTCGCCGTCACCTTCACCAACCGCGCCGCCGGGGAGATGCGCGGACGGCTGCGCCAGCTCGGCGCCACGGGCGTCCAGGCGCGCACGTTCCACTCGGCGGCCCTCCGGCAGCTCCAGTACTTCTGGCCGAAAGCAGTCGGTGGCTCCATGCCCCGGCTCGTCGACCGCAAGATCCAGCTCGTCGCCGACGCGGCCGCCGCCTGCCGCATCCGCCTCGACCGGGGCGAGCTGCGGGACGTCACCGGCGAGATCGAGTGGTCCAAGGTCACCCAGACCGTGCCGTCCGACTACGCCCTCGCAGCCGCGAAGGCCGGCCGGGAGACCCCGCGCGCCGCGGCCGAGATCGCCCAGCTCTACGCCGCCTACGAGGACCTCAAGCGGGACCGGGCCGTCATCGACTTCGAGGACGTCCTGCTGCTGACCGTCGCCATCCTCCAGGACCGGCACGACATCGCCGAACAGGTCCGTTCCCAGTACCAGCACTTCGTCGTCGACGAGTACCAGGACGTCAGCCCGCTCCAGCAGCGTCTGCTGGAGCTGTGGCTCGGGCAGCGCGACAGCCTGTGCGTCGTGGGCGACGCCAGCCAGACGATCTACTCGTTCACCGGCGCAACCCCCGACCACCTGCTCGACTTCCGCACCCGCCACCCCGGGGCCACCGTCGTCAAGCTGGTCCGCGACTACCGCTCCACCCCCCAGGTCGTCCATCTCGCCAACGGCCTGCTCGCCCAGGCCCGCGGCCGCGCCGCCGACCACCGGCTGGAACTGATCTCCCAGCGCCGGCCCGGCCCCGAGCCCGTCTACACCGAGTACACCGACGAGCCCGCCGAGGCCGAGGGCGCCGCCCGCCGCATCCGGGAACTCATGGACTCGGGCGTCCGGGCCAGCGAGATCGCCGTCCTGTTCCGCACCAATTCCCAGTCCGAGACCTACGAACAGGCCCTCGCCGACGCCGGGGTGCCCTACCAGCTCCGCGGCGCCGAGCGGTTCTTCGACCGGCCCGAGGTGCGCAGGGCCATCGTCAACCTCCGGGGCGCGGCCCGCTTCGGCGGCAACGACTCACAGCTGGACGACGCCGTCGACCTGCCCTCCCAGGTGCGTGCCGTCCTGTCGGGCGAGGGGTGGACCACGGAACCGCCGGCCGGCTCCGGGGCCGTCAGGGAACGCTGGGAGTCGCTGGCCGCCCTGGTGAACCTCGCGCAGGACTTCGCCGCCGCCCGCCCCGGCGTCACCCTGAACGACCTGGTGGCCGAACTCGACGAGCGGGCCGGCGCCCAGCACGCCCCGACCGTCGAGGGCGTCACCCTCGCCTCCCTGCACTCGGCCAAGGGCCTGGAGTGGGACGCGGTCTTCCTGGTCGGGGTGGCCGAGGGCATGATGCCGATCACCTACGCCAGGACCGACGAGCAGATCGAGGAGGAGCGCCGGCTCCTCTACGTCGGTGTCACCCGCGCCCGCGAGCGCCTCCACGTCTCCTGGTCGCTCTCCCGCTCGCCCGGCGGCAGGCCCAACCGCCGCCCCAGCCGCTTCCTCGACGGGCTGCGCCCCGGCTCCACCGCCACCACGGGGCGCACCGCGGGCGGCGGTCCCGGAGGCGTGGAGCGCGGCTTCACCAGCGCTGTCGGTGTCGCTCCCAGACGCACCCAGCGCACCCCGGCGCGCTGCCGGGTGTGCGGGCGCACGCTCACCGACGCGGGCGAGCTGAAGCTCATGCGTTGCGAGGACTGTCCCTCCGACATGGACGAGGGGCTCTATGAGCGGCTGCGCGAGTGGCGTGCCGTACAGGCGCAGCGCAGCGGACAGCCGGCCTTCTGCGTCTTCACGGACAAGACCCTGATGGCGATCGCCGAGGCGGTGCCCGACGACGAGCACGGGCTGGCGCGGATCCCGGGCGTCGGTCGGCGCAAGCTCAACCGCTACGGAGCGGATGTGCTGGCCATCTGCGCAGGCCAGGAGGTCACGGAAGAAGAGGACGAGGACTGATTCCAACTCGTCGAAAAAATAGTTTGCGCATGCCCCGGCAATCCCCATAGGTTCTTAGCCACGGGGACGGAGGCCTTCTCGGAGGCCCCGATTCCGTGTTCTACTTGCATTTCCGTCGGACAGCGGTTCGCGCCGCCGTCCCCGAAGACGCCGAGAGGAGGCGATTGAAGTGATCAGCATCATCAGCCGCAAGGCCATCAGCACCGCCAAAATGACCGATCCCTCGGTCGTCTCCGCGTGCATGCTCGGCGTTTCGAACCTGGGCACCGGTCTGTCCGGCATTCCTGCCGTCCGTCCGGCGTCCTCCGTGTCTCTCGCGGTCCTTCCCGTCCGTGAGCGCAATGAGCGACCGACGAAGGCACTGGAAGCAGTAGTGGCACAGGCGCACGCCTATGCCTTTGCGGCGGCCGGTGCCGGATTCCGGAAGCAGACGACGCAGCACCACCAGATGTGGGCCTTCCGTGGGCCAGAACCCTGGAGTGATCCAGCCTGATCGCCGATCAGGCCGGCGCCTTCAGGGCCGCGGAACCCCATCCGGGATCCGCGGCCCTTCTGTTTTCCCCGAACGGGGAGAGCGGAGCGAAGGGGCCTCGGGACAAGAAAAGAACCCGGTACCAAGCGACCACCGGTCCCACAGGGCCGGACCGAACAGACGAGGAAGACGAACCGTGCAACTCGAAGCGCACGCCCCGTCCGTACCGCCTTCCGAAACGATCCCCCCGCCCGGCCTCACGGAGGACTCCACCTTGATCCCGCTCACCGCGCTCACCGCGCTCGACGACGCCATCGAGAACCTCGGCGTACCCGTCCCCTGCCGTTCCTACGACCCGGAGGTCTTCTTCGCCGAGTCGCCGGCCGACGTCGAGTACGCCAAGTCCCTCTGCCGCACCTGCCCGCTGATGGAGGCCTGCCTCGCCGGCGCCAAGGAGCGGCGTGAGCCCTGGGGCGTCTGGGGTGGAGAGCTGTTCGTCCAGGGTGTCGTCGTCGCCCGGAAGCGGCCGCGTGGCCGCCCGCGCAAGAACCCGGTCACGGCATGAACACCGCAGGAACGATCGACCGCCCCCTCACGAACGACCCCACGAAGCAGGCCCCGATGAAGCCGTCCACCAGCGAGCCCGCCGGCTCCGCGATCCCAGACTTCACCACCACCGACGCGAGCGACTCGCGTCAGAACAGGACCCGAGAGATGCAACTCATCCCAGAAGCCCTGGCTCGCGCGCATATGCGCGACCGGCTGCACGAGGCCGAGCAGGAACGCCGGGCGCTCCGCCTGGCCACCGCTCGCCGGATGCAGCGCCGGGCCGAGCGCGCCTCCCTGCGTGCTCGCCGTGCGCTCGCCATGGCCGTCATGCAGTAACACGACCCGATAGCACGACCCGGTAGTGCCACGCGGGGGTCGGTCCGTCCGAACGGACCGGCCCCCGCGGTGCGTTTGTGCGCGCCGGACCCCGGACACGGCGTTATCGTCGGCGGGTGACGAGTCCTCCCGGAGACGACGGCGACGACGAGCCGGAGCCCCTCGTGTGCGCCCGCTGCGGCACCCGGGCCGAGGGCTCACAGCCCACCTGGACCTGCTCCGTGGAGAACGGCGTCCGCCAGTACTTCTGCGACACGTGCGCCCGGGAGAACCTCAGAGCCATCGAGGGGCGGCTCGACTCGGCCTGGTGGTAGACCGGTCCGGCTCACGCCTCCGCCGCCGCTTCCGGCTCGTCCCCTTCCCCCTCCGGCAGGAAGCCCGGCAGCCACTCCTCCAGTTCCTCGCGCAGCCGGACCGTCGCGCCCAGTTGGCACAGGACACCGATGGTGCTCAGGGTGACCCGGTGGATCAGCAGGTACGCCGGAGGCAGATTGAGCTGTTTGCCCAGTTGGTGGGCGGGGGAGCGGGGGTCGGCGATCCGGGCGGCCTGGCTGCGCATCCAGCCCCGGGTGAAGGTGAACTCCTCGACTTCGGCCGGTTCGATGATCGGCAGGAGGTAGTCGAGGACCGCGTCCGGGTCCAGCTCTATGGACTCCTTCACGAAGCCCTCCACGCAGAGCAGTTCGTAGACAGCCTCCGCCTCACCGTCCAGCGTCATGCGCAGGCAGGTGCCGATGGTCTCCGGCAGACCGCCCGCGAGCCGGTCGACCGTGCCGAAGTCCAGGACGCCCAGGCGCCAGTCGTCCTCGCCGTCGGGACCGCCCGGCAGGAGCCGGAAGTTGCCCGGGTGCGGGTCGGCGTGCAGCAGGCCGGTGCGGGCCGGGCCGGAGAAGAGGAACCGGGCCAGGAGTTGCCCGGCACGGTCGCGCTGCTCCTGAGTGCCGTCCGAGATCACCTCCGACAGGGGGACGCCCTCGATCCACTCCGTGATCAGGACCTGGTCGCTCTGGTGGACCACGGCCGGCACCACGACGTCCGGATCGTCCGCGAACTCCTCGGCATGGGCCTGCTGGGCCTGCGCCTCCAGGCCGTAGTCGAGCTCCTCCGAGACCCGGTCGCGCAGCTCGGCGATGAGGGGCTTGATGTCGATGCCGGGGACCAGCGGCCCCAACAGGCGCGCAAAGCGCCCCAGTTGGTTCAGGTCGGACAGCAGGGCCTCACCGGCCCCCGGGTACTGGACCTTGACCGCCACCTCGCGCCCGTCGTGCCAGACGGCCCGGTGCACCTGGCCGATCGACGCCGCCGCGGAGGGCTTGTCGTCGAACTCGGCGAACAGCTCCTGCCAGTCCTCGCCCAGCCGCTCCGCCAGCACCGCGTGCACCGTGCGGGTCGGCATCGGGGGCGCCGCCTCCTGGAGCTTGGTCAGGGCGGCGCGGTAGGGGCCCGCGACCTCCTCGGGGAGCGCCGACTCGAAGACGGACAGGGCCTGGCCGAACTTCATGGCCCCGCCCTTGAGCTCCCCGAGCACCTTGAACAACTGGTCCGCGGTGCGCTGTTGCAGCTCGCGGCCGACGATCTCCGCGGACTCGCCCACGATCCGCTTGCCGAGTCCCCAGGTGGCCCGCCCGGCGAAGCCGAGCGGGAGCGCGGCGAGCTTGGCGGTCCGGGTGACCGCCTTCCGGGGAAGATCAGACATGCGCCCTCCAGGTCACAGGCGGCCGTGGCGCGGTTGCCTTACGGCACCACTCCTCCGACGACCGTTGCTCCGCCATTGTCTCGTGCCGAGCCTCCTCCTTGGAGGTGTGTTCTCCCTTACCTTTCTCCGCAGCCCCGCACGCACAGGCGGGATGCGGCGGGACCGGCCGCGCGTGCCAGGTCAGACCGGGCAGCGAGACCTCCCAGCGGGCGCCCGCGCTCGACGGGACACGGCCGTCGAGGAAGGCGAGGGCGTGCGCGGCCGCGAGCCCGGCGACCGTCGTGGCCAGGGCCAGGTCACAGGGGCGGGCCGGAAGCCGGCGGCCGCCCGAACGCCACTGGGCCACCAGTCGGGGCCAGGCCGGGTCACGGTCGGTCCGTGCCTCGTGCAGGCACCCCGCGCAGCCCGTCTCGCCCGGCAGGACGAGCGGGCCGACCACTCCCGTCGCCTCGACCACACCGGCGTACAGATGAGGTGTCCCGGACCGGACGAGGGGCTCACCGGCGGCCGGGGCGGGCGCGTGGACGTCGACGTCGTCGCGCGGGGCGAGGACGACCAGGGAGAACCCGGGGGAGTCCGCCGCCGGCGCGGCCCGGGAACCGTGTCGCGGCGGGCGTCCCGGACTCGCCGCGGACACCGCCCGGCGTGCGGCGGTGTCCCTGCGGTCGCCGATGGAAGCGGCGGGGAGCCCGCCCGGGGCGACGTCCCCCGGTTCGACCCGGCCGCCGTCCCGCACGTCGACCTCCCCGACACCGGCGCCCGAGAGCAGCGCGGCCAGCGTCGTGCCCACCCGGCCGGCACCCCTGACCTGCACGCGCAGTGAGCGGCGGGCCGCCAGGAGCCTCATCGCGTCACCCGGCTCCGAGGTGGTCAGCGAGAGGGACGCCAGGTCGGGCGCCAGCCGGTCGAGGACGTCCTTCTTCTCCCGCAGCGCGTCCGCGGCCGGCCCCCCGCCCCGCGCGTCGTCGACGAGCCCGGCCCTCGCCAGCCGCCCCACCAGGGTGTCGACGTGGCCGTCGGGCAGATCCATCCGGCGTCCCTCCTCCCGCAGCAGCGGGAGACCGCGCGTGCCGTTGAGCAGGTCGAGGAAGCTGCCCGTCGCCGTGTCGACCGGACCCAGCGTCAGCGCGTGCGCCGGGGTCATCCCGAACTGCACGGTGTCGAGGTCGCGCCAGCCGCGCCGGAGCGCGGGCTTCATCCGCGGCACCATGGTGTGCTCGAGCGGAACCACTGCTTGCATGACAGGCCCCCGTAGCCCTCGTAGAACGTCCCCGTCCGCCGCGGTGGCCCGGGCGACGGTCGGTCGCGGCCGGGGCGGCGCTGCCAGCATGCCCGGACCCGGCGGACGAGTGCCGAAAGTTGTCCACAGGTGGGGACCATTCGTCGTACAAATCAGACGCATGGTGGGCGATCGAAACCGAACCGTCCCGGAGTCGGGACTTCCCCCGTGTGCAGCGGGTAACGTCGGGGCGTGCCCGCCGACCCACTGCACAGCGCCGGAACGCCACAGCGCAGCACGACGAGCCAGCCGCCGAGCGGCTCGGGGGCGAGCGCGATCGAGGTGCGCAGGAGCAGCCGTCGACGCCGGACGGTCTCCGCGTACCGCGAGGGCGATCGCACCGTCGTGCTCATCCCTGCCCGGATGTCCGAGGCGGAGGAGCAGCGCTGGGTGAACGTCATGCTCGCCAAGCTGGCCGCCCAGGAGAGCAAGCGGGTCCTCGGCGACACCGAGCTCGTCGAGCGCGCGCGGCGGCTGTCGGCCCAGTACTTCGACGGCCGGGCGCGGCCCGCCTCGGTCCGCTGGGTCACCAATCAGAACACCCGCTGGGGTTCGTGCACTCCGTCCGAGGGCAGCATTCGGCTCTCGCACCGGCTCCAGGGCATGCCGGAGTACGTCGTCGACTATGTCCTGCTCCATGAGCTCGCGCATCTGCTCGTGCCCGGACACGGTCCCCGTTTCTGGCGGTTGCTGGAGGCCTATCCGCGCACCGAGCGGGCCAAGGGCTATCTCGAAGGCGTGGTCGCCGCCGACCGGTTGCCGCACCTCCCGGGCGTCGGCGGAGAGTGACCGACGACCCGAACGTGTTTTTGTACCGGATCTGTACCGACCTCCGCCGGTGTCCGAGTTTGCCGTTAGCCTGTCGCGACGCACTCGCATTCGGGATGGGGGACGGTCGTTACGCATGGCCAGGGAATTCCAACGCGGCCACAAGGCCAAGATCAGTGACCTGACCGCGGGCACGGACCTGTACGTAGGCGTACAGATCTCGGGCCCCGGACTGACCTTCGACATCAGCTGCTTCGGCCTCGACGCCGACGAACGGCTCTCGGACGACCGGTACTTCATCTTCTTCAACCAGCCCAAGTCCCCCGAGGACTCCATCCAGCTCCTGGGCGCGCAGTCGGGCGACACGGAGTCGTTCCGGGTCACGCTCGACCGGATTCCGCCGCAGATCAAGAAGCTGTCGTTCACGGCGACGATCGACGGCGCCGGCCAGATGTCGCAGATCGCCCCCGGCTACCTCCGGATCGTCGCCGGTGGCGAGGAAGTGGCCCGGTACCCGTTCGACGGCAGCGAGTTTTCGACCGAGCGGGCCGTGATGGTGGGCGACCTCTACCTGAAGGACGTCTGGCGGTTCGCCGCGGTCGGCCAGGGCTTCGACGGCGGTCTGGAGGCGCTGCTGAAGAACTTCGGCGGCGAGGTCGCCGAGGAGGAGCCCGCGGCCGCGCCCCAGCAGCCCGCCGTACCGGCTCAGTCCCAGGCGCCGGCCTTCGCCCCGCCCGCGCAGACGAGTGCCCCGGCTCCTTCGTTCGGCGCGCCGCAGGCTCCCACGCCGGCCCCTTCGTTCGGCGCGCCGCAGGCTCCCGCGCCCGCCCCGTCCGTCCACCCCGCTCCGACGCCCGCGCCCGCCGCGCCCGCCCCGCCCGCGCCCGCCGCGCCGACGAGCCCGCAGATGTTCACTCCTCCGGGGCAGACCCCGACACCGCCCGGAGCCCCTCCGGGGGGTCAGTACGCGCCTCCCGGGGCACCCGCGGGTCAGTTCACGCCGCCGGGCGCCGTCCCCGGCCAGTTCGCGCCCCCCGGCGCGCCGGGAGCCTTCCCGGGCCAGGCGCAGCCCTTCGGCGGCGGCACCCAGCTCGCCCCCGTGCCGCCCGAGGCCAACGTCCGGGTCGTCCTGACGAAGTACGCGGAAGCGCCCGTCGGCGACCGCTGGACGGAGCAGAACGCCAACCTGGTCCGGGCCACCCTCACCAAGGACGCGCCCATCCTCGCCAAGCAGGGCAGCATGGTCGCCTACCAGGGCGACATCGACTTCGCCCACAAGGGTTCCGGCCTGCTCGGCAAGCTCACCGGCGCGCTCACCGGACAGGGCATGTCCCTGATGCGCTGCACCGGCAACGGCGAGGTGTTCCTCGCCGACGAGGCCAGCAGGGTCTTCGTGATCCGCCTCCAGGGCGAGCAGCTCTACACCAGCGCCCAGGGCGTGCTGGCCTTCGACGAGACCCTGGAGACCGAGGTCCGCCGCATCGAGGGCGCGGGACTGCCCGGCGGAGGCTTCTTCAGCATGCTCTTCTCCGGCACAGGCGCGGTCGTCGTCAAGACCCGCGGCGTGCCCGTCGTCCTGCCCGTCGGCGCGGCCACCTATGTCGACGGCAACGCCGTCATCGCCTGGTCCGCCGGTGCCCAGGCGGTCACCACGACCTCGCTCAGGCTGCGCCGCTCCGGGTACGCCCGGCAGACCACCGAGGCCGTGAACCTCCAGTTCCGCGGCGCCCCCGGCAACTTCGTCGTCGTACAGCCCTTCGAGGTGTGAGGCCATGGACTCCCAGACTCTGAGTGCGCACCGCGCCGCCGCGACCGGCGTCCGCATGAGTGTGCACAGCTCCAAGACGCTCAAGGTCACCATGGTCACCGGACAGGACCTGATCGCGAAGGCCGGCTCGATGATCGCCTACGACGGCTATGTGCAGTTCGACGGGGCGCCCGCGAGCCTGCGCCGCTCGGCGGAGGAGATGGTCACCGGCGAAGGCGGCCGGCTGATGCTGGCCCGCGGCGACGGCGACCTGTACCTCGCCGACTACGGCGGCGACATCCTCGTCCTGCACCTGAACGGCGAGGCCCTTTCGGTCAACGGCGCCACCCTGCTGGCCTGCGACGCCTCGCTGGAACTGGCCATCGAGCCGGTCAAGGGGCTCGCGAAGCTCTCCGGCTCCGGCCTGACCAACCTCGTCATCAAGGGCACCGGCTGGGTCGCCCTGGTCAGCCGGGGCATCCCGATGGCCCTGGACTGCGCCGAACGCGAGACGTACGTCGACCCGGACGCGCTCGTCGCCTGGACGACCGGCCTGGAGATGAAGGCCCGCCGCACCATCAAGGCGAGCGCCCTGATCGGACGCGGCAGCGGCGAGGCCTTCCAGATCGGCTTCAAGGGGCAGGGCTTCGTGGTCGTCCAGCCGAGCGAGGACACCGGCGACCGATTCAAGATCCGGGGCTGAGGGGAGCACCTAGCACCATGCACAGCACACTCTTCGCACACGTCCCGGTCGAGTCGACCGGGCGCTACACCCTCCAGAACCCGCAGCTCCTGAAGACCGACGTCACCCAGGGCAGCAGCCCCGTCCTCGCCCGGCAGGGCGCCATGGTGGCCTTCGAGGGGCAGGTCGAGTTCGACAGCCAGTACCGCAACCGCAGCTGGCGCAACGTCGAGCGGATGACCGGCGAGGGCCTGGACCTCATGCGCTGCAAGGGCAACGGCATCGTCTACCTGGCGAACCTCGCCCAGCACCTGCACATCATGGAGGTCGGCCGCGGCATCACCGTCGACAGCTCCTACGTCCTCGCCTTCGACGGCTCCCTCGGCGTCGGCATCGTCGCCGTGGACAGCGCCGTCGAGGTGGCCGCCGCGGGTGCCTACAACCTGGAGCTGTCCGGCTCCGGTCAGGTCGTGCTGATGACCTCGGGCGAACCGCTGGTCCTCGAGGTGGGACCGGACAAGAACGTCTGCGTCGACTCCGACGCCGTCATCGCCTGGTCCACGTCCCTGCGCACCCAGCTCCAGGCGCCCACCTCCACCTCGGGCGTGTGGCGCCGCAGGGGCACCACCGGCGAGGGCTGGGAGATGCACTTCGGCGGCACCGGCCACGTCCTGGTCCAGCCCAGCGAGCTGCTGCCGCCGCAGGGCATGCGCAACGGCGGGGTGCTCGGCCAGTTCGGCATGCGCGGCAACTCCCTCGGGGGCAGCAACAGCTAGGCATGCGTAAGGGGCGCCCGCCATTGCCGGGCGCCCCTTACCCATGCGCCCCGCCGTGGCAGGGCGCCCCTTGAACACGCCCCCGCACCAGCGGGCGCCCCTGCCCGTGCGCCATGCGCCGAGAGGGCGCTCAGAGCCTCGCGCGCGTCGCTTCCAGCAGGCGTACGACGGACTCGTCCGCCACGCCCGCGACCTCGTCGTAGGCGAACCAGCGCACGTCGAGGGACTCCTCGCTGATCGCCTCCACGGCGCCCGCCGGGGCGAGGGCGGCGTACTGGACGTCGAAGTGCCGGTGACAGGGCGCCGGGATGGGGTGCCGGTCCAGGCGGACCGGGCCGCCGGGCAGCAGGGCCAGTCCCGCGACGCCCGACTCCTCCGTCGCCTCGCGCAGGGCGGCCGCCTCCAGGGACGGGTCGGCCGGCTCGCAGTGACCGCCCATCTGGAGCCACATCCGCAACTTCTTGTGGAGGGTGAGCAGGACCTGTCCCCGTGACGGGTCGATCACCAGGGCGCTCGCCGTGATGTGCCCCGCCTCGCAGGACTTCCACACGCCGTCCGGGTGGGCCGCGAGATGGTCCAGGTAGGCCTGGCGCAGCTCCTCCTGGTCCTCGTACCCCTTGAGCACGAGGACCGCTTCGTCGTGCAGGCTCACTCGGTGTCGTCGTCCTTCTTCTTCAGGTCGGGCTTGCCGTCCGCCGCCTCGCCGAGCATCTTGTCCAGCTCGGAGAAGTCGAGCTGCTCGCGGTGCACGAAGCCGTCCGGGTCGTCCAGGTCGGACGCGGTCGGCAGCATGTCCGGGTGGGCCCACAGACCGTCACGGCCGTCGACACCGCGCGCGTCCGTGAGCGAGGCCCACAGCCGGGAGGCGTCCCGCAGCCGGCGCGGGCGCAGCTCAAGGCCGATCAGCGTGGCGAAGGTCTGCTCGGCGGGGCCGCCCGAGGCACGCCGGCGGCGCAGCGTCTCGCGCAGCGCGTCCGCGGACGACAGACGGGGCTTGGCGGCCGCGTGGACCACCGCGTCCACCCAGCCCTCCACGAGCGCCAGAGCCGTCTCCAGACGGGCCAGGGCCGCCTTCTGCTCCGGGGTGTCCTCCGGCTGGAACATGCCCTGCTGGAGCGCGTCCTGGAGCTGCTCGGGGTTCTGCGGGTCGAACTGGCCGACCACGTCCTCCAGCTTGGCGGTGTCGACCTTGATCCCGCGCGCGTAGCCGTCGACCGCGCCGTACAGGTGCGAGCGCAGCCACGGCACATGTGCGAAGAGGCGCTGGTGGGCGGCCTCGCGCAGGGCGAGATACAGCCGCACCTCGTCCTTGGGCACCCCCAGGTCCTTGCCGAAGGCCTCGATGTTCACCGGCAGCAGCGCGGCCTTGCCGGCCGGGCCCAGCGGCAGGCCGATGTCGGTGGAGCCGACGACCTCGCCCGCGAGCACGCCGACGGCCTGCCCGATCTGGGTGCCGAACATGGCACCGCCCATCGAGCGCATCATGCCGATCAGCGGGCCCGCCATGGCCTGCATCTCCTCGGGCAGGACGTCGCCCATGGCGGTGCCGACCCGCTCGGCGACCGGGTCGACGAGCTCCTTCCACGCGGGCAGGGTCGCCTCGACCCACTCCGCGCGGGACCACGCCACCGCGGAGCCCGCGCCCGACGGCAGCGACGTCGCGTCGTCGAGCCACAGGTCCGCCAGGCGCACGGCCTCCTCGACCGCGGTGCGCTCGGCGGGGCCGATGCTCGCGTCCTTGGTGCCGTCCGAGGTCCCCTGGGAGACCGTCTGCCGGGCGATCTGCTTGGCCATGTCCCAGTTCACCGGGCCGCCCTCGTACGAGAGCATCTGGCCGAGCTGCTGGAAGGCGGCGCCCAGGTCGGTGGGGTTCAGGGAACCGAACATGGCTGCGAGCGGATTGTCCGCACCGGGGCCGCCAAAGCCTCCGGCTCCGGGCAGAGCGCCGAAACCGAACGGGTTGGCCGGTCCCTGACCACCACCGCTCTGCTGGTCCTTCTTCTTGCCCTCGTCGCCGTCGTCCGGCTCCTCCGGCGGAAGGCCGAATCCGAATGGGGTGTCACTCACGGGATTCCTCGGCTGGTAAGGCCACCGGTTGCCTCCGGCGGCGCGGCTGCCCGATAACACCCCCCAGCGTAGACACCGACGGCCGTCGGGGCCTCGGTGCTCCGCCGACTCTCCGCCTGCGGCAGGATGGATGCCACCTGGTACGTACGCGTCACTCGCGTTCCTACTGAAGACAACCGCTGGAGACGCCCGGTGAGTTCCCCTGATCCGCAGGTTCGCGCAGCGCGAAACCAGTCAACCAATCCCGCCACGCGCGGGCCAGTCGTCGCGGTCACCGGTGCCGCGTCCGGCGTCGGAGCGCTGCTCACCGAGCGGCTCGCCGCCTCGGAGGAGATCAAGCAGGTCATCGCGCTGGACGAGCGGCGCGGTGAGTGCGCCGCGGCGCAGTGGCACATCCTGGACGTACGGGATCCCGCCATCGCGGAGAAGCTGCGCGGGGCCGACGTCGTGGTGCATCTGGCGCTCGACCTCGACCTGGAGACCGACCCCGCGGCGCGTACGGCCTACAACGTGCGCGGGACGCAGACCGTGCTGACCGCCGCCGCGGCCGCGGGCGTCCACCGGGTCGTGCTGTGCACGTCCGCGATGGTCTACGGGGCGCTGCCGGACAACGAGCTGCCCCTGTCGGAGGACGCCGAGCTGCGGGCCACCGCGGAGGCGACCGGAGTCGGGGACCTGCTGGAGATCGAGCGGCTCGCACGGCGGGCGCCCCGCGCGCACCCCGGTCTCAACGTCACCGTCGTACGCCCTGCCGTGCTGGTCGGCGGCGGTACCGACACCGCTCTGACCCGGTACTTCGAGTCGCCGCGGCTGCTGGTCGTGGCCGGGTCCCGGCCCGCCTGGCAGTTCTGCCACGTCGAGGACCTGTGCAGCGCCCTGGAGCACGCCGTCCTGGAGAAGGTCGACGGGGAGCTCGCCGTCGGGTGCGACGGGTGGCTGGAGCAGGAGGAGATCGAGGAGCTCAGCGGGATCCGCCGGATGGAGCTGCCGTCGGCGGTCGCACTGGGGGCCGCGGCACGGCTGCACCGGATCGGGCTGACGCCGTCTCCCGCGGGGGACCTGGCGTACACGATGTACCCCTGGGTGGTGAGCGGGAGCCGGCTGCACGACGCCGGATGGCGGCCGCGGTGGACCAACGAGGAGGTCCTCGCGGAGCTGCTGGAGGAGGTCGCCGGACGGCACACGGTCGCCGGGCGGCGGCTGGGACGCAAGGACGCGACGGCGGCGGGCGCGGCGGGTGCGACGGTCGCGCTGCTGGGTGCGGCTGCCGTTGTACGGCGGGCCAGGAAGGCGCGGCGGAGGATCTGAGGGTGCGCATCTAGGGGTGCCGCGTCAGGTCGGCGGGCGGGTGCGGGCCCGCTGTGGCTGTTCGCGCAGTTCCCCGCGCCCCTTTGAGGCGCGTACACCTGTACGAGCCTCCGAACGCGCACACGCGTGTGCCGGGCGATCACGCTATTCCCCCTCGTCTCCGGCGTGCGGCACGATGGGCGTATGGCACCCATCAACGACCACCCCGGCGAGCAGGCCGCCGACGAGCCCATCAAGCTGCTCGGCATCCGTGACACCCCCCTCTCCCTCGACGAGGTCTTCCGCGCCGTCGGGGACGACGCCGCCGGGGGGACCGCCCTGTTCGTCGGGACCGTCAGGAACCACGACGGGGGCGCCGACGTCGACCGGCTCGGGTACTCGTGCCACCCCAGTGCCGAGGCCGAGCTGCGCAGGGTCGCCGAGAAGGTCGTCGCCGAGTTCCCGGTGCGGGCCCTCGCCGCCGTGCACCGCGTGGGGGACCTCGGGGTCGGGGACCTCGCCGTCGTCGTCGCCGTCTCCTGCCCGCACCGGGGCGAGGCCTTCGACGCCTGCCGGAAACTGATCGACGATCTCAAGCACGAGGTGCCGATCTGGAAGCACCAGACGTTTTCTGACGGTACGGAGGAATGGGTCGGCGCCTGCTGAGCCCGCCGACGGCGCCTGCTGAACCCTTCCTTCACCCCTCCGGTTGCGTAACCGCACCCCTGGCGTGAGCGTTGTCAGTGCGGATGGTTAATCTGCTGATCAGTCAGTTCGCTGCGGTGGTTCGGTGTGGGGTCGGGAGGTCGGCATGGGGGCGCTCGTCTGGTTGTTGATTCCGTTGTTGGCCGCTGTCGTCGGGGGGTTGTGGGGCAGTTGGGCCAACCGGACCCGGAAGGCGCGCAGCGACGGCCCCGAGCTCGACGGCTACGCCCGGTTCCGTGCCGCGATGGAGAAGTCGCACTCCGGCACCTGACCGCACCCGGCACCCGACGTCCACGGGACGGCGGCGCCCTGACGAAGCTCCGACAGGTGCGTCCCGTACTGTCGTGCCATGCCACGCCGCACCGCGACGATGCTCGCCTCCACCCTGATGCTGATCGCGCTCCTCTGCGCGGGAGTCTTCATCAACGTGCCCTACGCCGAGATGTCACCGGGCCCCACGGTGAACACCCTCGGGGACCACGGCGGCGAGCCGGTGCTTCAGATCTCCGGCCGCAAGACGTATCCGACGAGCGGTCACCTCAACATGACCACCGTCCGGGTCACCAGCGCCGACTACAAGATGAACCTCGTCGAGGCCGTGTACGGCTGGCTCGCGCACGACAACAAGGTCGTGCCGCACGACACCCTCTACCCGGACGGCAAGACCGAGGAGCAGTCGACCCAGGAGAACGCCGAGGAGTTCAGCCAGTCCCAGGAGAGCGCCAAGGTCGCCGCGCTGAAGGAACTGGACGTCCCGGTGCAGTCCTGGGTGATCGTCTCGACCGTCGTCAAGGACTCCCCGTCCGAGGGCCGGCTCCACGCCGGTGACGTGATCAAGGCCGTCGACGGCACGGCGGTGAAGGCGCCCGGCGACGTCGCCAAGCTGGTGACCAAGCACAAGCCCGGCGAGGACGTCGTGTTCACGATCGTGCCCGCGAAGGAGCAGGCCGCCGCCGAGAAGGCGCACCGGACGGCCACGAAGACCGAGAAGGTCACGATCACCACCAGGGCGTCCGACGACGAGGGCGAGAAGCGCGCCGTCGTCGGGATCGCGGCCGGGACCGACCACACCTTCCCGTTCACCATCGACATCAAGCTCGCCGACGTCGGCGGCCCGAGCGCCGGCCTCATGTTCGCGCTCGGCATCTACGACAAGCTCACCCCGGGCAGCCTGACCGGCGGCAAGTTCGTCGCCGGCACCGGGACGATCGACGACGACGGCAAGGTCGGCCCGATCGGCGGCATCGAGATGAAGACGGTCGGCGCCCGCGACAAGGGCGCCCAGTACTTCCTGACGCCCGCCGACAACTGCGCGGCCGCCGCCAAGGACACCCCGGGCGGGCTCACCCTGGTCAAGGTGAACACCATCGGGGACGCCCTCGGCGCGCTCAAGGACATCCGCGAGGGCAGGACGTCCGACCTGCCGAGGTGCACCGAGGGATAGCCGCGGCGGCTACTCCGCGAACGTCGCCGACAGTGCCTCCGCCAGGCCCGGCACCAGGTCACCGCCCGTGAGGACCTCGGTGGGGGAGTCCTTCTCGCGCAGCCGCAGGGCCGAGTCGCGCCTGCCGTCGCGCAGGACCGCGACCGTCATCCGGACCTCCTGGCGGTCCGGGTGCCCGGCGACCCACTTCGCCAGCTTGGCCTCGGTCAGCCCCTGCGGGACGGACGCCTCGGCGGACGGCGGCAGCATCAGGCGCTCCACGGTGAGCGCGCAGCCGACGACCGCGTCGGGCCAGGCGATGGTGCCGAGGAACTCGTCGAGCGGCTTGCCCGCGGGAATCTCCTCCTGCTCGATGGGGGTGAAGCCCGAGGACTCCTGCCCCTCCTGCAGACCGAGCTGGCTCGCGAGAGCGGGTTCCTGGGCGCGCAGCCGGGCGGTGTCGACGAGGGCGAAGAGACGGGCGGGCTGGTCCCAGCCGAGGCCGGAGGCGTACTCGTCGATCTCGAGAACGGCCCGGGTGAGCGGGTTCGCCGCCATGGGGGTGTTGGACATGGTCACAATCCTGCCTCGTTCGTGACCGGAATCGGGAACCGAGTAAACGGTGAGTAAGTTGCATAGGTGTGGGCCCGCGATCACGGGGGGCCACCCAGGGCCCGCGAACACGAGGGCCTGACGGATCGACAGCGACTTCGAGGTGCGCACCTTGGCTTTCCAGATGCCGGACCGCGGCGGAGGCCCGACGGGGCCGCGGATGAGAGTGGGCCGCCCGTCCAGGCGCGCCCGGACCCTGCTCATGACGCTGGGCGTCCTTGCCGTCCTCGGCATGGCGTTCACCATGTTCGCGGGCTTCTGGACGGACTGGCTCTGGTACCGCTCGGTGAACTACTCGTCCGTGTTCACCACCACCCTGTGGACCAAGATCGGACTGTTCTTCGTCTTCGGTCTGCTGATGGCCCTCGCGGTCGGCTTCAACATCTGGCTGGCCCACCGGCTGCGCCCGCCGCTGAGCGCCATGTCGATGGAGCAGCAGAACCTCGACCGCTACCGCATGGGCATCGCGCCGTACAAGAAGTGGCTGCTGCTCGGGATCGTCTCCCTGGTGGGCCTGATCGCCGGCGCCTCCGCCTCCAGCCAGTGGCGGACCTGGCTGATGTGGGTCAACGGCGTCTCCTTCGGCGAGAAGGACCCGCAGTTCCACCTCGACATCTCCTTCTACACCTTCGACCTGCCCTGGTACCGGTTCCTGCTCGGCTTCGGCTTCGCCGCCGCGATCCTCTCGGTGATCGCCGCCGCGCTCACCCACTACCTGTACGGCGGTCTGCGGATCACCTCCCCGGGCGCGCGGGCCACGGCCGCCGCGACCGGCCACCTGTCGGTGCTGCTCGGCGTCTTCGTCGCCCTGAAGGCCGTCGCGTACTGGCTCGACCGGTACGGCCTGGCGGTCAAGTCCAGCGACTTCAAGGCGACCGACAGCTGGACCGGTCTCAGGTACGTCGACGCGAACGCCTATCTGCCCGCCAAGACGATCCTGTTCTGCATCGCCGTCATCTGCGCGCTGCTGTTCTTCGCCACTCTGTGGCGGCGCACCTGGCAGCTCCCGGTGATCGGCTTCGGCCTGATGGTGCTCTCGGCGATCCTCATCGGCGGGCTGTACCCCGCGATCGTCCAGAAGTTCCAGGTCCAGCCGAACGAGCAGGCCAAGGAAGCGCCGTACGTCGAGAAGAACCTCAAGGCGACGCGCGAGGCCTACGGCATCGACGACGCCTCGGTCACCGAGTACGACGGCAAACCCACCACCACGGACAAGACCAAGCTGCGCGACGACGTCGACGCCACGGCCAGCATCCGGGTCGTGGACCCCAACGTGGTCTCTCCGACGTTCCAGCAGCTCCAGCAGATGCGTAACTACTACGCGTTCCCGACCAACCTGGACGTCGACCGGTACAGCAAGGACGGCAAGGACCAGGACACGGTCATCGGGCTGCGCGAGCTGAACCTCGCCGGCATCCCGAAGAACAACTGGATCAACGACCACTTCCGCTACACCCACGGCTACGGCGTGGTCGCCGCCAAGGGCACCGAGGCCGACGACGAGGGCCGCCCGGTCTTCACCGAGTCCAACCTGCCCTCCCAGGGCGACCTCGGGACGTACCAGCAGCGCGTCTACTACGGCGAGAAGACCACCACCTACTCGATCGTCGGCGGTCCCCAGAAGGAGATCGACTACTCCGACGACTCCGGAGAGAAGACCTACAGCTACAAGGCCAAGAGCGGGGTCAACCTCTCCAACCCGGTCAACCGGGCCGCGTACGCGGTGGCGTTCAGCGAGCCGCAGATCCTGTACTCCGGAGCGATCGGCGAGGGCTCGCGGATCCTGTACAACCGCACGCCCAAGCAGCGCGTCGAGGCGGTCGCCCCCTGGCTGACCATCGACGGCGACGCCTATCCGGCGGTGGTGGGCGGCAAGATCCAGTGGATCGTCGACGCCTACACGACGACCAACGGCTACCCGTACTCCTCGCGCACGACCCTCGGTGACACCACGGCCGACTCGCTGACCGCGACGAACAACCAGCGGGCGGTGGTGGCCCAGCAGAACCAGGTCAACTACATCCGCAACTCGGTGAAGGCGACCGTCGACGCGTACACCGGCGAGGTCAAGCTCTACCAGTGGGACACCAAGGACCCGGTCCTCAAGACCTGGATGAAGGCGTTCCCGGGCACGGTGGAGCCGAAGAAGGACATCTCCACCGACCTGATGGCCCATCTGCGGTACCCGCAGGACCTGTTCAAGGTCCAGCGCGAACTGCTGGCGCGCTACCACGTCGAGGACGCGGACACCTTCCTCAGCGGCAGCGAGGTGTGGCAGGTGCCGGACGACCCGACCAACAAGTCGGGCGACGCGGTGCCGCCGTACTACCTGAGCATGAAGATGCCCGACCAGAAGGCACAGGCGTTCTCGCTCACGACGACGTTCACGCCCAACGGCCGGGACAACCTCAGTGCGTTCATGTCGGTCGACGCCGAGGCGGGCACCGGCGACTACGGCAAGATCAGAATCCTGAAACTGCCGACCAACACCACGGTCAACGGGCCCAAACAGGTGCAGAGCCAGTTCAACTCCGAACAGGACATCGCCGAGACCATCAGCCTCCTCAACCGAGGCGACTCCAATGTGGAGTACGGCAATCTCCTGACGGTGCCGCTCGACGGAGGACTGCTCTACGTGGAGCCGGTCTACGTACGCGGTGGTGGACTCAAGTACCCGCTGCTGCGGAAGGTGTTGGTGACCTACGGAGGCAACACCGCCTTCGAGGACACCCTCGACGAGGCCCTGAACAAGGTGTTCGGAGCCAGCGGTTCGACCACCGAGCCACCGGACGACGACGGCGGGACGACCACCAAGCCGCCGCCGGCCGCCAGCGACCCGACGGTCCAACAGGCGCTGGACGACGCCCAGAAGGCGTTCGAGGCCGGCCAGGAAGCCCTGAAGAAGGGCGACTGGGAGGCGTACGGCAGGGCCCAGGCGGATCTGGAGGCCGCACTCAAGCGGGCGGAGGACGCGCAGGCCGCGGCGAGCAAGAGCGGCAGCAGTCCCAAACCCAGTGGCAGTCCGAAACCCAGTGGCAGTCCGAAACCCAGTGGCAGCCCCGGCGGCTGATCAACCGCCGGCGAACGCCCTCCCCGCGCCGTGATACGGTTGCAACACAACGGCGCGGGGTGGAGCAGCTCGGTAGCTCGCTGGGCTCATAACCCAGAGGTCGCAGGTTCAAATCCTGTCCCCGCTACTGGAATCGAAGGCCCGGATCCTTTTGGATCCGGGCCTTCGTGATGTGCGAACGCATGTGCCGAGGTCCTGACGGCCGTGCCGCCGAGGGCAGTTGGGGGCGACTGTGTTTCACTTGTCGTTCTGTGGGCATGTCGACAAAACGCTGAAGTGACCTCACTGGCTGCGGTATACCAGGTGTACCCAGGTTGCAGGTGGTGCGACGATGGACGTTATGGGGGACAAGGCAACTCTGTTCGAGACAGGGCGTTTTGTGCAACCTTCCGGGCGGGACGGGGCCGGGGAGGCGACCGACGACGCCGCCGAGGAGGTCCGGCAGCGCCTGGCCGCCGAAGCCGGTGACGTCGAGGCGATGAGCGTCCTCGGCGCCCTCCTGCTGCGCCGCGGCGATCTCGACGGAGCCGAGCCCCATCTGCGTGCCGCCACCGCCGCCGGCGACCGGGCCGCCGCCAACAACCTGGGCGTCCTGCTGCACCAGCGCGGATACGCCGACGACGCCGCCGGCTGGTGGCGGATCGCCGCCGTCGCCGGTTCCGCCGCGGCCGCGCACGCGCTGGGCCGCCACCACCGCGAGCGCGGCGACGAGCCCGCCGCCGAGTACTGGCTGCGCCAGTCCGCCGAGCAGGGGCACGCGCTGGGCGCCTACGCGCTCGCCGACCTGCTGGAGCACCGCGGGGACGCGGGCGCCGAGCAGTGGATGCGGATCGCCGCCGAGCGGGGCCACCGGGAGGCGGCCTACCGGCTGGCCCGCACGCTCGACCGCCGGCTGGGTCCCGAGGGCGACGTGGGCGACGACCACGGCGCCGGGGCCGAGGCCGAGCTGTGGTACCGGCAGGCCGCCGCGCGCGGTCACCGCCGGGCAGCGCTGCATCTCGGGGCGATCCTGGAGCGGCGCGGTGCCCTCAAGGAGGCCGGGCGCTGGTACCTGACGTCCGCGAAGGACGGTGAGGCGCGGGCCGCCTGCGCGCTCGGGTTCCTGCTGCGGGACGCCGGTGACACCGAGAGCGCCGCCGTGTGGTGGCTGCGCGCCGCTCAGGACGGCGACGGCAACGCGGCCAACGCCCTGGGCGCCCTGCACGCCGAGCGCGGCGAGCCGCAGACCGCCGAGCGGTGGTACCGGGCGGCGATGGACGCCGGTGACGACAACGGCGCGTACAACCTCGGGCTGCTCTGCGCCGAGCAGGGGCGGACCGCGCAGGCCGAGCAGTGGTACCGGCGGGCCGCGTACGCGGGGCACCGGGAGGCTGCCAACGCGCTCGCCATCCTGCTGCTCCAGGGCGGGGACACGGCCGGGGCCGAGCCCTGGTTCTCCAAGGCCGCGGAGGCCGGCAGCGTGGACGCCGCCTTCAACCTCGGCATCCTGTTCGCCGGGCGGGGCGAGGACGCCGTGGCGCTGAGCTGGTACGAGCGGGCCGCCGCCGCCGGGCACACCGAGGCCGCGCTCCAGGTGGGCATCGCCCGGCTGCGCGAGGGCGACGAGGCCGGCGCCGAGCGGCACCTGCGCTGTGCGGCGGGCGGCGGCAGCGCGGAGGCCGCGTACCGGCTGGCGACCGTGCTGGACGCCCGGCGGCCGCCGGTGCCCGCGCACTCCCTCGGGGAGCCGGTGCACGAGGAGAAGAGCGAGTGCGAGGAGTGGTACGAGCGGGCGGCCACGCAGGGGCACCGCCGGGCCCAGGTGCGGGTGGGCATGCTGGCGGCCGCGCGGGGCGACGTCGTCGAGGCGGCTCGCTGGTACCGGGAGGCCGCGGAGGCGGGGTCCCGCAACGGCGCGTTCAACCTGGGGCTGCTGCTCGCCCGGGAGGGCAGCGAGCCCGAGGCCGCCGTGTGGTGGGCCCGGGCCGCCGACGCCGGGCACGGACGGGCGGCGTTGCGGCTGGCCCTGGTCTACGCGCGTCGGGGAGAGCTGGCCGAGGGGCAGCGGTGGGCCGACCGCGCGGTGGCGCTGGGGCCCGAGGAGGTCTCGGAGCGGGCGGCTCGGCTGCGGGACGCGCTGCGGGAGGAACTGTCGGCGTGACGGTGTGTGAGGAGGGTCGCGGCGAAGCGATTTGCCTCTGGCCTCATCCTTCACGTAACGTTGCATTCATCGACGCGGGGTGGAGCAGCTCGGTAGCTCGCTGGGCTCATAACCCAGAGGTCGCAGGTTCAAATCCTGTCCCCGCTACTGAAGGCCGAGGGCCGGAATCCGAAAGGGTTCCGGCCCTCGGTGTTTTTCGTGGGCGGGGCGGCCTCGGAAAGCCCGCGGGCAGCACGAAGCCCCGGCGTCCGCGAGGGATGCCGGGGCTCCGGTGCGAGCTGTTACGCCGCCGCGCAGTTCGGGCACACGCCCCGGTACGTCACCTCGACGTCCGAGACGGTGAAGCCGAACCGCTCCGAGTCGGGCAGGTCGGCCATCGGGTTGCCCGTGGGGTGCACGTCCCGGATGGCGCCGCACTGGGCGCAGACCAGGTGGTGGTGCGGCCGGTGGGCGTTCGGGTCGTACCTCTTGGCGCGTTTGTCGGTGGCGACCTCGAGCACCTCGCCGAGGGAGACCAGCTCGCCCAGCGTGTTGTAGACGGTCGCCCGGGAGATCTCGGGCAGCTTGGCCACGGCGCGTGCGTGGACCTCGTCGGCCGTCAGGTGGACGTGTTCGCCGTCGAGGACCTCGGCCACGACGCGCCGTTGTGCGGTCATCCGCCAGCCACGGCCGCGCAGTCGTTCCAGAAGGTCGCTCATGCTCACCAGACTAACAGCCGCAGACCAGAATCCGAACGGGTGTGAGTTTGGAGAGCTGCTCGATTTGGATTGAGTCTAATGTGGCGCGCCGGTGCCGGCCGGTACCCGCTGCCGTGCCGGTGCCCAGCAGCGGATGATGTCGCGCACCGAGACGATGCCCGCGGGCTCGCCGTCGTCGAGCACGATCAGGTGCCGGAAGCCGCCGTGCGCCATTGCCTGCGCGGCCTCCTCCAGGGTCCAGGTCGGGGTGGCGAAGACGACGTCGGTGGTGGTGTGGGCGTGGGCGTACTCCGTGTCCGGGCTCTGGCCCAGTCCCACGGAGTTCAGGATGTCGCGCTCGGTCAGAATGCCGGTGCCGATGCCGTCGGGATCGAGGACCACGGCCGCGCCCACCCGGCGGGCGGACATCAGGGCGGCGGCCTGGCGGAGTGTGTGGGCGGGGCCGATGGTGAGGACCACCGTGCTCATGGCGTCGCGGACGAGCATGGGTTCGCAGTCACCTCCTGGGAACCAATGAGTTCGTTCATTGGTTCACAAGTTCACAAATGAGGGTCCCCTCAGAGTCGCAGGTAAAGCGAGGGTCAACAAGAGGGCGTGCGCCGCCGATTGAGGGCGCACGCGCTCAGATGGGCTCTGCGGGAGTGCGTCTCAGTAGCGCTCGTTGAGATAGCCCAGGAACTCGTCGTGCAGCAGCCCGTTGGACGCGGCGGCGTTGCCGCTGTGCGGGCCGGGGCGGCCGTCCAAACCGGTGAAGGTGCCGCCGGCCTCCGTGACGACGATGGCGTTGGCGGCCATGTCCCACAGGGAGAGCTCGGGTTCCGCACACAGGTCGACCGAGCCCTCGGCGACCATCATGTACGGCCAGAAGTCGCCGTACGCGCGCGTGCGCCACACCTCGCGGGTCAGGTCCAGGAAGCCGCCCAGCCGGCCCTGGTCCTCCCAGCCGGTGAGGGAGGAGTACGCGAAGGAGGCGTCGCTCAGCTTGCCCACCTTGGAGACATGCAGGCGGGACGCGGAGGAGAGGCTGCGCCCGCTGAAGGCGCCGTGGCCCTTCGCGGCCCACCAGCGGCGGCCCAGGGCCGGGGCGGAGACCACGCCGACGACGGGGTGGAAGCCGCCCTCGCCCGCCTCCATCAGGGAGATCAGGGTGGCCCAGACGGGGACGCCCCGCACGTAGTTCTTGGTGCCGTCGATCGGGTCGACGACCCAGCGGCGCGGGCCGGTCCCTTCGACGCCGAACTCCTCGCCGAGGATGGCGTCGCGGGGGCGGGCGCGCTTGAGGTGGCCGCGGATCAGTTCTTCCGCCGCCTTGTCCGCCTCACTGACCGGGGTCATGTCCGGCTTTGTCTCGACCTTGAGGTCCAGTGCCTTGAAGCGGTCCATGGTCGTCGCGTCGGCCGCGTCCGCGAGGACGTGGGCGAGGCGGAGGTCGTCGAGGTAGTCCGGCATGGTGGGAACGGTATCTGCCGGTGTCGGTGCGGTGCCACGGGGGCCGCAGTGTGGACGCCCCGTGCGGTGCCCGGCCCCGTGCCGCGGCGGCCGCGGGCGCGCCGCGCCGGCCCCGCGCCCGGCTACGTCCCCGCGAACCCTTGACAGTGCTTCCGTGCGCGTCAAATCTGGGCGCAGAGCTGCTTGCTCCCTGGGAGGCGATGATGCCTGCTGCGCGGGAATCGCTGCTGGATGCCGCTTACGCGGCGTTGGCGCGTCGGCCGTGGTCCGCCGTGAGGATGGTGGATGTCGCGGCGGCGGCCGGAGTGTCCCGGCAGACGCTGTACAACGAGTTCGGGAGCAAGGAAGGGCTGGCCCGCGCGCTGGTGAGACGAGAGGCCGACGGGTATCTCGTCGGCGTCGACCGGGCGCTCACCGGGCACGGCGACACCCGCGAGCGGCTGACCGCGACCGCCGAGTGGACCACCGCCTCCGCCCGGGAGAACGCACTGGTACGGGCCATGCTCACCGGCTGCTGGAACGAGCGGCTGCCCTCCCCGACGCTCACGGCCGTGCCGTCCTCCTCGGCCGTACCGGCCCAGCGCCGGGCCGACGGACCGCTGCCCTCGCCCGGCGACTTCGTGGCCCTGGTCCGCGACCGGGCCGTCTCCGTGCTGTCCGGACCCGGCGTCCACAAGTCGGAGGTCCCCGACCTCGTCCGCTCCTGCGAACTCGCCGTCCGGCTCGCCCTGTCCTGTGTGGCCGCCCCTCCCGGTGAGGGCGGGGTCGCGGACCTGGTGCGCAGCGCGCTGCACCGGCAGTACGCGTGAACGTGCCCAGCGCTCGGGTGCCAGCGCCCAGGAGCCCAGTCCCCGGCGCCTAGTGCGACGAGCCCGACAGCTGGAGGCCGATCACCCCGATGATCACCAGGCTGATCGACACGATCTTCAGCGTCGACACCAGGTCGTCGAGGAAGACCATCCCGTAGATCGCGGTGCCCGCCGCGCCGATCCCGGTCCACACGGCGTAGGCGGGGCCGACGTCCAGCTTCCTCAGGGACAGGGTCAGCAGGCCGAAGCTGCCGAGCGCGAAGATGCAGAACGCGATCGTCGGCCACAGCCGGGTGAAGCCGTGGGAGAGCTTCAGACACACGGCGAAACCGGTCTCCAGCAACCCGGCCACCACCACCAGCAGCCACGCCATGTGCTGTCCTCCCGTATGTCCGGCTCGGTGCGAGTATGCACTTACCGAACTCTCGTACACCCAAACACCGGGGAGGTCAGTCCCCCCGGTCGGTCCCGCGTCAGTCCCGCGTCAGTCCCCCTCGGTCCGCTCCCGTGTCGCGAGCAGGCGCCGCAGGGAGTACAGCCGGGCCGGGTCGGCGTGGCCGTCGGCCACCCACTGGTCCAGCGCGCAGTCCGGCTCGTCATGACTGCACGCGCGCGGACAGCCCTCGGTTCCCGGTTCCAGGTCGGGGAAGGCGTGGATCACCCGGGACGGGTCCACGTGGTGCAAGCCGAACGACCGGACGCCCGGGGTGTCGATCACCCAGCCGTCGTCGCCCGCCAGGGGCAGCGCCAGCGCCGAGGTCGTGGTGTGCCGGCCGCGGCCGGTCACCGCGTTCACATGGCCGGTCAGGCGCCGGCGGTCCTCCGGGACCAGCGCGTTGACCAGGGTCGTCTTGCCGACGCCCGAGTGGCCCACGAACGCCGTGATCTTGCCGTCGAGCTGCTCGCGCACCCGGGCCGCCGCGTCGCCGTTCTCCAGCTCGTCGCGGCTGGTGACGACGTACGGGATGTCCAGGTCGCCGTAGAGCTCCAGGAGTTTGTCCGGCGGGGCCAGGTCCGACTTGGTCATCACCAGCAGCGGGGTGAGCCCGCCGTCGAAGGCGGCCACCAGGCAGCGGTCGATGAGCCGGGGGCGGGGTTCCGGGTCGGCGAGGGCCGTGACGATGGCGAGCTGGTCGGCGTTGGCGACGACCACCCGCTCGTAGGGATCGTCGTCGTCGGCGGTACGGCGCAGGACCGAGGTGCGCTCCTCGATCCGGACGATCCGCGCCAGGGTGTCCTTCTGCCCGGACAGGTCGCCGACGAGGGCCACCCGGTCGCCCACGATCGCCGCCTTGCGGCCCAGTTCGCGGGCCTTCATGGCCATGACGATCCGGTCGTCCACGAGGACGGTCAGCCGGCCCCGGTCGACGGTGAGGACCATGCCCCAGGAGGCGTCCTCGTGCTTGGGCCGGATGTTCGTACGCGGCCGGTTGCCCTTGCGGTTGGGGCGGCTGCGGATGTCGTCCTCGTCGGTGTGCTTGCCGTAGCGGCGCATGACGTGCGTCCCCTACGCCTTCTCGCTCCCGAGCATCCCGCTCCACATGTCGGGGAAGTCCGGCAGGGTCTTGGCCGTCGTCGCGACGTTCTCGATCCGTACCCCCTCGACCGCGAGGCCGATGACCGCGCCGGCCGTGGCCATGCGGTGGTCCTCGTAGGTGTGGAAGGTCCCGCCGTGCAGCGGGCGCGGGCGGATGTGCAGACCGTCGGCCGTCTCGGTGACGTCACCGCCGAGTTCGTTGATCTCCTTGGTGAGCGCGGCCAGCCGGTCCGTCTCGTGCAGGCGCAGGTGGGCCACCCCGCGCAGGGTCGAGGGGGAGTCCGCGAGGGCCGCCACGGCCGCGATGCCGGGGGTCAGCTCGCCCACCTCACCGAGGTCGACGTCGATGCCGTGGATCCCACCCGAACCGGTGAACACCAGCCCGTACTCGGTGAGTTCACAGGAACCGCCCATCTCGGTGAAGATCTCGCGCAGCCGGTCACCGGGCTGGGTGGTACGGGCCGGCCAGTCCGGGATCACGACCTTGCCGCCGGTCACCAGGGCCGCCGCCAGGAACGGCTGGGCGTTGGAGAGGTCGGGCTCGATCGTGAGGTCCCGGCCCAGCAGGGCGCCCGGCGTCACCCGCCAGACGTTCGGCTCGCCGCCCGACTCCGGGGTGTCCACCTGGGCGCCGACCGCGCGCAGCATGTCCACGGTCATCCGGATGTGCGGCATCGACGGCAGGGTCGCACCGACGTGCCGGACCTCGACGCCCTGGTTGAAGCGCGGGCCGGAGAGCAGCAGCGCCGAGACGAACTGGGACGAGGAGGACGCGTCGATCTCGACCGTCCCGCCGTCCAGGGCGCCCCCGCCGTGCACCGTGAGCGGCAGCGCGCCGCGGCCGTCGTCGTCGATCCGCGCCCCGAGCACCCGCAGGGCGTCGATCACGCCGTGCAGCGGGCGTTCGTACGACCTCGGGTCGCCGTCGAAGACGACCGGGCCGTCGGCCAGGGCGGCGACGGGAGGGAGGAAGCGCATGACGGTGCCGGCGTTGCCGACGTCCACCGTGGCGGGGCCGCGCAGGCCCGCCGGCAGCACCCGCCAGGTCTCCCCGGTGCCGTCGGGGCCGACGCCCTCCTCGATGCCCACGCCCATCTCGCGCAGGGCCGCCGCCATCAGGAGGGTGTCGCGGGAGCGCAGGGGACGGCGGAGCCAGCCCGGCTCACTGGCGAGGGCGGCCAGGACGAGGGCCCGGTTGGTGACTGACTTCGACCCCGGTACGTGGACCGTCGCGTCGACGGCTGCGCTCGCGTGGGGGGCGGGCCAGAGGGCGGTGTCTGAGGGGTTCGAAGCCATGGGGTCACTTTAGTAGGGGGGCGGGTCCCCGGTGCGGTGCCGTCGGGGCCCGCCTCGCCACGGTGACGCCCCCTGCGGGCCGCGTCACACCTCCAGCAGCCACCTGCCGCCGCCGATGAGCGAGCACAGGCTCACCGCGTGGAACAGGAACAGCCACAGTCCCGCGGGCACGTTCGTCAGACGCGACAACTGGTCCGCGTCCGAGTCGCCCGCCCCGCCCCTCGTCCGCTTCGCCTGTAGCTCGAAAGCGGGACGCACCCCGCCCAGCAACAGGAACCACACCACCGCGTACGCGAACGCCGCCTGCACCTGGGGACCGGCGAGCCAGGACACCACCACGAACGTGCCGCCGGTGAGCAGCACCGTCAGCGCCCCGTACGCGTTGCGGATCATCACCAGCATCGCCACCAGCAGGGCCGTCGCCGCCCACAGCAGCAGGGTGATGCGGCCGGCGGCCAGCAGGGCGGCGCCGCCCAGGCCCAGCAGCGGGGGAGCGGTGTACCCGGCCGCGGCGGTGAGGATCATGCCGATGCCGGTCGGCTTGCCCCGGCTGACCGTGAGTCCGCTGGTGTCGGAGTGCAGGCGTATGCCGGTGAGCTGACGTCCGGTCAGCAGGGCGACCAGACCGTGACCGCCCTCGTGGGCGATGGTGATGGCGTTGCGCGACAGGCGCCACAGCGGATGCGGGACCACTATGGCCAGCGCCGCCACCAGGGTGGCCAGCACCACCCACAGGTCGGGGTCGGGCTGGAGGCCGGTGACCTCGTCCCAGAGAGAGGTCGCTGTGCTGGTGTCCATGTTTCCCGGTGGCTCCCTCTCGGCGTACGGAGTCTGGCAGTGTGGCACGTATGTGCGGACGGTATGCAGCCAGTCGTGGGCCCGAGGATCTCGCAGGAATCTTTGAGATCGAGAAGTGGCAGCCCGAGGAGATCCTGGAGCCCGACTACAACGTGGCCCCGACCAAGGAGGTCTATGCCGTCCTCGACCGTCCCCTCAAGGACGCCGAGGACCCGCGGCCGGTTCGGCAGCTGCGGAAGCTGAGGTGGGGCCTGGTCCCGAGCTGGTCGAAGACGCCCGAGGGCGCGGCCCGGATGATCAACGCGCGCGCGGAGACCGTGCACGAGAAGCCGTCGTACAAGCGGGCCTTCGCCACCCGCCGCTGCATCATCCCGGCCGACGGCTACTACGAGTGGGTCACCGCCGCCGGTGAGCGGGAGCTGGAGGTCGAGGGGAAGAAGAAGCGGCCGCGCAAGCAGCCCTACTTCGTGCTGCCCGCCGACGGCTCGGTGTTCGCGATGGCCGGGCTGTACGAGTTCTGGCGGGACAAGACGCTGCCCGACGACCATCCGCAGGCATGGTGGGCGACCTGCTCGGTGATCACCACCGAGGCGGAGACCGGCCCGCTGGCCGTCTCCCCGGCCGACGGCCCGCGCTCCCTCGCCGACATCCACCCCCGGATGCCGCTGATGCTGACCCCGGACCGCTGGGACGCGTGGCTCGACCCCTCCCGCACCGACCTCGGCGACCTGCGCTCCCTGCTCGCGCCGCCGCCCGAGGGGCTGATGCGGGCCTATCCGGTGAGCACGGCCGTCAGCAACGTCCGCAACAACGGGCCGGAGCTGCTGAAGGAGCTCGACGGTCCCGAAGAGGGCACACTCTTCTGATGTGACCAAAGAGACCTCCGAGATCATCGGCACCGAGGCCGGGGACGCCCGCATCACCTGGCACCCGGCGAGGAGGGCACGGCTCGTGCTGGCCGTCGGCCACGGCGCCGGCGGCGGCATCGAGGCGCGGGACCTCCAGGCACTCGCGGGGGTGCTCCCCGGTCACGGGGTGAGCGTGGCGCTGGTCGAGCAGCCCTGGCGGGTGGCCGGCAAGAAGCTCGCGCCGGCCCCGAAGACCCTGGACGTGGGTTGGCGGGGACTGTGGCCCGCCCTCGCGCGCCCGGGCCTGCCGGTGGTCTCCGGCGGGCGCAGCGCGGGCGCCCGCGTCGCCTGCCGTACGGCCGTGGAGCTGGGCGCGGCGGCGGTCCTCGCCCTGAGCTTCCCGCTGCACCCGCCGGGCAGGCCGGAGAAGTCCCGCGCCGCGGAACTCCTCGGGTCCGGGGTGCCCACCCTGGTCGTCCAGGGCGGCAACGACCCGTTCGGGAAGCCGGCGGAGTTCCCGGACGGTTCCTTCGACCTGGTCGAGGTGCCCCACGGCGACCATGGCTTCGCCGTGCCGAAGCGCGCCCCGATCACCCAGGACGAGGCCGTGACGGTCATCACGGACGCGGTCGTGAAGTGGGTCGGGTCACTGGGGTGAAACCCCGGGAATGCTGAGCCGCGACCCTCTGTTGAGGCGGACAGAGGCGCTGAGGAACAGCGCGGACCGTTGTAGGAGAGGAAGTCCGCCGCATGGGTTCTACCTTCTGCCCGAGCCGCAGCAGCCGTGCTGACCTGGACTGGACGGTGCTGCATGCGGCCAAGACCACCCCGATTCGAGGGGCGGCCGGGACGGGTAGTCGTCTATCCTCCAATTCCGGTGGCACGGGTTTCGTTGCTGCCCGGAATCTTGAGGAGGTGGGTCCGGTCACTGGGATCGACGCAGGGACCGACAACGGCCAGGCGGAGCTGCCCGAGGGCCAGGGCGCGAGCACGGAGTCGACCGCGGAGCGCACCGCGCGCTTCGAGCGGGACGCGCTCGAATTCCTCGACCAGATGTACTCGGCCGCCCTGCGCATGACGCGCAACCCGGCCGACGCCGAAGACCTGGTGCAGGAGACGTACGCGAAGGCGTACGCGTCCTTCCACCAGTTCCGTGAGGGGACCAACCTCAAGGCGTGGCTGTACCGGATCCTCACCAACACGTTCATCAACTCGTACCGCAAGAAGCAGCGCGAACCCCAGCGCTCCGCGGCCGAGGAGATCGAGGACTGGCAGCTCGCGCGTGCCGAGTCGCACATGTCGACCGGTCTGCGCTCCGCCGAGTCGCAGGCGCTCGACCACCTGCCCGACTCGGATGTGAAGGAAGCGCTGCAGGCGATCCCCGAGGAATTCCGCATCGCCGTCTACCTCGCTGACGTAGAGGGCTTTGCGTACAAGGAGATCGCGGACATCATGGGGACACCCATCGGTACGGTGATGTCCCGCCTGCACCGCGGCCGCCGTCAACTGCGCGGCATGTTGGAGGACTACGCGCGCGAGCGCGGGCTCGTCCCGGCCGGTGCCGGGGAGTCGAACGAAGCGAAAGGCTCGGGCTCATGAGCTGCGGAGAGCCGCACGAGACGGACTGCAGTGAGGTACTCGATCATCTCTACGAGTTCCTCGACAGCGAGATGCCGGACATCGACCGCGCCAAGTTCAAGCAGCACTTCAGCGAGTGCTCGCCGTGCCTGGAGAAGTACGGCCTCGAAGAGGCCGTGAAGAAGCTCGTCAAGCGCTGCTGCGGTCAGGACGACGTGCCGACCGACCTGCGCGCCAAGGTCCTGGGGCGGCTCGACCTGATCCGCTCCGGACAGACGGTGCCGGAGCACGACGTGACGGCCTCCTCCCAGGAGTCCTGAGCTCCCGCTCGCGCAGAGCTCTCGGGTCACTCGAACGTGCTAATCGGCAGGTGATCACCCCGCGCCGCCTCCCCTCACCGTCCTAGGCTCCTCGCAACTGTGCGGACAGGGCTGGAGGGGCGACATGGAGGCGGTACCGGCACGCGCGCGTGCGTACGTCGCGTGTGTCGCCGCAGCCGCACTGCTCTGTCTGCTGCCGCTGCCGGCCACCCGCACCTCCTGGTGGGCGCTCGCCCTGCTCGCCGCGCTGTACGCGGGCTGCGAGCGGGCAGCCGCCCGGTGGCGGTTCGCCGGCACCTTCCATCCCGTGCTGCTCGCCGGCGCCTTCCTGCTGCCGCCCCCGGCCGCCGCCCTCGTGGCGCTGCCGGGGGCGCTGCTGTCCCCCGTCGAGCGGCGCCCGCGGGGGCTGCGCCGGGTCTGGCGGGCCGCGCAGCTCGCGGTGAGCGTGTGGGCGGCCGCGTGGGCGCACGGGGCGACGGGCGGCCGGGACGCGGTCGCCGCCGCCCGCTTCCCCTACGCGCTGCTCCCGGCCGGGCTCGCGGTGCTCGTCTTCTGTCTGGTGCTGAGCGCGCTGGACGGGGGGATCCTGGCACTCGCCGAGAGGATTCCGGTACGGCGTGCCTGGCGGGGGCTGTTCCTGCGCTCCCTGGCCCCCGTCGCCGTCCACGGCCTGGCCGGCCTGATGATGGCCGTGCTCTGGCGCAGCCCCTACGGTCCGGTCGCCGCCCTGCTCGTGCTGCTGCCGATGTGCGTGTCGTGGTGGGTGTTCGCCCAGTACCACCGGGAGCGCGCCGCCCACCAGGCCACCATCCGGGCCCTGGTGCAGGCCGTCGACATCAAGGACGAGTACACGCGCGGGCACAGCGAGCGCGTCGGGCAGGCGTCGATGATGATCGCGCGGGAGCTCGGCATGGACGACGCCCGCGTCGAGGTGCTGCGGTTCGCCGGCATCCTGCACGACGTGGGCAAGCTCGGCGTGCCGACCCGGCTGCTCCGGAAGGACGGGCCGCTGACCCCGCAGGAGCGGCGGATCATCGAGCTGCACCCCGAGTACGGACACGAGATGGTGCGGGGCATCTCCTTCCTCGGGGAGGCGCGGGCCGCCGTGCTCCACCACCACGAGCGGCTGGACGGCAGCGGCTACCCGTACGGACTGGTGGGCGGTCAGATCCCCGAGTCGGCCCGGGTGGTGGCCGTCGCCGACGCCTTCGACGCGATGACCTCCACCCGCTCCTACCGGCGGGCCCGGCCCGTGGGGGCCGCGCTGGAGGAGCTGGAGCGGTGCGCGGGCAGCCAGTTCGACCCGCGGATGGTGACGGCCCTGGTCCGGGCGCTGGCCCGGCACGGCTGGCACCCGGCCGTCACGGCCGACGAGGCCGGCGTGCCCCACCCCAGGCCCACCGCCGCGGGGCGGCCGGAGGTACGCCGGTGAGCGCCCCGGGCGCGCCGAAGCCACCCCGGCGGCGCCCGCCGCTCCTCGCCCTCGTCCACGGCTGCGCCGCCCTGCTCGCCCTCGGCTGCCTCGCCGTCGTCCTGTGGACCGGTATCGAGGAGCGCGGCACCGCCCTCGCCTTCGGTGTGCTGATCACCGCCGGTGAGCTCAACCGGCGCGGCGGCCCGCACGTCAGGGAGGCCGCGCCGCTCGGTGCCGCCGGGGCGCTGTCGTACGCCCTGCTCGGCGAGAACGCCGGCACGCCCACGCAGCACGGTGCCGCCCAGGTCGTCGCCGTCGTCGTCGCCGCGTCCCTCGTCGGCAGCGTGCCGCACGTCGGGCGCGGGCAGGGGCCCACCGCCGACCAGTCGGCCCGCCGCGTCCTCACCGTCGGGTTCGCCGCCGTGTGCTTCCAACCCCTCTACAACCAGGGCACGTTCACCCAGTGGAGCGGCCCCGCCTACGCCCTGCTCCTGCTCGCCCTGCTCTCGCTCACCGCACTGTGCGACGCGGTGCTCGCGGCCGCCCTCGCGCACTCCCGCACCCGCTGGCCGTTCGGCCCGCTGCTCCGGGACGAACTGCGGGCCCTGCTCGGCATCGGGTCCGCCGTCGTCGCCACCGGGGCCGTCATGGCGCTCGCGGTCGCCGTCGCGGGGCTGTGGGCGCTGCCCGTCTTCTCCGTGCCGCTGCTGCTCACCCAGCTCTCCGTCCGCCGGTACGCCGCCGTCCGCTCCACCTACCGGCAGACCATCGCCTCTCTCGCCCGCGCCACCGAGATCGCCGGGTACACGCCCGCCGGGCACGCCCGCAGGGTCGCCGCGCTCAGCCGGGAGGTCGGGCGGGACCTGGGCCTGTCCCGGCCCGAACTCACCGTCCTGGAGTACGCCGCGCTCATGCACGACATCGGACAGCTCAGCCTCGTCGACCCGGTGCCCGCGGGCGCCACCGCCGCCCTGCCGGCGGCCGAGCAGCGCCGCATCGCGCTCCTAGGCGGGGCCGTCGTCCGGCAGACGGGCGTCGACGCGGCCGTCGCCGTGGTCGTGGAGCGGCAGGCCGACCCCTGCCGGGAGCAGCCGCTGGCCGCCCGGATCGTGCGGGCGGTGAACGCCTACGAGGAGAAGGCGCGGGACGCCGGACCCGGCGGACCGCTGACCGCGCTGGAGGAGCTGCGCCTGGGCACCGCGGGGGACTACGCTCCGGAGGTCGTGGAAGCGCTGGCCCGGGTGCTGTCGAGAGACTGTCTGACCTCGCCCGTGACGGGGTAACCCATGGGTAATGAGCGCCCTTCCGAGCACACGTGGTTGGATGCGGGAGAGAGGGTGCCCGGGGGCACAGCCAGCCCATTCGACGGAACCGGCAGGCGGGAATCGTGAGGATCTTCGGCAAGGGACGGCACCGGCCCTCCGCCTCCTGGCGGCAGGCCACGGACCGCGCGTTCACGCTGATCGGCGACGGTCGGTACGAGGACGCGGGCGCGCTGCTGACACGTGCCGCGGACCTGGAGCCGTGGCTGTCCGAGTCCTGGTTCAACCTCGCCCTGCTGCACAAGTTCCGGCACGACTGGGAGCAGGCGCGGGCCGCGGGACTGCGGGCGGTGGCGCTGCTCGACCGGGAGACCGGGGCGCCCGACTGGTGGAACGTCGGCATCGCCGCGACCGCGCTCCAGGACTGGCCGTTGGCCCGGCGCGCCTGGCAGGCGTACGGGCTGCGGGTACCCGGGGGCACCTCCCGGCCGAAGGCCGGAGGAGGGGCGACCGCGTCCGGGGAGCCGCTCGGCATGGACCTCGGCAGCGCGGCCGTACGGCTGTCCCCCGAGGGCGAGGCCGAGGTGGTCTGGGGGCGGCGCCTCGACCCCGCCCGTGTCGAGGTGCTGTCCATTCCGCTGCCGTCCTCGGGGCGGCGCTGGGGCGAGGTCGTGCTGCACGACGGGGTGCCGCACGGCGAGCGGACCACGGCGGCCGGGCACGCCTACCCCGTCTTCGACGAGATCGAGCTGTGGGCGCCCTCGCCCGTGCCCACCTGGGTGGTGCTCCTGGAGGCGGCCACCGAGGCCGACCGGGACGCGCTGGAGCAGCTCGCGGCCGACGCCGGGTTCGCGGCGGAGGACTGGTCGTCGTCGGTACGGCTGCTGTGCCGGATGTGCTCCGAGTCGCGGATGCCGTCCGACGAGGGCGACGGGGAGCATCTCGATCCGCACGACCACAGTGAGCCGGGGCATCCCGGGCCGCTGGGGCATCGCACGGACGGGCAGCTCTGGGTGCCGGAGCGGGAGTGTGGGGTGGCGGCGCCGGCTTCGCTGGTCCGTGGGCTGCTGGACGGGTGGGTCGCGGACAGCCCGGATTCCCGGGACTGGCGGGACCTGGAAGAGGTCTGCTAGGTCGTTGTCCGGGTGCGGGTCCGGTGAGGGCTTGTCGCGCAGTTCCCCGCGCCCCCGAGAGGCGCGTCCCCCTTACCCTGTATCAGCAGTCACCCCGTGTATTGGTTTGAGAGAGGCATCGTCGGTCATGGCCCAGCAGGACACCGATCAGCAGCACGCGGGCGTGCTCCCCGTCGACGACGAGGGGTTCGTCATCGACACCGAGGACACCGAGGAGCGGGAGAACGCCTGGCGTGAGCGCGGCACCTCGCGGCCCATCACCGTCGTCGGGAACCCCGTGCTGCACAAGGAGTGCAAGGACGTCACGGAGTTCGGCGAGGAGCTCGACCAGCTGGTCGCGGACATGTTCGCCAGCCAGCGCACCGCCGAGGGCGTCGGCCTCGCCGCCAACCAGATCGGCGTCGACCTGAAGGTCTTCGTGTACGACTGCCAGGACGACGAGGGCCGGCGGCACGTGGGTGTCGTCTGCAACCCGAAGCTCGTGGACCTGCCCGCCGACCGGCGCCGGCTCGACGACAGCAACGAGGGCTGCCTCTCGGTGCCCACCGCGTACGCGCCGCTCGCCCGTCCCGACTACGCCGAGGTCACCGGGCAGGACGAGAAGGGCAACCCGGTCAAGGTCCGCGGCACCGGCTACTTCGCCCGGTGCCTCCAGCACGAGACCGACCACCTATACGGCTACCTCTACATCGACCGGCTCTCCAAGCGTGAACGCAAGGAGGCCCTGCGGCAGATGGCCGAGAACGAGCCCCGCTACCCCGTGGTCGCCAACGACTGACGTCCCGCAACCCCCGCCCGCACGGCGCCTGTTCAGGAGTCACTCCCCGAACAGGCGCCGTTCGCATGTACGTCGCACGTTCGATCGGATGTGCTCACTTCGTGATCCGATTCGAGTCACACATGGGGAGGATCTCGACACTGTGGGGTAGTGAATGAAGCAAATCCGTTCCCAGAATGGTCAGTTGTGGTGCTGAATAGGAAGTGCGGGGATACGCAACGGCGCACGCCCGGTTCAGCGGCAGGGGCGTGCGCCAACTGGCGGCTGGAAGGGGTTTGTTCGTGCCTGCTTTCCCACACAGCACCACATCGACGCCGACGGCGATCGCGGTTCCACCGTCGCTCTCCCTCCCGGTGATCGAGGCAGCGTTTCCCAGGCAACGGCATCCGTATTGGCCCAGGCTCCAGGAGAAGACCCGTACCTGGCTTCTGGAAAAACGGCTCATGCCGGCGGACAAGGTTGCCGAATATGCCGACGGACTGTGCTACACGGACCTGATGGCGGGGTACTACCTCGGCGCCCCCGACGAGGTCCTCCAGGCGATAGCGGACTACAGCGCGTGGTTCTTCGTCTGGGACGACCGGCACGACCGGGACATCGTCCACCGCCGTCCGGGCGCCTGGCGGCGGCTGAGGTTCCGGTTGCACGCGGCCCTCGACTCGCCACGGGATCACCTGCACCACGACGATCCGCTGGTCGCCGCCTTCGCCGACAGCATGGTGCGGCTGTACTCGTTCCTGCCGCAGACGTGGAACACCCGGTTCGCCGGGCACTTCCACGACGTGATCGAGGCCTACGACCGGGAATTCCGCAATCGCACCAGGGGAATCATCCCCACCGTCGAGGAATACCTGGCACTGCGCCGCCTCACCTTCGCGCACTGGATCTGGACGGATCTGCTGGAGGCGAGCGCGGGATGCGAACTCCCGGAGTGGGTGCGGAAACACTCGGCATATCGGAGGGCGGCGCTGCTGAGCCAGGAATTCGCCGCCTGGTACAACGACCTCTGTTCGCTCCCCAAGGAAATAGCGGGAGATGAGGTCCACAATCTCGGCATCAGTCTCATCAAACACGAGGGACTGACCCTCGAAGAGGCGGTCCGGGAAATGCGGCGGCTGATCGAGAAATGCGTGGACGCATTCCTCGTGGCCGAGTCCGACGCCCTTCGGTTCGCCGCCGGTCTCGATGACGGCACCGTGCGGGGAAAGGAACTGAGCACCGCCGTCCGGGCCTGCGTCCGCAATATGCGCAACTGGTTCAGCACCGTCTACTGGTTCCACCACGAGTCCGGCCGTTACATGGTCGAAAGCTGGGACGACCGGTCCACGCCCCCGTACGTCAACAACGAAGCGGCAGGTGAGAAATGACCGTCGAATCCGTGAAAGCCGGAACCACGGTGGCTCCCGGGTCGGGTGAGCCGCCGATCGCCGGCGGGGGCGTCCCCGTCCTCGGCCACGGCCTGCGTCTGGCCCGCGACCCGCTGAGCTTCCTGGCCGGGCTGCGGCGGCACGGGGACGTCGTCCGCCTCCGGCTCGGCCCCAAGACGGTGTACGCGCCCACCACCCCGGAACTGACCGGGGCCGTGGCCCTCAACCCCGACTTCATCATCGCCGGGCCGCTGTGGGAGTCCCTGGAGGGGCTGGTCGGCAAGGAGGGCGTGGCCACCGCGAACGGCCCCCAGCACCGGCGTCAGCGGCGCATCATCCAGCCCGCGTTCCGGCTCGACGCGATACCGGCGTACGGGCCGATCATGGAGGAGGAGGCGCAGGCGCTGGCCGAGCGCTGGCGGCCCGGCGAGACGGTCGACGCCACCCTGGAGTCCTTCCGGGTGGCCGTGCGGATCGCGGCCCGCTGTCTGCTGCGCGGCGACTACATGGACGAGCGCGCCGAGCGGCTGTGTGTCGCGCTCACGACCGTCTTCCGGGGGATGTACCGGCGGATGGTGATACCCGCGGGGCCGCTGTACAAGCTGCCGCTGCCGGCCAACCTCGCATTCAACCGCGCGTTGGCCGATCTGCATCTCGTGGTCGACGAGATCGTCGCCGAACGCCGGGCATCCGGTCAAAAGCCGGACGATTTGCTGACGGCATTGCTGGAGGCCAAGGACGCGAATGGCGACCCCATAGGTGAACAGGAGATCCACGACCAGGTCGTCGCGATACTCACCCCCGGCGGCGAAACCGTCGCGTCCACGATCATGTGGCTGCTTCAGGTGCTCGCCGAACATCCGGAACACGCGGACAAGGTGTGCGCGGAAGTCGAATCGGTCACCGGTGGCCGTCCCGTGGCATTCCAGGACGTACGGTCGCTGAGGTACACGAACTATGTAGTGGTCGAGACCATGCGTTTGTGGCCGGCGGTATGGATATTGACGCGGCGGGCGGTACGGGACACCGAACTCGGTGGCTATCGCATTCCGGCCGGGGCCGACATCGTCTACAGCCCGTACGCGATCCAGCGCGATGCGAAGTCCTTCGACGACAGCGCCGCTTTCGACCCGCTGCGCTGGAGTCCGGAACGGGCCAAGTCGGTTCCGAAACACGCCATGAGCCCGTTCAGCACCGGCAACCGGAAGTGCCCGAGCGACCACTTCTCGATGGCCCAGCTCACGCTGCTCACGGCGGCGCTGGCCCGGAAGTACCGCTTCGAGCAGGCGCCCGGCTCGGACGACAGCCCCCGGCCGGGCATCACCCTGCGGCCGAACCGGCTCCTGGTGCGGCCGGTGCCCCGGTGACGGGTCAGGCCGCCTCGGGACCCTGGAAGGTGCGCCGGTAGGCGTTCGGGGTGGTGCCCACCGCGCGCAGGAACTGGTGGCGCAGCGCGGCCGCGGTGCCGAACCCGGTACGGCCCGCGATCGCGTCCACCGTCTCGTCCGTCGCCTCCAGCAGCCGCTGGGCCAGCAGTACGCGCTGGCGCAGGATCCAGCGGTAGGGAGTCGTCCCCGTCTCCTGCTGGAAGCGGCGGGCGAAGGTGCGCGGGGACATGTGCGCGCGCTCGGCGAGCTGCTCGACGGTGACCTCCTCGTCGAGGTGCTGCTCCATCCACACCAGCACCTCGCCGACGGTGTCGCACTTGGACCGCGGCAGCGGCCGCTCGATGTACTGCGCCTGGCCGCCGTCCCGGTGCGGCGGTACGACCATGCGCCGGGCGATCTTGTTGGCGACCTCGGTGCCCTGTTCCTTGCGCACGATGTGCAGACAGGCGTCGATGCCGGCGGCGGTGCCCGCGGAGGTGATCACCGGGTCCTCGTCGACGTAGAGGACGTCCGGCTCGACGGTCAGCCGGGGGTACGCGCGCGCCAGTTCCTCCGCGTGGTGCCAGTGCACGGTGCAGCGCCGGCCGTCGAGCAGGCCGGCCGCGGCGAGCACGAAGACGCCGGAGCACACGCTGAGCACCCGGGCCCCGCGCCCGACCGCGCTCCGCAGCGCCTCGAGCAGCTCGGGCGGGAAGTCCCGCGACTCGTAGCCGGCGCAGGCCGGCACGGTGATCAGGTCGGCCGACTCCAGCCGCTCCAAGCCGTGTTCGACGTGCAGGGCGAAGCCCGACCGGGAGGACAGCCGGGGGCCCTCGGCCGAGACGACCGCGAAGTCGTACACGGGCAGTCCGTCGTCACTGCGGTCGGTCCCGAAGACCTCGCAGACGACACCGAGCTCGAAGGGGTTCACACCGTCCAGGACGACGGCGGCCACGTTCTCCAGCATGCTGCCAGTGTGCCTCAGAGCTGGCAGTAAATCGAGGGTGTGCGGCAGTCCTGCCACTGTTTGTAAGGAGTCTGCGGCGCGACAGTAGTGACATGACCTCAGCGCAGACAGAAGGACTGATCGCCATGCTGACTGTTTTCGCCATCTTCGTCCTCCTGGTCCTCCCGTCGGTGATCGGGATCGTGCACGACAAGCGCGTCGACCGCCAGATCAGGAAGGCGCGCGAGTACCGGGCCGCACACCGGACCGCTCGAACGGTCTAGTCTCTCCTGGATCACCAGGGGAGGAACATGAGACACAGACTGTGGGCCGTGGCAGGCGGGGCGGCAGCCCTGACCCTGCTCACGGCCACCGGCGCCCATGCCGAGGGCGAGGGTGACATCAGGGTCACCAGCACCGTCGTGAACAAGGGCAACAGCGTCATCGTCGGGACGGCCAGGGTCATCGACTACCCGGTCGCCATCACCATCAAGGACGACTCGGGGGTCAAGGGGCTCTCGGACGTCAGCACCTACAGCATGTCCGGTCACGAAGGCGGCGGCTTCGCCGAGTGGGTCGGCAGCTCGTGCGTGAAGAAGTCGTCGACCACCTCGGTGTGCACGGCCACGATGAGGATCACCCCGGAGTGGATCCCCGGCTACAGCGACACCGACAGCAACAGGTCCGCCGGTACTTGGGCGGTCAACGCCACCGTCAAGGCGAACGACGGCGACTACTGGATCTCGGATCGCATCGCCGAGTACAGGGTCAAGCGCGCCGCCAAGCTCACCACGGACGCGACCCCGGAACCCGTCGCCAAGGGTGCCAAGCTCACCGTCAAGGGCAAGCTCTCCCGGGCCAACTGGGAGGACCTGAAGTACCACGGCTACCCGGGCCAGTCCGTCAGGCTCCAGTTCCGCGCGGCCGGCGCCGCCCACTACGCCACGGTCAAGACCGTGAAGACCGACAACCTGGGCCGGCTCAGCACCACGGTGACCGCCACGTCGGCCGGCAGCTGGCGCTGGTACTTCCCCGGCACCACGACGACCTCGCTGAAGGTGTCGGCCGGGGACGCGGTCGCGCTCAGGTGACCAGCACGGTGACCCGCCACTCCTGAATGCCCTTGCAGGAGACACGGCCGGTCTCGGTCGCGCACAGGGGGCGCTGTGAACTCAGCTCCGCCCGGCCGGCCGAGACCGCCTCGTACGCGGCACTCGCGTCCCCCGGCAGCAGGACGATCCCGCTGTTGGCGGCCTCCAGCCCGCCGCCCTCGACGGCGACCGGTTTCCAGGGGCGGCTCCTCGTGCCGTCCAGCGAGACGCGGACGGTGTCGCCCACCGCGAGGCAGACCGTGCTGCCGTCGTCACCGGCGTCCAGCTCCCCGCCGGACGCGCACTCCGGTGACGCGGAAGAGGACGACGGTGACGCGGAAGAGGACGAAGACGAGGGCGACGACGAGGGCGGGGGCGGGGGCGACACCGTGTCGCCGCCGCCCCCTTCGTTTCCCGCCTCGGTCCCGCACCCCGCGAGCAGCAGGGTCAGTGCCGCCAGGGCGAGGGCGGTGCGGTGGGTCACAGGGCGCATGGGGGTGGCCTCCTCGTCGATGAGACGTGCCGCACGCGTACCCGGATCCACCGCGTTGTGAAGCGAACCCGTCAGAAGTCCTCGTCCAGGTCGACCGTGCCCTCCACGGCCACCTGGTACGCGGAGGGACGCCGCTCGAAGAAGTTGGTCAGCTCCTGGACACCCTGGAGCTCCATGAAGGAGAACGGGTTCTCCGAGCCGTACACCGGGGCGAAACCGAGGCGCGTCAGCCGCTGGTCGGCGACGCACTCCAGGTACTGCCGCATCGACTCGGTGTTCATGCCCGGCAGTCCGTCGCCGCACAGGTCCCGGGCGAACTGGAGCTCCGCCTCCACGGCCTCCGCCAGCATGTCGGTGACCTGCTGCTGGAGCCGGTCGTCGAAGAGCTCGGGCTCCTCCTTGCGGACGGTGTCGACCACGTCGAAGGCGAACGACATGTGCATGGTCTCGTCACGGAACACCCAGTTGGTGCCGGTCGCCAGGCCGTGCAGCAGACCGCGGCTGCGGAACCAGTAGACGTAGGCGAAGGCGCCGTAGAAGAAGAGGCCCTCGATGCACGCGGCGAAGCAGATCAGGTTGAGCAGGAATCGCCGGCGGTCGGCCTGCGACTCCAGGCGGTCGAGCTTCTCGACCTCGTTGATCCACTTGAAGCAGAACTCGGCCTTCTCACGGATCGAGGGGATGTTCTCGACGGCGTCGAAGGCCGCCGCCCGGTCCTCCGGGTCGGGGAGGTAGGTGTCCAGGAGCGTCAGATAGAACTGGACGTGGACGGCCTCCTCGAAGAGCTGCCTGCTCAGGTACAGGCGCGCCTCGGGGGAGTTGATGTGCTTGTAGAGGGTCAGCACCAGGTTGTTCGCCACGATCGAGTCGCCCGTCGCGAAGAACGCGACCAGCCGGCCGATCAGGTGCTGCTCCGCCGGGGACAGCTTCGCCAGGTCGGCGACGTCCGAGTGGAGGTCGACCTCCTCGACGGTCCAGGTGTTCTTGATGGCGTCCCGGTAGCGCTCGTAGAAGTCCGGGTAGCGCATGGGGCGCAGGGTCAGCTCGAAGCCCGGGTCGAGCAGGTTCTGGGTGGTGGACATCACTGGCAGGCCTCGCAGGACTCGGGGTTTTCCAGGGAGCAGGCGACGGCGTCGGCGGTCTGCTGGACCGGCATCGGGGCCGACGCCTGAGCGGCACGCGCGATACGGGTCGCCGGGCGCGAGCGCAGGTAGTACGTCGTCTTCAGCCCGGACTTCCAGGCGTACGCGTACATCGAGGAGAGCTTGCCGATGGTCGGCGTCTCCAGGAACAGGTTCAGGGACTGGGACTGGTCGAGGAACGGGGTCCGCGCCGCCGCCATGTCGATCAGGCCGCGCTGCGGGATCTCCCACGCCGTCCGGTACAGCGCCCGTACGTCCTCGGGGATCCACGCGAAGTCCTGCACCGAGCCGTTCGCCTCGCGCAGCGCCTCACGGGTGCGGGCGTCCCAGACGCCGAGTGCCTTGAGGTCGTTCACCAGGTAGGAGTTGACCTGGAGGAACTCGCCGGACAGGGTCTCGCGCTTGAACAGGTTGGAGACCTGCGGCTCGATGCACTCGTACACCCCGGCGATCGAGGCGATGGTGGCCGTGGGCGCGATGGCGAGCAGCAGGCTGTTGCGCAGGCCCGTGGTGGCCATGCGCTCGCGCAGCGCCGCCCAGCGCTCGGGCCAGGCGAGGTCCGTGGCGTAGTGGTCCGGGTGCAGGACACCCTGTGCCGTACGGGTCTTCTCCCAGGCGGGCAGCGGGCCGTTGCGCTCGGCGAGGTCGGTTGAGGCCTCGTAGGCGGCGAGCATGATCCGCTCGGCGATCCGGGTGGAGAGTGCCTTGGCCTCGGGGGAGTCGAAGGGCAGGCGCAGCTTGAAGAAGACGTCCTGGAGGCCCATCGCACCCAGGCCGACCGGGCGCCACTTGGCGTTGGACCGTCCGGCCTGCTCGGTCGGGTAGAAGTTGATGTCGACGACCCGGTCGAGGAAGGTCACGGCGGTGCGGACGGTGGCGTCCAGCCGCTCCCAGTCGATGTCGCCGGTCGCCGTGTCGACGAACGCGCCGAGGTTCACCGACCCCAGGTTGCAGACCGCCGTCTCCCCGTCGTCCGTGACCTCCAGGATCTCCGTGCACAGATTGGAGGAGTGGACCGTGTGGCCGGGCAGGGCCGTCTGGTTGGCGGTGCGGTTGGCGGCGTCCTTGAAGGTCATCCAGCCGTTGCCGGTCTGCGCGAGGGTGCGCATCATCCGGCCGTAGAGGTCACGGGCGGGGATGGTCTTCTTCGCGAGTCCCTTTCGTTCGGCTGCGCGGTACGCCGTGTCGAACTCCTCGCCCCACAGGTCGACCAGCTCGGGCACGTCGGCCGGCGAGAAGAGGGACCACTCGGCGTCCGCGTTCACCCGGCGCATGAACTCGTCCGGCACCCAGTGCGCGAGGTTCAGGTTGTGCGTACGGCGGGCGTCCTCACCGGTGTTGTCCCGCAGCTCCAGGAACTCCTCGATGTCGGAGTGCCAGGTCTCCAGGTAGACCGCGGCCGCGCCCTTGCGCCGGCCGCCCTGGTTCACGGCGGCGACACTCGCGTCCAGCGTCTTCAGGAACGGGACGATGCCGTTGGAGTGCCCGTTGGTGCCGCGGATCAGCGAACCGCGGGAGCGGATGCGGGAGTACGCGATGCCGATGCCCCCGGCGTGCTTGGAGAGGCGGGCGACCTGGTGGTAGCGGTCGTAGATGGAGTCGAGCTCGTCCTTAGGGGAGTCCAGGAGGTAGCAGGACGACATCTGGGGGTGCCGGGTACCGGAGTTGAAGAGGGTGGGGGAGGAGGGGAGGTAGTCGAGACGGCTCATGAGGCCGTAGAGCGCGGCGACCTCGTCCAGGGCGTGCACGGTGTCGTCCTCGGCGAGGCCGGCGGCCACCCGGAGCATGAAGTGCTGGGGCGTCTCGATGACCTTGCGGGTGATCGGGTGCCGCAGCAGGTACCGGCTGTGCAGGGTGCGCAGGCCGAAGTAGCCGAAGCGGTCGTCGGCCCCGGTGTCGACCAGCGCGTCGAGCCGCTCGGCGTGGACCCGCACGAACTCGGCGGTCCGGTCGGCGATCAGGCCCTCGCGATGGCCGACGGCGACCGACTCGGTGAACGAGGTGACGCCCTGCGAGGCGGCCTCGGCCGCGATGCCGATGGTCAGCAGCCGGGCCGCCAGCCTGCTGTAGGCGGGGTCCTCGGAGATGAGACCGGCCGCCGCCTCGGTGGCCAGCTCGCGCAGTTCCGCGATCATCTCGGCGGAGGTGCCCCGTGCGGACCGGCCGCGCAGCGCGGCGGCGGCGACCCGTCCCGGGTCGGTGTCGGGGAGGTCGGCGGTCAGCGCGGTCAGGGTCCGCAGCAGGGCGGTTCCGGGACCGTCCTCGTCCACGGGGGTGGTCGCTGAAGCCGGATCGGCCGGCGCGATGGTCACGTGGGGCTCTCCCTCGCTGGGCACGGGGCCTTGAGGGCAGGGGGCAGCACACGAGCGCGCACGGCGTCGCGTCCACCGGCCCATTCCACGAGGCCCGGACGTCGGAACACCCGGCCACTGCGGCCGGGCGTACTGTCGGCAGGTCCTCGGACTGACGCTCATGTGCGGCTATGCGCGCATGAGTACACCGTTGCGGGACAGTTCCGGATTCACACCGGATTCCCCTGCGGCGACAGCGAGCATGAGCATACATCTTGTGCCGGGTGAGAAAAGCAGGCCCATATGTTGTGTCGCGGTGACTTCAGAGCGTCAACTTGTAGGTGAGGAGCGTGAAGTCGTCGCCGGGCACCGGATGCCAGTCGCGCTCGGGGACGCGGAGGAAGCCGAGCCGCTCGTAGAGGCGGTGGGCCGTGTGCATGGTGGGCTGGGTGCACAGGACGAGGTCCGAACCCGAGACCGCCGCGCGCTCGACGCAGGCCCGCACGAGGGCCTGTCCGACGCCTCTGCCGCGGGCCTCGTGGGCCACGGCGAGCATGCGGATCTCCGCCTCTCCGGGGCGGGCGAGTTCGGCCAGGGGGCCGCCGTGGGGGACGTAGGTGACCCCGCCCAGGAGGTGGTTGTCCTCGGCGGCCACGAGGACTTCTGCGGTTCTCGCCCGCTTGGCCACGTCCTTGAGCTCGGTGAGGTACCAGTCGTCCTCGTCGCCGAAGGCCAGGAGGCCGTCGTCCAGGTAGGCCCTGGCGGTGATCTCGCCGAGGGGCTCGTAGTCGGTGGGTTGCGCGGGGCGGATGAGGATGTCCATGCGGGGAGTGTGCACGACGGGTACGGCGACGGGCCGCCGGAGACCTCCCCGACGGCCCGTGACCTCGGTGACTAGTGGGCCGAACCCGCTGTCGCCGGCGGCAGTTCCACCTCCACCCCCGGGTCGCCCGCGTCCGCGGTGTAGTCCTCCGGCCTGGTCTCGTCGATGCCGTCGGGGGCCTTGGCCGCCTTCAGGACGAAGGTCAGGACCACCGTGACCAGGACGTTGAGCACGAACGCGGTGAGGCCGATGTAACCGATCTCGCCGATGCCCGGGATCTCCTTCGCCGAGCCGCCGAAGTGCTTCTGGGTCGGGGAGGCGACGCCGTACGCGGCGACCGTGCCGTAGACCATGCCGACCGCCCAGCCGGCGAGGAGGGCCCAGCGGTGGAACCAGCGGGTGAACAGGCCGCCGACCAGGGCCGGGAAGGTCTGGAGGATCCAGATGCCGCCCAGCAGCTGGAAGTTGATGGCCACGGTCTTGTCCATCGTCAGGACGAAGACCAGGGCGCCCACCTTCACCAGCAGGGACACCAGCTTGGAGACCTTCGTCTCCTGGGCCGGGGTCGCGTCCGGCTTGATGAAGTCCTTGTAGATGTTGCGGGTGAAGAGGTTCGCGGCCGCGATGGACATGATGGCCGCCGGTACGAGGGCCCCGATGCCGATCGCCGCGAAGGCCACGCCCGCGAACCAGTCCGGGAACATGTCCTCGAAGAGCTGCGGGATCGCCAGCTGCGGGTTGGTCACCTTGACGCCGGCCGCGATCGCCATGAAGCCGAGCAGCGCGAGCAGGCCCAGCATCAGGGAGTACAGCGGCAGGATCGTGGTGTTGCGGCGGATCACCTCACGGCTGCGGGAGGAGAGCGTCGCGGTGATCGAGTGCGGGTACATGAACAGCGCGAGCGCGGAGCCCAGCGCCAGCGTGGCGTAGGTCCACTGACCGGCCTCCAGCGGGACCAGTCCGCCCGCCTTGGCCGCCGTGTACTTGTCGCTCGCCGCGCCGAAGACGTCGTCGAAGCCGCCCAGTTTGATCGGGATGTAGATGATCGCCACCGCGATGACGACGTAGATCAGCGTGTCCTTCACGAAGGCGATCAGCGCGGGGGCCCTGAGGCCCGAGGAGTACGTGTAGGCCGCGAGCACGCCGAAGGCGATCAGCAGCGGGAGGTCCTTGACGAACCAGTTGGTGTTCTCGCCGCCGCCGACGCCCATGACGTCCAGGACCGCCTGGATGCCGACCAGTTGGAGCGCGATGTACGGCATGGTCGCGAGGATTCCGGTGACCGCCACCGCCAGCGACAGGCCCTTGGAGCCGAAGCGGCCGCGCACGAAGTCCGAGGTCGTCACGTATCCGTGCTTGTGGGAGACCGACCACAGGCGGGGCAGGAACGTGAAGATCAGCGGGTAGACGAGGATGGTGTACGGCACCGCGAAGAAGCCGGCCGCGCCCGCCGCGTAGATCGCCGCGGGGACCGCGACGAAGGTGTACGCCGTGTAGAGGTCGCCGCCCAGCAGGAACCAGGTGATCCAGGTGCCGAACGACCGGCCGCCCAGGCCCCATTCGTCCAGCGAGTGCTCGTTCTCGGCCTTGCGCCAGCGCGCGGCCAGGAAGCCCATGACCGTGACGGCGAGGAAGAAGAGGATGAAGACGGTGAGAGCGACACCGTTGACGCCGTCGTTCACTTGGTGCCTCCCCGGCGGGCGCGCTGGTCACGCTGCCAGAGCTGGTAGGCGACCATCGTCAGCGCGGTGGAGATCAGCACCCACAGCATCTGGTACCAGTAGAAGAACGGGATGCCGATGAACGTGGGGTCGACCTTGGCGTACGAGCCGACCCACAGCATCGCCACGAACGGGGCGAGCAGGCAGAGGGCGATCACCACCCGTACCGGTGTCACCACCGGTGGTCTCACTTCAGGCGCATCCGACATTGCGTGACTCCGTCCCCTCGCTGATCACCTGTAACGCGCAGGCAATGTAGGTCACGGCGTCACGTGAGCGGAAGACCTCGTCCGCATATCGGTATGTCGATTCTGTGAAGCAGCGGGATCGGTATCAGCAGCAGCGGAAGCCCTGTCGGGGATCACTTTCCTGACGGGCGGTTCTCATCCGTTCGAACGCCCGCCGGGTCGGCACCGGCGCCTGCGGGTGGTCCTTGCGCACATGGGCCACATAGCGGTCGTACGCCGACTCGTCGGTCAGCTCGCGCACGTACCAGCGCACGGCCCTATACGCCCGTCGGAGCGACCGCATCGCGGGCCTCCTCCTTCTCCGCGCGGGTCGGGATCAGCCCGGCCGGGGCGTGGATCTTCGACTCGACGTACGGCGCCTCGCTGAGCGTGGACAGCGCGGGGCGGCGGACGTGCCGGACGCAGACCCGCAGGGCGTCGGCGATCACCACCACGATCAGCAGGGCGAGGACGGCCGTCAGGACGCCGTCGACGGTGGAGTTGGTGACCACGGTGTGCATGTCGTCCATGCTCTTGGCGGGCGGCAGCACCTTGCCGTCGTCGATGGCGTCCTGGAACACCGAGCGCTGCTTGAAGAAGCCGACCTTGGGGTCGCTGGAGAACACCTTCTGGAAGCTGGCCGTGAGCGTGACGGTCGCGTCCCAGGCGAGCGGGACCCCGGTGATCCAGGCCCACTTGAGGCGCCCCGACTTCACCAGCAGGGTGGTGCAGACGGCCAGGGCGACCGCGGCGAGCAGCTGGTTGGAGATGCCGAAGACCGGGAAGAGCTGGTTGATCCCGCCGAGCGGTTCGTGGACGCCGACCCACAGGAAGTAGCCCCACAGGGCGCAGACGACCGCGCTGGTGAGGACCAGTCCCGGCTTCCAGCTGATGTTCCTGAACGGCCGGTACACGTTGCCCAGCATGTCCTGGAGCATGAACCGGCCCACCCGCGTGCCGGCGTCCAGCGCGGTCAGGATGAACAGCGCCTCGAACATGATCGCGAAGTGGTACCAGAAGGCCCTGAGGCTCCCGCCGGTGACCTCGGAGAAGATCTCCGAGACGCCGACGGCGAGGGTCGGGGCGCCGCCGGTGCGGGAGAGCAGGCTCGCCTCCTCGACGTTCTTCGCCGCCTGGGCGAGCTCGGCGGGGGAGATGGAGTAGCCCCAGCCCGTCACGACCTGCGAGGCGTTCTCCACCGTCGTGCCGATCGCGCCGGCCGGGGCGTTCATCGCGAAGTACAGCCCCGGGTCGATGATGCTCGCCGCGACCAGCGCCATGATCGCGACCGACGACTCCATCAGCATGGAGCCGTAGCCGATCATCCGGACCTGCGTCTCCTTCTGGATCATCTTCGGCGTCGTGCCGCTCGATATCAGGGAGTGGAAGCCGGACAGGGCGCCGCAGGCGATGGTGATGAAGACGAAGGGGAACAGCGAGCCCGCGAAGACCGGGCCGTCGCCGCGCGAGGCGAAGTCCGTCACCGCGTCCATCCTCAGCGTGGGCAGTGCCACGACGACCCCGAGGGCGAGCAGCACGATCGTGCCGATCTTCATGAAGGTGGAGAGGTAGTCGCGGGGCGCGAGGAGCATCCACACGGGCAGGATCGACGCGATGAAGCCGTACGCCACCAGCCAGACGACCAGGGTGGCGGGCGCGAGGGTGAAGGTGTCGGCCCAGGAGGACTCGGCGACCCAGCGGCCGGCGACCAGCGCGAGCAGCAGCAGCCCCACCCCGACGAGGGAGACCTCGGCGACCCGGCCGGGGCGCAGGACGCGCAGGTAGAAGCCCATCAGCAAGGCGATCGGGATCGTCATCGCGATGGAGAAGGTGCCCCACGGGGAGGCCGCGAGGGCGTTGACGATGACCAGAGCCAGCACCCCGAGCAGGATGATCATGATGGCGAAGGCGGCGATCAGCGCGGCCGCGCCGCCGAACGGGCCGATCTCCTCGCGGGCCATCTGCCCGAGCGAACGGCCGTCCCTGCGGGTGGAGAAGAACAGCACCACCATGTCCTGGACCGCGCCCGCGAAGATGACGCCCGCGATGATCCAGATGGTGCCGGGGAGGTATCCCATCTGCGCGGCGAGGACCGGGCCGACCAGCGGTCCCGCGCCGGCGATCGCGGCGAAGTGGTGGCCGAGCAGGACCCGGCGGTCGGTGGGGTGGAAGTCGATGCCGTTGTCGAGGCGTTCGGCCGGCGTGGCCCTGGTCCCGTCGACCTTCAGGACCCGGTGGGCGATGAACTTCGCGTAGAAGCGGTAGCCGATCGCGTACGACCCGAGGGCGGCCGCGACCATCCAGGCGGCGGAGACGTCCTCGCCGCGGGCGAGCGCGAGCACGGACCAGCCGGCCGCGCCGACCAGGGCGACGAGGGTCCAGATGACGATGGTTCGGACGTTCGCGGTACGCACGGGGCGGTCCTCCCGTCCAGACGGAGTCGGGAGGACCGTAGAGCAGGAAGCGTGGTTGCGCTACACCGCGTGCGGTACCGGAAAGGGCCTCAGTCGACGGGCCGCTTCAGGCGGGCCACGAACTTGTACCGGTCGCCCCGGTACACCGACCGCACCCACTCCACCGGCTCGCCCGTCTTGTCGAACGAGTGGCGGGACAACATCAGCATCGGCAGGCCCACGTCGGTGCCGAGCAGACCAGCCTCGCGCGGGGTGGCCAGGGAGGTCTCGATGGTCTCCTCGGCCTCGGCGAGGTGGACGTCGTAGACCTCGGCCAGGGCCGTGTAGAGGGACGTGTACTTGACGAGCGACCTGCGCAGGGCCGGGAAGCGCTTGGCGGAGAGGTGGGTCGTCTCGATGGCCATCGGCTCGGCGTTGGCCATGCGCAGCCGCTCGATGCGCAGGACGCGGCCGCCGGCGGTGATGTCGAGGAGCTCGGCGAGGCGGTCGTCGGCGGTGATGTAACCGATGTCGAGGAGCTGCGAGGTGGGTTCGAGACCCTGGGCGCGCATGTCCTCCGTGTAGGAGGTCAGTTGCAGGGCCTGGGAGACCTTCGGCTTGGCGACGAAGGTGCCCTTGCCCTGGATGCGCTCCAGGCGACCCTCGACGACCAGTTCCTGGAGGGCCTGGCGCACGGTGGTGCGGGAGGTGTCGAACTCGGCGGCGAGGGTGCGCTCGGGCGGTACCGGGGTGCCGGGCGACTGCGTCTCCGTCATGTCGAGCAGGTGCTTCTTCAGGCGGTAGTACTTGGGCACGCGCGCGGTACGGACGCCTGCCCCGCCCTCGGTCTCCGCACTGCTGACGTCGCTGCTCATGGTCTGCCTTCCCGGCTCCGGATGCGGGTCACATCGTGATCCCTTCTGTATACCGTCGCCACCTCTTTTGGTCTAGTCCACAGAGGTGAGTGGTCTAGCGGACGAGAGTACTCCGGTGCCGCTCTTTTCGCTGGCTTCTTTAGTAATGGTTCCTGCATATGTAGCTCGTATAACGGCTGGTCAGGGCCGTTTCGAGCACCCTTGACAGGCTTCCTGGTCTGGTCCAAGCTCCCCCTACTGGTCTACACCATTGGTCCAGGTCCCGGCCTGTGGGCGGGGGGGTGTGGGCATCCCTGAGGAGGGTGGCGTGAAGCGCAAGCTTGCAGCCGCGATCGGTATCGCGGGCATGGTGGTCTCCGTCGCGGCGTGCGGTGGCAGCGACAGCGGAAGTTCGGACAACAGCGGCGCGGACGCCAAGGAGCTGACCGTCTGGCTCACCGTCGACGCCCAGAACAACTGGCCCGAGCTGGTGAAGGCGGCGGACGCCGCGGTGCAGAAGAAGCACCCCGGAATCAAGATCAACCACGAGTACTACGGCTGGCCGGACAAGAACACCAAGCTCGACGCGGTCCTCGCCACCGACAAGGCCCCCGACGTCGTCGAGATGGGCAACACCGAGATGCTCGGCTACATGGTCAAGGGCGCCTTCGCGCCCCTGGACACGGCCAAGTTCACCAACTCCTCGGCCTGGCTCGACGGCCTCAAGGCCTCGGTGACCTACGACGGCAAGGTGTACGGCGTCCCGTACTACGCGGGCGGCCGGGTCGGCAACTGGCGCAAGGACGTCTTCGCCTCGGTCGGCGTCAAGTCCACCCCGAAGACCTACGCGGAGCTCACCGCGGCCCTGGACAAGGTCCAGAAGAAGGAGGGCGACAAGTTCTCCGCCTGGTACCAGCCCACCCGTGACTGGTACGCGGCCATGTCCTTCGTCTACGACGCCGGCGGCTCCATCGCCGTCGAGTCGGGCGGCCAGTGGAAGGCCAACCTCTCCTCGCCGGAGTCCGTCAAGGGCCTCACCGACTTCAAGAACGTCGTCGACAAGTACATGCACGGCGACAAGACCAAGGACGAGTCCGACCGCTACATCGTCTACGGCCAGGGCAAGTCCGGCATGATCTTCGGCGCGGCCTGGGAGGGGGCGACCTCGGCCGACCCGAAGAACGACAAGACCGGCAAGCTCAAGGACAACCTCGAGAACTTCGTGGTGCCGGGTCCGTCCGGCAAGAACATGCCCGTCTTCCTGGGCGGTTCGGACCTCGCCGTCCCGGTGAAGTCCAAGGCGCAGGCCGTCGCCGCCGAGTGGATCAACGCCTTCACCGGTCCCTCCGGACAGAAGGGCCTGATGGCCAAGGGCAACCTGCCCAACAACAAGACCGACCTCGCCACCCTGAAGAACGACCCGGCGACCGCCGTCCCGGCCACCGCGGCCGAGTCCAACTGGTTCGTGCCCATGGCGCCCGGCTGGGGCCAGGTCGAGAAGGCGCAGGTCCTGCAGACCATGCTCCAGAACATCGGCACCGGCAAGAAGTCGGTCGAGGCCGCCGCGAAGGACGCGGACGCCGCGATCGACAAGGTCATCAACAACAAGTGACCGCAGGCAGGGCCCCGTTGAGACCGGCGGGGCCCTGCCTCCCGTACGGCCGTGCGGGCTTCGCATTCGTACGGCCGTACGGGCTTCGCTTCGTACGACCAGAGGGACCGCTGAGGAGCGCGCCATGAGTGCCGCAGACACCACCACGCCCACCGAGGTGCCGCCGCCGCTGTCGGTACCACCACCGTCCAGGCCGGCCCCGCCCGGCAGAAAGCGGGCCTCCCGCGCCACCCCCTGGCTGCTGCTCGCGCCCTGTCTGCTGATCCTGGTGCTCGTCCTCGGCTATCCCCTGGTCCGCCTGGTCGGGCTGTCCTTCCAGAAGTTCGGGCAGTCCCAGCTCTGGGGCTTCCAGCCCGCCGAGTGGGTCGGCTTCGACAACTTCACGGGCGTGCTGGGCGACGGCGAGTTCTGGGCGGTCGTCGTACGGACCGTCGTCTTCGCAGCCGGCTGCGTCATCTTCACGATGGTCGCGGGCATGCTGATCGCCCTGCTGCTCCAGCGGGTCTCCGGCTGGGTGAAGACCCTCGTCAACATCGCCCTGGTGGCCAGCTGGGGCATGCCGATCATCGTCGCCACCACGGTCTTCAAGTGGCTGTTCGACGCGGACTACGGCATCCTCAACGCCCTGCTCAGCAAGCTGCCCGGCGTCGAGATGATCGGCCACAACTGGTTCGCGAGCGGCCCCCAGGGCCTGGCCGTGATCATGCTGCTCGTGGTGTGGGGCGCGGTGCCCTTCGTCGTCATCACCCTCAGCGCCGGACTCACCCAGGTCCCGGCGGAACTGGAGGAGGCGGCCAGGCTGGACGGCGCGAGTGCCTGGGGCGTCTTCCGGTACGTCACCGTGCCCGTCCTCAAGCCGATCATCGTGATGCTCACGACCCTCTCGGTGATCTGGGACATGGGCGTCTTCCCGCAGGTGTTCGTGATGCGCAACGGCCATCCGGAGCAGGAGTTCCAGCTCCTGACCACCTACTCCTACGACCGCGCCTTCGTGGTCAACGACTACGCGCAGGGCTCGGCGATCGCCCTCATCACCGTGGTGCTGCTGCTCGGGGTCGTCGCCGTCTACATGCGGCAGATGCTGAAGATCGGAGAGGTCGAATGAGCGCACTCGCCCCGGCCGGAGGCCGTCGCCGCGGCAAGTCCAAGGCCGGCTGGAACCTCCTCGGCCTGCTGGTCTTCCTGACGGCCGGCTTCCCCGTCTACTGGATGCTCAACACCGCGTTCAAGCCGGCGAAGGACGCGATCGACCCGGACCCGAGCCTGCTGCCGACCGGCATCACGTTCTCCAACTTCAGCCGCGCGCTGGACATCGCCGACTTCTGGGGCCCGGTCGGCCGCAGCCTGGTCGTCTCCCTGGCGGTCGTGGCCATCGGCATCCTCGTCGGCACGCTCGGCGCCCTCGCCATCTCCCGCTTCTCCTTCCGCGGCCGGAAGATCGTGATCGTGGGCATCCTGGCGGTGCAGATGGTCCCGCTCGTCGCGATGATCATCCCGGTCTTCCTGCTCCTGAACGACCTCGACCAGTACGACAAGCTGTCCGGCCTGATCATCACCTATCTGACCTTCATCCTCCCCTTCACGGTGTGGACGCTGCGCGGTTTCATCGTCAACATCCCGAAGGAACTGGAGGAGGCGGCGATGGTCGACGGCTGTTCCCCCACCGGCGCCTTCATGCGGGTGGTCTTCCCGCTGCTGGCCCCCGGCATGGTCGCCACCTCGGTCTACGGCTTCATCCAGGCCTGGAACGAGTACCTGTACGCCCTCATGCTGCTCAGCCAGAAGAACCAGACCGCGACCGTCTGGCTCGGCAACTTCACCACCAAACACGGCACCGAATACGCCCCGATGATGGCCGGTTCCACCATGATGGCGGTGCCGATCGTGGTCCTCTTCCTCCTCGTCCAGCGCAAGATGGCCGCGGGTCTCACCGCGGGCGCCGTGAAGGGATAACGCCCCCGATGACGACATTCGCCAGCGGCACGACCGGGTCCAATGCAAAAGATGTGCTCACCCGCGATGCGCTGACCGTCCTCCAGCCCGGCTTCACCGGCACCACCGCCCCCGACTGGCTGCTGCGCCGCCTCGGCGAGGGCCTCGCCTCCGTCGGCCTGTTCGGCCGCAACATCGCCTCGCCGGAACAACTGGCCGCACTGACGGCCCAGTTGCGCGCCGAACGCGAGGACATCCTGGTCGCCATAGACGAGGAGGGCGGTGACGTGACCCGCCTGGAGGTGCGCACCGGCTCCTCCTTCCCCGGCAACCACGCCCTCGGCGCGGTGGACGACCTGGAACTGACGAGGAAGGTGGCCGCTGAGCTCGGCCGCCGCCTCGCGGCCTGCGGGGTCAACCTCAACTGGGCCCCCTCGGCCGACGTGAACTCCAACCCCTCCAACCCGGTGATCGGCGTCCGTTCCTTCGGCGCCTCCGCCGACCTGGCCGCCCGGCACACCGCGGCCTACGTCACCGGGCTCCAGTCGGCGGGCGTCGCCGCCTGCACCAAGCACTTCCCGGGCCACGGCGACACGGCGATCGACTCCCACCACGCCCTGCCCCGCATCGACGTGGACGAGTCGGTCCTCCTCGAACGTGAGCTGCGGCCCTTCCGCGCCGCCATCGCCGCCGGTACCCGCGCGGTGATGACCGCCCACATCCTGGTCCCCGCCCTGGACCCGGACCGCCCGGCGACGCTGTCCCCCAAGGTGCTGACCGACCTGCTCCGCCGCGAACTCGGCTACACCGGCCTCATCGTCACCGACGGCATGGAGATGCAGGCCATCGCCGCCACCTACGGCATCGAACGCGGTAGCGTCCTCGCCGTCGCCGCCGGTGCCGACGCGATCTGCGTGGGCGGCGGCCTCGCCGACGACGAGACGGTACGGCGGCTGCGGGACGCGCTGGTCTCGGCGGTCCGCTCGGGCGAACTCCCCGAGGAACGGCTCGCGGAGGCGGCGGAACGCGTGCGCACGCTGGCCCACTGGACGGCGGCCGGCGCGGCCGGCGGCCGGCCGCCGGCCGACGAGGAGGTGGGACTGCGCGCCGCCCGCAGGGCGCTGCGCGTCACCGGCGCGGACGGCTTCACCCCCCTCACCACGGCGCCGTATGTCGCCGCCTTCACCCCGGTGGCCAATGTGGCCGTCGGCGACGAGACGCCCTGGGGCTTGGCCGCCGAACTCGCCCGTGTACTCCCCGGCACGGAGACGGGCAGCTTCGCCGGCGAGGACGCGGGCCTCGCGACGCTGGCCGCGGCCGGCCCCCGCCGCATCGTGGCCGTGGTCCGCGACGAACACCGCCACCCGTGGATGGGAGCGGCCCTGGACACCGTCCTGCGCACCCGCCCCGACACCGTGGTGGTCGAGATGGGCCTCCCGCAGGCGCCCGCCCGAGGAGCCCTGCACATCGCGACCCACGGCGCGGCAAGGGTCTGCGGCAGGGCTGCGGCGGAAGTCATCGCGGGGGAGTAGGGGCTACGGCAGGACAGGTGCCGGTTCCCCTTGGGGCAACCGGCACCTGTCTTCGTCAGGGGCGCGGGGAACCGCGAGACCGGCCACGGCGGACCCGCACTCCGCAGACGGCAGAACCGGGCAGACGCGAACCGCCTCAGATCCCCTGCCAGTCAGGCTTGTTGACGAACGTGTGCCGGAAGTAGTCGGCGAGCTTCAGCTTGGAAGCCGCCCCCTCGTCCACCACGACCGTCGCATGCGGGTGCAACTGGAGCGCCGAAGCGGGGCACACCGCGGCGACCGGCCCCTCCACCGTGGCCGCCACCGCGTCCGCCTTCCCCTCGCCCGTGGCCAGCAGCACCAGATGACGGGCCTCGAGGATCGTCCCGATCCCCTGAGTGATCACATGGTGCGGCACCTGCGAGATGTCCCCCTCGAAGAAGCGCGCGTTGTCCACCCGGGTCTGCTCGGTCAGCGTCTTGATCCGGGTCCGCGAGGCCAGCGAGGAGCACGGCTCGTTGAACCCGATGTGCCCGTCCGTCCCGATCCCGAGCAGTTGCAGGTCCACGCCCCCCGCATCGGCCAGCGCGGAGTCGTACGCCTGGCAGGCACCGGTGATGTCCTGGGCCGTCCCGTCCGGGCCCATGAAGGAGTCCATCGGGATCCCCAGCGGCTCCAGCACCTCCCGCCGCAGCACCGAACGGTAGGACTCCGGATGGTCGGCCGGCAGTCCCACGTACTCGTCGAGCTGGGCTATCCGCGCCCGTGAGGCGTCCACGGCACCGGAGCGCACCTTCGCCGCCAGGGCCTCGTAGATGGGCAGCGGGGTGGAGCCGGTCGCCACGCCGAGCAGGGCGTCGGGCTTGCGCCGGAGCAGTTGGGCCATGGCCTCGGCGATGAGCTCGCCACCCGCCTTGGCGTCCGGAACGATGACAACTTCCACGCTGGGCCTGCCGATCTGAGGAAACGGTCTGATCTGTAGAAACAGTCTGAACGAGAGGGCTCGACCGGACCCCGGTACGGCCCATGTGGTTTAGACCAATCTAACAGAATCGGGTCCCACGGCCCAGGGAGCGGTGCCCACGTCGAAGCCTCCCTCCACTGCCCGGCAGCCGCTGCACAAAGAACGTACCTCCTTTCTCTAATACTCGCTATACAATTCACTCCATGGTGAGCAGTCGCGAGACGAAAGTGCAGGTCACATCCCCCTCGCCGGTGTCCAGGCGGCGCGGCCGCCCCCGGTCCTTCGACCGTGAGACCGCGCTGGAGAAGGCGATCCTGGCCTTCTGGGAGCGGGGGTACGAGGCCACGTCCGTCTCCGACCTCACGCGTGCGATGGACATCGGCGCCCCGAGCCTGTACGCCGCCTTCGGCGACAAGCGCACCCTCTTCGAGGAGGCCGTGAGCGTCTACGACGCCCGCTACGCCGCCTTCGCGGACCGCGCCCTGGCCGAGGAGCCCACCGCCCGGGCCGCCGTCGAACGGACCCTGCGGGAAGCCGCCCGCGCCTACACGCGGTCCGACCGCCCGCACGGCTGTCTCATCGCCCACGCGGCCACCAACTGCACCACTCCCGAGGTCGCGGACTCGCTGCGGGACCGGCGCAACGCCCTGATCGCCGCCTTCGAGACCCGTATCCGGGCCGGCATCGCCGCAGGTGAGCTGCCTCCCGGCACCGACGCCCGCGCACTCGCCCGGCACAGCGGCGCGATCGTGCACGGCATGTCCCAACAGGCGCGCGACGGCGCGAGCCGCGAGGAACTCGAGGCTGTCGCGGAAATTGCCCTGTCCATCTGGCCCCGCACATGAACCCACACGCGTTAGGCTGCGTGTGGGTTGTTAGGGCGTCCGAGTAAGTGCCCCCGCGAGGCGAAGACCCAACAACAAACAGGCTCCAACGCATGGACACACCTAGTGGTCTAGTCCACAATTGAACCGTGACTTCCGTCTTCCCCGCACAGGAAGACGGACCGAGGAACCGGAGCTCTCTGCCCTGACTGCCCCGGGTCCTCATCCTCGGCCGACCGGGACCGCACACCCCACGGCCGATATTGCTCCGGGCTGCGGTGCCGGGAAGGTTGAGGGTCCTTCCCAGGCGCCGCGGCCCGCGGGTGTTTCCGGGGCCGGTGTGTTTAGGTCACTCACATACCCCCAGGTACGCTCGCATGTGTGCCCTCCATGAACGAACTGGTCCGCCAGCACACCGCCCTCGACGACTCCGACCTCGAGTGGCTGCATCTGCTGGTCTCGGAGTGGCAGTTGCTCTCCGACCTCTCCTTCGCCGACCTCGTCCTGTGGGTCCCCACCCTCGACGGCACCCGCTATGTCTCGGTCGCCCAGATGCGGCCCAACACCGGCCCCACCTCCTACCAGGACGACATGGTCGGCCATCTCGTCCCACGCGGCCGACGTCCGCTGCTGGACGTGGCGCTCGACGAGGGCCGGATCGTGCGCGAGGGCGACCCGGAGTGGCGCGAGGAGGTCCCGGTCCGCGTCGAGTCGATCCCGGTACGACGGGAGGGGCGCGTCCTCGGCGTCATCGCCCGCAACACCAACCTGCTGACCGTCCGCACCCCGAGCCGGCTCGAACTGACCTATCTCCAGAGCGCATCCGACCTGGCCCAGATGATCGCGGCCGGCTCGTTCCCGTTCCCCAACCAGCAGATGGACATGGACGCGGCCCCGCGGGTCGGCGACGGACTGATCCGCCTCGACGCGGACGGCATCGTCCAGTACGCCTCCCCGAACGCCCTCTCCGCCTACCACCGCATGGGTCTCGCCTCCGACCTGGTGGGCCAGCACCTCGGCCGGACCACCGCCGAACTCGCCCCCACCCGCGGCCCGGTGGACGAGGCGCTCGCCAAGGTCGCCAGCGGCTGGGCCCCCCGCGAGTTCGAGATCGAGGCGCACGACGGGGTCATCCAGTTCCGGGCGATCCCGCTCAAGCCCAAGGGCACCCGCATCGGTTCCCTGGTCCTGCTGCGGGACGTGACCGAACTGCGCCGCCGCGAACGCGAGTTGATCACCAAGGACGCGACCATCCGGGAGATCCACCACCGGGTGAAGAACAACCTCCAGACCGTGGCGGCCCTGCTCCGCCTCCAGGCCCGGCGCATCGAGTCCGACCGCGGCCGCGAGGCCCTCGAAGAGGCGGTCCGCCGCGTCGGCTCCATCGCCATCGTGCACGAGACGCTGTCTCAGAACCTGGACGAGCGCGTGGAGTTCGACGAGATCGCCGACCGAGTGCTCGCCATGGTCGCCGAGATCTCCCCGGGCAAGGTCACCGGCCGGCGCAGCGGACGCTTCGGCATCCTGGACGCCGAGGTCGCCACCCCGCTGTCCATGGTCCTCACCGAAATCCTCCAGAACGCCCTGGAGCACGGCTTCCGCGAGGGCGAGACCGGCACGGTCGAGGTCACGGCCGTCCGCGGCGGCACCACCAAGGAGGCCCGCCTCCTCGTCACCGTCCAGGACGACGGCGTCGGTCTGCCCGAGGGCTTCGACCCGCACACCGCGGGCAACCTGGGCCTCCAGATCGTACGGACGCTGGTGGAGGGCGAGTTGGGCGGTACGTTCGACATGGTCCCGGCGCCGGAGGGCGGCACCCGCGTCATCCTCGACGTGCCGGTGCAGGCGCAGAAGTAGCCCGCACCCGGTCCGGGGCGCGGGCGCGGGAACGGCGGGGCGCAGCAAAAAGCCCCGGACCGTTCAGGGGTCCGGGGCTCAAATGCTCGTTGCCAGCGTGTGCTGCGCATCGGGGGTACTGCGCGCTGCGGCTCGGGGGCGGGAGAAGCGTACGCGGTGTACGCGCCGCCAAGCTCAGGCTGTGCGGGGCGGGTGTGTCAGGCGGAGGCCTGACGGGCCCGGTTGCGGGCGGCACGGCGCTTCATGGCGCGACGCTCGTCCTCGCTGAGACCACCCCAGACGCCGGAGTCCTGACCGGACTCGAGCGCCCACTGCAGACACTGATCCATAACGGGGCAGCGACGGCAGACGGCCTTGGCTTCCTCGATCTGCAGCAGCGCAGGACCGGTGTTGCCGATGGGGAAGAAGAGCTCGGGGTCTTCCTCGCGGCAAACGGCGTTGTGACGCCAGTCCATGGCTGCTACCTCTCCTTGGTATTACGTGCAAGTGCTTGTGAATGTGAACGCTTTCACGAATCCCTCAACAAGTGAAGGGCCGATCACCGAGTCTTCCCCGGTGTGGTCCTGTGGATTGAAGAGGGGTTCCGGTGGTCTGTGGACGCCGGTGCTGCGGGCTGTCCCGACCGCCACGTAGAGACTCGCAAACCTCAGCGGCGGATACAACCCCTTCCGGAAAGTTTTTTTTGATTCCTCGGTGTCGACTAGGTCACAGCCGTACTTCCATGGGGTGGACCCTGGCCTAAACGTTCGAGTGAAAGGACTTTAGCCCCTTCTGCTCACACAATCACACGCAGTGCACGGCGTACGCCTGTGAACGTCACGCTCGTACGCAGTCCGAGGTGGTCGCCGTCCATCTGGAGGGGCAGAGGCACCTTCGAATGCAAGGTGAACTGGTCCAGGTCGTGCAGGGACACCGCGTGCTTGCCATGGGGGCCGCGCTCGGGGGACGAAGTGAGCAACTGGGTGCCATATCGGGCGATCGCGGTCGTCGTCATACGGCTGAGGCCGAGTACGTCGAGGCCCTTGTCGAACGAGGCCTTAGGCGACGCGTACATCGGGTGATTGCCCAGGAAAGTCCACGGAGAGGTGTTCGAGACTATGGAAAGGACCAGATCGGTCACCGGCTCCGCGTCCGGTCGTTCCACGGTGATCGTCCCGTGCCGGCGGTGCGTCTCGCCGAAGAACTGGCGCAGGGCCTGGCGGACGTAGAGAGCGTGTGTGGATTTCCTTCCGCGCTCGCGCTGCTGCTCCACGCGGCCGACCACGCCGGCGTCGAATCCGAGCCCCGCGTTGAAGGTGAACCAGCGTCCCGGCACGGCTTCGTCCTCGGTGCCGGGCGTGCCCGAGGTCAGACCCAGGCCGACCGTCCGCTCGCTGCCCTCGCGCAGGGCGTCCAGGAGGGCGCCGGTGGCCTCGACGGCGTCGTTGGGCAGGCCGAGGGCGCGGGCGAAGACATTGGTGGAGCCGCCGGGGACCACGGCGAGGCCGGGCAGGTGCTCGGGGTCGGGGCCGGCGTGCAGGAGGCCGTTGACGACCTCGTTGACCGTGCCGTCGCCGCCCAGGGCCACGACCAGGTCGATGTCCTTGCTCTCCGCCGCCTGCCGGCCCAGGTCACGGGCGTGGCCGCGGTACTCGGTGGTGACCGCTTCCAGTTTCATCTCGCTGGCGAGTGCGTGGATCAGGACATCGCGCGTACGTGCGCTTGTGGTGGTTGCCGCCGGATTGACCACGAGAAGTGCACGCATGGGTTGCAGCGTACCTACTGGGTGGTACCGGGCACAGGTCGAGGTAGGGATCACGTAAGACTTCGGTGCGTGAACCTTGCCACGGGGGCGTGGGGCAACCCGCGCGCGGGCGGGTGCGTCGCCCGCGCCTCACGGCGGGGGCTCCGGGGGCGAGGGCTACCCTTCAGGGGTGAGCAGCGAGCAGACTCCCACCGCCCCCGAGACCGCCGGTCCGCGCCCGCGGCGCCTGACGTACGCCGCCGCCCTGGCCGCCCTGGAGGGGCTCGCGCTCGTCGCGGGGGGTGTCTGGATGCTCGTGGAGGGTCTGGCCGGCGACCCGGACGACCGGCAGTCCGCCGTCACCGGGGGCATCACGCTGATCGTCCTCGCCCTGCTGCCGCTCCTCGCCGCGCGCGGGCTGCTCGCCCGGCGCAGCTGGAGCCGTGGCCCGGCGGTCATCACCCAGATCATGGCCCTGCCCGTCGCCTACAACCTCCTCCAGGCCGACAGCGTGGCGATCCCGGCGGGCATCGCCCTCGCGGTCGTCGCGGTGGCCGCGCTGGTCCTCCTGATCAACCCGGCGACGACCCGTGCGCTCGGGATCAGGGGCCCGGGACGGACGCAGGACGGCAAGCAGTAGCCGTACGGCGAAGGCGCGGCGCCTGATCCGCGGGCGGAGCGGCCTGCCGTCGGGGGGGACCCGAGCGGGTGCGCCGCACCCGGACGGGCAGGCCGGGTGCGGCCTACTCCTCCACCAGCAGCTTCTCCCGCAGCTGGGCCAAAGTGCGGGCCAGCAGGCGGGAGACGTGCATCTGGGAGATGCCGACCTCCTGCGCGATCTGCGACTGGGTCATGTTGCCGAAGAAGCGCAGGAGAAGGATTCGCTTCTCGCGCGGGGGCAGGTCCTCCAGGAGCGGCTTCAGCGACTCCCGGTACTCCACGCCCTCCAGCGCCTCGTCCTCCGCGCCGAGGGTGTCCGCGACCGCCGGGGACTCGTCGTCGGTGTCGGGGACGTCCAGGGACAGCGTGGAGTACGCGTTGGCGGACTCCAGGCCCTCCAGGACCTCCTCCTCCGAGATGGCCAGCTTCTCGGCCAGCTCGTGGACCGTGGGGGAGCGGCCGTGCAGCTGGGAGAGCTCGGCCGTCGCCGTGGTGAGCGAGAGCCGCAGCTCCTGGAGCCTGCGCGGGACGCGGACCGCCCAGCCCTTGTCGCGGAAGTGCCGCTTGATCTCGCCCACGACCGTGGGGGTCGCGTAGGTCGAGAACTCCACCCCGCGGTCCGGGTCGAAGCGGTCGACCGACTTGATCAGACCGATGGTGGCGACCTGGGTGAGGTCGTCCAGCGGCTCGCCGCGGTTGCGGAAGCGGCGGGCGAGGTGCTCGACGAGCGGCAGGTGCATCCGGACCAGCTGGTTGCGCAGCTCCGCGTACTCCGGGCTGCCGTCCTTCAGCGCGCGCAGCTCGACGAACAGGGCCCGTGCCCCGCTGCGGTCCTGTGGGTCGTGCCGCGGGACCGGCGTGTTGTTCGCGCCCGCCGCGCCGTCCTCTGCGTTTCGCTCGTGCTCGCTCATCGTCCCGCCCGTCGCCCTTCCACGAGCCCCCGCCTCCGTGGGGTCCGGGATGATCCCGGCCCGCCCTGCCGGAGGCGCACCCTGCACGGCACCTTTCCGATCGCGCTGACCGTCGTCCAGGAGGCCGGTCGCCGTCGTGTCGACGACGTCCTGCTCCGGATGCGGCCGGGCCTGCTCGGGGATGCCGTCGATGCCGTCCGCCGTACGACGGGAACCGCCGGGGCCGTCGTCACCCAGGCCGTCTGCGCCGCTCGGGCGGGGAGGACGGTGTCCGCCCCCGGCCGCCAGCTCCCGTGTGCCGCGCTCTTCGTCCCGCACCGGCCCGTCCCCGTTCCTCACGCCGGCCCGGGTCCCGCGCCGCGTTGTTTGTAGAGGCTGATCGAAACGGTCCTGTCCTCGTCCACGGCCGAGGAGACCTTGCCCGCGAGGGCCGACAGGACGGTCCAGGCGAAGGTGTCCCGGGACGGCGCGTGACCGTCCGTGGTCGGGGCCGAGACGGTGACCTCCAGCGAGTCGTCGACGAGTCGGAACACGCAGCTGAGCACCGAGCCGGGCACGGCCTGCTGGAGCAGGATCGCGCAGGCCTCGTCCACCGCGATGCGCAGGTCCTCGATCTCGTCGAGGGTGAAGTCCAAACGGGCCGCGAGGCCGGCCGTGGCCGTCCGCAGCACCGACAGGTAGGCACCCGCGGCCGGCAGCCGGACTTCCACGAAGTCCTGGGTCGCGGGCTCGCCTGCGATCTGGGACACCCTCACCTCCAAGGTGGTACAAGCTTTACGGGGGCCGAGGGTCGCCCCCCGGAGTAACGCGACGTGTGGTTCAGCGGTGACGCTACCGCGCTCTCGACTTTCCTGTCCCCGGGACCCCAACCCCTGCCGTTACTCACAGTAAAACTGTGGACACGCTCCGTGTCTAGGGGTTTGCGGCTCCAATTGGGAAGAACGCGCGCCGGGTTGACGTACCCAGACGTCAGACGGTCGAACCGTCCTGGAACCCGGGCGTCCAGGGTCACACAAGGACGTGGTCCACGAAGCACCAACGCCAGTTCTCACCCGGCTCGAAGGTCCGCATCACGGGGTGCTCGGAGTCCTTGTGGTGCTTCGTCGCGTGTTGTCCCGGCGAGGAGTCGCAGCAGCCGACGTGACCGCAGGACAGGCACAGGCGCAGTTGAACCGGGTGGGTACCGTCCCTCAGGCACTCCGGGCACGTCTCGCTGAGCGGCTCGGGCTCCGGGTGCGGCAGCGCGTCGGCGTGCGTGCACTGTTTCATGATTGCCAGGTTACGACGGCCGCGCGGGCGGCCGCGCGGAAAAAGAGGGCGGGCGCACGACGATGAGCGAGGGCGGGCGAGAGTCATGGACGTGATGCCACTGCTGTTGCTGGTGGCGGGGAGCGCGGCGGTCGCCGCGGCCGCCCGGCGGACCCCCGTACCGGCGCCGCTGCTGCTGGTCGCGGCCGGACTGCTGGTCTCGTACGTGCCCGGGGTCCCCGGGTACACGCTCGACCCGGACGTGGTCCTGCCCCTCATCCTGCCGCCGCTGCTGCACTCCGCGGCCACCGACAGCTCCTATCTCGACCTCCGGGCCAACATGCGGCCCGTGGCGCTGCTGTCGGTGGGATACGTGCTCTTCGCGACCATCGTCGTCGGCTGGGCGGCCTACCAGATCGTGCCCGGGCTCTCGCTGACCGGGGCACTGGTGCTGGGCGCGGTGGTGGCGCCGCCGGACGCGGTCGCGGCGACGGCGGTGGCACGCCGCGTGGGACTGCCCTCCCGGATCACCACCATTCTCCAGGGCGAGTCCCTGGTGAACGACGCGACCGCGATCACCGCCTACCGGGTCGCGCTCGCGGCCGCGATCGGCGAGGGCGCCACCTGGGCGGGCGGCATCGGCGAGTTCCTGCTCGCGGCGGTCGGCGGGGTGGTGGTCGGCCTGGTGCTGATGGTGCCGATCCACTGGCTGCGCACCCACCTCAAGGAGCCGCTGCTCCAGAACACGCTGTCCCTGCTGATCCCGTTCGTCGCCTACGCGGCGGCCGAGCAGTTCCACGCGTCCGGAGTCCTCGCGGTGGTCGTGGTGGCGCTCTTCCTCGGCCACCGCGCGTGGGAGGTCGACTTCGCGACACGCCTCCAGGAGGACGCCGTCTGGAAGATGGTGGCCTTCGTCCTGGAGTCGTCGGTGTTCGCCCTCATCGGGCTGCAACTGCCCGTCGTGCTGAAGGGTCTCGGGGAGTACGAGGGCGGCAGCGCCGTCTGGTACGCGGTCGCCGTGTTCCTCGTGGTCGTGGCGTCGAGGTTCGTGTGGGTCTACCCCGCGACCTTCCTGCCGCGCATCCTGTCCGCGCGGATCCGCGCGCGTGAGGACAACCCCACCTGGAAGGCGCCGTTCGTCATCGCCTGGGCCGGGATGCGGGGCGTGGTCTCGCTGGCGATCGCCTTCTCGATCCCGGAGCACCTGCACGGCGGCGAGCCGTTCGAGGGCCGCAACCTGATCCTCTTCCTCACCTTCACGACGGTCATCGGCACCCTCGTCGTCCAGGGCGTCACCCTGCCCCCGCTGATCCGCCTGCTGAAGCTCCCCGGGCGCGACCGGCAGGCGGAGACACTCGCCGAGGCCAACGCCCAGGCGCAGGCCTCGCGGGCCGCCGAACGGCGCCTGGACGAACTCCTCTCCGACGAGCGCAACACCCTCCCGCCGCCCCTCGCCGACCGCCTGCGCACGGTCCTGGAGCGCCGCCGCAACGCCGTCTGGGAGCGTCTCGGCCAGTCCAACCCGCTCACCGGCGAGACCGTCGACGACACCTACCGCCGGCTGTCCAGGGAGATGATCGGCGCCGAGCGCTCGGTGTTCGTGAAGCTGCGGGACCTGCGCTACATCGACGACGAGATGCTGCGGACCCTGTTGCGCAGGCTGGATCTGGAGGAGGCGGCGGCCTACCGGGAGGCGGCCGAGTAGGGCGGGCCGGATCAGGGGAAGGGACGACCCGTGACCACCGCCGCCAGCGTCGCCCCGCGCGGGAAGGCGCCCTCCTCGGCGAGGGCGGTCAGTCCATAGAGCAACTTGGCGACATAGAGACGTTCCACGGGCACGCCGTGGCGGTCCTCGAAGTCCACGGCGAAGGCGTCCAGTTCGGGTGCGGTGCGGGCGTAACCGCCGAAGTGGAAGCGGTCGTCGAGTGCCCAGTCGCCGCGCGTGCCGCCGAAGGCCTGGTGCTGGAGCGCCCTGGTGTCGGCCGTCAGGAAGCCGCCCCTGAGCACCGGTATGCCCAGGGCGCGCTGGTCAGGGGCGAGTCCGGCTGCCAGGCCCGCCAGGGTGCCGCCGGTGCCGCAGGCGACCGCGACGACGTCGGCCCGCCCCGCCAGCTCCTCCCCGAGTGCGCGGCACCCCCGCACGGCGAGCGGGTTGCTGCCGCCCTCCGGGACGACGTACGCCTCCGCGGCGTCCGCCGCGCGCAGCACGCGCGCGAGGACGTCCGGTTCGGCCTTGCGGCGGTACGTCGACCGGTCGACGAAGTGCAGCCGCATGCCGTCGTCCGCACACCGGGCCAGGGAGGGGTTCAGGGGGCGGTCGGCGAGTTCCTCACCGCGGACCACGCCGACCGTGGGCAGGCCCAGGAGACGGCCCGCGGCGGCCGTGGCCCGCAGGTGGTTGGAGTAGGCGCCGCCGAAGGTGACGACGGCACGGCCGGCGGCCGCGGTGAGGTTCGGCGCCAGCTTGCGCCACTTGTTGCCGACGAGTTCGGGGTGGATCAGGTCGTCGCGCTTCAGCAGGAGGCGCAGGCCGCGCCGGGCGAAGCGGGGGTCCGACACTTCCTGCAGGGGTGAGGGAAGGCGGGGGCGCAGGGTGTCGAGGCCGGTCACGCCCCCATTGTGACCTGCGGGGTCACTTCAGGCGCTCCCGGATCCGGCTCCGCATCGAGGCCATCGTGAAGCCCCGCGGGTCCACCTTGCCCGGCTGCCACTCCAGGTGGCCGATGACCGACCGTTCCGTCCAGCCGTGGTGGCGGCACACCGCCGCGCAGACCCGTTCGATCGCCGTGAGCTGGGCCGCCGGCCAGGGATCCTCGCCGTCGCCGAGGTTCTCGCACTCGAAGCCGTAGAAGTGGCGGTTGCCGTCGGTGTTGGCCTCGTTGTCGGCGGGGAGTGCGTTCTCCGCGATCACCGCGCGCAGGACGTCGTCGTCGCCGAGACCGGCGTGGTTGGCGCGGCCGTAGCCGACGAGATGGACGGTGCCGTCCTTGGTGATGACGCCGTGGCACAGCGGGCCCGGTAGGCCGGTGTAGCCCTTGCGGCACAGCTCGACCGTCGCCGCGCTGCCCCGGGTCACCGTGTGGTGGATCATCACGCCGTGCACCGGGCCCCAGGCGCCGACGTGATTGCGGTTGTGGTGCTCCCAGTCGCCGACCTCGACGACGGTGGCACCCTCCGCCCGCAGGACGGCCAGGAATCTGCCCGCGGACATGGGTGAGGCCATGGCTCCCTCCTTCGCACTGCGCGCCGGCCACCGACCGCGGCCGGCCCTCACAGGTGCTTGTACCGAAAGCGGCGGCCTCCGACTCCTGGTCCGCACAGCGTGTGAGCCGATTCGGACAATCAAATTCCGTTACGGTCGCTCGAATTGACTGCACGTCAGGGTACGGGAAATGCGCATATGCCCAACCACGCGGTGATCCATGCCCCCTCTTTCGGGTAATAGCACCGGCACGCTCCGTGAGGAAGGCTTGCTCCTGCACACGATGCCCGGGCGAGATCGCGTCCGGGCATGTACCGGGAGGGCAATTCCTTATGTCGGTAGGCGAAGAGGTCCGCACCGAGCAGGACCGGCCGCAGCAGAGCCTCGGCACGGCGGCCGCGCGGAACCTGGCCACCACCACCAAGTCCGCACCCCAGATGCAGGAGATCAGCTCCCGCTGGCTGCTGCGCATGCTGCCCTGGGTGAACGTCCAGGGCGGTACGTACCGGGTGAACCGACGCCTGAGCTACGCCGTGGGCGACGGCCGGGTGACCTTCGTGAAGACCGGGGACCGGGTCGAGGTGATCCCCGCCGAGCTGCGCGAGCTGCCGGCGCTCAGGTCCTACGAGGACGACGACGTGCTCTCCGAGCTCGCCCAGCGCTGCCAGCAGCGGGAGTTCACCCCGGGTTCGGTGATCGCCTCGTTCGGCGGCCAGGCCGACGAGGTGTACCTGCTGGCGCACGGCCGGGTGGAGAAGGTCGGCACCGGCCCCTACGGTGACGACGCGGTGCTCGGAGTGCTCGCCGACGGCGCCTACTTCGGCGACCAGGCGCTCCTCGACCCGGACGCCATCTGGGAGTACACCGCCCGAGCGGCCACCGCCTGCACGGTCCTCGTGCTGCCCCGCCAGGACGTCGACCAGGTGGCGGAGCGTGCCGAGGATTTGCGCGAGCACCTTCAGCAACAGCGCGCGATCCCCTCGCAGCGCACCAACAAGTACGGCGAGAAGGCGATCGACCTCGCGGCCGGCCACGAGGGCGAGCCCGACATCCCGCACACCTTCGTCGACTACGAGGCCCGGCCCCGCGAGTACGAACTGAGCATCGCCCAGACCGTCCTGCGCATCCACACCCGGGTGGCCGACCTCTACAACCAGCCGATGAACCAGACGGAACAGCAGATCCGGCTGACCGTGGAGGCACTCAAGGAGCGCCAGGAGCACGAGCTCGTCAACAACCGTGAGTTCGGGCTGCTGAACAACTGCGAGTACGACCAGCGGCTCCAGCCGCACGACGGTGTGCCCAGCCCCGACGACCTCGACGAACTGCTCAGCCGCCGCCGCGGCACCAAGCTGCTGCTCGCCCACCCGCGTGCGATCTCCGCGATCGGCCGTGAGCTGAACAAGCGCGGACTGGTCCCCGAGACCATCGACGTGGGCGGCAACCGCATCCCCACCTGGCGCGGGGTGCCGATCTATCCGTGCAACAAGATCCCGGTCACCCCGGAGCGGACCACCTCGATCATCGCCATGCGTACCGGTGAGGCCGACCAGGGTGTCATCGGCCTCCAGCAGGCCGGCATCCCGGACGAGATCGAGCCGAGCCTGTCGGTGCGGTTCATGGGCATCAACGAACAGTCGATCATCAAGTACCTGGTGACGGCCTACTACTCGGCGGCCGTCCTGGTGCCGGACGCGCTCGGAGTCCTGGAGAACGTCGAGATCGGCCGGTGGAGGTGACGTTCCTGCACCGGGGAGCCGTGTCCCCGCCCGCCGGGGCGGGTACATCCCGGTCGGACACCGGGGTGGCGGCACCCCGGTCGGCCTCCGGAGTGGAGACACCCCGGAGGAGCGCGCCCGCCCACGGCGGAGGCGCCACCGTCCGCGGACTGACCGAGGGGGGTTCCATGGCCGAGTTCACGACGGGCACACAGGCATTGGCACAGGAAAGCACCGAGGCGCGGGCGCCGGCCACCGGGGGGAGGGAGGCGTCGGTCACCGGCGGGAGGACCACGGCGGGGCAGGCGGGCTCGCCCGACGGGTCCGGGACGCGTCCCCTCGACGGGCACGAGGCCGTCGCGATCCTGGAGCGGGTCCGGACGGTGGTCGACCCGGAGCTGCGGGCCGCGCTGGAGTCGTTGCCCCGCTCCCTGCGCCGGGTGGCGCTCTACCACTTCGGTTGGGAGGAGGCCGACGGCACTCCGGCCGCGGGCAACGCGGGCAAGGCGATACGGCCCGCACTCGTGCTCACCGCGGCCGCCGCTCTCGGTGGAGACCGGGCGCGGGCGGCGGCCGTCCGGGCGGCCGTGGCGGTCGAGCTGGTCCACAACTTCACGCTGCTGCACGACGACGTGATGGACCGCGACACCACCCGCCGGCACCGCCCCACCGCGTGGACCGTGTTCGGCGACGCCGACGCGATCCTGGCCGGGGACGCCCTTCAGGCGCTGGCGCTCCAACTGCTGGCCCAGGACCCGCACCCCGCGGCGCCGGCCGCCGCCGCCCGGCTCGCGGCCTGTGTCGTCGAGCTGTGCGAGGGCCAGCACGAGGACACCGCCATGCAGGGACTCGCTCCCGGCGAGGTCACCCTCGACCAGGTGCTCGTGATGGCCGAGGCGAAGACCGGGGCGCTGCTCGGGTGTGCCTGTGCGCTCGGCGCGCTGTACGCGGGCGCGTCCGCCGAGGACGTCGGGGCGATGGACGCGTTCGGCCGGGAGGCGGGGCTCGCCTTCCAGCTCATCGACGACGTGATCGGCATATGGGGAGACCCGAGCCGCACCGGCAAACCGGCCGGCGCGGACCTCGCCGCCCGCAAGAAGTCCCTCCCGGTGGTCGCCGCGCTCACCTCCGGCACCGCCGCGGCCGCCGAACTGGCCGAGCTGTACGCGGCCCCGTACGCCGGGGAGGACCTGGCGCGTACCGCCCTCGCCGTCGAGGAGGCCGGCGGCCGCGACTGGGCGCAGGTGCAGGCGGCCGACCGGATGGCGCGCGCGATGGGGCAGTTGGCCCGCGCGGTTCCCGACCCCGAGGCAGCGGGCGGACTGCTCTCCCTCGCGGAGTTCGTGACGCGGCGCACCGCCTGAGACCCCGGAGCGCCCGGCACCGCGCGGTCCTGACCCCGCGTGGCCGCCGGGGGTTCCGGCCGACGGGTCCCGCACATCCCCACGGTGTGCGGGGCCCGCTTCCGCATGCCCACCGGATAGTCTCAACACCCTTGTGTCCAACGGTGGTTGAGTTGAAGGGGTGGGACATGGGCGTGGCGATACGGACGGCCGGCGAAAGCGATCGCGAGCTGGTGACGCGGCTGCTGGACTCGGCTTTCCAGGACGATCCGGTCAGCGGATGGATCTTTCCGGGGGAGGAGTACCGCCGTACGACGCATCCCCGGCTGATGGCGGCGTTCGTGGACATCGTGATGGCTGAGGGGCGGGTGGATGTCACGGAGGAGGGGACCGCGTGCGCGTTGTGGCTGCCGGTTCCGGCGGACGGGGGCGACCAGCATGACGGCGAGGACGAGTTCGCCGCCCTGCGGGAGGCTCTCGATCCGGGCAACGAGCGCATCGAGCTGATCGGTCGCCTCACCGCCGAGGTCCATCCGGCCGGGCGGGCCCACGAGTACCTGTGGATGATCGGCGTCGCCCCCGAGCGGCAGGGGGAGGGACTCGGGACCGCGCTCATCGGATCGGTTCTGGAGCGCTGCGACCGGGAGGGGCTGCCCGCGTATCTGGAGGCGAGCAGCGCGAGGAGCCGAGGACTGTACGAACGGCTCGGGTTCGAGCTCCTGGAGCGGCCCCTCGACCTGCCGGAAGGCCCCCGGATGTGGCCGATGTGGCGCGAACCGCGCGCCGCGCGATAGGGGCGGGGGCACGCCCGGGACGGCAGAAGGGCCGACGTACGGCTGCGATCTCCTGGCCGTATCAGGGGGCCTGTTGGGTGGTCGCCGTGTCCTGGTCGGCTCGCGGGCGCGGGTCCTGCGGTTGCGGCGCCTCGATCGGCCGTGCGGTCGCGGCCCCCTGACCGGCTCCGAGAGGCCGGCAGCGCCTTCGCCGTCCCCTGGCTGCGCACGGAGGCACGACCGTGCCGTTCCCGCCCCTGGCCGGATCAGGAAGGTCAACGGCGTGGTCGCCGCCCACTGGCCGGCCCGGGGAGGTCGATCGATCGCCGTCGTCGTGCACTTTGTCGACTCACGGAGGTCGGCCGCGTAGTGCCGCCCCTGGCCGGTCCGTAAGGGCTTGGTCGCGGTCGCCGCCTGCTTCAGGCTCACGCAGGCTCGCCGCGCTCAGGATGCTGGTTGTGCGGGCAGGGCCTGCTGCGCCGTCCCAGGTAGGCCGCCCAGTGACCGCCCGTGATCGGATCAAGGAGCTCCGTCTCGCGAGCACCGCCCCCGGCTAACTCGCGGGCACGATCGCTGCCACGATCCGTTCGACCAGGCCCTCCGGGACCCCCACCCCCGGCAGTACTCCCTCCAGTGCGTCGGGCAGTGTCAGGTGTTCCAGGAGCAGTCCCAGCATCGCCAGGTAGAGCACGGTGACCGTCTCGGCGCCGCCCGGGAGGCCCGTCTCGCGGTGGAAGCGGATGCCCTCCTCCAGGTCCGCGCGGACCGACTTGGTGAAGGAGGCGCGGAGTTCGGGGCGGCGGGTGGCCTCCAGGCGCATCTCCAGCAGGGCCAGATAGCCCGTGCGGTCGTGGGTCGCGCGGCCCATCAGGTCGTGCATGAACTCCGCGACCAGGGACCGGTCCTTCGGCCGGGTCAGCAGTTCGGCGAACTTGTCGGGGTCCGGGGCCAGCCGGACGTGGAGACGGGTGTCGATCTGCCGCAGCAGGTCGTCGCGGTCGGTGAAGTAGTTCGAGGCCGTCCCCACCGGGACCCCGGCCTCGTTGTCGACCGCGCGGAACGTCAGCCCGCGCGCCCCCTCGCGGGCCAGCACCTCGACCCCCGCGTCCACGAGTGCGGCCCGGCGCTCCGGATTGCTGGCCATGCGGAATCTCCTTTCCCAGTTGATCCGACTTCGGAAAACATCTTGCAACCACTACATGTGAAGTACTACAACTGAAGTAGTTCACACCGAAGCGCAGCCTACGAGAAGAGACCCGCTTGCGAAAGCTCACGTACTTCATCGCCTGCACCATCGACGGCTTCATCGGCGACGAGAGCGGCGACGCGTCGTTCATGTACCGGTTCGTCGACGAGGAGTTCCTCGCCTACCTCACCGCCGAGTTCCCGGAGACCATCGCGGCCCAGGGCCGCAGGGCCCTCGGCATCCACGACCTGGAGCACCGGAGATTCGACACGGTCGTCCAGGGCCGCGGCAGCTACGAGGTGGCCCTGAAGGAGGGCATCACCAGGCCGTACGACCACCTGCGCGAGTACGTCGCCTCACGCACCCTCACCGAGTCGCCTGACCCGAAGGTCGAGATCATCCGCGACGACCTGGTCGGCAGGGTGCGCGAACTGAAGGCGGAGGACGGCGAGTTCGGCATCTACCTGTGCGGCGGCTCCCGGCTCGCGGGCGAACTCCACGCAGAGATCGACGAACTCGTCGTCAAGACGTACCCCGTCGTCCTCGGCGCCGGCATGCCGATGTTCGGCTCCGGTTTCCCCGTCACCGAGTTCACGCTCGACGAGGTGCGGACCTTCGGCAACGGCATCGTGGTGCGGACGTACGGCAGGAAGAGCTGAGGGAGGCGCCCGCGGCTCCTTCGGCCTACCCTGAGGACATGGGCAGCGATGAACACGTCTGTCCCGTTTGCGGACAGCCGGTCGAGACAGTCGTACGGCGTCACAAGACGCTGGGCGCGTGGGTCCCCGTGTGGACGGACGGCCCGTGCCGCAACCCGGAGTGCGAGGCGTACGCCGACAAGGCCGCCGAGCCCGAGGAGGACCACGGCGACGCACCCGCCGGAAAGGGTTCCTGAGCCCGGCCGGGCGGCGCGCACGGCTGAGGCCTTAACGTGACGGCATGTCCACACCCAGCCACATCGTGCACCTGACCGAACGCTCGCTCTGGGAGGAGGCCCGCGCCCGGGGCGCGTACGAGATCTCGACCCGCGGCCGCACCCTCCAGGAGGAGGGGTTCATCCACTGCTCGACGCGTGCGCAGCTGCCGTCCGTCGCGGCTTTCCTCTACGGCTCCTACGACGGCCCCGATGACCTGGTGCTGCTCGTCATCGACCCCGCCCGCCTCGACGTACCGCTGAAGTACGAGGCCCCCGAACCCGGTGCCGAGGAGTTCCCGCACATCTACGGGCCGCTCCCGGTGGCCGCGGTCGTGGACGTGGAGCCGTGGGGGTGAGCGGTCGCCGTCGGCCGTGGCTGTGGGCCGTGGCGGTCTGGGCGGCCCTCGTGGCCGTCGCGGGCGGGCTCACGCTCTGGCTCCAGGACTCGGCGGAGCCGCCGGGGCCGTACGGCTGGGAGGAGAGCAGTCCGACGCCCGAGCTGCCGGAGGGGTGGGAGAGCATGTGCCCCAGCCCCACCGCCGACCCCGACGGCGACCGGCTCGCGGTGGCCTGCGCGTTCATCACCTCCGGCTAGGCAGCCCGCCCGTCTCCGGGTCCCGTCCCGTCAGGCAGTACAGGCCGCCCGCCGGGTCCCGCATCACCGTCCAGCTTCCGCCCTCGGCCACGAACTCGGCGCCCAGCCGCTCGTGTTCGGCCCGCGTCACCCCGATGTCCGCGCAGGCCAGGTCCAGATGGGCGGAGGCGGGACGCTCCTCGCCGAGGCGCTGGAGGAGGATGCGGACCGGGAGACCGGCCGGCGGCTTCAGCACATGGAACTCGGGGAGCGAGCCCGGCAGCGACTCCCAGTCGGGCAACAGGGCGGCCCAGAAGGCGACTTCGGACTCGTGCAGGGAGGGCGGGACGTCCAGGCACACCTGGTCGAGGCGGCTGCCGCGGACGACCGGCGGGCGGGTCGACTGCCCGCGCCAGGGGTCGGCGCAGAACAACTGGCCGGCGGGGGAGCGCAGCACGACCAACGTGCCCTGATCGGCGACCACATGGGCGCCGAGCGCCTGCGCCGCCTGCGCGAACCTGCGTACGTCGTCGACGCAGAAGTCGAGATGGGCACCCCCGGGCCCCGAGGCGACGGCCTGCACCTTGACGCAGGCGTCGGTCCCGTCGGAAGGCACCAGCGTGACGAACTCCCGCCGCTCGCCACGGAACGCGGACAGACGGCTACCGGTGACACCGGTCCAGAAGTCGCAGGCCTGGGCGAAGCGGGCCACGGGCCGGTCCACGAAGGCGTAAGTCCAGCGGGTAGTCATGCGGTGATCGTAGGGGCCGTTACGTCGGCACCTCCATGAACCGCAGCATGTTCCCCGCCGGATCCCGGAACGCGCAGTCCCGCACCCCGTACGGCATGTCCGTCGGCTCCTGGACCACCTCGGCCCCCGACTCCCGCACGCGCGCGAACAACGCGTCGCAGTCGGTGGTGGTGAAGTTGACCGCCCGCAGCAGCCCCTTCGCCAGCAGGCGCGCCATCGCCTCCTTGTCCGCCGGGGAGGCGTCCGGGTCGGCGGCCGGCGGCTCCAGGACGATGTCCACGTCCGGCTGGAGCGGCGAGCCGACCGTCACCCAGCGCAGCCCCTCGTAGCCGACGTCGTTGCGCACCTCCATGCCCAGGACGTCCCGGTAGAACGCGATCGCCTTGTCGTGGTCGTCCACCGCGATGAAGCAGTTCTTGAGCTTGATGTCCATGGCCCCACGTTAGGCCCGCCGGGGCCGGGTGTGCCTGCGGACGACGCACGGCGGGATCCCGGCGGCCTCCTCGTGGGAGCGGGCCCGGTACGCGCTCGGTGTCTCGCCCACCAGCTCCGTGAACCGCGAGCTGAAGGAGCCCAGGGAGGTGCACCCCACGGCCATGCAGACCTCGGTGACGGACAGGTCGCCCCGCCGCAGCAGCGCCTTCGCGCGCTCGATGCGCCGGGTCATGAGATAGCCGTACGGCGTCTCACCGAACTCCGCGCGGAAGCTGCGCTGGAAGTGGCCCGGTGACATCAGCGCGGTGCGGGCGAGCGCGGGCACGTCGAGCGGCTCGGTGTACTCGCGGTCCATCCGGTCGCGTGCCTGCCGCAGCCGTACCAGGTCCTCGATGCTCACCATCACGCCAGCATCGCACGACGCCCACCGGCCGGGTGCGGGGACCTGGGACGGGCTTTGCCTGACGTTCTCCTGCCGTACGGAAGCTCTTGCTCCCATGGGAGGCATGGACCACATCACGTTCCTCGTGACGGTCGTCATCGTCACGGCCCTGGCCTTCGACTTCACCAACGGATTCCACGACACGGCCAACGCGATGGCGACCTCCATCGCGACCGGCGCGCTGAGGCCCAGGACCGCGGTCCTGGTGAGCGGCGTCCTGAACGTCGTGGGCGCCTTCCTGTCCACCGAGGTCGCCAGGACGATCTCCGGCGGCATCGTGGACGACGGACTGGTCACGCCCGGAATGATCTTCGCGGGGCTGGTCGGAGCGATCCTGTGGAACCTGCTGACCTGGCTGGTCGGCCTTCCGTCGAGCTCGTCGCACGCCCTGTTCGGCGGGCTCATCGGCGCCGTGTGGGTGGGCGCGGGCTCCCACGGGGTGCACTTCGACAAGGTCGTCGAGAAGATCCTGATCCCGGCGGTGGCGTCCCCGGTGGTGGCGGGCGTGGCGGCGCTGATCGCCACCTACCTCGCCTACCGGCTCACCGCCCGCGCCCGCAAGGACTCGGTGACCAAGGGGTTCCGGCTCGGTCAGATCGCCTCCGCGTCCCTCGTCTCCCTCGCGCACGGCACCAACGACGCCCAGAAGACCATGGGCGTCATCACGCTCACCCTCATCTCGGCCGGCGCGCTCGGCCACGACGCCGGTCCGCCCGTGTGGGTCGTCGCCGCCGCGGGCCTCGCGATCGGCCTCGGCACCTATCTCGGCGGCTGGCGGATCATCCGCACCATGGGCAAGGGCCTCACGGAGATCCAGTCCCCGCAGGGCTTCGCCGCGGAGACCGCCTCCACCACGGTCATCCTGACCTCCGCCCACCTCGGTTTCGCCCTGTCGACCACCCAGGTCGCCTCGGGCAGCATCCTCGGCGCGGGCCTCGGCCGGAGGCTGGCGGAGGTCCGCTGGGGCATCGCCGGACGCATGGTCGCGGCCTGGCTGATCACCCTGCCGGCGGCCGCGCTGGTCGGCGGCGTCTCCGCGAGCGCCGTGAAGCACGGCGGAAACCTCGGCACGGTCGTCGTCGCGCTCGCCGGTGCCGCCGTCGCCACGGGCATCGTGCTCGTCTCCCGCCGCAACCCGGTGAGCGCCCACAACGTCAACGACCACCACGAGGTCCCCGTCCGCAGCGCGGCGCCGACCCGCGTCGGCACGGCCGCCTGAGCCCCCTGGGAGTTCTGTCATGAGCATCGACTGGACCGCACTCGGCCAGGTCACCGCGGTGAGCGTCGGCGTCACCATCGCGGTGGTCGTGGTCTTCGCCCTCGGGGTACTCGGCCTCGCCCGTATCGAAGGGGCGAGGGAGGACGGCGGTCGTGGAACGTCCCCACTCGGCGTCGCCCAGTCCGGCCTGTGCTTCCTCGCCTGCGCGGCGGTGGTGGCGTACGGCATCCACCTGATCGTGCCGCAGTTCCACTGAACCACCGAGAGGAGAGGGGAGCAGCGCGGTGACCCCCCTGCTGACCGACCTGAAGGTCGACTACACCGACCCCGACGACCCCGTGCTCGTCCGCCCGGACGGCAGCCCGATCGACACCTGACGGGAGAACTACCCCTACGCGCACCGCATGGAGCGCAAGGAGTACGACTGGCACAAACGGCTCCAGCAGCCCCATGGACCTGGCCTCCCTGGAGCGCTGGGACGACTACACCGCCGCCAAGGTCGCCATGTTCCGTGAGACGGACACCCGGTTCGCGCCCTGGACGGTGGTCAAGAGCAACGACAAGAAGCGGGCCCGTGTCGAGGCCATGCGCACGGTGCCGGCCCGCTTCGACTACACCGACAAGGACGAGGAGGTCGTCGGCACGCCCGACCCGCGGATCGTGGGCGAGGCGGCGGGGCTGCTGGAGGCGGGCGAGGCATAGGGCCGATGCACACCGGGAGCGCGAACGCCTGAGTACCCGTACTCAGGCCGGTGGCGGTACTCGGCTCTGGCACGGGCGGCGCGGGTTTCCCATGATCAACCCACCCGCGTCGAAAGAGGTGCCCCATGGCTCGTGACCTGGAGCTGCGCACAGCCACTCCGGAGGATCTCGACTGGATCCACGAACTGCGTCACCGGGTGTACGCCCGGGAGCTGGGCCAGCACCCGCCGGATCCCGCCGGGCGGCTGCGCGACGGACTCGACGGTGACAACGTCTACCTCGTCGCGGCGCGCGGACCGGCCCGGATCGGCTTCGTCAGCCTGACCCCGCCCTGGGTGGGGCGGTTCGGCCTGGACAAGTACCTGACCCGCGAGGAGCTGCCGGTCCTGGCCGGCCACGATGTGTTCGAGGTGCGCATCCTCACCGTCGAGCCGCGCTGGCGCACCACCTCGGCGGCGCCCCTGCTGATGTACGCGGCGCTGCGCTGGATCGCCTCCCGCGGCGGGCGCCGGGTGGTGGCGATGGGGCGTACCGAGGTGCTCGACATGTACCGGGCCGTCGGCCTGCGCACGGTCGGCCGGACCGTCCGCGGCGGCGCCGTGACGTTCGAGGTGCTGACCGGCGGTGTGCCCGAACTGACGCGGCGGGCGCGGGAGCGGTACGGCAGCGCGCTGGAGCGGCTGCGGTCCGCGGTGGACTGGCGGCTGGACATGCCCTTCGCGCCCCGGCCGGACGGCTGCGAGCACGGCGGTGCCTCGTTCACCGCCCTCGGCACCGACTTCCGCACCCTGCACCGGCGGCGGGACATCGTCATGGCCGACGTGCTGGACGCCTGGTTCCCGCCGGCCCCCGGGGTGCGGGCGGCCCTCGCGGACGACCCGGCCTGGGCCGCCCGCACCTCGCCGCCGTCCGGCGCCGAGGGACTGTCGGAGCAGATCGCCACGGCCCGGGAGCTGCCCCCGGACACGCTGGCGGTGGGCGCCGGATCGTCCGACCTGATCTTCCGGGCGTTCGGCCGCAGGCTGACCCCGCGCAGCCGGGTGCTGCTGACCGACCCGTGCTACGGCGAGTACGCCCATGTCACGGAGCGGGTCGTCGGCTGCCGGGTGGACCGGTTCCCGCTGCGCCGCGAGGACGGCTGGCGGATCGACCCGGAGCGGCTCGCGGCCGCCGTCCACTCCGGTCGCTACGACCTCGTGGTGGTGGTCAACCCGAACAACCCCACCGGGCGGCACGCGCCCGCGGCCGGCCTGCGCGCGCTGATCGAGGCCGCGCCGGACCGCACGCACTGGTGGATCGACGAGGCCTACCTGGGCTACGTCGGCCTGGACGAGTCCCTGGCCGGCCTCGCCGCGACCGACCCCCGGGTGACCGTCTGCACCTCGCTGTCGAAGATGTACGCGCTGTCCGGCATGCGGGCCGCGTACGCCGTGGCCGAACCGTCCACCGCGGCGGAACTGCGCCGGTGGACCCCGCCCTGGACGGTCGGTCTCCCGGCCCAGATGGCCGCCGTGGCGGCGCTGCGCGACCCCGGGTACTACCGCGACCGCTGGCTCGCCACCCACACCCTGCGCCGACGGCTGGCCGCGGACCTGGCCGAGGCGGCCCCGGACGTGAGCGTCGAGGAGTCGGTGGCGAACTTCCTCTCCCTCACCCTGCCGCCGGGCGGACCGAGCGCCGCACGACTCGTCGACGAGTGCCGCCGTCACGGCGTGTACCTGCGCGACCTGTCGCCGCTGTCGCCGCGGTACGAGGGGCGCACCGTGCGCGTCGCGGTCCGGGACACCGCCGAGAACGCCCGCATCGTGGCGGCCTGCCGGGCCGCCCTGGACGTGCTGCGGCCGGCGCCCGCCGCGCTCGTGGCACGGCCCCTGGGCGCCGCCCGGTGACGAGCGTGGGTTCGCTGGCGCCCTACCTCGGTGGGGCGCTGGCCCTGGGCGGTGTCGCGGTGGCCGCGTCCGGGCGCCGCGAGCTGATGGTCCGGTGGTGCGCCTGGGCGGCCGGGGTGCCGCTGGTCACCCTGGCGTTCTGGTGGGGTGAGCCGGGTGCCGCGGCCGTCGCCGTCGTGGTCGGGGTGATCGCGGTGCTGGAGTTCGGCGGGCTGATGTCGCTCGGCCGGCTGGACCGTGCCGTGCTGGCAGCGGCCGTCACGGGCGTGGTGCTGACCGTCTGGCTGGCGCCCGGGGAGGTGCTCCGGGCCCTGGGCGCCGGGGCGCTGGCGGTGGCCGCGGTGCCGCTGCTGGGCGGCGACGCCGACCACGGTCTGCGCCGGCTCGGCGCCGGGCTGCTGGGGCTCGCCTGGCTGAGCGTGCCGGCCGCGCTGGTGCCGCTCGGGGCGGACGGGCTGGCGCTGTTCGTGGCGGTCTCGGTCGCCGACATCACCGCGTACTTCGCCGGGCGGCGGCTGGGCGGGCCCCGGCTGTCGCCGCTGTCACCGGCCAAGCGGTGGAGCGGGACGCTGGCCGGGGCGGCTGCCGGGCTCGGTGTGCTCGCCGTGCTGTCCGCGGCGAGCCCGCCCATGGCGGTCGCCGTGGTGGTCGGAGGGCCGGCCGGAGACCTGCTGGAGTCCATGGTCAAGCGAGGCGCGCGGGTCAAGGACGCCGGCCGCTGGCTGCCCGGCTCCGGCGGCCTGCTGGACCGGATCGACTCCCTGCTCGTCGCCCTGGCCGTGCTGCTCGTGCTGAGCTGACGAACCGGGGCACGCCCATGGGTGGTCCACGGAACGAGAAAGGGGCCCGTGCCGGCGTGCAGCCGGCCGAGCCCCTTCCCGCAGGCAGACGCCTCAGGCCTTCTTGGTCTCCCAGAAGATCTTGTCGATCTGGGCGATGTAGTCCAGAGCCTTCTGACCCGTGGCCGGGTCGGTCGACGCCTTGGCGGCCGAGAGGGCCTTGAGGGTGTCGTTGACGAGCTGGTGCAGCTCCGGGTACTTCTCGAAGTGCGGGGGCTTGAAGTAGTCGCTCCAGAGCACGGAGACGTGGTGCTTCGCGAGCTCGGCGCGCTGCTCCTTGATGACCGTGGCACGCGCCTGGAAGTGCGGGTCGTCGTTGGCGGCCATCTTCTCCTGCACGGCCTTCACCGACTCCGCCTCGATGCGGGCCTGGGCCGGGTCGTACACACCGCAGGGCAGGTCGCAGTGTGCGCTGACCTTGACCTTGGGGGCAAACAGGCGGGAAAGCATGAAGCGTTCCTTCCTCGTGATCGTCTTCTCAGGTGCGACATTACTCCCTGCGAGAGGCGAAATCGCGGGTGCCCCCATGGGCTTAGGACAAAAGTCCGGGGTCAGACTGAGACTGGTGGACGAACGTACCGGGGAGGTGCCGGGGATGCCGGAGCTGTCGCAGGAGACCGAGCGGGAGAGGTCGTTGCTGCCCTTCGTGGGGGTGGCCGAGGTGACCGGGCCGTCGATGGTGCCCACGCTCCGGCACGGGGACCGGCTCGTCGTGCACTGGGGGGCGCGGGTCGTCCCCGGCGACATCGTGGTCCTGCGGCATCCGTTCCAGCAGGACCTGCTCGTCGTCAAGCGGGCCGTGGAGCGGCGCGAGGGCGGCTGGTGGGTGCTCGGGGACAACGCGTTCGCGGGCGGCGACAGCACGGACTACGGCGTCGTACCGGAGGAGCTCGTGCTGGGCAAGGCCCGGCTCCGGTACCGGCCGCTCACGTCCGCTCAGCGCTCCCCGCTGGCCGCCGTGCGCTGGGCGCTGTCCGCGGTGCGGCCCGTCTTCCCGGACCGGTCGGCCTCCAGGCGTTTGCGGGCCCGGTAGGCGGCCACGTTGGCGCGGGTGGCGCACCGGTCGGAGCAGTAGCGGCGGGAGCGGTTCGTCGAGGTGTCGAGGTAGGCGTTGCGGCAGGGTGCGGCCTCGCACAGGCCCAGCCGGTCCACGCCGTACTCGGTGAGGTGGAACGCCAGGCCCATCGCCGCGATCGCCGCGTACCCGGCGGTGGCGTTGGACGGGTGGTCCGCCAGGTGCATGTGCCACAGCGGGCGGCCGTCGTCGTCGCGGAAGTCGTGCCCGGAGATCTGGGGGCTGACGGGGAACTCCAGCAGGAGCGAGTTCAGCAGGTCCACGGCGAGCGTCTCCTCGCCCTCGTCCGCCGCCTCGAAGACCGACCGCAGCCGGGCCCGCACCGAACGGAACCGGGTGACGTCGGCCTCGGTGGCGCGCCGGGCGCCGGTGCCGTTGCCGCCGAACAGGTCGCGGACCGCCTCCACCGAGGTCAGTGTGTCCTTGCCCCGGGCCGGGTCCTCGCTGTTGACCAGACGTACGGCGTAGTCCGAGTAATAGGCCAGTTCCACTTGTAGTCCTTACGGAGGCGTTCTATCGTCGTGGTGCGGTCGGGTAAGAGCTGATCGTGCTTCCAGGGTATTACGACAACGAGTGGACAGGGGGCTCCATGACGACCGGTGTCGGAACCGACTGGCAGGCCTGGCAGGAGAGCTGGGACCGCCAGCAGGAGTGGTACATGCCGGACCGCGAGGAGCGGTTCCGGGTCATGCTGGACATGGTCGAGGCACTCGTCGGACCCCGGCCGCGCGTGCTCGACCTCGCGTGCGGCACGGGAACCATCACGGCCCGGCTGCTCGCCCGGTTCCCCGAGGCCACCAGCACCGGCGTCGACCTCGACCCGGCGCTCCTCACCATCGCCGAGGGCACGTTCGGGGACGACGAGCGGGTCACGCTCGTGACGGCCGACCTCAAGGACCCCGACTGGCCCGCCCGCCTGCCGCACGACTCCTACGACGCCGTGCTGACCGCCACGGCCCTGCACTGGCTGCACAGCGAACCCCTCGCGGACCTCTACGGCCGGATCGCCGGACTCGTCCGCGACGGCGGCGTCTTCATGAACGCCGACCACATGATCGACGAGACCACGCCCCGGATCAACGCGGCCGAACGCGCGCAGCGCCACGCACATATGGACCGCGCCAAGCGGGACGGCGCCCTCGACTGGGCCGCGTGGTGGCAGCTCGCCGCCGAGGACCCCGTCCTCGCCGGACCGACGGCCCGCCGCTTCGAGATCTACGGCGAGCACGCCGACGGGGACATGCCGTCCGCCGCCTGGCACGCGCGCGTGCTGCGCGAGAAGGGCTTCGCGGAGGCCCGGCCGGTGTGGTGCTCGCCCTCGGACACCCTGCTGCTCGCGCTCAAGTAGGCGCACGCGAAAGGGGCGGTACGGGAGTCCCGTACCGCCCCTTCGACGTCGTACCGCCCGAGGGCCCTCGGCTAGAGGACCTTCGACAGGAACGCCTGGGTGCGCTCGTGCTGCGGGTTCGTCAGGACCTCGCGGGGGTCGCCGGACTCGACGACCACGCCGCCGTCCATGAAGACCAGGCTGTCGCCCACCTCGCGGGCGAAGCCCATCTCGTGGGTGACGACGACCATCGTCATGCCGGACTCGGCGAGGTCGCGCATGACGTCGAGGACGTCACCGACCAGCTCCGGGTCGAGGGCCGAGGTCGGCTCGTCGAAGAGCATCAGCTTCGGCTCCATCGCGAGCGCCCGGGCGATGGCGACGCGCTGCTGCTGGCCGCCGGAGAGCTGCGCTGGGTAGCTGCCCGCCTTGTCGGCGAGGCCCACCCGGTCCAGCAGCTCCCGCGCGCGCTCCCGGGCCTGCGCCCGGCTCGCGCCCTTGACCTGGACCGGCGCCTCCATGACGTTCTCGACGGCCGTCATGTGCGGGAACAGGTTGAACCGCTGGAACACCATGCCGATGTCCCGGCGTTGCAGCGCGACCTCGCTGTCCTTGAGCTCGTACAGCTTGTCGCCCTTCTGGCGGTAGCCGACCAGCTCGCCGTCGACGTAGAGCCGGCCGGCGTTGATCTTCTCCAGGTGGTTGATGCACCTGAGGAAGGTCGACTTGCCGGAGCCCGAGGGGCCGATGAGGCAGAAGACCTCGCCCTGCTTGACCTCCAGGTCGATGCCCTTGAGGACCTCGACCAGGCCGTACGACTTGTGGACGCCCTCGGCCTTCACCATGGCGGTCATGCCGCACCCCCCTGGCTCCGGAGCGACAGCAGGTTCGCCCTGATCTTCTGGAACGGCGTCGCCGGCAGGTTCCGGGACGAACCGCGGGCGAAACGGCGCTCCAGGTAGTACTGGAAGACACTGAACACGCTGGTCATGACCAGGTACCAGATGGACGCCACGAACAGCATCTCCATCACGGCGTACGAGGTCGAGCCGATCGTCGAGGTGGCGCGCAGCAGTTCGTTGTACGTGACCGCGTACACCAGCGACGAGGTCTTCAGCATGTTGATGAACTCGTTGCCGGTCGGCGGCACGATCACCCGCATCGCCTGCGGGATCACGATCCGGCGCAGCGTCTTGCCGTGGCTCATGCCGAGCGCGTGCGCGGCCTCCGTCTGGCCCTCGTCGACGGCCATCAGACCGGCGCGGCAGATCTCCGCCATGTACGCGGCCTCGTTCAGGCCGAGACCCAGCAGGGCGCACATGAACGGGGTCATGACGTCCGTCATCTCGTCCTTGTAGATCGGACCGAGATTCAGCATCGGGAAGATCAGCGCCAGGTTGAACCACAGCAGGAGCTGGACGTAGACCGGCGTCCCGCGGAAGAACCAGATGTAGGCCCAGGCCACCCAGCTCGTCACCGGGTTCTTGGAGAGCCGCATGACGGCCAGCAGGACGCCGAGGACCACGCCCACGATCATCGCGAGGACGCTGATCAGCAGGGTGCGGCCGGCGCCCGCGAGGACCGTGGAGTCGAACAGCTTGTCGCCGACCGCGCTCCACTGGATCTTCTCGGCGGTGGCGAACGCGTTGACCAGCAGGGCCACCAGGGCCAGGACGACGACGGCGCTGACGTAGCGGCCGTAGTGGCGGACCGGGATGGCCTTGATGGTCTCGGGGGCGGCGGCCGCCGGTGGCGTGTCCGCCGGCCCCTTGTCGATCTTGTCAGTCACAGTGACTGCCCTTCGGTGGTGCGGGGTCCGTCACTTGCCGCCGTTGACCGCGGCCTTGTCGATGGCGCCGGTCTCGGCGCCCCACTTCTCCAGCACCTTCTTGTAGGTGCCGTCCTCGATGATGGCGTTCACGGCCGCCTCCAGGGCGCTCGTGAGCTCCTTGTTGTCCTTGTTCACGGCGATGCCGAACGGACCGGCGTCGACCTGCTCGCCGACGACCTCGAAGGCGTTGCCGCCGTCCGCCTTGCGGGCGAGGTCCACGGCGACCGGGTAGTCGTTGACGCCCGCGACGGCGCCGCCCGACTTCACGCGGGTCTGGGCCTCGGTGTCGTTGTCGAAGGACTCGATGTCGAGCTTCTTCTTGCCGTCCTTCGTGCACGCCGCGGACTGCTTCTGCAGGGCCTGCTCGTAGGTCGTGCCGCGCTGCACGGCGACCTTCTGGCCGCAGAGGTCCTCGATCGAGCCGATCTTCTTCGGGTTGCCCTTCTGGACGTAGATGGCGGTGCCGGCCGTGAAGTAGTCGACGAAGTCGACGCCAGGGCCGAGCTTCTTGCCGTCCTCGTCCAGGCCCTCCTGGCGCGCCTTGGTGTCCGTGATGGAGGACATGGCGACGTCGTAGCGCCCGGAGTTCAGGGAGCTGATCAGGCCGTCGAAGGAGCCCGAGGTGAACTGGAACTCCACGCCCAGCTGCTTGCCCAGCGCGGCCGCGATGTCGGGGTCGACACCGACGATCTTGCCGCCCTCCTGGTACTCCATGGGGGCGTACTCGGCATTGGTGCCGACCTTGATGACGCCGGCCTTCTGGATCTTCGCGGGCAGCTTGTCGAACAGCGGGGCGCTGCTGGACGAGGCGGATTCCTTGGTGCTGCTGCCGCCGCTGTCCGTCTGGTCACCGCAGCCGGTGAGAATCAGGGCGCCTGCGACCGCGATCGCACCTACCGCGGCTGTCCTGGTGCGCGCGGCGGTCGTACGACGGGTGGAGCTTGCGGTCATGGTGGGTTCCTCCGGCGGATGGGTGGAGTTGCCGATGGGCGGGGCGGCTGCCGAACGGGCCGGCAGCGCTGCCGTCATTCCTCAGGTCGACGAGAGCACACGCCTTCGAGTGTCGCGACCTCGTGTGATGACGGCATCTTGCCATTCGGACTGGACCATTCAGGGGGCCGGTCATGTCAAAATCGGATAACGGGTGACCCCCGAACCGCCGCATGTCCGTACATCACGACCGGACCATCTGCGGGAATCTGGCATTCCGGCCGGAAGATCTCCGGTGCCGGCGGGGTAGCGGATGACCTGCCCCGGCGCATCCGCCGCCGTGAGAGCGGCTCCGCGGTGATCGTCAAGGGCCCGCTGACGGTTTGTCCGGCCGGCGTTCCATGATTCATGTCACCGGCCTCCGGTGATCGATGATCGATTTCCGTTCCGGCATGTGACCTTGGACGTATTGGACTCGTCCTCGGCGCCGGTCGTCCGGTAAGAAGGTTCTTTACACCCCTCATCCGGGGCTCAGGGCGCGTGTGCGGCGCGCCCGTCGCGACCGGCCCGTACGCATCAGTGACCAGGGCCGTGCGCGGTGCCCGCCCACTTCTCAACCAGGAGTGGCCACCCTCAAACCATGAAGACCTAAGGGGTAAGACAAAGTGGCAGCGGAGATCGTCAATCCTCGCAGCGACAGCGATACGGGACAGGACGGAGGGGCGGAGCCCCTCGATTCCTTCGACCCCGCGTTCGCGCTGCACCGCGGCGGCAAGATGGCCGTGCAGGCCACCGTGCCGGTCCGTGACAAGGACGACCTGTCCCTCGCGTACACGCCCGGCGTGGCGAAAGTGTGCAGCGCCATCGCCGAGCAGCCGGAACTCGTCCACGACTACACATGGAAGTCGTCGGTCGTCGCCGTCGTGACGGACGGTACGGCCGTGCTGGGCCTCGGTGACATCGGGCCCGAAGCCTCCCTCCCGGTGATGGAGGGCAAGGCCATCCTGTTCAAGCAGTTCGGCGGGGTGGACGCGGTTCCGCTCGCGCTGGCCTGCACCGACGTCGACGAGATCATCGAGACCGTGGTCCGTCTCGCCCCGTCCTTCGGCGGCGTGAACCTCGAGGACATCTCGGCTCCCCGGTGCTTCGAGATCGAGCGGCGGCTCCAGGAGCGGCTCGACATTCCCGTCTTCCACGACGACCAGCACGGGACCGCGGTCGTGACGCTGGCCGCCCTGCGGAACGCCGCGCGGCTGAGCGGGCGGTCCATCGGAGATCTTCGTGCGGTGATCTCCGGTGCGGGCGCCGCGGGCGTGGCCATCGCCAAGATGCTCGTCGAGGCGGGCATCGGGGACGTCGCCGTCGCGGACCGGCGCGGTGTGGTGTCCGCTGACCGGGACGACCTCACGTCCGTGAAGCGGGAGCTCGCCGGGTTCACGAACAAGGCGGGGCTGTCCGGGTCGCTGGAGGACGCGCTCGCGGGCGCGGACGTCTTCATCGGCGTGTCCGGCGGTACGGTCGCGGAGTCCGCGGTCGCCTCGATGGCGGAGGGGGCCTTCGTGTTCGCGATGGCCAACCCGAACCCCGAGGTGCACCCCGATGTCGCGCACAAGTACGCGGCCGTGGTGGCGACCGGGCGGTCCGACTTCCCGAACCAGATCAACAACGTGCTGGCGTTCCCGGGCATCTTCGCGGGGGCGCTCCAGGTGCGGGCCTCGCGGATCACGGAGGGCATGAAGATCGCGGCGGCGGAGGCGCTGGCGGCGGTCGTCGGTGACGATCTCGCGGCGGACTACGTGATCCCGTCCCCGTTCGACGACCGGGTGGCGCCTGCGGTCACGGCGGCGGTCGCTGCGGCGGCTCGGGCGGAGGGGGTCGCTCGCCGCTGAGGCGGTTGTGGGTGTGGTGGTCCCGTCCGGGTTCGTTTCCGGGCGGGGCCATTTTTTGCCTTGGGGTGGGGCTGGTGGGGTGACGGTGGTTGTGGGTCTGCGGTTGGGTGGGGGTCTGCGGCTGGGTGGGGGCGGGCGTTTTGCGCAGTTCCCCGCGCCCCTGATGCCTGCGGCGGCCCCTCGCTGCCCGGTGGGGGTTCGTGTAGCGCATACGGTCCGGTGGGTGGGTCGGTGCCGGGGTGGGGGGTATCCGTCCTCGGTCCGGCGGCTCGGTCGCTGATTTAGTGCTCGGTAACGGACGCCGGCCGCTGCGGGCGGACACCCCCCACCCCGTCCCCTGCGCGCCGTCCGCGTCTGCACGAGCGTCCACATGACCCACTTAGGGGCGCGGGGAACTGCGCGACCAGCCCCCACCGGCCCGCAGCCGTCTGACTACCTGGCCCGGTGCGCCCCCATGGACGCACCGTTTTGCAAGAGGGCATGTGTCACAACGTGGCCCGGTTCCGTGGGTCGTCGGCGGACCCTATCGTCAAGGTCATGTTCGCTGTCTATGCCGCCCGAATCGACCGCGACAACCCGCTCTCGGGACTGGAGTCGGGGGAGCGCCCCGCCCCCGAAGCCCGCCCGGGTTGGAGCGTCGTCGACGTCAAGGCCGCTTCCCTCAATCACCATGACCTCTGGTCCCTGCGCGGCGTGGGCCTCGCGGAGGACAAGCTTCCGATGATCCTCGGCTGTGACGCCGCCGGTGTCGACGAGGACGGCAACGAGGTCGTCCTGCACTCCGTCATCGGACAGAGCGGGCACGGGGTCGGCCCCAAGGAGCCGCGGTCCATCCTCACCGAGCGCTACCAGGGGACCTTCGCCGAGCAGGTGGCCGTGCCGACCTGGAACGTCCTGCCCAAGCCCAAGGAGCTGTCCTTCGCGGAGGCCGCCTGTCTGCCCACGGCCTGGCTGACGGCGTACCGCATGCTGTTCACCAACGCGGGTGTGCGCCCCGGTGACTCCGTGCTGGTGCAGGGCGCCGGCGGTGGTGTCGCCACGGCCGCCATCGTGCTGGGGAAGGCCGCGGGGCTGCGGGTCTTCGCCACGAGCCGGGACGAGGCCAAGCGGAAGCGTGCGATGGAGCTCGGGGCCGTGGAGGCGCTGGAGTCGGGTGCGCGGCTGCCGCAACGGGTGGACGCCGTCATCGAGACCGTGGGGGCGGCCACCTGGTCGCACTCCGTGAAGTCGCTCAGGCCCGGCGGCACGCTGGTCATCTCCGGTGCCACGAGCGGTGACCGTCCCTCGCACGCCGAACTGACCCGGATCTTCTTCCTGGAGCTCAAGGTCGTGGGCTCGACCATGGGGACCAAGGACGAGCTGGAGGATCTGCTCTCGTTCTGCGCCGCCACCGGGGTGCGGCCCGTCATCGACGAGGTGCTGCCCATGGACCGGGCCCGTGAGGGGTTCGAACGGGTCGCGTCCGGTGAGCAGTTCGGGAAGGTCGTGCTCACGAACGACTGATTCTCTTCCACTCTTTTTGTCGACGGTCGGTCCGGGTTCGGGCCGGCCGTCGCTGTTTGTCAACTGTGGTTGACGAGCCGGTCTTGTCAACGTAAGTTGACATCATGACCGAAGCAACGGATCTCGCCGAGCGTGCCGGTGATCGCGATCCCCGGGTCGGACTGCGCGCCGTCGCCGCACTGCGCAGGCTGCTGGAGCAGCTCGAGTCGGTGCAGGTGCGCAGTGCGCGCAATCAGGGCTGGTCGTGGCAGGAGATCGCCGCGGAACTCGGAGTGAGCAGGCAGGCCGTGCACAAGAAGTACGGGAGGCATTGATGTTCGAGCGGCTCACGAAGAACGCCCGGGCAGTGGTCGTGGGCGCCGTCGAGCATGCCGAGGCGGTGGGGGCGGGGTCCGTGGACGCCGAGCATCTGCTGCTCGCGCTGCTGGACCGGGAGGCCAGTCGGGCCTCCTTCGCGCTGGCCGCCCTCGGACTCGCCGAGCGCCAGGGCGCGGTGCGGGAGGCGCTGGGTGAGGCGCGACGCCGGGCCGGACTGTCCCAGGCGGACGCCGAGGCGCTGGCCGGCCTCGGGATCGACGTCTCGGAGATCGTCGCCCGGGTGGAGGAGGTGCACGGGGTCGGAGCGATGTCCGGCGACCGCAAGAGCAAGGGCTGGTGGTCCGGGCGGCGCTCCTTCGGACGGGACGCCAAGGAGATCCTGGAGAAGGCGCTGCGGATCGCCGTGGCCCGGCGGGACCGCCATGTCGGCGACGAGCACATCCTGCTGGCGTTGACGGTCAGGCCGGGTGTGCCCGGGGAGGTTCTCGCCGACCACGGGGTGACCTATGCGTCGGTCGTGCGCGTCCTCTACGGCGAGGGGGAGGCGAAGGCCGGCTGAGTGAGGGCCGGTTGCGTGAGGGCTGGTTGGGTGGAGACCGTCCGCTCCGGCAGTACGGCCCGGCCGGAAGGGCCGGGGCCGTCGTGCCGGAGTCCGGCGGGGTCACGCCTTCGGCGCTCGCAGGAGTGCTCCTATGTGGGCCGCCGCCGTCGACAGATGGCGGCGGGCGTCGCGCAACTGCTCGGCTGTGACGCCGTGGTCGCGGGCCGCGTCACGGATGTCGTCGCGGAAGCGGTCGAGCAGGCGGTCCAGGTCGCGGGCCGGGTCCCCGGTGGGGTCCTCGTGGGCCCAGGAGGGTTCGTATTCGGCGGGGAAGTCCTGCGGGGTGTGGGAGTACTGGGGGCCGGACGGGGTGCCCTCGGCCTTCTCGGACCTCGCGCCGCCCCGGCCGAAGCCGAAGTCCTTCCCGAACCCCTTGCCGTAGTCCTTGCCGAACTCACCGAACTCCTTGGCCAGTTCGGTCAGGCCCTCACGCACCCCCGTCGGCCAGTCGCCGCGCGCGAAGTGGTCCTGCACCTGCTCCTGCACCCGCCGGGCGATCCGCTGCACCTCCTCCTGGGCCTGCTCCCGGGCCCGGTCCTGGGCCTCCTTGGCCTGGCGGCGGGCGCGCTGGGCCTCCTCGCGGGCACGGCGGCTCTCGTCCTTGGCGCGCCGGGCCTGCTCCTTCCACTCCTGCTTGACGCGGCGCATCTCCTCCTTGGCGGCGCGCCACGCCTCCTTGTCGGCGTACTCGGTGAAGTCCCCGAACGGGGCCTCGTGCTCGCCGGCGCTCTTGGCGCCGCTGCCGGAGCCGCGGCGGGCCTCGGTGGCGGCCGCCCGCATCTCGCGCCGCAGATCGCCGGCCGCGCCCCGCACATCGGCCCGGATCTCGGCGGCGAGCTCCGCGACCGACTCGCGGATCTCCAGCTCCAGGTCGGCCAGTTCCCCGCTGCGGTCGGCCAGCTCAGCGCGGCCCGCGTCGGTGATGGCGTACACCTTGCGGCCGCCCTCGGTGGTGTGGGTGACCAGGCCCTCCGCCTCCAGCTTGGCCAGCCGGGGGTAGACGGTGCCCGCCGAGGGGGCGTACAGGCCCTGGAAGCGCTCCTCCAGGAGGCGGATCACCTCGTAGCCGTGGCGCGGGGCCTCGTCCAGCAGCTTCAACAGGTACAGGCGGAGGCGGCCGTGGGCGAAGACGGGGGGCATGTCAGAGCACCTTCTTGTCGGTCGTGCCGTCGGCCGGGCCGCGGGTCGGATCGTCCGTGGGGCCGTCCGTCCGGTGGGGGCCGTCGGCCGGGCCGGAAACGGAATTGTCCCCCGGGACGCCGTCCACGCCGTCCACCGGGTCGGCGGTGTCGGCCGGTCCGGTGCCCGGGGCACCGTCCTTCACGAAGGGGTCCGTCTCCCACGGCTCCTCCTCGTCCTCCCGCGGCGGGCGGCCCAGCAGGGCGATGGAGCCGGAGACGGTGGTCGCGCGGAGCTTGCCGGTACCGGCGCCGAGACGGCCCGTGACCTTGTGGGCGCCCCACTGGCCGCGCACCCGCAGGCCCTCGAAGGCGTTGGAGATCGTCCCGCTCGCGGTGTTGGCCTCCACCTCCGCGTCCGCGGGCTGCGGGAGCCGGATGGCGATCTCCCCCGAGACACTGGTCAGCCGGACGTCGGTGGGGCCCTCCGGGTCGAGGTCGACGATCATCGAGCCGCTGACCGAGTCGGCCCGCACGGAGGGGCCCGAGCCCTCCACGACGGTGAGGTCCCCCGAGACCGAGTTGAAGCGCAGGTCGCCGGTGACGGCCTGGGCCTCCAGGTTCCCCGAGACGGTGTCGGCGCGGACGGGCCCGGAGAGGCCGACGAGGGTGGTGTCGCCGTTGACCCCCTTCACCACGGACGGGCCGCGCAGGCCCGACACGACGGCCGCGGCACTGACCACCCCCACCTCGACGCGGGTGTCGGCCGGAACGGCCAGCGAGACGACCGCGCTGCGCCGCCAGCCCTTGCGGTCGAGCCACTTGAGGAAGCCCTTCCAGGGCAGGTCCTCGTAGGCCACCGTGAGGGTTCCGCGCTCCTGGGTGACGACCAGGGGCGGCCCCTCGATCTCGGACACCTCCAGGCGCGCGGAACCTTCCTCGGTGCCCACGACGTTCACCGTGCCGTTGACGATGCGTACATGGAGTTCGTGCACGGGCTCGTCGAAGGTGAGCTTCCTGGGCTCCGTGACGGACCACTCGGACATGGTGCAGACCTCCCCGTAGCAACGCGCCATATCGCGTCTCCTGCAATTCACGATATATCGTGGTGGTCGAAAGTCAAGGCACTCTTTCCGGGGAGGCGGGTGTCGAAAATATGACCAACCCGTACGGATCGACCTAGCGTGTGACCATGTCGACGGAAGCCACCTCCCGTGCCGGCCGCACCGCCCCGGCCCCCGGCGGTCTGCTGCTCTGCCGTGCCGCACCCGACTCCGTCGCCCCCGCCGCCCGGCTGCTGCGCGAGCGGATGCTGCTCACGCGCGCGGGGCAGGGGTGGAGCGTCCTCGTGCCGGAAGGCGGGCCGTGGCTGCGCGGTGAGGACCCGGTGGACCGCGTCATGACGGGCTGGGCCACCGCCCTGGCCGTCGGCGCTCCCTGGCCCGTCCTCGCACTGTGGTGGGACGCCGACCGCGGCGGCTACACCCTCGCGTCCGGCTTCCGCCGGCCCGTCGGCTACGTCTGGCTCGCCAACGGCACCCCGGCCGGCGAGGACGAGGCCATGCGCACCTTCGCGGCCCGCCTGGGCCTCGACCCGGTCCTGGACGTCCAGTCCCTGGACCGGCTCACCGCACCGGATCCCGTCGCCGACGCCCGCGGCCGGCTGCGCGGCCTGCTCGCGGTCCTCACGCGCGTGGGCCTGGATCTCCCCGTCGGCCTAGCCCCCGGCGAACCGGCCGACCGTCTCCGCGAGGTCGCCCGGGACCGGCCGGACGCCCGCCCCGTCGAGGGGGAGGAGCGGCCGGACACCGTCCGCGGCGAACTCGAGGCGGTCGCGGCCCGCCGCCTCACGCCCTGGCTCCCCTGGTCCGGCGACCCGAAGGCCCGCGCCCTGGCCCAGATGGCCGCGGGCCTCCCGCTGGCCGCCTGGGGCCTGCGGCACCGCAGCGGCGGCTGGCTCACGGCGGGAACCCTGCTGCTGGCGCACGGCGCGCTCGGGCTGTCGTACGACATGACCCATCCGCGCGACTGACTAGGCAGCGCAAGACAAAGAGCGCCCCGAGGATCGTCCCGTACCTCACCTTGGCAGGGGCGTCGGCCGGTGTGTACGGCACCGCAGCGGTGGCCGGCTCACGGCTGGGGCCCTGCTGCCGGCGCACAGGGTGCTCGGGCCGGCGTACGGGCTGAGGCGCCCGCGCGGATGGCCTGGGGCGCAAGACAAAGGGCGCCCCGAAGGGCGCCCCGTACCGCTTCGGTTCTACTCGTCGTCCTCGTCGTCCAGCCGGGCCAGCCACGTGGCCAGTCGCTCCACCGGCACCTCGAAGTCGGGATTGAGGTCGACGAACGTCCGCAACTGCTCGGCGAGCCACTCGAAGGTGACCTCCTCCTCGCCGCGCCGCTTCTCCAGTTCCTCGATGCCACGGTCCGTGAAGTACATGCCGTCAAGGATAAGTGGGCCGAAACGGCCGGGCCGCACCCCTCCGGAGAGGGATGCGGCCCGGTCACACACTGCCCGCGAGGCGGGTTACGCCTCGAACACCTCGCGCACGAGCTGCTCCTGCTCGGCCTGGTGCCGCTTCGCGGAGCCCACCGCCGGAGACGACGAGTGCGGGCGGGAGATCCGCCGCAGCCGCTCCCCGTGCGGGACGTCCGCGCCGACCGCCAGGTCCAGGTGGTCGATCAGGTTGAGGGCGATGAAGGGCCACGCGCCCTGGTTCGCCGGCTCCTCCTGCGCCCACAGGTACTTCTCGGCGTTCGGGTACTTGGCGATCTCCGCCTGGAGCTCGGCACCCGGCAGCGGGTACAGGCGCTCGATACGGATGATCGCCGTGTCCGTGATGCCGCGCTTCTGACGCTCGGCCTCCAGGTCGTAGTACAGCTTGCCCGCCACGAAGACGACCTTGCGGACCGCGGAGGCCTCCACGGAGGTGTCGCCGATGACCGGGCGGAACTGACCCGAGGTGAACTCCTCCGTCTTCGACGCGGCGGCCTTGAGGCGCAGCATCGACTTCGGGGTGAAGACCACCAGCGGCTTGTGGTGCGGGTTGTGCACCTGCCACCGCAGGAGGTGGAAGTAGTTCGACGGCAGGGTCGGCATCGCGACCGTCATGTTGTTCTGGGCGCAGAGCTGGAGGAACCGCTCGACACGGGCCGAGGAGTGGTCCGGGCCCTGGCCCTCGTAGCCGTGGGGGAGCAGGAGCGTGACCCCGCTCGTCTGGCCCCACTTCTGCTCGGCCGCCGAGATGTACTCGTCGACCACCGTCTGCGCGCCGTTGACGAAGTCGCCGAACTGCGCCTCCCACATCACGAGCGCGTCGGGGCGGGCCAGCGAGTAGCCGTACTCGAAGCCCATGACCGCGTACTCGGACAGCAGGGAGTTGTAGACGTTGTAGCGGGCCTGGTCCTCGTTGAGGTACTGGAGCGGGGTGTGCTCCTCGCCCGTCTCGCGGTCGATGAGGACCGCGTGCCGCTGGCCGAAGGTGCCGCGCTGGGAGTCCTGGCCGGACAGCCGGACCGGGGTGCCCTCCAGCAGCAGGGAGCCGACGGCCAGCGTCTCGCCCATGCCCCAGTCGATGGTGCCGTCCTCGACCATCGCCGCCCGGCGCTGGAGCTGCGGCAGCAGACGCGGGTGGACGTGGAAGGTGTCGGGGATGTTGACCTGGGACTCGGCGATCCGCTTCACCGTCTCCGCGGAGATCGCGGTGTTCACGGCGACCGGGAACTCGGCCTGCGGGTCGGAGACGGGACCGGCGGCCGGCTGGGCCGTGACGGCCTCGCGGACCTCGGTGAAGACCTTCTCCAGCTGGCCCTGGTAGTCCTGGAGCGCCTGCTCGGCCTCTTCCAGGGTGATGTCGCCGCGACCGATGAGGGACTCGGTGTACAGCTTGCGCACCGAGCGCTTCTTGTCGATCAGGTCGTACATCAGCGGCTGGGTGAAGGCCGGGTTGTCCGACTCGTTGTGACCGCGGCGGCGGTAGCAGATGAGGTCGATCACCACGTCCTTGTTGAACGCCTGGCGGAACTCGAAGGCGAGCCGCGCGACGCGGACCACGGCCTCCGGGTCGTCGCCGTTCACGTGGAAGATCGGGGCCTCGATCATGCGGGCCACGTCCGTGGCGTACATGGAGGAACGCGAGGACTCCGGGGCGGCCGTGAAGCCGACCTGGTTGTTGATGACGATGTGGACCGTGCCGCCGGTGCGGTAGCCGCGCAGCTGCGACATGTTCAGGGTCTCGGCCACCACGCCCTGGCCCGCGAAGGCCGCGTCACCGTGCAGGGCGACCGGCAGGACCGTGAAGTCCGTGCCGCCCTTGTTGATGATGTCCTGCTTGGCGCGGACGATGCCCTCGATGACCGGGTCGACCGTCTCAAGGTGGGAGGGGTTCGCGGCCAGCGAGACCTTGATCTGCTCGCCGTCGAGGCCGGTGAAGGTGCCCTCGGCGCCCAGGTGGTACTTGACGTCGCCGGAGCCGTGCATCGACTTCGGGTCGAGGTTGCCCTCGAACTCGCGGAAGATCTGCGCGTACGACTTGCCGACGATGTTCGCCAGGACGTTCAGGCGGCCGCGGTGGGCCATGCCGATGACGACCTCGTCCAGGCGGGACTCGGCGGCCGAGTCGAGGACCGCGTCGAGCAGCGGGATGACGGACTCGCCGCCCTCCAGGGAGAACCGCTTCTGGCCGACGTACTTCGTCTGCAGGAAGGTCTCGAACGCCTCCGCGGCGTTCAGCCGGCGCAGGATGCGCAGCTGTTCCTCGCGCTCCGGCTTGGTGTGCGGGCGCTCGATGCGGTCCTGGATCCACTTGCGCTGCTTGGGGTCCTGGATGTGCATGAACTCGATGCCGGTGGTGCGGCAGTACGAGTCGCGCAGCACGCCGAGGATGTCGCGCAGCTTCATCAGGGACTTGCCGGAGAAGCCGCCGACGGCGAACTCGCGCTCCAGGTCCCACAGGGTGAGGCCGTGCTCGGTGATGTCCAGGTCGGGGTGCTTGCGCTGGCGGTACTCCAGCGGGTCGGTGTCGGCCATGACGTGGCCGCGGACCCGGTAGGAGTGGATCAGCTCGAAGACGCGCGCGGCCTTCGTGACGTCGTCGTCGTGCGAGGCGTCGATGTCCTTGAGCCAGCGGACCGGCTCGTAGGGGATGCGCAGCGCCTCGAAGATCTCGTCGTAGAAGCCGTTCTCGCCGAGCAGGAGGTTCGCGACGATCCGCAGGAACTCGCCGGAGGCGGCGCCCTGGATGACCCGGTGGTCGTAGGTCGACGTGAGCGTCATGACCTTCGAGATGCCGAGCTTGTTCAGGGTGTCCTGGGAGGTGCCCTGGAACTCCGCCGGGTAGTCCATGGAGCCGACGCCCATGATGACCGACTGGCCGGGCATCAGACGCGGCACGGAGTGGACGGTGCCGAGGCCGCCCGGGTTGGTCAGGGAGACCGTGACGCCCGAGAAGTCGTCCATCGTCAGCTTGCCGTCACGGGCGCGGCGGACGATGTCCTCGTAGGCCTGCCAGAACTCGAAGAAGTTCAGCGTCTCGGCCTTCTTGATGCCCGCGACGACGAGCTGGCGGTCGCCGTTGGGCTTCACCAGGTCGATGGCGAGGCCGAAGTTGACGTGCGGCGGCTTGACGAGGGTGGGCTTCCCGTCCTTCTCCGCGTAGTGCCAGTTCATCGACGGCATGGCCTTGATGGCCTGCACCATCGCGTACCCGATGAGGTGCGTGAAGGAGATCTTCCCGCCGCGGGCGCGCTTGAGGTGGTTGTTGATGACGATGCGGTTGTCGAAGAGCAGCTTCACCGGGACCGCGCGCACGGACGTGGCCGTGGGCAGCTCCAGGGAGGCGTTCATGTTCTTCGCGACCGCGGCGGCGGGGCCGCGCAGGGTCACCAGCTCCGGGCCCTCCGCGGAGGCACCCTCGGCGGCCGGCTTCGCGGCGGGCTTGGCGGCGGCCGGCTTGGCGGCCGGAGCGGCCTGCGCCGGAGCGGCCTGCGCCGGGGCGGCCGGGGCGGCGGCCTTGGCCGGGGCCGGAGCCGCGGCGGCCGGCTTCGCGGCCGGAGCAGCGGCCGGGGCCGGGGCGGGAGCCTGGGCCGGGGCGCTGGGAGCCGGGGCGGCAGAGGCGGCGGTGGTGGTCTCCGCGGCCCCCGCGGCCGCGGTACCCGCCGCGGCCGGAGCGGCAGCCCCCGACTTGTAGTCGGCGAAGAAGTCCCACCAGGCACGGTCTACCGAATTCGGGTCCTGGAGGTACTGCTGATAGATCTCGTCGACGAGCCACTCGTTCGGGCCGAACGCGGCAGCGGGGTTCTTGCCCGCTTGGTCTGCGTCGGTCGAGATGCTCGAGTTACTGGGGGACTGTGGCGACACGGCGGCAACCGCCCTCTTCCGCTTCTCACAAGGTGATGGACAGCGGGAATAAAGGCTACGCCCCCGAGAGCGGGAAGGTCAGGTCGGGCCGGTCCATCGTCGTGTAAGTCACATCGAAGAGCGAGTTTCGCGGGCGGAAATGGCGGGAAACAAGCGTGGTTCCGGTGTGTGAAGCCGTCGCAGGCAAGCGCGTGGCGGGGCCCTGCGCGACTGCGGCGCGGCCCTCTGCCTGATCACACGTGTCCGTCAGCGCGGACAGAGGTGGATCTTGTGGCTCCGCTTCGAACTTTACGTCAACTTGGCACAGATGTGAGTCCCGGAAGGGTGACAAGAATTCTGCAACCCCGCTCGGATTCGGCCACTCCGATCCGGCCGCCGTGCAGATCCACCGCCCAGCGGGCGATCGCCAGCCCGAGCCCGGTGCCGCCGTCGCTGCCCGGACCGTGCGGCCGCATGACCTGACCGCGGTTGAAGCGCTCGAAGACGCGGTGCCACTCCGACCGCGGGATGCCGGGTCCCTCGTCGAGGACCTCCAGCTCGAGCGACTCGGGCTGCGCCCCGCGCCGCGCCTTGACCGTCACCCGCCCGTGGGCCGGGCTGTGCTTGACCGCGTTGTCGATCAGATTGGCCACGACCTGGTGGATGCGCTCGGGATCGGCGTGCGCGGTCAGCTCCGGCGGGGACACGTCGAGGTGCAGGTGGACGTCCGTGCGCGTGTGGCTGCCGGATCCGGAGGCGATGCCCCCGCGCGCCGAGGCGACCATGTTGGCCTCCTTCAGCACGCCCGAGAGGTACGGCCACACCTCGAAGCGGCGCTTCTTCAGCGGGACGACGCCGTTGTCGAGGCGGGACAGGTCCAGCAGCGTCTCCACCAGCCGGCCGAGCCGCTCGGTCTGCTTCAGGGCCGTGCGCATGGTCTCCGGGTCGGCCTGGGTGACCCCGTCGACGATGTTCTCCAGCACGGCGCGCAGGCCCGCGATGGGCGTGCGCAGCTCGTGGGAGACATTCGCCACAAGTTCCTTGCGCTGGCGTTCCTGGGCCTCCAGGTCGTCCGCCATGCGGTTGATCGTCTGGGCCAGGTCGCCGAGCTCGTCCCGGCGGTTCTCGCGGACCCGGCGGGTGTAGTCGCCGTGCGAGATGGACCGGGCGACCGCGTTCATGTCGTCCAGGGGCGCGGTGAGCGAATGCGCCACGAACTGCGTGATCAGGAGGGTGGCGATCATCGAGAAGACCGTGATGAAGCGCAGCTCGGTCGCCGTGCGCATCGCGATCATCATCAGCCCGGTGGTGATGAGGACCGCGATGACGACGAGGGCGCCCAGCTTGGTCTTGATCGAGAACGGACTCACGCCGCCCCAGGGTTCCCTGGGGCCTCCTCTCCGGCCGGCCGGACCCTCGCTCATGGCGTCGGCGTCTCCAGGGCGTAACCCACGCCGTGCACCGTGCGGATCCGCTCGGCGCCGATCTTCCGGCGCAGCGCCTTGATGTGGCTGTCGACCGTACGGGTGCCGGAGGCGTCCGCCCAGTCCCACACCTCGGCGAGCAGCTGCTCACGGGAGAGCACCGCGCGCGGGGTGTTCGCCAGGCACACGAGCAGGTCGAACTCGGTGGGGGTGAGGTGGACGTCCTCGCTCCGCACCCGGACCCGGCGCTGCGCGTGGTCGATCTCCAGCTCGCCGAGCCGGAGGATGCCGCTCCGGGGCGTCGTGGCGGCCAGCGCGGCCCGCTCGACGCGCCGCAGCAGGACGTGGACGCGCGCGGCCAGCTCACGCATCGAGAAGGGCTTGGTCATGTAGTCGTCGGCGCCGACGCCGAGACCGACCAGCATGTCGGTCTCGTCGTCACGGGCCGTCAGCATGAGCACCGGCACCGGGCGGGCGGCCTGCACACGGCGGCAGACCTCCAGACCGTCGAATCCGGGCAGCATGATGTCGAGGATCAGCAGGTCCGGCTGCCAGGCCTCGGCCGTGTCGACCGCCGACGGACCGTCGACCGCCGTTTGCACGAGGAATCCCTCGGCGCGCAGGCGGGTCGCGATGGCGTCGACGATCGTCGGATCGTCCTCGACGACCAGGACCCGGCGCTGAGCGCCCGGGGTAGCCGTCGAACCGTTGTGGGAGGTGTGTGTCTGCTCCATCGCCCGCCCCTGGGGAGTGCTTTCCGGAACCATGTGGGGTGATTCCTTGTCTGCGCATGACTGCGATTGACGCTTGAATGATCGGCGTAGGGAAGCAGAGTACGGGGAGGCGTCACACCTTTGCTATCCAGGTCGGACGGCGAGATGGACGACGTCGGGTACGCCCCGGGCAACCGGGATCTCCTCGGTACGTACCTGTTGGAACCCGGCATTTGCTAGGGATCCCTCAAATTCCGCAGAGGGTTTCGCCGACCACACGGCCAGTACCCCGCCCGGCTTCAACGCCCTTGCGCAGCTTGTGAGTCCGGTGTGCGCGTACAGGTCGTGGTTGCCGTCCGTGACCGTCCAGTCGGGGCCGTTGTCGATGTCGAGACACAGCGCGTCGAAAGTGGCGCATGTCTCATTGACGAATCCGACTAGATCCGTTTCCAGAATGTTCGTCCGGGGATCGGCGAGCGCCTTCGCGGAGAGTGCCGAGAGCGGGCCGGTGCGGTGCCAGTCGATGATCGCCGGCTCCCGCTCCACGACCGTGATCCGGCCCCAACGCGGGTTCGCGGACGCGTGTGCGAGCGAGAAGCCGACCCCCAGTCCGCCGATGAGGACGTGCGGATCGGGCCGGTCGTCGAGCGCGGCGAGCGCCGCGTCGACCAGCATCCGCTCCGAGCGGCCGTCGGAGGTGTCCATCAGGAAGCAGCCGTTGGCGATGATCTGGAGCAACTCGCCGTGCCGCCGCAGGACTACCTCTCCGTACGGGCCCTCGCGACGGTCCAGGACTTCGGGGATGTCGTACGAGGTGGGCATCGGCCCATCCTGGCAGGTCCGGCGGCCGGACCGGGACTGCTTGAGAAGTCCCTGTGAATCGGGGCCGGGGTGGCGCGGGTCACAGACAGGGGACGGGTGGGGCGCGAAGGGTGGGGTGCGACGGAAGGAGCAGCCCACCTTGGAACGGACCGTGCCGCCAGCCCCTTCCGGCGCGCCCGCCCCGGAAGCGCCCGCGGGGGCAGGGCTGCTCGACGCGATGCCCCGGCAGCGGGAACGGGCCGGGACGGGTGCCGCGGTACCGGCGACACCTACGGCAACCGCCGCTCCGGGCAAGCGACTTCACGTCCCCCGGTTCCGGCGGCTGCTCCCCACCCCCGCCGGGACGCCGTTCACCTTCGGCTACGGCGCCGTCCTGGCCGTCGTCTCCCTGGTCGCCGCGCATCTGGACCCGGTCCTCGTGCACACCCTGCACCAGGGCTCCAGCACCGATGTCGTCCACCTCGCCCGGATGCCCGTACTGGTGCTGGTGGCCAGCGCGTCGTGGATCGCGGGCGGGATCCTCTCGCCGTACGCCCTCGCCCTGCTGTTCGTCCTCACCGCGCTGGAGCGGCGGATCGGCGGCGTGCGCACGGCCGGTGTCTTCCTGCTCGGGCACGCCGGGGCGACCCTCGCCACGGAGGTGCCCATCGGCCTCGCGGTCCTGGTCGGGCATCTGCCCGCCAGTTCGCTGCACCGCCTCGACTACGGCGTCAGCTTCGGCGTGGCCGCGTGCGTCGGCGCCCTGGCGGGGCTGCTCGGGCCGTGGCTGCGCTGGCCGTTGCTCGCCCTCTTCGGCTGGCTGCTGGTGACCGCCCTGATCGCGTTCACCGACCCACTGACCGACTGGGGTCACCCGATCGCCCTGGTGATCGGTGTCGCGACCTGGCCGCTGGTGCGGCGCGGGGATCGGGCCGGGCGGTTTCCCCCGGCCGGGCAGCGGCGGTGTCCAGAGGGCCGGTGAGCCCGTCCGAACGGCGTGGTCGTGGTCGGTCGCGTGAGCCGGGCCGGCGCGGGGCGGCTGGTGGCCGGGTCGTGGCCCGCGGTCACCGGGACGTCGGCGTCCGAGACCCGGCAGGCCGCCGGGAAGACCCGGCGCCGGCCGGGCGTTGTCCGCCCTGCGGCCGGCGGAGACCACCGGGGAACCGGGGCGATCACCGGCGCAGCGTGACAGAGCCCCTGCCGGGGTGCCTGGCGGCTTCGCGCGGTGAACCGTGACGGACGCTCACCCGGTGCCCCGGCCCACGAACTTGGCACTGGTGAGCGGAGCCTGCACATGCCAGCCCAGAGACTCGTACAGGGCCCGTCCCGCCGGTGTTCCGGCGAGGACGCCGGCCCGCGCCCCCGCGGCGGCCGCCGCGCCCTGGAGGGTGCGCATGACGACGCTGCCCAGGCCCCGGCGCCGGTGCGCGGGCGCGGTCTCGATCTGGTCGAAGACGGCGGTGGCGCCGGTCGGGGCGGTCTGGCCGCGCGCGGCCAGGGAGCCGTCGGGGGCGGCGAGGAGCACGCGCGTGACGCCGCCGGCGGACCAGACGCGCTTCCGGTAGCCGTCGGGGGTGTGCCCGTCTCCGCCCGCGGCTCCGGCCAGCGGGACCGTCATGAGGTACCCCGGTTCCGGGTCCACCCACCAGCCCTCGCCGAGCCAGCCCCGGACGACCTCCGGGTCCTGGAACACCTTGAGCCAGACCCCGGCGCCCGTCACCCCGTCCGCCACCTTGCGGACCAGCCGCTCGTCCACGTCGGCGCCCAGCGCCTCGAAGACGTGCCGCGAGACCTGCGCGAGCTGTCCCACGTCGACGGTGAACCCCCAGGGCTCCCGCTCGGGCGGGGCGGCCCCCCGGGACACGACCCAGCCGGTCACCCACGCCTGCACGACTCCGTCCACGACATCCCCCAGTAATGACCGGTGACCGTATGTGCCTATTACGCCTCGACCCTAGGTCCGGACGTGCCGATTCCGGCAGTCGTGATCGCCGACAGCGAACAGGCAAGCGGGTGGGGAACATTCGACGGCTCATGGGCATTGAGTCGGCATAGCTCAACTTGACTGCCGAAGGGGAGATCATGGCTTCGACGTCCACACCGCTCACTCTGCCTGTGCTGCCGCTCGACGACGAGGTCGTGCTGCCCGGAATGGTGGTGCCGCTGGACCTGAACGACACCGACGTCCGCGCCGCGGTCGAGGCCGCCCAGGCCGCGGCCCGCTCGGAACCCGGAAAGCCGAAGGTCCTCCTGGTGCCACGGATCGACGGCACCTACGCGAGCACGGGTGTGCTCGGCACCGTCGAGCAGGTCGGCCGGCTGGCCGACGGCGACCCGGGCGCGCTCATCCGCGGCCGGAGCAGGGTGAGGATCGGTGCGGGGACCACCGGCCCGGGCGCCGCCCTGTGGGTCGAGGGGACCACGGTCGACCAGACCGTCCCCGACCCGCTGCCCGGTCACGTCGGCGAACTGGTCAAGGAGTACAAGGCACTCGCCACCGCCTGGCTGCGCAAGCGCGGAGCCTGGCAGGTCGTGGACCGGGTGCAGGCCATCGACGACGTGTCCGCGCTCGCCGACAACTCCGGTTACTCGCCGTTCCTGACCACCGAGCAGAAGGTCGAACTGCTGGAGACCGCCGACCCGGTCGCCCGCCTCAAGCTCGCCACCCAGCAGCTCCGCGACCACCTCGCCGAGCAGGACGTGGCAGAGACCATCGCCAAGGACGTCCAGGAGGGCGTCGACAAGCAGCAGCGGGAGTTCCTGCTGCGCCGTCAGCTGGAAGCCGTACGCAAGGAACTGCGCGAGCTCAACGGCGAGCAGGAGGGCGAGGAGTCCGACGACTACCGCGCCCGCGTGGAGGCCGCCGACCTGCCCGAGAAGGTGCGGGAGGCCGCCCTCAAGGAGGTCGACAAGCTGGAGCGGTCCTCCGACCAGTCGCCCGAGGGCTCCTGGATCCGCACCTGGCTGGACACGGTTCTCGAACTGCCGTGGAACGAGCGGACCGAGGACGCCTACGACATCCAGGGCGCCAAGGCGGTCCTGGACGCCGAGCACGCGGGCCTGGAGGACGTGAAGGAGCGGATCACCGAGTACCTGGCGGTGCGCAAGCGCCGCAACGACCGGGGCCTGGGCGTCGTCGGCGGCCGGCGCGGCGGTGCCGTGCTCGCCCTCGTGGGCCCTCCCGGCGTCGGCAAGACCTCCCTCGGCGAGTCGGTCGCGCACGCCATGGGCCGCAAGTTCGTCCGCGTCGCGCTCGGCGGTGTGCGGGACGAGGCGGAGATCCGCGGCCACCGGCGGACGTACGTCGGCGCGCTGCCCGGCCGGATCGTACGGGCCATCAAGGAGGCCGGTTCGATGAACCCGGTCGTCCTGCTCGACGAGATCGACAAGGTGGGCTCCGACTTCCGCGGCGACCCCGCGGCCGCCCTCCTGGAGGTCCTGGACCCGGCGCAGAACCACACCTTCCGCGACCACTACCTGGAGGTCGAACTAGACCTGTCCGACGTGGTGTTCCTCGCCACGGCGAACGTCCTGGAGGCCATCCCGGAGGCCCTGCTCGACCGTATGGAACTGGTCCGCCTCGACGGCTACACCGAGGACGAGAAGATCGTCATCGCCCGTGACCACCTGCTCCCGCGCCAGCTGGAGCGGGCGGGGCTCGCGAAGGACGAGGTCGTCATCGACGAGAGCGCGCTGCGCAAGCTCGCCGGCGAGTACACCCGCGAGGCGGGCGTGCGCACCCTGGAGCGGTCCGTCGCGAGGCTGCTGCGCAAGGTGGCGGCCCAGCACGAACTCGGCGAGCGGGAGCTGCCGTTCACCATCACGGACGCGGACCTGCGCGGTCTGATCGGCCGGCCGCACCACGTGCCCGAGTCGGCCCAGGACCCCGCGGAGCGCCGTACGGCGGTCCCGGGTGTGGCCACCGGGCTCGCGGTCACCGGAGCCGGCGGGGACGTCCTCTACGTGGAGGCGTCGCTGGCCGACCCGGAGACGGGCGCGGCGGGTCTGACGCTGACCGGCCAGCTGGGTGACGTGATGAAGGAGAGCGCGCAGATCGCCCTGAGCTTCCTGCGCTCGCACGGCGCGGAGCTCGAACTGCCGGTCGGAGACCTCAAGGACCGGGGTGTGCACATCCACTTCCCGGCGGGCGCGGTCCCCAAGGACGGCCCGAGCGCGGGCGTCACCATGACGACGGCGCTGGCCTCGCTGCTCTCCGGCCGGCTGGTCCGCACGGACGTGGCCATGACCGGTGAGGTGTCGCTGACCGGCCGGGTCCTGCCCATCGGCGGCGTGAAGCAGAAGCTGCTCGCCGCGCACCGCGCCGGGGTGACGACCGTGATCATCCCCAAGCGCAACGAGGCCGACCTGGACGACGTCCCGGCGGAGGTGCTGGACAAGCTCGACGTCCACGCCGTCACCGACGTCCGCCAGGTCCTGGAGCTGGCGCTGGCCCCGGCCACCAACGGGGCGGCGCCGGAGGTTCCGGTGGCGGCGTGACGGGCGCTGCCGGATGAGGTGAAGGCCCGGGTTCTCGTGAGGGAGGCCCGGGCCTTCGCCGTACGCCGGGGCGGGTCAGCCGTTGGCGAGGGCCTGCACCCGGTCGAGCGCGCCGTTGAAGCGGTCGTGGTCGCCGACCGTCGGGCCGGTCGAGGTGTACTGCCACATGGTGTACGTGCTCCAGCCGGCCGGGAGGGTGCCGGGCGTCGAGGCGTAGCGCGCGATCCACAGCGGGGTGGTGGCGGCGAAGCCGCCGTAGTTGCCGGTGCACTGGGTCCACCAGCTCGTGGCGGTGTAGATGACGGCCTGCCGGCCGGTGCGCGCCTTGTACTGGTTCAGGAAGTCACGGATCCAGGTGACCATCGCGCTCTGCGTCTTGCCGAAGCAGGCGTCGCCGTACGGGTTCCACTCGATGTCGAGCACCCCGGGCAGGGTCCTGCCGTCCCTGGACCAGGCGCCGCCGTGGTCGACGAAGTAGTCGGCCTGCGTCGCGCCGCTCGTGGTGTCCGGGGTGGCGAAGTGGTAGGCGCCGCGGATCATCCCGACGCCGTAGGAGCCGGTGTACTGCTGGGAGAAGTAGGGGTTCGTGTAGTACGTCCCCTCGCTGGCCTTGGTGTACGCCCACCGGACGCCGCTGTTCCACAGGGTGGTCCAGGCGACGTTGCCCTGGTAACTGGCGACGTCGACGCCCTCCGTCTGGGTGGCGCGGGTGCCGGCGGGGAGGCCGCCCTGGCCGTCGTGCGCCACGACGCCCATCCCCATGCGGGCGGAGCCGCGGGCCGGGACGGCGGTGGCCTCGGGGGATTCCGCGGCCGGGACGGGGGCGGTGGAGAGCAGGGAGAACGCGGTGAGCAGGAGTCCGACGAGGAAGAGGCGTCGGGGACGTATCGGTCCGGGTCTGTGCACGGGCATGGCGTGCCTCCGAGGGCTCGGTGATGCTCGGTGGGGGGAACAGGGAAGGCCGTGCCGGGCTGACGTGTGCATGCCAGCCACTGCTCGGTCGAGACGCTACGTACGGGGACGACGGGGTGGGAAGAGGGGCCGGACGCTGCCGTTGGTCCAGCCCTGCGAAATACTTACGGAGCTGCGGTGATGTCGCAATCTGGCGGAAACTTTCACGACCGGGAAATCCAAGGCAGGGGCTGACGTGCACGAAGAGGGAAACGGCGACGGCGGCCGGGGCGGGGCCGACAGGGCGCCGAGCGGTGTGGACCAGCCCGGATTCCTGGCGCTGGAACGCGAGTTGACCGTCCTGCTGCGCCGCGCCCGGGCCAACCAGGGGGAGATGGCCCGGGAGGTCCATCCCGACCTGGAGTCGGCGGCCTACGGGCTGCTCATCCGTCTGGATGAATGCGGCCGCCAGCGCGCCACCGAACTGGCCGGCTACATCGGGGTCGGCAAGGCCACGATGTCCCGCCAGCTGCGTGCCCTGGAGGACCTGGGTCTCGTCACCCGCGAGCCGGACCCCGCGGACGGCCGCGCCTGGCTGGTCGACCTCACGCAGGAGGGCCGCTCCCGGGTGCACCGGGTCCGCGACGCCCGCCGGGCCCGGTACGCGGGCCGTCTGGCCCACTGGAACCCACAGGAGGTCACCGAACTGGCCCGACTGCTGCACCAGCTCAACCGGGGCATGGAGAAGTAGTCCGGCCTCGGACGGCGGCGGGGGTTGGCGTTCCGCCGGACGGGGTAGCTGGGGCGGGCGGTGTCGGGTGCGGGCGGTGCCGGCGGTGCCGGCGGTGCCGGCGGTGCCGGCGGTGCGGTGGTCTCGGGCACGGGTGGTGCCGACGGCGCCGGTGGTGCGCGGGGTGCAGGCGCTGCGGGCGGTGCGGGGGGTGCAGGCGCTGCGGGCGGTGCGGGCGGTTCCGGCGGTGCGGGCTGTCGCGGGTTGGCGTCGGCTGTCGTGGGCAGTCGGGGTCCGCCCCCTCGTAGCTCCGCCGACGCGGGCCGCCCGGGCAGGCCCGGACGTGAGTCGCCCCGGTCGGTCCCCTTACAGCTCTGCCGGCGTGGCCGCCCCCGGTTCCGCCCGGACCCCCCGCGCGCTCGTCGATACGGGCCGCCCAGGCAGGCCCGGACGGCCCTCACGGCTCCTCCGAATCGAGCTGGCGGGAGGCCGCCTGCCCTACCCGGCACCTTCGCGCCGCTCGTCGACGCGAGGCGCCCCGGCAGGCTCTGGAGTCCCACACCGCCCCACCTAATCGAGCCCACGAGGGCCGGACGCGAGCTGCCCCGGTCGGTCTCCTCACCGGTCCCCCGACGTGGGCCGTCCCGCCCTGGTCGGTCTCCTCGCAGCGCCGCCGACGCGGGCCGCCCCGCCCGGTCGGCCCTCATCGCTCCGCCGCATCTCACCGCTCCACCGAAGCGAACCGGCACGGACCGCACGTGCGCGAACCCGTCCGCCCGGGCGCCCCCTCACAGCTCCGCGTACACCGCCGACGCGTCGTCGTGGGTCTTGCTGCGGCCCAGGTGGGTCCGGGGCTCCGCGTCCGCCCGCTCCAGTTCCCGGACGCGGTCCACCAGGGCCTGGGCGCCCTCCTTGCGGACGAGGGCGAACAAGTCCGGCCAGCCGCCCTCGTGGAACTTCTCCACCCACCGGGCCGCCCCGTCCGTCAGGGCCAGCAGGGCGCGCACCGACGCGCGCGGCAGCACCCCGGTCACCGCGCGCCCCGCCACCGAGGGATCCGCCGCCGCGGTGAAGAAGCCGCCCTCCTTGTTGCGGAGGTTCGCGTCGATCAGCGCGTCCGTGGCCAGGGAGGCGCGGGGGAGCCGGGAGAGGCGGTCGTCCAGTACCGCCGAGACCGAGCCGTCCGGCGCCTCCACCAGCAGTGCCGAGTCGGACAGGACCAGGTACTCGACCGACTCCGGGGACCACCGCGCCGTCACCACCGTCCCCTGGGGTGTACGCGGGTGAGAAAGGTCACAACCTTCACCATGTGTCTCCGCTGTGCGCACGATCGCCCGGGACAGCACCTCGGTCAGGGGAACATCCGTGAGCGAAACGGCCAGTTCGGTCAGCGCCCCGCCCAGTCGGGCCGTGAACCACTCGACCGAATGCAGACAGCCCGTCGGACCGGCGGGCGGCGTGACCCCGTCGAGGACGACCAGGACGCCGCCCCGTCCGGAAGCGGGCAGCGCGACACTCGCGAAGTCCTCGTTGGGACGCTGGACATCGCCGGGCTCCGAGACAAGTTCCGTACGCATCCAGCCAGTCTGCACGAGCCCTTCACAAGCTTCGCCAAAGCGTGCCAACACTCGCGGAATTGACGTAGTCGCGCAGGTCAGGCGCCAGTTTTGGGCTGGAATGGCGGTCTCCGGGCACGCGTGGTGGCGAATATTGCCATCGGTCTTCGCCGACGTCCAACCGGCCCGCCGGGCCCGGCCGGTGCGTGTGCCGCGGGAACTTGCCCGCCAACTCCCGTCCGGGGTTCACTCCTTCGGGTGGCGGCTCAGGCGATGCGCGACCACCGCCCACCGGCGCTGGGAGGGTCGGGAACCGTACCCCGGTGTGCACACCAGTTGACGGAGCGTCACCCCGGGCCCATGGGTATCACGAGTTCAGGAATGCGAGCAGCGGTGCAGAAGACGCGGCCTCGTCGCACAGGCAAGCAGACGGCCTCCGGCAACGGCGCGGAGCGCGCAGCCGCCACGCCCGGCGCCCCCGGGACCCCCGTCGGCAAGGGCCGCCCCACCCACGTCCGCACCCGGCTGATTCTCGCCGTCGCCGTCGTGGCCGCCGCGATCGCCGGGGCCGGCGCCCCCTCCCTGGTCACCGCCTCGGGGGAACTCCACGACTCCCAGGACCTGGTGACGCTCGCCGAGCAGACCCAGGACGCCCTGGACCTCGCCCACGCGCTCGCCGACGAACGCGACGAGGTCACCTCCTACATCGCGGCCGGACGGCCCAGGGCGAAGGCGCCCGGCGAGCAGTCGAGCGCCCGCGTCGACCGTCAGGCCGGGGAACTGCGCGCCGACAGCGACCTGCCCGCCACCCTGCGCACCGACCTCGACGGCATCGACGCCGTACGCCGCTCCGCGCTCACCGGCAAGACCACCGCGCTGGAGACGCACAACGCCTACTCCGCCGCCATCACCGAACTGCACGCCCTCGCCGAGGAACTGGCCGAGCGGATGCCGGCCCGGGCCGGCTCCGGCGCCTACTCCCTCGCCGAGCTGGACTCCGCCGTGCAGCAGGCCGCCGCCACCCGCGGACTCCTGCTCGCGGCGCTCAGCGTGCCCACGACGACCCGCAGCGTCTACGACCCGGTCAGCGGCCTGACGAACACCGAGAAGGTCTCCTCCAAGGCCGACGCCGCCCAGCGCGACGCGCTCGCCGCCGCCGCCCAGCAGGCCCGGCTGCGCTCCGACGCGGCCCTCGCCGACTTCCGGGACTCCGCGCCCGCCGCCGCCAGGGCGAGCTACGACTCCACGGTCGCCGGCCCTGAGGTCAACTCCGCCGACAAGTACCTCGCCGCCCTCACCGACCAGCCCACCCTGTCCGCCGGTGAGCTGAACACCGGCACCGCCAAGCTCGACGCCGCCCTGTCCGCCCGCGTCGACCTCATGCGCGGCGCCGAGTCCGCGCTCTACGACCGCCGGGTCAAGGCGCTCGCCCAGCTCCGCGACGACGACGTCACCGCGCTGGAGCTGAGGGTGGCGGTCCTCGGCGCCCTGATGCTGCTGGCCGTCGGCATCAGCACCGCCATGGCCCGCACCCTCACCCGGCCCCTGTCCGTGCTGCGCCGCGGCTCCGCCCGGCTCGCCGGCGCCGAGGACCCCACCACCGAGGAAGCCGTCTCCTTCACCGGCCGCAACGACGAGTTCGCCCAGGTCGTCCGCTCCGTCAACACCCTGCACGCGCACGCCGTGGCGCTCGCCGAGCGGATCAACACCCTGGAGTCCGACCGCAAGCACCTGGTCGGCCAGCGCCAGAAGATGGCGGACGCCCGCGAGCAGCTCAAGAGCGAACTCGCTGAGTCCACCGCCCAGTTGGAGCGGCTGCGCACCACCATCGGCGCCACCTTCGTGAACCTGGCGCTGCGCACGCTCGGCCTGGTCGAGCGGCAACTCGCCGTCATCGAGGGCCTGGAGGAGCGCGAGCAGGATCCGGAGCGGCTCGCGACCCTCTTCAAGCTCGACCACTTCGCCACGGTCATGCGCCGGCACAGCGAGAACCTCCTCGTCCTGGCCGGCACCGAGCACGTGCAGCAGAGCGCCGGACCGGTCCCGCTCGTCGACGTGGTCCGCGCCGCGGTCAGCGAGATCGAGCGCTACGAGCGGGTCCGTATCGCCGCCCTCCCGCCCCACGCCCACGTGGCCGGCTTCGCCGCGGACGACCTCTCGCACCTGCTGGCCGAACTCATGGAGAACGCCACCTCGTTCTGCCCGCCCGACCTGCCCGTCGAGGTCTCCGGCTGGCTCCTGGAGAGCGGCGAGGTCATGCTCTCCGTCCAGGACGAGGGCATCGGCATGACCGCCGAGCGGATGGCCACCCTCAACTCCCGCCTCGCCGACTTCGACCCCGAGGCCGCCTACGAGTCGTACGACGAGGGCGACGAGGGTCTCGGCCTCGGCCTGTACGTCGTGGCCCGCCTCGCCCACCGGCACGGTGTCCGCGTGCAGCTGCGCGAGCAGAAGCAGGGGGGCGTGGCCGCCGTGGTGGTCCTCCCCAAGACGCTGCTCACCGCCGCGCCCCCGTCCGCCGTCCCCGCCTCGGGCGCCGCACCGGTCTCCGGCGCGACCCACTCCTTCTCCCTCCCCGGCGCCGACGCGGAGGTCAACTCCAACGTTCTGAGCGGCCGTTCGCAGGACGGCGACCCCCTGGTGGCCATGGCCGAGAAGGCCGTACGCCACGCGGAGGCGGAGACCCCCGCCGAGACCACGATGGAACTCCTGGCCCCGATACCGGCCCAGGGGGAGCCGGACCCGGTGCGGCCGGACCCCGTGCCGGACGAGCCGTCGGCGCCCGAGCCCGAGCCCGCGGTCGACGCCGAGGCCGAGACCGAGCACACCCGCGCCGACGAGGAGCCCCTCACCGACAAGGGCCTCCCCAAGCGCACCCCCAAGATCACCGCGCCCACCGCCCCGGCCCCGCGCCGGCGCAACGCGTCCGTGGACGCCGACGCACTCCGCCGCAGGCTCGGCGGCTTCCGCCGGGGGGCGGAGGCCGGCTACCGCGACGTGGAGGCGGAGATCAAGGAACAGACCGGCGAGACCAAGCTGCCGGCCGCAGAACAACGCACCGCATCCGAAGAAGCCACGGGGGGCACAGCCGAGGAGGCAAGCAGTTGACCGCGCCCAGTACCTTCGGACTGAGTCGTGAAGCCCGCAATCTCCACTTCCTGCTGACCAACCTCGTGGAGGAGGTGCCCGGCGTCCAGTCCGTCGCCGTGGTCTCCTCCGACGGCCTGCTCCTGCTCTCCTCCGACGCCGAGCGGAACGCGGAGGCACGCGAGGCCCGGGACGGGAAGCCGGCCGGCCCGCGCGGCTCGTCCGCCGACCTCGCGACCATCGTCTCCGGCATCGGCAGCCTCACCCTCGGCGCCGCCAAGCTCATGGACTTCGGCACGACGAAGCACACCATGATCGCGATGGACGAGGGCAGTCTGTTCGTCATGTCGATCAGCGACGGTTCGCTGCTCGGCGTGCACGGCTCCGCGGACTGCGACATGAGCGTCGTCGCGTACCACATGGCCCTGTTCGTCGGCCGCGCCGGACACGTCCTGACCCCCGAACTCCGCAGCGAGCTACGGCAGTCGCTGGAGAACGAGGGGACGGGGAGCGCCCGATGACGAACCGGCCCGAACTGCCCGTCCGCGGCGGCGACCGCAAACCGGCCCGCGTCCGGCCGTACTCCCTCACCGGCGGCCGGACCCGCTTCGGTCACGTGCTCCTGGTCGAGACCTTCGTGGCGGCCCTGGAAGCTCCGGAGGAGCGCAAGGAGCTCGGCAACGGCTCGCTGAAGTCGGTCATGCCCGAGCTGCGGGCCATCGTCGAACTGTGCCGCCGGATGCGCACGGTGGCCGAGATCGCCGCGCTGCTGAAGATGCCGCTCGGCGTGGTCCGGGTCCTCCTCAGCGACCTCGCGGACCAGGGAAAGATCCGTGTGTACGGCACCGGGACCGGTCATGGCACGGGCCGTCCCGACCGCGCTCTGCTGGAAAGGGTGCTGAGTGGACTCCGCCGTCTCTGACGCCGCCGCCTCCCGGGAGGCCGGCGTCACCCCGTTCGTCGATGTCGAGACCGACGACGACCTCAAGTCCTGGCAGACGGACCGCACCCGGGCCCCCATCGCCACGAAGATAGTCGTGGCCGGCGGCTTCGGCGTCGGCAAGACCACCCTGGTCGGCACCGTCTCGGAGATCGAGCCCCTCCAGACGGAGGCGCTGATGACCGAGGCCAGCGAGCAGGTCGACGACCTCACCGGCACCCCGGAGAAGGTCACCACCACCGTGGCCATGGACTACGGCCGCATCACGCTCGACGACGACCTGGTGCTGTACCTCTTCGGCACGCCGGGCCAGGAGCGGTTCTGGTTCATGTGGGACGACCTGGTGCGGGGCGCGATCGGCGCCGTCGTCCTGGCCGACACCCGCCGCCTCAAGGACTCCTTCCCCGCGCTCGACTACTTCGAGAGCTGCGGACTGCCGTACGTCGTCGCCGTCAACCACTTCGACGGCAGCGAGCTGTTCGAGCCGGAGGACGTGCGGGAGGCCCTCAGCATCCCCCGGCACATACCTGTCATGATCATGGACGCGCGGCGGAAGATCTCGGTCATCGAGACCCTGCTGTCCCTCGTCGGCCACGCGCTGGACGAGACCCCCGAGTAGTCCACCCTTAGGAGCCAGCACCCGCATGCGGAAGATACTCGTCGTCGGAGCCGGCCAGTCCGGACTCCAGCTCGCCCTCGGCCTCCAGTCGCACGGGTACGAGGTCACCCTGATGTCCAACCGGACCGCGGACGAGATCCGTTCCGGCCGGGTCATGTCGACGCAGTGCATGTTCCACACGGCACTCCAGCACGAGCGCGATCTCCAGCTGAACTTCTGGGAGTCCCAGGCCCCGAAGATCGAGGGGCTCGGTGTCTCGGTGGCGGCCCCCGGCTCGTTCGACCCGGGGCCCTCGCAGCGCGCGATCGACTGGCTGGGCAGACTCGACGGGTACGCGCAGTCGGTCGACCAGCGCGTGAAGATGGCCGGCTGGATGGAGACGTTCGCCCAGCGCGGCGGCCAGCTCGTCATCCACGGCGCCGCGGTCGGCGACCTCGACTACTTCTCCCGTACGTACGACCTGGTCCTGGTCTCGGCCGGCAAGGGCGAGCTGGTCTCCATGTTCGCCAGGGACCCGGAGCGCTCCCCGTACCGCGAGCCGCAGCGCGCGCTCGCCGTCTCCTACGTGCACGGCCTGGGCCCGCGCCCGGAGCACCCGGACACCGAGGCCGTCCGCTGCAACCTCGTCCCCGGCGTCGGCGAACTGTTCGTCATGCCGACGCTCACCACCTCCGGGCGCGCCGACATCCTCTTCTGGGAGGGCGTGCCCGGCGGCCCGCTCGACGTCTTCAACGGCGTGAAGGACCCGGCGGAACATCTCTCCTTGACCCTGGAACTCATGGAGAAGTTCCTGCCCTGGGAGTACGCGCGCGCCACGAACGTCGAGCTCACCGACGCCGGCGGCACGCTGGCCGGCCGCTACGCGCCCACCGTGCGCAACCCGATAGGCCGCCTGCCCGGTGGGGGACTGGTCCTGGGCGTGGCCGACGTCGTCGTGGCCAACGACCCGATCACCGGGCAGGGCTCCAACTCCGCGTCCAAGTGCGCGGCCTCCTACCTCGCCTCGATCCTGGAGCGCGGGGAGAAGGAGTTCGACGAGGAGTGGATGCGCGGGACGTTCGAGCGGTACTGGGCCACCGCCCAGCACGTCACCAAGTGGACGAACGCGATGCTCGCGCCCCCGCCGGAGCACATCCTGAACCTGATCGGTGCGGCCGGGCAGTTGCAGCCGGTGGCGGACCGTTTCGCCAACGGCTTCGACAACCCGGCCGACTTCGAGAACTTCTTCTACGACCCGGAGAAGGCGGAGGCGTTCGTGGCCTCGGTGGCCGGGGCCTGACTCCTGTCGTCGGGACGCACGGCTCCGAGGAGCGGGTGAGCGGCGATCGGGGACACCCTGATCCGCTCGCCCGTCCTCGGGGCCTCGATGACCTCGCCCTTCCCGACGTACATCGCCACGTGCGTGGCCCCGCGGAAGTACAGCACCAGGTCACCCGGGCGCAGTCGGTTCAACGGCACCCTCGGCAGCCGGGCCCACTGCTGCTGGCTGGTCCGGGGGATCGGGGTGCCGGCGGACGCCCACGCCTTCGACGTCAGTCCTGAGCAGTCGTACGTCCGCGGGCCCTCCGCACCCCACTCGTACGGTTTCCCGAGCTGCCGTCGGGCGTACCGCAGGGCTCTCTCGCCCGCCCTGGACGGCTTGCGCGCTTCCTCTCCCAGGGCGCCGGACGTCGTCAGCTCCCGCTGGGCCTTCTCGACGCCCTTCTCCTCGAACTCCGCCAGCGCGGTGAACTGTTCGGCGCTGAGGGAGGCGAGCAGCTCCTCCACACCGTGGAGCTTCGCCCGTACGGCGTCCCGCTCCTTCTTCTGCCGGGCGGCGAGCGTGAGCTGCTGGTCGAGCGCCTTGCGCCCCCTGCGGGCCAGTTCGTCGGCGTGCCGCTCGGTGCCGGTGAGGCGGCCCACCGTCCTGGCCCGGTCCCGCGCCAACTGGCCGATCACATGGCCCTGTTCGATGGCGTGCTGGGGGTCGCGGGCGAGCAGGAGACGGACGTACGGCGAGATGTCGGTGCTGCTCTGGTACTGCTGGCGGGCCAGCCGCCCGGCGGCACCCCGGCTGTCGTGCAGCGAGAGCCTGACCTCGGAGAGCGCCGCGTCCAGGCGGTTCACCTCGGCGCGCTTCGCCTTCAGCTTCTCCGCGGTGGCGTTGTAGGTCTCGGTGGCCTCCTCGGCCTCCTGGTACAGCCGCTGAAGGTCCGTCAGCAGCTCGGCGACGGAGCGCTCGCGCGGCTGCGGCTCCGGTGCGGCGGCCGCGGGCAGCGGCGCGAGGGCGGTGCCGGCCGCCACCGCCGCCGTACACACCAGACGCAGAAGCCTTCCTGACACGTCATCACCTCCGGTGCGGAGCAGCCCCTCTGTTCCGCACGGCGAGCATCAGGCGGCTCGGGCGGGCGCGCGCGCCGGGTGTGGGCGGTTCGGAGCAACCTCGTCACCCGTCGGTGTCAGCGGGCCTGCCGGGCCTGGACCACGGCCACCTCGGCCGGTCGCCCGCCTTCCCCTCGGGGTCGTACGCGTACTTCCAGCCCTTCTGGATGCCCAGCCTGCTGTGCCCTCCGGGCACCCGGCGGTAGACCAGCACGGTGGGCGGGCCGCCGGCCGCGTCGGGGACGGGGATGCGGTACGTCTTCGGCGGGTGACCGGTCGGTCCCAGCAGCACGGGCAGCACCCGGCCGTCCATGGGGCCGCCCTCGAAGGGGGTGTCTTCGCTCTTCACGGCACCAGTGTCAGCCATCCGCCGCGAGGGCCGTGACCAGCGCGGCGGTCTGCGGGTCGCGGTTCGCGGTCACCGAGAGCACGGCGACGAACTGCTCCACCAGCCAGTCGCGCAGCTCCTGGACCGGGGGCTGCTTGCTCTCGTCGAGCCAGATCAGGGAGGCCGCCTCCACCGCGGTGATCCACATCCGCACGGTCATGCGCAGCCGCAGGCTCGGTTCGGCGACACCGAGGTGGCGCAGGATGTGCTCGGCGGCGGCCCGTCGTACGCCGTCGACGATGGCGGTGGTCCGGGACGTCTCGACGACACTGCCGCCCTGGAGCAGGGCGCTGAAGCCGGCGTCGTGCTCGTCGACGAAGGCGAGGTAGCGGTCGAGGGCGCGGGACAGGCGGTCGAGGAGGGGGCCGTCCCGGGGCTCGTCGAAGCACTGCTCCAGTTCGTCCGCGGCGGACCGCAGCGCGGCCTCGTAGAGCTGCTGCTTGCCGCCGGGGAAGTACCGGTAGACGAGGGGACGGGAGACTCCGGCCGCTTCGGCCACGTCGTCCAGGGACACGTCCTCGGGGGCGCGGTGCGCGAAGAGCCCGAGGGCGGCCTCGAGAAGCTGGCTTCTGCGCTCCTCGACGCCGAGTCTCCGGTAGGCGGGCGCGGATGGGGTCATGAGTGCAGCGTAGTCGGCGTCCGCGGGAGCGTCGTGGCTGGTCGCGCAGTTCCCCGCGCCCCTTGAAGGCCGGACCGGTGCATGTCGTTCAGGGGTGCGGGGAACCGCGCGACCAGTCCCCGCCGGTCCGCGCACGACCGTCAGGCCAGCAGCCCCGACGACTTCCACAGCCGGCGCCCGACGCCCCGGAGCACCCCGATGTCGTCCAGGAAGTCGGTCAGCCGCTTCGCACCCGTCTGCATCACTTCCCGCCGGTGCCCGCTCGCCTTCACCTGCGCCAGCGCCTCCCGCTGGTCCAGGCCGACGTTCGTGTAGACCTCGGGGTTCACGAAGGCGACCGAGAACACCCGTGCGAACTCTCCGGAGGTCACCCGGGTGAACTCCTGCGACCACCGAGGGGCGGAGACCATCTGGCGCCGCAGCTCCTCCCGGGCGTAGCGCACGTGCCGCGCCTCCTCCACCACGTGGATCCGCGTCACGCCCCGGATCAGCGGCTGCACGCGCTCGTCCGGGAACGTCAGCCGCTGCATCCAGTCGAGGATCTCCTCACCGAGCAGCGTGGCCGTGAACGACCCCGGGGTCGTGGAGATCGTCTTGAACAGCCGCCCGAGCTGCTGATGGGTCCGGCTCACCGGGTACCAGGGCGTGTCGCCCCGGGTGATCAGCCGCGCGAACATCTTGGAGTGCCGGCACTCGTCCTCGATCTCGGTGAGGGCGTACCGCACATGCGCGCTCGTGGCCGCCTTGTCGTAGATGTGACGGCACAGGAGCTGCATGAGGATGATCTCGAACCAGATGCCCAGCGAGGCCAGGGCCGCGGCCTCGTGCTTCGAGAGCAGGATCCGCTGCTCCTCGCTCATCCGCCGCCACATCGGGGTGTCGTAGAGCGACACCAGCTCCGGCGGCCAGTACCACAGGCCGTCCTCGAAGGGCGCGTCCCAGTCCAGTTCCTTGTCCGGGTCGAAGGAGTGCTTCGCGGAGGAGTCGAGCAGCCGCTCGGCGACCTGCTCCCGGTCCTTGAGCAGGCCGAGGGCGTCACGCAGCCCTTCGAGCGCGTCGACATCTGTCAGACTCGTCATGGCTCTTATGAGACTGCTTGTCAGCAAGGCCGTCAATCCCCTGCGCGCGACTTGTTGACCCGGCGTCTACAAAGGGGCAGCCTGCGGGACATGCCGACTTTCGACCTGTACACCACGGATCCCGGGGACCCCCACTGGCAGGTACCGGCCACGGGCCAGGCCCGTTTCGCCTGGGAGTACGACGACGGCCGCGAACGTCTCCTCGCCCTGTACCAGAAGGGCAAGGACAAGCAGTGGGACGGGCAGAAGCGCATCGACTGGGACCTCGAAGTCGATCCCGCCGACCCCCTCGGCACCCCCGACGAGTCCATCTCCGTCTACGGCACCAAGTACTGGGCGAAGTTCACCGACAAGGACAAGGGCGAACTGCGCCAGCACCTCGCCTCCTGGCAGTTCAGCCAGTTCCTGCACGGCGAGCAGGGCGCGATGGTGTGCGCCGCGCGGATCGTGGAGTCCGTGCCCGACCTCGACGCCAAGCTCTACTCCGCGACCCAGGTGATGGACGAGGCGCGGCACGCGGAGATCTACGGCCGCTTCCTCCACGAGAAGATCGGGATGCTGTACCCGATCAACGACAACCTCCGGTCCCTGCTGGGCGACACACTGCGGGACTCCCGCTGGGACATGCCCTACCTCGGCATGCAGGTCCTCATCGAGGGCCTCGCGCTGGCCGCGTTCGGCATGATCCGCGACACCACAGACAAGCCGCTGCCCAAGCAGATCCTCGCCTACGTCATGCAGGACGAGGCCCGGCACGTGGCCTTCGGGCGCATGGCCCTGCGCGACTACTACAAGCAGCTCTCCGACGCCGAACTGCGCGAACGCGAGGACTTCGTCATCGAGGGCTGCCACCTGATGCGCGACCGGCTGCGCGGGGTCGAGGTCCTGGAGAACTTCGGCATCCCGAAGGCGGAGGCCGAGGAGTACGCCGAACAGTCGGAGTTCCTGGCCCTCTTCCGCCGGTTGCTGTTCTCCCGGATCGTCCCCTGCGTCAAGGACATCGGCCTGTGGGGCAAACGCCTCCAGCAGGCCTACGTCGACATGGGCGTCTTCGAGATGGGCGACTCCAACCTCGACCTCCTCATGGCCCAGGACGAGGAGATCGCCGAGAAACTGGACGCGGAACGCTTCGCGGCCGAGGAGCGGGAGCGGGTCGCGGAGGTCCGGGAGGCGATCGCGGCCGGGGAGGGGTGAGCGGCCCTAGACCGAGCACCCCAGGTCGTCGGGGAGTCCGAGGACGGTGGCCGGCTCCGCCCCCTGGGCCGGGTACCGCGTGCGCAGGGTGAAGGCATACGGTGTCGGGCCGTGCGTGCGCAGGTGCAGCAGCCGGGACTCGGCCTCGGCGACCGTGGGGCGGTGGCCGGCCGGGACCCACCACAGGGCAACCATCGCCTCCTGGACCCGCTCGAAGAACTCCCTGCGGCGGGCCAGCATCGCGCGGTGCCGGCCCTGGTACATGTACGACGTCAGCGCGTCGGCGTCCCGCCACACCGACATGTTGATGATCAGCCACTCGTCGCCGAAGACGGCGATGTCGGTGGCGTCGCCCGACTCGCCCTCCAGCCGCCAGACGAAACCGTCGGCGGCGTCCGCGTCGGCGTTCACGGGATCGAGGTTGTCGACGAAGTCCTTCAACTGCGCGGAGTCCAGCGGGGCCGCGAGACGGCCGATGTTCACCTGGGCGAGTTGGTACACGGTCGCTTCAGTCATGGACCGGACGGTAGGTCGGTCGATCGAGGGGCCTCAACCCCTTTCTCACTCCTTGGAGTTGAGCACCGCCTTCATCACCGCCCGCGCGATCGGCGCGGCCACCCCGCCCCCGGTGATGTCCCCCCGGTCCGCCGACGCGTCCTCCACCACCACCGCCACCGCGACCTCGGGCTCCATGTCCCGCTCGCCCTGCGCCCACGCCACGAACCAGGCGTACGGCATCCCGGAGTTGCCGATGCCGTGCTGGGCGGTGCCGGTCTTGCCGCCGACGATCGCGCCGGGGATGGCCGCGTTGGTGCCGGTGCCCTCGGTCACCACCTGGGTCATGAGCTCCTTCAGCACGGCGGCGGTCGCCGGCTGCATCGCCTGCCGCACCGGACGCGGACCCGCCGTGGCCACCACGCTCCCGCCGGCCGTGGTGGTCCGCTCCACGAGGTAGGGCGTGCGGATCTGCCCGCCGTTGGCGACGGCCGCCGAGACCATGGCCATCTGGAGCGGTGTCGCGCGCGTGTTGTACTGGCCGATCGACGACAGGGCGAGCTGCGCCCGGTCCACGGTCGGGTCGAAGGTGCTGCGGGCCACCGAGAACGGGATGCGCAGCGCCGGGTCGTTGAATCCGAAGGCGCGCGCGGTGGCCGTCATGTCACGCACCCCCACGTCCACGCCGAGCTTCGCGAACACCGTGTTGCACGACCACCGGAAGGCCTCCCGCAGGGACAGGTTGCGGCAGCCCTCGGACTCGTTGCCGAGCGAGGTCGTGGTGCCGGGCAGGGTGTACGGCGCCGGCGAGTCCGTCCGCGCGTCCACGTCCTCGATCACCTTCGCGTCCAGCGCGGCCGCCGCGGTGACCACCTTGAACGTCGAACCCGGCGGATACGTCTGCCGCACCGCCCGGTTGAGCATCGGCCGGTCCGGGTTGCCGTTGAGCCACGCCCACGACTGGCCCACCCCCGCGTTGTTGCCCGACAGCACCCCCGGGTCGTACGACGGCGAGGACACCAGCGCGAGGATGCGTCCCGTCGCCGGTTCCACGGCCGCCACCGCGCCCTTGCGCCCGGCGAGCCCGCGATAGGCGGCCCGCTGCGCGGCCGCGTCGAGGGTCGTGACGACGTCCCCGCCCTGGTTGCGGCTCCCCGTGAAGTCGGTCCACAGCGGGAACGGCCTCAGCATCGGGTCCGTGCCGGACAGGACCGCGTCCTCGCTGTGCTCCAGCAGGCTCGTGCCGTACTCCTGCGAGGCGAAACCGGTGACCGGCGCGTACAACGGCCCGTCCGTGTACGTCCGTTCGTAGCGGAGCTGCTCCCCGGTGTCCCGGGAGCCGGTGACCGGCCGCCCGCCGACCAGGATGTCCCCGCGCGCCCGGCCGTACCGGGCGATGTTCTCGCGACGGTTGGCCGGGTTCTCGGCGTGCGCCCGCGCCTCGAAGACCTGGACGCGGACGGCGTTGACGAGCAGCGCCGTGAGGAGCAGGACGCAGAAGCAGGCGGCGTGCCGGATGTAGCGGGTCATACCGGGGCCTGGTGCGGTCACGGGGTCTCCTTGCCGTCGTACTGGCGGCGGGCCGAGTCGCTCACCCGGATCAGCAGGGCGACGATCGCCCAGTTGGTGACGACCGACGAGCCGCCCTGGGCGAGGAACGGCATCGCCATGCCGGTGAGCGGGATCAGTCCGCCGACCCCGCCCGCGATCACGAACACCTGGAGCGCGACGATCGAGGCGAGACCGACCGCCAGGAGCCGTCCGAAGGGGTCGCGCAGGGCGAGGCCCGCCCGGTAGCCGCGCTCCACGAGAAGGGCGTACAGCAGGAAGACGGCGGACAGGCCGGCCAGGCCCAGTTCCTCGCCCGCCGTCGCCAGGATGAAGTCCGACTTGGCCGCGAAGCCGATCAGGACGGAGTGGCCGAGCCCGAGCCCGGTGCCGAGGACCCCGCCCGCCGCGAAGGCGAACAGGGACTGCGCGAGCTGGTTGGGTCCCTGTCCCGCCTCGATCGAGGCGAACGGGTGCAGCCAGTCCTCCACCCTGCTGTGCACGTGCGGTTCCAGCCAGCCCACGGCGAAGGCGCCGACGGTGGCCAGCAGCAGGCCGATCGCGATCCAGCCGGTGAGTCCGGTGGCGACGTACAGCAGGACGACGAACAGCCCGAAGAACAGCAGCGAGGTGCCGAGGTCCCGCTCCAGGACCAGGACCCCCACGCTGAGCAGCCAGATGGCGAGCAGCGGGCCCACCACCCGGCCGGTGGGCAGTTGCAGCCCCCAGAACCGCCGTCCGGTGAACGCCAGCGCGTTCCGGTTCGTCGCGAGGTAGGCGGCGAAGAACACGGCCAGCAGCACCTTCGCGAACTCGCCGGGCTGGATGGAGAACCCGGCGATCCGGATCCAGATGCGGGCGCCGTTCACGGCCGGGAAGAGGATCGGCAGGATCAGCAGGGCGAGCGCGGCGGCGACGCACACGTAGGCGTACCGCTGGAGCACGCGGTGGTCGCGCAGCATCAGGACGACCACGATGAACAGGGTCACCCCGACCGTGGACCACACGAGCTGGGTGGGGGCGGCGCGGTCGCCGGGGGTCTCCAGGTCGAGCCGGTAGATCAGCACCAGGCCCAGCCCGTTGAGCAGCACCCCGATGGGCAGCAGGAGCGGATCGGCGTACGGCGCCCTCAGCCGCACCGCCAGATGGGCGACGAACGCGAGCACGCCGAGCCCGGCGCCGTATCCGGCGGCGCCGGGCGGGACGGTGCCGTTCCTGGCGAGGCCGACGGCGCAGTAGCCGTACACCGACAGCAGCACGGCGAGGACGATGAGGGCCAGTTCTACGCCACGGCGCCGGGGGAGGCGTACCGCGCGAGCGGAGGTGTCCGCGGGGGCCACGGTGATTCCGGCCTTGGTCATGTCCGGAACCTACCCAAATAGCATGTGATGTCTGCCTAGCTTGCGTGAGATGTCAGCACCAGCGTGGCGCCGAACCGAGGGTCCTGATGTACCGGGCCGAGCCCCAGGCCCAGGTGCCGTCCGTGAGGAGGTACCACTGGCGGTTGCCCTGGACGCTCTGGCCGTTGGTCCGGCAGAAGATGGACACGACCTCACCCCGTTCGGCCCACCGGATGATCTGCCCGCCCCGGTTGGGCGCACTGCGCAGCGCCAGCGAACTGGCCGTCACGACTCCTCTGGCCAGGCGTGAGTTCTGGTTCTGACCCTGGTTCTGCCCTTGACCCTGCCCCTGCCCCTGGCCCTGGTGGTTGCCGGAGCTGCTCTGGGGGTCGTCGTCGCCCCACTCGTCACCGGCGGCGGCGGGCGTGGCGAGGGCGGTGACGGCGAGGGCGCAGGCGGCGACCGCTATGGGGAGACGGGAGCGCAGGGACATGGGGGACCTCCGTTGGGGGGCGAACCTGACTGTTCGCCACGTTAGGAGGCGTGCGGACGGGCCGCCTTTCCAGATGGGCCATAGGAGCAGCGCCTACCGCAACGTCAGCGTCGCCACCGCCCCGCCGTCCTGGGCGTTCGAGAACGACAACCGGGCCCCGAGCACCTCCGCCTGCCCCAGCGCGATGGTCAGGCCCAGCCCGTGCCCCCGGGCCCCGCCCTCCGTGCGGAACCGCTGCGGCCCGTGCTCGACGAGGTACTGCGGGAACCCGTCCCCGTGGTCCCGGACGGTCACCACCGGCCCGTCGACCGTCAGCGACACCGGCCCCCGCCCGTGCCGGTGGGCGTTGGCCACCAGATTGCCCAGCACCCGCTCCAGCCGTCGCCGGTCCGTCTCCACGGCCAGGTCCCGTACGACGACGACCTCGGTGTCCGTCCCGGACGCCCGCACCACCCGCTCGGCCACCGCGCCCAGGCGTTCCGCGTCCAGCTCCACCCGCTCCCGGCCGGTGTCCAGGCGGGAGATCTCCAGCAGGTCCTCCGTCAGCGTCCGCAACGCGGCCACCCGGTCCCGCACCAGCTCGGTCGGCCGGCCCGGCGGCAGCAACTCGGCCGCAGCGTGCAGCCCCGTCAACGGTGTGCGCAGCTCGTGCGCCACATCCGCGGTGAACCGCTGCTCGCTCAGCAGCTTCCCCTGCAACGACCCCGCCATGGAGTCCAGCGCGGCGGCCACCGCGGCCACCTCGTCCTGCGGCCGCGACGGGTCCTTCGTCCGCGGATCGCCGACCCGCGCGTCGAGGTCGCCCGCGCTGATCCGCCGGGCCACCCGGGCGGTCGTGTCCAGCCGCTTCGTCACCCGGGTCACCGCGAACGCCCCCACCAGCAGTGTCGCCGTGATCGCCAGCGCCGACGACCACAGGATCGCCCGGTCGAGGCCCGCGATCGTCCGCGCGCCCTGCGCGTAGTCGACCCCCACGGCCAGCGCCCGGTCGCCGTCCACCGGGCCCGCCGCCCACATCGTGGGGCGGCCGCGGTGCACGCCGACCATCGTGCCGCGGTCCCCGGCCACCGCCAGTGCCCGCAGCGACCCCGGCAGGCCCGGCGGGTCCACGCCCGCGTCCCACCGCAGGGTGTCCCCGGCCTCGTACGCCTCGGTCGCGTCCTTCAGCCGGCCCAGGGCCAGGTGCCGGGCCTCGCCGACGGTCTGGTTCGTCACCGACACGTGCACGAGGACACCGAGCAGCGCGGCGAGGGCGCAGCACATCACGGTGATGAACACGGCGGCCTTCACCGCGAGCGTGCCGGACCAGCCGGGCAGCGCGAGCCTCATCGCGGGCTCGCCGACGGGCTGGGCGCCGGGCTCGGCCCGTCACCGGGGGCCCGGCCGCCGGTGCGCAGCATCTCGTCATGGGTGAGGAGCATCGACCTCTGCTGCGGGTCCCAGGTCCACTGGAGCCGGTACTCGTACCCGGCCACCTCGGACGGCGAACGGATGATCACCGAGTGCCCGGCCAGCTCGACCCCGCTGACGGCGTCCTCCCAGTGCATGACACGCACCAGCCGGTGCTTCACCACGGTGTAGACACGGACGGCGGTGACATTGCCGGGCAACTGCCGGAAGCCCAGCGTCAGGTCCTCGTGCCCGTCACCGGTCAGGTCGCGGTAGTACGGCCTCAGCACGGGACACCTCTTCCCGGCCGCCCCCGGCTTCCCGCAGTCCGCCATCCGGCGGGCCGTCTCCGCGTACCCCCCGCCGGCGTAGCTGCCGGGGTCCTCCCTGATCTCGGCGCGCACGAGGGCGACCGGGTCCACCGTGCGGATGTCGTCGCCGGGCACGGAGACGCCCGCCACGGTCTGCGAGTCCACCTCGCCGATCTCGAAGGCCGGGCTGGAGGCGGGCGTCAGATCCGGCCACAGCCGGTCGGGGCTGATCGCGGTCGGCGTGGAACCCGCGCCCACCAGGCCGCCCGCGTCGCCACAGCCCGCCGCGGCGACGAGCAGCAGGGCGACGGCGGCTGCGGCACGGGCCGTACGGGGTGCGCGGCGGGCGGGTGGCACTGTGCTCCTGGGGTCGGGGCCGGTCGGGGGCGTCGGCCCCGTACACATTATTCGTACGGAAGTCCTTTTTGCCGTGCGGCGGTACCGGGCGGCCCTACTCGGTCAGCTCCTCCAGCAGCCGGGCCGTCGACAGCCCGGTGCGCAGGTACTCGACGAACAGCTCGTTGTGCAGCGCCCACGGCGAGCGCCGGCCGCGGATCAGCCGGATCGCCGCGTCGGGGGTGTGCCCCCTGCGGACCAGGGCGTGCGCGACGACCAGCCCCGAGCGGTTGTAGCCGTGGTAACAGCGGACGAGAACCGTGCGGCCCTCGTCCAGCGCGTCGCCCGCGGCCTGCGCCAGGCGTATCACGCCCGCCAACTGGGTCCCGTCCAGCGGGCCGTCCGGAATCGGCCACACATGGTGCTCGACACCGGGGTCGGGGCCGTGGCCGGGCAGCCGCAGCAGCGTCTGCACGACCTCGAACTCATCCCGTACGACGGCGAACTCCCGTCTCCCCGACAGGCCCTGGAACTCGTGCCCGCCCATCCACAGACCGGGCACGATCTCGTCCCACGCCCTGTCCGGAGCCGGTACGTCGGGTTGCTTCCCGCGGGTCCGCAACAGTGCCTCCCCAAGCCCCTGCGCCAAGCCCTGCAACTCATGGCAACTCACCCCAAAGGTAACCGGCTTCTTGCCTGCGCAGCACCCCGCCTGTTCCCATGGTCCATGGGGTGATGGTGCATGAGCGGACTGCGCGTCGTACCGACCTGGCGCCATGGTCAGGAGCGGCTCTACGTCTGCCTCACGGACGGCAGGAACATCGCCTGGTACGACCGTGAGGCGGCCCGGATCAACCTGCTGAGCGAGGACCGCAGAGAGGACGTGCTCGACGCCCTCGGGCCCTTCCTGACCGGCCGGGTGGCCGTGGGCCCGCCCCCGGTCCCGACGCCCGCCGAACTGGCCCGGCTCTCCCTCCACCCGGACGACGACCTGGCACCCAACCGGCCCGGCGAGGCCCTCCAGATCGCCCTGGACCGGGACCCCGGACCCGGGCACCGGCTGCGCCGCGACCCACGTCGCCGCGCCCTGGAGGCCGAGCAGACCGTGGGCGAGGCGCTGGACCGCCTCGACGGCGCGGGCTGGCACACCCTGCACTCCGTCCCGCTGCCCGGCGGCGACCGCGTCCACCACCTGGCGATCGGCCCCGGCGGACTGTTCGCCGTGCACACGCTGTACGCCCGCAAGCAGCGGGTGACGGTCGCCGACCCGATGGTCTCCCTCGGCCGCCGCGACCCGCAGCCGCTGCTGCGCCGCGTCCGCGCCGACGCCGACCGCGCCTCCTACGCCCTGACCGCCGAGGTCCACCCGGTCCTCGCCCTCGTCGGCCCCTCGGGCCTCACGGTCACCCTCCCGCCCCGCGGCATCCGCGTCCTGCGCGACACGGACCTGGAAGACCTCGCCCGTCTCGGCGGCGTCCTCAAACCGACGGACGTGGAGGCCCTGCACGCGATGGCGAGAGACCGGCACACATGGAGCAAGGTCTGAACACGGCGGGTTGAGGCGGTGTGGGGGCGCTAGGGGCTGGGCGCCGTGGGTTGAGGTGTAGTGGTGCGGCGGCGCCAGGGGCTGAGCGCCGTGGCTTGAGGCGGCGTGGTGGGGGGCGGGGGTGGCAGGGCCTGGACATTGTGGGCTGACGCAACGTGGTGGGGACAGGGGTGGCAGGGCCTGGGCGCTGTGGGCTGACTCGGCGTGGCGGGGGCAGGGGCGTCGGGGCCTGGACGTTGTGGGCTTAGGTGGTGTGGTGGTGCGGGGGCGCGGGGTGTGGACGTCGCGGGTTGAGTCGGTGCGGGGTGCCGGGGGGCCTGGGTACCGGGAGTTGAGGCGGCGTGGTCGTGCGGAGGCGGCGGGGCGGAGCCCACCCGAGGGCGCGGGGACGGCAAGGTCTGGACACAGCTCACGGCAGCCCACCCAGGGGCGCGGGGAACTGCGCGACAAGCCCCCACGGGCCCGCAGTCGCCCGACCACCCGACCCGGCACCCCCCCTCGCGCCCCCACGGGCCCGCAGCCGCCCGACCACCCGACCCGGCCCCCCTCGCGCCCCCACGGGCCCGCAGTCGCCCGACCACCCGACCCGGCACCCCCCTCGCGCCCCTACGGCAGCAGAGACGCCCGCCCGCCGTCCAGCAGCGGACCCAGCAGATCACCGTAGTCCTGCAACCGATCCCCCATGTCCTGGGCCTCGAAGGCCAGTTGACCCGGCGCCGTGCACTCCTCGACCTCCGTCCAGGTGACCGGCGCCGACACCAGGGGGCGGGCCCGGGCCCGCAGGGTGTACGGCGTGGCCGTCGTCTTGCGGGCGGCGTTCTGGCTCCAGTCCACGAAGACCTTCCCGGGCCGCAGACTGCGCGTCATCCGGTGCAGCGCCAGCCCCGGCATCGCCCGCTCCGCCTCCACGGCGAGCTGCTTCGCGTACTCCGACACCTGCTCGGACGAGGCGCCCCGCACCGCCGCCAGCAGGTGCAGCCCCTTGGACCCGGCGGTCTTCGGGTACGCCTCGATGCCGTCCGCCGCCAGCCGCTCCCGCAGCCACAGCGCCACCTCGCAGCACTCGACGACCGTCGCGGGCGGTCCCGGATCCAGGTCGAGGACCAGGCGGTCGGCCTCCTCGGGCGAGCCGACCAGCCACTGGTGGGTGTGGAACTCGGTGACCAGGTTGGCCGCCCACATCAAGCTCGCCAGGTCCTGGACCAGCACCATCCTGGCCGGCCCCTCCGAGCGGGGCACCTCGGCCGTGGTGACCCAGTCGGGCGTACCCGGCGGCACGTTCTTGGCGAAGAAGACCTGGCCGTCGGGACCGTCCGGATAGCGCAGGAAGGAGACGGCGCGGTCACGCAGATGGGGGAGCAGGACGTCGGCCGCGATGGCGTAGTAGTGGAGCACCTCGCCCTTGGTGAAGCCGGTGGCCGGATACAGCACCTTCTCCAGGTTGCTGAGCGCGAGCCGTCGTCCCTCCACCTCTGTGATCGGCGTCATACGATGAGAATCTCATGCAAAGAGGGATAGAACGGCACAAAAACCCCAGAAAGGGTGCTGCTGGTGAGATCCATATGGAACGGCGCCATCTCCTTCGGCCTGGTCAGCATCCCGATCAAGCTGGTCAACGCCACCGAGAGCCACTCGATCTCCTTCCGCCAGATCCACACCGAGGACGGCGGACGGGTCCGCTACCGCAAGGTCTGCGAACTGGAGGACCGGGAGATCAGCCAGGCGGAGATCGGCAAGGGGTACGAGGACGCGGACGGCACCATCATCCCGATCACCGACGAGGACCTGGCCCACCTGCCGCTCCCCACGGCCAAGACGATCGAGATCGTCGCCTTCGTGCCGGCCGACCGGATCGACCCCCTCCAGATGGACGCGTCGTACTACCTCCAGGCGGGCGGCGCCCCCGCGGCCAAGCCGTACACCCTGCTCCGGGAGGCCCTCAAACGCAGCAACAAGGTGGCCATCGCCAAGTACGCGCTGCGCGGCCGCGAACGCCTCGGGATGCTCCGGGTGGTCGAGGACGCCATCGCCCTGCACGGGCTGCTGTGGCCGGACGAGGTCCGCGCGCCCGAGGGACTCGCCCCCGACACCAAGGTCACCGTCAGCGACAAGGAACTCGACCTCGCGGACGCCCTGATGGACACCCTCGGCGAGATCGACCTGGACGAACTGCACGACGAGTACCGCGAGGCGCTGGAGGAGGTCGTCGCCGCGAAGGCCGCGGGGGAGGCCCCGCCGGAGTCGCCGGAACCGGCCCGCAGCGGCAAGGTGCTCGACCTCATGGCCGCGCTGGAGAAGAGCGTGCGGGAGGCGAAGGAGTCGCGGGGCGAGGAGCCGGGCGAGGTCAGGCAGTTGCCGCAGCGGAAGTCGGCGCGGTCCGCGCCCAAGGAGACCGGCGGGAAGAAGTCGACGGCCAGGACCACCAAGAGCACCACGACGAAGAAGACGGCGGCCGCCAAGAAGACGACGGCGAAGTCGTCCCAGGGGACGAAGAAGACGGCGGCGGCCAAGAAGGCGTCGACCGCGAAGAAGACGGCGGCCAAGAAGACGACCGCCCGCAAGCGGACCGCGTGACCTGCGCACCACCGCCCGAGGAAGGCGCCGCGCAGGTCGCGTCAGTCGTGCCGCGAGGTCAGTCGACGACCTTCGCGGACTCGATGATCACCGGCTGCGTCGGCACGTCGCCGTGACCGCGGCTGCTGCCGGTGCGCACGCCCTTGATCTGGTCGACGACGTCCTGGCCCTCGGCGACCTTGCCGAACACGGTGTAGCCCCAGCCGTTCGGGCTCTTGGCCGTGAAGTTGAGGAAGTCGTTGTCCGAGACGTTGATGAAGAACTGCGCGGTCGCCGAGTGCGGGTCGCTGGTGCGCGCCATCGCGACGGTGTACGCGGTGTTCTTCAGACCGTTGTCGGCCTCGTTCGGGACCGGCGCGAGCGTGGGCTTCTGCACCATGTCCGGGGTGAAGCCACCGCCCTGGACCATGAAGCCGTCGATCACCCGGTGGAAGATCGTGCCGTCGTAGTGCCCGTTGCCGACGTAGGTCAGGAAGTTCTCGACGGTCTTGGGCGCCTCGGCGTCGGCGAGCTCGAGGACGATACGGCCGAAATTAGTGGTCAGCTCGACCCTGGACATGGGAATCGTCCCTTTCTGGTGGGGCATGACCGAAGCATCTTGTCACACGGCTGTCACGGCGCCGGTGACGAGAGGGGGGCCTCGCCCGTGACGATCCCGGTCGTGCCGGGCCGCGGGGTCGGTACGACCGACGGCTCGGAGGGCGCGGGCGACGGTGACACCGGGCCGGTGCGGGGAGGCGGGGGGCTGCTCGCCGGTGCCAGCGGCACCGAGGAACGGCCGGAGTCGGTACCGGGCAGCGCGGCCACGATGCCGGCCGTGAGGGCGGCGGCCACCAGTGCTCCCACGGCGCCCGAGACCGCCGTACGACGGCGTCGGATCCGTCGGCCGCCGGCGACGGCCGCGTCGGTGACGCTGGGCAGGGCCGGTTCGAGCCCGCCGTCGAGGATGGCCTCGAAGGCGTCCCGCACGCGGCCGCCCTCCCCGTACTCGTCCGTGTCGTCCATCTGCCGCCTCACCTCCCGCTCGTCTCGCCCGCCAGGCCCTCGACGAGCCCGCGCAGCCGGACGAGCCCGCGGGCGCTCTGGCTCTTGACCGTGCCCGGGGTCACGCGCAGCGCCTCGGCGGTCTGCTCCACACTCCAGTCCTCCCAGAACCGCAGTACCAGGACCGCCCGGTAGCGGGGCGGCAGTTGCATCAGCGCGGCCTGCATCACCAGCCGCAGCTCGGGCGTGACCGGCGGCTCCGCGGACCCCGGCTCCGGCAGCTCCTCCGTCGGCTCCTCCCGCCAGGTGCGCTTGCGGTACTGGTCGATGAAGACGCGGGTGAGGATCGTACGGGCGTATGCCTCGACGTTGCCGTCGCGGCGGACCCGGCCCCAGGAGGCGTACAGCTTCATCAACGTCGTCTGGGTGAGGTCCTGGGCCTGGTGCCAGTCCCCGCACAGCAGGTACGCGCTGCGTCGGAGCTGCCCCTGCCGGGCCTCGGCGAACTCCCGGAACTCCCGCTCCCGGACTGCTTCCCGCACCCGCCCCGACCCTCCGCCGAACCCGTCACACCTGTCCCTGAGAGGTACGGCGGGACGCTCCGCGAGGTTGCACGCCCCCGTGAGAAAAGTTTCCGCACCGGTCCGTGCAACCCGTCCCGGCCGCCGTCCCGTACTCCTCTCACGCAAACGACCGACCACAGAGGAGCAGCCTTGACCGACCGTCGTGCCATCCGACCCACCCGCCGCCTCCTGATCGGCGTCCTCGCGGGAACCGCCGTGGCCGTGGGCGGCTGGGCCGCCCTCGCAGGCGCCGCAACGGGCTCCGCCACGCCGTCACCGACGTCGGCCCCTTCCACGGCCCCGTCACCGGTCCCGTCCACGGCCCCGTCCACGGGGCCCTCGGCCGTGCCGTCACCGGTCCCGTCCGGGCGGCCCTCCGAGCCGAGCCCGGTCCCGTCCGCGCCGACGACTGTGCCGAGCCCCGTGCCGACGGTCGTGCCGAGCCCCGTGCCGACGGTCGTGCCGAAGGAGCGGCCGTCGACCGGGCCGAGCCCCGCCCCCGCGGAACCGACCACGGCCCCGAGCCCGGTGCCGTCGGTCGCCGAGGGGTCGTCGAAGTAGGGGGAGCGGAGAAGGGCCTGCGGCGGGGCTACGCCGGGGGAGGAGCCGTCGGCGCCCCGGCGCAGGCTGGTGGCTCGCGCGGTTGCCGCGCGGTCATCGTCCGAAGCGGGGCTGGACATCTGCGGCGGGCAGGACATCCCGTCGCAGCTGCGGGCGGAGACACCGCCGGCGGAGGGACTGCCGTCGCGCGATGCCGTCGTCGACCGCGGTGGGGGAGGAGCCGGTGGCTCGCCGCCGTTGCGGTGAGGCGGGGGGATGTCTCCGCCGCAGGGCGGGCGGGGTGTCGTGGGCCGGAGCGGTCGGCCGGGCCGTGACGCGCCGCCGTGGCCGTGCGGGCGTCGGCGGCGGGTCCGGCGTCAGCGGTCCCTGGTGTCCGCGCCGGTGGCGTCGTGGCAGGGCGCGCTGCCGCCTCTGTACGGGAGGCGTTCGCGCCGGTGCCGTCACGGGCCCGCCGGTCGCGGTGTCTCCCGGCGGAACGCCCACCGGAGTTCCGGTTCCACCACGCACCGCAGGGCTCGGCGGACCGGTGGGGTGCACAGGGTGGTCACGACCGCCGCCGCGGCGAGGGTGAGCGCGGCCACGCCGAGCGGGGTGTGCAGCCAGGGCGGCCCGTACCAGCCCCAGAAGCGGGCGCCCTGGACGAGGAAGCCGTGCAGCAGATAGCCGTAGAGCGTGCCCTCGCCCAGCGCGGTGAACCAGGTCCGCCGCCCCGGCACCAGCGCGAGGAAGCAGCCGACGAGCACCAGCGAACACCCGAAGGCGACCAGCGTCATCACCGGTCCCGACCAGCCGGGCGCGCCCAGCTCCCGGGCGCTGTCCCGGTGGTAGAACCAGGCCCCGCTCATCCGCGGCACCGCCCAGTACGCCGCCACGAGCGCGACCGCGAACACCGGCCCGGCGAGCAGCCGTACCGCCCGCCGGCGGACCAGCCGGAAGTGCTCGGGCCCGAGCGACAGCCCGAGGACGAAGTACGGCAGGAACTGAAGGACGCGCTGGAGGTCGAGGTCGTCCCCGATGGAGGGCGTGAGCGTCGCGAGCATCGCCACGGCCAGGGCGACCGGCACCGGCCGCCGCACCCGCTTCCACAGAGGGGTGGTCAGCCGCCACACGAACAACGCCACCAGGAACCACGTCAGGTACAGCGGGTCCAGCAGACTCACCGGCCGGCCGGGCTCCTGGTCCGTCCACCGCGTGAAGAAGGTGTACGCCGTCTCGAACACGACGTACGGCACGAGGAGCCCGGTCACCAGCCGCCGCAGCTTCCCCGGACTCGCGTCGAAGTTCCGCGAGAAGTACCCGGAGACGACGATGAACGCCGGCATGTGGAAGGCGTACACGAGCAGGTACAGCGCGGACACGCCCCGGCTCCCGTCCCGCAGCGGCTCCCAGGCGTGCCCCACGGCGACCAGGACGATCGCCAGGTACTTGGCGTTGTCGAAGAAGGCGTCGCGTTCCGCGGGCCGCCGCGCCGCGAGTCCTTCCCGAGGGGCGGCCGTGACAAGGTGCTCGTGCATCCCCGGCGCCTCACCACTGCGGGAACGGCCCAAACCCCGTACTTGTGTGCCGGCCGTCCCCCGCGGGGCGGATCCTCAGGCAGCCGTTCGCAGCGCTTCCCGCCCCGTCACCTCGCCGCCCGGCGTCGCCGCCAGGGCCACGGGGGCAGGGGTGCGGCGGGTCTGTACCAGGAACCCCGCCCCGATCGCGCCGGCGATGAGCAGGCCACCGGTCACCAGGGCCCCGCGTGCCCCGGCCAGTTCCATGAGCAGGCCCAGCGCGGGCGGGCCGCCGAGGCTCCACACCGTGCCGATGCTGTTCCACGCACCGAGGACGCGCCCGCGCAGATGAGGGGGCGGGTCGGTCTGGAGCACGGCCGTTCCGGCGGTGTCGGACACGGACTCCAGCACGGCCATGGGCAGGACCAGCACCAGCAGGACGGCCACCGACGGCGAGAGCCCCGCCGCCAGTTGCAGCAGCGCACCCGCGGCGGCCAGGGTGCCCACCAGCCGCACGGAGGGCCGCCGCAGCCGGGCGCCGAGGAACGCGCCCAGGATGCCGCCGACGGCGAGGACCGCGGAGACCGTGCCGAAGGCCCCCGCACCGCCCGCGAGCGGCCCGGTGACGAGCACGGCCAGGGTCAGCCCGTAGTTGCGGCCGAGGACCGCGCTGATCCCGGTGATGCCGGCGAGCGCGACCAGCCGGGGCCGGCGCGCGAAGAAGCGCAGGCCGCCGCGGACGGTCGGGTCGGGGTCGGCCCCGGTCCGCGCGGTGACCGTGCCGGGTCCGGCCACCGGTGCCGCACCGGGCGCGGGGCGCAGGAACGGCACGACCGCGGCGACGAACAGGAAGGACAGCCCGTTGGCCGCGTACGCGGCGGCCGTGCCGAGGAAGCCGACCGTCACACCGGCCAGGGCGGTCCCGACGAGCCGGCCGGCACTGTGCACCAGCGCGCCGACGCCGATGGCGGAGGGGACGTCCTCGGGCGGGACGAGGTCGTTGCCCAGCAGGGCGCACGCCGGTCCGTCCACGGTGGCCACGGTGCCGGTCACGGCGGCCAGCACCAGCAGGGACGTCATGTCGAGCCGGTCCAGCGCCACGAGGACGGCCGTGGCGAAGGCGACCGCGCCGAGGAGGGTCTGGCTGACGGCCGCGGTCAGCTTGCGCGACCAGCGGTCCACGGCCGCTCCGCCCAGCAGGCTCATGAAGAGGGCGGGGCCGGCCTGGACGGACATCGACAGCCCCGTCGCGGCGGCGGAGCCGGTGATCTGCAGGACGAGCAGGTTCTGCACGGTGAGCTGCATCCAGGTGCCGACGTTCGACACGAGGTTCGCGACGGACCACCAGCGCATGCTGCGGTGCCTCAGGGAGCGCCACGGCGAGCGCGACGTCGGCCGGGGCGGGACCGCGGCGGCCGGGGCGGCGGCAGGGCAGACGGGAACAGGGGCGGAAGACACAGTGGGGTACCCGGGAGACGAAGAGGCAGGTCAGACAGGTAGGCGAAACCGAGGAACGCCGGCTGCACTGCGCGGCCGTCCACCGAGTCGGTCACGGCGCGCACCATCGTGACAGACCCGCCCGGCCCGTCGGCCGCGGTGCGTCGCGCGAGAGCGTCCTGACGGGCCCAACTGCCGCGCACCTTCACGCCACTTGCCCTGCTGAGTGCGGTTGCTCACAGGAGGAGCAGAGTTCAACGCGTGGAGCCGGCCCGCGCCGCGTCGACCGGGCGCCCCTGTCAGCGGTCGCGTGGAAACGGACCTGTCGGCACAATAGGCATCAAAGCGTGAAAGCAGCTGGCGCCAGTCTTTCGCTCCTCTCCGTCGGGAAAACGGCGGCCGCGACCAGCCAGGCCCTGTTCCAGACGCACGTTCCGGTGCGTCCCGACCACTCCTGTTCTTTCACTCCCCTCCACAAAGCCGCTCGCACCGCCCCGCGAGCACGGCTGAAGGACGTCCCCATGATTGATGCCACCCCTCGCGTGCCCTGGCGCCGTGCCCTGGTGACCGGCGGCGCCGGCTTCCTCGGCAGCCATCTGTGCGAGCGCCTGCTGGATTCAGGTGTCGAAGTCGACTGCGCGGACAATCTCTCGTCCGGAGCGCGTCGGAACATCGCCCACCTGGAGGGCCGCGCCGGATTCAGGTTCGTGGAGTGCGACGTCTCCGCGCCCGAGTGCCTGGGGCGCCTGCCGGGACCGTACGACGTCGTCCTGCACTTCGCGTGTCCCGCCTCGCCCGCCGACTACCTGCGGCTGCCCCTGGAGACGCTCGACGCGGGCAGCCTCGGCACCCGCACCATGCTGGCCCTCGCCGAACGCGACCGGGCCCGCTTCCTGCTCGCCTCGACCTCCGAGGTGTACGGCGACCCCCTGGTGCACCCGCAGCGCGAGGACTACTGGGGCAACGTCAACCCGGTGGGTCCGCGCAGCGTGTACGACGAGTCCAAGCGGTTCGCCGAGGCGCTGGTCACCGCTCATGTGCGCGTCAAGGACGCCGACGCGGGCATCGTCCGCCTGTTCAACACGTACGGGCCGCGCATGCGCGCCCACGACGGCCGAGCCGTACCGACCTTCGTCTGCCAGGCGCTGGCCGACGAGCCCCTGACGGTGGCGGGCGACGGCAGCCAGACACGGTCCCTGTGCTACGTGGACGACACCGTCGACGGAATCCTGCTGGTGGCCGCGAGCCGCTCGGTACGGCCCGTGAACATCGGCGGCACCGACGAGGTCGCGGTCCGCGACATCGCCCGCCGGGTGGTGGAACTGGCGGGCTCCTCCTCACGCATCGAGTTCGTCGACCGTCCCGTCGACGACCCGCAGCGCCGCCGCCCGGACACCCGGCTGGCCCGTGAACTGCTGGGCTGGACCCCCAAGGTGCCCTGGGAGGAGGGCATCAAGCAGACCATCGCCTACTTCGCCGCGGCGCGGCCGACGCGGGAGCCGATCCGGCAGCTCTGAGCCCGCACGCCGAGAAGTCGTCCACCACGCCGCCCCGGAGGAACCTCATGCGTGTCCTGGGAATCAACGCCCTCTTCCACGACCCGGCCGCCGCCCTGGTCATGGACGGCAGGATCGTGGCAGCCGCGGAGGAGGAGCGCTTCAGCCGTCGTAAGCACGGCAAGCGGCCCATCCCCTTCTCCGCGTGGGAACTGCCCGAACTGTCCGCCCGCTGGTGCCTGGAACAGGCCGGTCTCACCCCGGCCGACCTCGACGCGGTCGCCTACTCCTACGACCCCGAACTCGCCCGCCCCGCCGACCAGCTGGGCCTGGACGACCCCTGGGACCACCTGCGCCAGGAGTACGCCCGCCGGGCCCCCGAGTTCCTGGCCGAGGCCCTGCCCGGACTCGACCCCGGCAAGGTGCGGTTCGTCCCGCACCACGTTGCCCACGCCGCCTCCGCGGGCCAGGCCTCCCCCTACCCGGACTGCGCCGTCCTCGTCCTGGACGGCCGCGGCGAATGCGGCTCCCACCTCGCCGGCCGCTACGCCCGCCGCGAGCTCGCCGTGCTGGGGACCCAGTCGCTGCCCGACTCCCTGGGCCTGTTCTACGAGGACCTCACCCACCACCTCGGCTTCCTGCGCAGCAGCGACGAGTTCAAGGTGATGGCCCTGGCGTCGTACGGCCGCCCGCGCTTCCTCGAGCAGCTGCGGCAGTACGTCCACCTGGAGGGGGAGGGCGGCTTCCGGGCCCGTCCGGTCCCCTGGTCCTCGCTGGTGCCCCCGCGTGCGGCGGGCGCCCCGTGGACCGAGGACCACGCCGACGCCGCCGCCAGTGCCCAGGCGTGCCTGGAGGAGGTCCTGCTCGGCCTGGTGCGCTGGCTGCACGAGCGCACCGGCGAGGACGTGCTGACGCTGGCGGGCGGTGTGGCGCTCAACTGCGTGGCCAACACCCGGCTGCACCGGGAGGGCCCCTTCGACCGCATCTGGGTGCAGCCCGCGGCCGGGGACGCGGGCACGGCCCTCGGCGCCGCGCTGCACGTCGCCCACCAGAAGGAGACGGTCGAGGCCATGCCGACGGCCGCCCTGGGACGCGGCTGGAGCGACGACGAGCTGCGGGAGTGGCTGGAGCGTGCCGCCGTCCCCTACGAGGAGCCCGCCGACATCGCCGACACCGTCGCCGAGGAGCTCGCCCGGGACGGCATCGTGGCCTGGTTCCAGGGACGCAGCGAGTACGGCCCCCGGGCCCTGGGCCACCGTTCGCTGCTGGCCCACCCCGGCCGGCCCGCGAACCTGGAACGCCTCAACGCGGTGAAGGGCCGGGAAGAGTTCCGGCCGGTCGCCCCCATGGTGCTGGCGGAGCGGGCCGCGGAGCTCTTCGACGGGCCCCTGCCCAGCCCCTACATGCTGTTCGTGCACGAGGTCGCCGCCGAGTGGCGCGAGCGCATCCCGGCCGTCGTCCACGTGGACGGCACGGCCCGGATCCAGACCGTGGACCGTGCCGCGGAGCCGCTGGTGGCCCGGATGATCGACGGCTTCGAACGGCGCACGGGGCTGCCCGTGGTGGTCAACACCAGCCTCAACACGGCCGGCCGGCCCATGGTCGACGACCCGCGGGACGCCCTGGAGTGCTTCGGCTCCGCACCCGTGGACCTGCTGGCCCTCGGGCCGTTCGCGATCCGGCGGAAGGGCATGTTCGCATGACGGACGCCCCCTCCCTCTCCTCCGCACCGGCCTACGCCGTCGTCGTGCCGACGATCGGACGCCCCTGTCTGGCCGACTGCCTGCGCGCGCTCGCCGCCGCCGGCGGTCATCCGCCCACCGAGGTCGTCGTGGTCGACGACCGCACGGACCCGGCCGGGGAGCTGCCGCTGGATGCCGCGGGCGTCCTGCGCGGGCGGGTGCGGACCCTGCGCAGCGGCGGACGCGGCCCCGCGGCCGCCCGCAACACGGGCTGGCGCACGGTCACCGCACCCTGGACCGTCTTCCTCGACGACGACGTCCAGGTGCTGCCGGACTGGTCCCGCCTGCTCGCCGAGGACCTCACGGCGGCCGACGCGGCCACCGGCGGCATCCAGGGCCGGCTGTCCGTCCCACTGCCCGCCCACCGCCGGCCGACGGACTGGGAACGCGGCACGGCCGGGCTGGAACGGGCCGCCTGGGCCACGGCGGACATGGCCTACCGCACCGCCGCCCTGGCCCAGGTCCACGGCTTCGACGAGCGGTTCCCCCGGGCCTTCCGCGAGGACGCCGACCTGGCGCTGCGGGTGCGGGACGCCGGCTGGACGCTGCGCCGCGGCCGGCGCACCACACGCCACCCGGTGCGCCCGGCCGACCCCTGGGTGTCGGTACGGACCCAGCGGGGCAACGCGGACGACGCCCTGATGACCCGCCTCCACGGACGCGACTGGTGGATCTGCGCCGGTGCGCCCCGCGGACGGCTCACCCGGCACGCGCTGGTGACCGCCGGCGCGCTCGTCGCGGCCGGGTGCGCCGCGGCCGGCAGGCCCCGCGCCGCGGGCGCCGCCGGAGCGCTGTGGGCGTTGGGCACGGCCGAGTTCGCCCTGGCCCGCATCGCACCGGGCCCGCGCACCGCCCGCGAGATCACCACCATGCTCGCCACCAGCGTGGTCATCCCGCCCCTCGCCGTCCGCCACTGGATCGACGGCCTGATCCGCCATCGGGGCGCCGCACGGCTCGGGGGCACGCCGTGAACCACCCGACCTCGCACGCCCCCCGCCCGGCCGCCGTGCTCTTCGACCGCGACGGCACCCTCGTCGAGGACGTCCCCTACAACGGCGACCCCGACCTGGTGCGCCCCCTGCCCGGCGCCCGGCAGGCCCTCGACCTGCTGCGCGCGGCGGGCGTCGCCACCGGCGTGGTCAGCAACCAGTCGGGCATCGGCCGCGGACTGCTCACGCACGCCGACGTGCAGCGGGTCAACGCCCGGGCCGACGCGCTGCTCGGCGGTCTCGGCACCTGGGTGTACTGCCCGCACCTGCCCGAGGCGGGCTGCGACTGCCGCAAGCCCCGTCCCGGCCTGGTGATCGAGGCGGCACGGCGCCTCGGAGTGGCCCCGTCGGACTGCGTGGTGATCGGCGACATCGCGGCCGACGTCCTGGCCGCCCGTGCCGCGGGCGCCCGCGGCGTGCTCGTACCCAACGCGGCGACCCGGCCCGAGGAGACCGAGGCGGCTCCCCGGACCGCCCCCGACCTCCTCACCGCGGTCCGCGAGCTCCTCGACGAGGCCCCGCCGGAACGCCGTGACCCGAGCACCGCCACCGGGCCGCCCCCGGCGGGGGACGAGCCGAAGACACTGGTCGTGCGGCTCGACAGCTTCGGTGACGTCCTGCTCGCCGGACCCGCCGTCCGGGCCGTCGCCGCCCGCTCCTCCCGGGTGACCATGCTCTGCGGCCCGCTCGGCGAGTCCGCCGCACGGCTCCTGCCCGGCGTCGACGACGTGATCACCTGGGCGGCCCCCTGGGAGGGCGTGCACGCACCCGCCGTCGCCGAGGCGGACGTCGACGGACTGCTGGCGCGCCTGCGGGCGGAGGCCTTCGACACCGCCCTGATCCTCACGTCGTTCCACCAGAGCCCGCTGCCCACGGCCCTGCTGCTGCGGATGGCCGGCGTGGCGCGGACCGGCGCCGACAGCGTCGACCACCCGGGCCGCCTGCTCGACGTACGGCACCGGCGGCTGCCCGGCCGGCACGAGACGGAGGCCGCGCTCGACACCGCCGCCGCCATGGGCTTCCTCCCACCGCCGGGCGACGACGGCAGGCTGCGGGTCCTCCCGCCGCCGGACACCGTCGCACTGACCGGCAACGGCCCCTACGTCGTCGTGCACCCCGGTGCCAGCGCGCCCGCCCGCGCCTGGAGTCCCGACCGCTGCGCCGAGGCCGTGGCCCTGCTCACCGAGGCGGGGCACCGCGTCGTCGTCACCGGCGGCCCCGACGAAACCGGCCTCACCCGGCGGGTCGCGGGCGGCTCCGCCGTGGACCTCGGCGGCCGGACGACCCCGCAGACCCTGGCCGGCGTCCTGCGCATGGCCCACGTCGTGGTGTGCGGCAACACCGGCCCCGCCCATCTGGCCGCCGCCGTCGCCACCCCCGTGGTCTCCCTGTTCGCGCCCGTCGTCCCGGCCGAGCGCTGGGCGCCGTACGGCGTGCCCCACGTGCTCCTCGGCGACCAGCACGCGCCCTGCGCCGACAGCCGGGCCCGGCACTGCCCCGTGCCGGGCCATCCGTGCCTGGACGAGGTCACGGCCCAGGACGTCGTACGGGCCGTGCAGAAACTCCTCAAGGAGAGCGCATGAACATCCTGGTCTGGCATGTACACGGCTCATGGCTGACGTCGTTCGTCCAGGGCCCGTACACCTTCCTCGTCCCGGTGACGCCCGACCGCGGACCGGACGGACTGGGGCGGGCCAGGACCTGGCAGTGGCCGGCCACCGTCCGCGAGCTGAGCCCCGCCGAACTGCGCGAGGCCGACATCGACCTGATGGTCCTGCAACGGCCGCACGAGCTGGACCTGGCCCTGCGCTGGACCGGCCACCGGCCCGGCACCGACGTGCCCGCCGTGTACGTCGAGCACAACAGCCCGCACGAGTCACCCGTCGACACCCGCCACCCCCTCGCCGACCGGAGCGACGTCCCCGTCGTCCACGTCACCCACTTCAACCGCCTGATGTGGGACAACGGCCGCGCTCCCACCGAGGTCATCGAGCACGGCATCATCGACCCGGGCCCCCTGTGGACCGGCGAGGAGCCCCGCGCGGCCGTCGTCGTCAACGAGCCCGTACGGCGCGGCCGTACCACCGGAACCGACCTGCTGCCGCGGTTCGCGCGCTCGGCGCCGCTGGACGTCTTCGGCATGCGCACGGAGGGACTCGCCGACCGGCTCGGGCTGCCTGCCGACCGCTGCCGCAGCCGCGACCTGCCGCAGGGCGAACTGCACCCCGCGATGGCCCGCTGCCGCCTGTACCTGCATCCCGTGCGCTGGACGTCCCTCGGGCTGTCGCTGCTGGAGGCCATGTTCCTGGGCATGCCCGTGGTCGCGCTCGACACCACGGAGGTGCGCGAGGCCGTGCCCGAGGGCGCCGGGGTGGTCTCCAACCGCCTCGACGTCCTGGAGGAGGCCGTCCGCGGGTTCCTCGCGGACCGGGACCGTGCCCGGCGGACCGGGGAGGCCGCCCGCGCCGCGGCACGGTCCCGCTACGGAGAGCGGCGTTTCCGGGACGACTGGGAACGCCTGATCAAGGAGGTCACCCGATGAGCCCCAGCCAGCCGTCGGCCGGCCGCGTCGCCATGGTCTCCGAGCACGCCAGCCCGCTGGCCGAGCTCGGCGGGCCCGACGCGGGCGGCCAGAACGTCTACGTGGCCCAGCTCGCCGCCCAACTGGCCCGCCGGGGCCACGAGGTCGTCGTGTACACGCGCCGCGACGACCCGCGGCTGCCGGAGCGGGTCGTCACGGCCGACGGGGTGCGGGTCGTGCACGTGCCCGCCGGACCGCCCGCCCCGATACCCAAGGACGAACTCCTGCCGTACATGGCGGAGTTCGGGGCGTGGCTGGCCCGTGAGTGGGCGACGGAACCACCCGACGTGGTGCACGCCCACTTCTGGATGTCCGGGCTGGCGGCGGTGACCGGGGCACGCGCCGCGGGCGTGCCCGTCGTGCAGACCTACCACGCCCTCGGCACCGTCAAGAAACGGCACCAGGGCGCCGCCGACACCTCGCCGCGCGCACGCGTGGAGATCGAGACGGCCGTGGGCCGCGAGTGCAGCGGCATCATCGCCACCTGCGAGGACGAGGTGGACGAACTCGTCGCCATGGGCCTGCCCCGCCGGCGCATCCACGTCGTCCCCTGCGGTGTGGACCCCGTGCGGTTCGCGCCGGTTGCCGGAGCCCGCCGGGACCCGTCCGCGCCCCGGCGTCTGCTCACCGTCGGCCGGCTCGTCCCCCGCAAGGGCTTCGACCGGGCCATCCGCGCCCTCGCGGCCGTGCCGGACGCCGAACTCCTCATCGCCGGGGGCCCCGAACCGGCCCTGCTGTTCGCCGAGCCGGAGACGGAACGGCTGTGCTCGATCGCCCGGGAGTGCGGGGTGGCCGACCGCGTGACACTGCTCGGCGGCGTGAGCCGTACCCGGATGCCCGCCCTCATGTCCGGCGCGGACCTCGTGCTGTCCGTGCCCCGCTACGAACCCTTCGGCATCGTCCCGGTCGAGGCCATGGCCTGCGGCACCCCCGTCGTCGCCACCGCCGTCGGCGGACAGCTCGACACCGTCGCCGACGGCGTCACGGGCGTCCTGGTCCCGCCCGACGAGGACCACGACCTCGGCGCGACCGTACGGGAACTGCTCGACGACCCGGACCGGCTCGCCCGGTACGGCGCGGCCGGCCGCCGCCGTGTCCTCGCCCGCTACACCTGGGACCGCGTCGCCGACGGGGTGACCCGGGTCTACGGCGCCGTCTCCTCCGTACCCTCGCTCTCGGGAGTGGTCCGATGAAACTCGCCCCGGACACCGCACACTGCGACGACCTGATGAAGGCCCTCGAAGGGTTCCGCGACCACGCCGCCCCCGTCGTCCGGCGCTGGGGGACCTCCCTCGCCGAACGCCTGGGCACCGGCGCCCGGCTCCTCGTCGCGGGCAACGGCGGCAGCGCGGCCCAGGCCCAGCACCTGACCGCCGAGCTCGTCGGCCGCTACCGCGACGACCGCCCGCCGTTCTCCGCGCTCGCCCTGCACGCCGACACGTCCTCGACCACCGCCATCGCCAACGACTACGGCGTCCAGGAGATCTTCGCCCGCCAGGTCGCCGCGCACGGCCGCGCCGGGGACGTGCTCATGCTGCTGTCCACCAGCGGCTCCAGCGCCAACCTGCTCGTCGCCGCCAAGGAGGCGCAACGCCTGGGCCTGACCGTGTGGGCCCTGACCGGCCCGGCGCCCAACCCGCTCGAAGGGTGCGCGGACGACTCCCTGTGCGTGGACGCGGCGACGTCCGCCACGGTCCAGGAACTGCACCTGGTGGCCGTCCACATGCTCTGCGAGTCCTTCGACCGCACGGTGGACGACGGCCCGCTGACACACCCGGACGCGGAGGGCGGCACATGAGCGCCCCGGCCCCGCTGCTCGTCGTCGGCGACGCCCTGCTCGACCACGACCTGTGCGGACGCGTCGAACGGCTGGCCCCCGACGCGCCCGTCCCCGTCGTCAGCTCGCTCCGGCGCATCGCGCGGCCCGGCGGAGCCGCGCTGGCCGCCTGCCTCGCCGCGGCCGACGGACGGCAGGTCACCCTCGTCACCGCGCTGGGCGACGACGAGGCCAGCGCGTCGCTGTGCCGACTGCTGCCCGACCGGGTGCGCCTGGTACGGCTGCCCCTGACCGGCGCCCTGTCCAGCAAGACACGCGTCCTCGCCGAGGACCGGCCCCTGCTGCGCCTGGACGACGGCGACGGACGGGCCCGGGAACGGACCGACGAGGCGTGCCGGGCGATCGCGGAGGCCGGTGCCGTCCTGGTCGCCGACTACGGCCGCGGCACCGCCGACGTCCTGCGCGAGGAGCTGCGGTCGGCGGCCGCCCGCCTGCCCGTCGTCTGGGACCCGCACCCGCGCGGCCGCCCGCCGGTGCCCGGCGTCAGGCTGGCCACCCCGTGCGCGAGCGAGGCACGGGCCTTCGCCGGCCAGGTGCACCCCGGCGACGAGTCCCAGGGCGGCAGCGCCCTGCACGCCGCGGCCCGCCACGCCGACACGCTGGTCCGCGCCTGGCAAGCGGCCTCCGTGGTCGTCACCCTGGGCGGGCGGGGCGCGCTGCTGTCCCACGGGGAGACGCCGCTGCTGGTGCCGTCGCCGGTCACCGCCGAGGGCGACGCCTGCGGGGCCGGCGACCGGTTCGCGGCGACCGCCGCCGGGTCCCTCGCCGACGGCGAGCTCACCGAGACCGCGGTGCGGGCCGCCGTGCACGCCGCCACCAGGTACGTCGCCGAAGGGGGCGCCCGCGCGCTCGCCGTGGACACCGCCCCGGCCGCGCCCCCGCGCCCCTCCGACGACCACGAACCGACGGACGACGCCCTGCGCACGGCCACCCGGGTACGGGCCGCCGGCGGAACCGTCGTCGCCGCCGGCGGCTGCTTCGACCTGCTGCACGCCGGCCACGTCGCCCTGCTGGAGGCCGCCCGCCGCACCGGTGACTGCCTGGTGGTGTGCGTCAACTCGGACGCCTCCGTACGCCGCCGCAAGGGCAGCGGCCGGCCCCTCGTCCCGCTGGCGGACCGGGTCCGGGTACTGCGCGCACTGGAGTGCGTCGACGCGGTCGCCGTGTTCGACGAGGACACCCCGGAGCGACTCCTCGGCGAACTGCGCCCGCACATCTGGGCCAAGGGCGGCGACTACGCCCTGGCCCACCTGCCGGAGGCGTCGCTCGTGGAGAGCTGGGGCGGACAGGTCGTCCTGTTCCCCTACCTGGACGGCCGCTCCACCACCGGCATCGCGGAACGCGCCGCGGCGACCCCCCAGCCGTCCCACCCGGCGGGACGGAGAAGCCGGTGACGGGCCGACTGCGGCCGGCGGGGCGTCGGGCGGTGTGGTTGGGCGGGGTGGGGGAGTCGATGAACGGCCGTCCGCGCCCGGTGGTGCGTCGGTCCGTCCCCCACGGCCGGGGTGGCCCGGCCGTGGGGGAGGAGTCGATGAACGGCCGTCCGCGTCTGATGGCGCCTCAACCAGCGCGCCTGGCCTGGGCGGCGGAGCCGGTGACCGGCCGCCTGCGCCCGGTGGTACGTCGGTCCGTGCGCCGGGCCGGGGTGGAGGAGTCGAGGACGGGTTGCCTGCGCCCGGTGGAGCGACGGTCCGTGCGTCTGGCCGGATTGGCCCGGCCGGGGCGGAGAAGCCGATGACCGGCCACCCGCGCCCGACGGCGCCTCGGTCCGCGCGCCCGGCCGGGGCGCACGAGCCGGTGACCGGCCGCCCCCGGCTCCTGGTGCTGCGCGCGCTGGGACTGGGCGACCTGCTCGCCTCGGTCCCCGCGTTGCGCGGCATCCGCCGGGCCTTCCCCGGCCATCACGTCGTCCTGGCGCTCCCGCCGACCCTCGGCGAGGCCGCGCTGGCCACGGGGGCGGTGGACGACATCCTCCCGGCCCAGGCCCCGGGACGGGCCGTACCCACGCTGGACGGATGGACCGGGCCACCCCCCGACATCGCCGTCGACCTGCACGGCAACGGACCGGAGAGCCGCGACGCGCTGGCCGTCCTCGCCCCCCGCCGGCTTCTGGCCCACGCCCAGCCCGACCCGGCCCTCCCCGAACCCCCGGTGTGGCGGCCGGACCAGCACGAGCGCGAGCGGTGGTGCGACTTCCTCGCGGCGTACGGCATCCCAGCGGACCCCGCCGATCTGCGGCTGCCGCCACCGGCCACGCCGTCCCCGGCGCCGGGTGCGGTGGTCGTCCACCCCGGTGCGGAGGCCGCGTCCCGCCGCTGGCCCGCCGAACGCTTCGCCGACCTCGTACGACGACTGCGCACCGCCGGTCACCGTGTCGTCGTCACCGGTGGCCCGGCGGAGGACGCCCTGGTCCTGGACGTCGCCGCACGGGCGGGCCTGCCGGAGCGGGACGTACTGCACGGCGGGCTGCCGTTCGGCGAACTCTCGGCGCTCGTCGCCCACGCCCCGCTCGTCGTGAGCGGCGACACCGGACCGGCGCATCTCGCCGTGGCCCACGCCACGCCGTCCGTGACGCTCTTCGGCCCGGTCTCGCCGAACCTGTGGGGCCCACCCGGTGCCGCGCACCACATCGCCCTGTGGAAACCCGGACCGCCCGGCGACCCGCACGGCGACACCCCCGACCCGCAGTTGCTGCGGATCGGCACCGACGAGGCCGTCACCGCCGCGCTGTCCCTGCTGCGGCCCGTACGCGCCGGTGCACCCGCCCGGAAGGGGAGTGACGCCGGTGTACCCACGGCCCCGGCCTGACGACCCGGCGGACCGCACCGGCGCCCGGAACGGCCGGGACGGCCGGGACGCCCGAAACGGTACGGACCGCCGGGACCGCCGGGACGGCCGGGTCACGGTCGCGGTCATCACCCGCGACCGGCCCGCCGACGTCCTGCGCACCGTCGACGCCCTCACCGCCCTGCCCGAACGGCCCCCCGTCATCGTCGTCGACAACAGCTCCGACGACTCGACCCTCGAAGCCCTGCGCCACCGTCCGCCGGCCGTCCGCGTGCTCAAACCCGACCGGAACACCGGCGCCCTGGGCCGCAACCTCGCGGTACGGCGGGCCGAGACGCCCTACGTGGCCTTCAGCGACGACGACTCCTGGTGGACCGAGGGCGCCCTGCGGCACGCGGCCGACCTGTTCGACCGGCACCCCCGGCTTGGCCTGCTGGCGGCCCGCACGCTCGTCGGCCCCGACCGGACCGAGGACCCCTTCAACGCCGTGCTCGCCGCCTCACCGCTGCCCCAGGAGCCCGACCTGCCGGGCCGTCCGGTGCTGGGCTTCCTGGCCTGCGCCTGCGTGGTCCGCCGGGACGCCTACCTCCGGGCGGGCGGCTACCACCCGCTCCTGTTCTTCGGCGGCGAGGAGACCCTGCTCGCCTACGATCTCGCGGCCGACGGCTGGGGCGTGACCTACGAACCGACGCTGACGGCCCGTCACCACCCGGCGCACGGCGGCCGCGACGGGCGAAGCCCTCTGCTGCGGCGCAACGAGGTCCTGACCTTCTGGCTGCGCCGCCCGCTGCCGGCGGCCCTGCGGGCCACCGCCCGCCTGACCGCCGCGGCCACCGGTGCCCCCGGCGCCCGCCGCGCCCTGCACGAAACGGCCGTACGCCTCCCCGCCGCCCTGGCGAGGCGCCGACCGCTGCCGCCGCACGTGGAGGGGGCGATCAGACTCCTGGAGCGTGGCCGCTAGTCGGGCTTACGGCAGGGGCGTGCCACCGGTGGCGTTGAGGATCTCCGCGGTGACGAAACTCGCCTCCTGAGAGGCCAGATAGACGTACGCCGGGGCCAGTTCGGCGGGCTGGGCCGGGCGGCCGAGCGGGCTCTGCTTGCCGAACTCCGCGGTGTCGGGCATCGTCGCGGGGATCAACGGCGTCCACACCGGGCCCGGCGCGACCGCGTTGACGCGGATGCCGCGCTCCGCGAGCATCTGGGCCAGCCCCTGGGTGAAGGTCACGATGGCGCCCTTGGTCATCGCGTAGTCCAGCAGGTGCGGACTGGGCTTGTACGCCTGCACCGACGTGGAGTTGATGACGCTGCCGCCCTTCGGGATGTGCGGCACGGCGAACTTCGTCAGCCAGAACATCCCGTACAGGTTGGTGCGCATCACCCGGTCGAACTGCTCGGTCGTGATGGCCTCGATGCCGTCCGGCTGCGACATCTGGAACGCCGCGTTGTTCACCAGTACGTCGATCCGCCCGAACTCGGCGACCGCGCGCTCCACCAGCGCCCGGCAGTTGTCCTCCTCGCGGATGTCGCAGGAGACGGCGACCGCCTTGCGGCCGGCGTCCTCGACCAGCCGGGAGGTCTCGCGCGCGTCGTCCGCCTCCTCCGGCAGGTACGTGAAGAGCACGTCGGCGCCCTCCCGGGCGAAGGCCAGCGCCACCGCCCGCCCGATACCGGAGTCCCCGCCCGTGATGACGGTCTTGCGCCCCTCCAGCCGCCCGGTCCCGCGGTACGACTCCTCACCGTGATCCGGCGGCGGGTCCATCGGCCCGGTCCAGCCCGGATGAGGCTGGTCCTGCTCCGGGAACTCCGGCTGCGCATGCTGCGTCACGGGATCCTGCTGGGTCCGCTCCTGCTCGGCCACGGCGGCCTCCTCGACATCGGTGGGGGGTACGTTCGCAGAAGCGGGTTCCCACGGCGGCCACCTCGAAAAGCGTGACCGCGCCGAGGGAACTCGTCCTCACCTCGTCGGATAGCCGATCTCGGCGATGTCCCGGGCGAGATCCGACAGACCGATGTCCGGGTTCAACGCGCGGACCACGTCCTCGGTCAGCGGACGCGAGGAGAAGACGTGCCGAACGGCCCCCAGGTCGACCGGAACCTCGTAGTAGTCCTGGGCCCACTCCTGAAACGCCTCGGGCGAGCGGTCCACCAACAGTTCGAAGAGGAAGTCGGCGCCGTCCGGGTCGGCGTTCCTCTCGTCGGGGAAGTCGATGGTCCCCGTTCTCCACCTGTCGTCCCCTGCCTCCCGCCACATGCACGCGGTGACGCGCGGCAGGCCGTCATCGGAGAACGCGGGCTCCCTGACGTACGCCTGAAAGACGCCGGGAACCTCGTCGAGCACACCGGGCCAGGGCCCGTCCTCCGCGTAGGGGCTCATGGGCGATTCATGATCGAACCCACGGATGTAGACGCCGGCGGCCGAGAAGACGATGGAGTAGTCGTCCCCCGATCCGTTCCGCATCGAGGCCAACGACTCCCCTTCGGCCCAGTGTTCGTCGAAGGAGTGATAGCGGTAGTCCCACTCCGGACTCAGACCGGCCTCCAGCATGGCCAGAGACCGGCAGTGCTCACGAAGGACAACAATCTCGGGCAACCGCCGAGCAACATCCAGAACAGTCACCCACCCATCAAAACGCACACCACTGACAGGAGGGGTTCCTGCCTTGCAGGGCCACGGCAGCACATACACGAAGCCCCCGGCCTCAGCGGGGCCACTGATGACGAGGCCTTTGGGCACCTCATAAGGAGTGCCCCGGCAGGATCCCAACCTGCGCACATGCCTCCGGAGACCCCTTCGGGCACGGATAAGTTCGCAGGTCAGCGGCATTGGCTCACCCAACAGTCCGTATGTGGTCCACAAATGGTCCACGGCTTGGGCATCATCCAGTCGAGCGCTTCGGCAATGGCTGGACGGGCTGACTTCTCTCGAGAACGGCGATGATGCGTCGGGCTGCGTCGTGAGGAGACTCGTGCTCCCAGACACGTATGACCGTCCAGCCGGCAGCGACAAGAGCCCTGTCGTTGGCGCGGTCACGGGCGACGTTCCGTTCTAGCTTGGGCTGCCAGTAGCCTTGATTGACGCCCGGCTTTGTGCCGTGCTGCGGGCAGGAGTGCCAGAAGCAGCCGTCCACGAACACGGCAACCCTTGCACGTGTGAAAGCGATGTCCGGGCGCGGGCGTGCGCCTTCAAGATCCACGCGGAAGTCGACACGGTAGCGCTTCCCGGCTGCGTGCAGCAGGGAGCGGACCGAGCGTTCAGGGCGCGTGTCGCGGCGCCGGATCGCGGCCATGATGCGCGAACGGCCAGGCGTCGGAACCACCGACTCAACGGCTGCGCGTTCAGGGGTCATCAACCACACGGTAGTCACACTGACGGATCCTCGCTTCAGCCGCTCGTCGGTGCTGCCGCGCACCAGTAGAGCTGTCGGTTGGGCTTCCTCGAAAAGGTGAGACAACCGCGAGTGCGGGCGTGCAGGATGATCAGCATGACGGATTCAGACGCCAAGCACGCAGGCCGTACCTACTTCGCGACCTACAGGACGGTTGGCAAGGCTGACGTCAGACAGGCGATTCTCGACGCGCTCGCGAGTGTCAAGGAAGCTGGCGTGCGAGTTCTTTTTGTGACCCCCGACGGGACTACTCCCATTTATGTCGGATTGGAGCTTTTTGATACGTATCGGATCGGGCTGCTGCTCTATCCCTTCCGCTCGAATCGCCGAACGACGACGAACCGCCCTGGTGACGAGCACCGAATGCAAATCCGATATGGTAGCGAGAAAAGCTGGCATATCTTTGATCATTCGCTAGCCGAGGATATGGCGGGGATAGAGACCACGTTGGTCATGGGGGTTGATCCTGACCTGGGGCATTTCGTAGGATTGGATCGTACCCTTTACGACCCACTACCGATGGGGATTTCCTTTGAATATAAACAGGAATATGTCGAGAAGGCGCTGAAGTCTGGCTGGTACGTCTATGAGCGTGAAAACGTTCCGGGAATCAGGAGGGGGATGCCGCGCTCACGTACCGGCCTCGAGACTGTTGTCGTATTTCGGCCTGACAAGATCCTCCACTTCATTCACCTGGAACGCCGGGCTCAGCGCCTCCAGCTCGACAGTCCACTGCGTTACAAGTTGGCCGAGAGTCTGGCTAAGGTTGATGTGGCAGACCTAAGCGAGGTCGGTGGCTCCGGAGGGATTGTTGGTCGCCATGACCTCGAAGAAGCGTTTGCCATGTCTAGCAATCACATTCTGGATCTCCTTTCGTCGGCTAACCGATTGAAGGTTGCAGTGAGGGGGCGGGTCGCGGAATGGCACCTCGAGCAACAGCTTAGATCGACTAAAGGTCTCGCCAACATTGAGCCGCTCGATCTTGACGGTCAGCCAGACTTCGAGGTGCTGACCACAAGTGGTGTGAAACTTCGCATCGAGTGCAAGAACTGCTCGCCCAAGCTAACCGCGAACGGAAACTATCGTGTGGAAGTGCAAAAAACTCGAGCCTCGAAGAGTGACCCCACCAGTCGCTATTACGATGTCACACACTTTCAGGTGGTCGCCGCTTGCCTCTTCTCGGTGACTGGAAAGTGGGAATTCCGCTTCAAGAGGTCTGAGAGCCTCAGGCGTCATGCGTCTCATGACCACAAGATCGCTGCGATGCAAGTCGTGGACGACAGCTGGTCGCCTGACCTGCTGTCCGTCCTGGAAGGGTGACGGACTGTGGCGGTGAACCGTGAGGCGATGGGTGAGACAGTCGTGAAGCCTGGCATCATACGTTCCATGCCTGCGAACGACCTAGTAGCAATCAGCCTCTTCAGCGGTGCCGGCGGCCTGGACTTGGGGGTAGAGGCGGCCTCGCTCTCTGACGCAGGCTGCCGGTTCGTGGTGCGAGCTGCTGTCGAGCGGAACGCTGACGCGGCCGCAACGATGGAGAAGAACTTCGACCTCTCGTCCTCGGTGATCCAGGATGACATCCTCAATGTGCCGACTGAGAAGATCATGGAGGCAGCTGGCCTGAGTGGCGGCGACCGGCCTGATCTCCTCGTTGGAGGTCCTCCGTGTACACCGTTCTCTAAGTCGGGTTACTGGCTCAAGTGGAAGCGCGAAGGACTCGACCCTGATGCGTCGCTGCTGCAGGAATATACGCGTGTATTGCGCGAGAGCAAGCCGCGAGCCTTCATTCTGGAGAACGTCTACTCGCTGACATACAACAATCGAGCTTCGAGACCCGCCTATGAGCGACTCCTGCGCGAAATCGACGAAGCTGGTTATGACTGCGCGTCACAAGTGCTTCATGCCGCAGACTATGGCGTTCCACAGGCCAGGCCACGTTTGTTCATCATCGGTGTTCCAAAGGGTCAGAAAATGCCGACTCACCCAGCACCAACTCACGGGGGCAGTTGGGAGAGGCGTTCCACAGGCAAGGCGGAACGACCGCATGTGACTGCCGGTGAGGCGTTGGCTGACGTGATCTCCGAGCCTGAGCCCGGCGAAATTGTAGCCGGGAAGTATGGTCATTTGCTTCCGGACATCCCGCCGGGTGAGAATTATCTTCATTACACTGAGGAGCGTGGACACCCTGATCCTCAGTTCAGGTGGAGGTCAAAGTACTGGTCATTCCTCCTCAAGCTCTCACCTGAGAAGCCGTCTCCTACCATCCAGGCTCAACCTGGTCCATACGTTGGTCCGTTTCACTGGGAAAATCGACGGCTGCGGATTCCTGAGATGAAGAGACTTTTCACCTTTCCCGACGAATTTGAATTCGGGGGGAGCAGGGGATCCATCCAAACCCAGATCGGTAACTCTGTTCCTCCTGCTTTGGCGCAACAAGTAGCAACTGAGGTTCTCAAAGCCCTGTGACCGTCTGGCGGCGGACTGGTAGGGGACGCGGCTGCCGTCGATCACCGCGTTAGGAGCGAGGTTGGGTGACCATGGGTGTGCCTGGGAGTTCCTTGTCCTGAGCTGACCTCCAGCCGTTGCCCACTACGGCACCGTGGTTCCCCGTGAGTCCCTGCCGGTCCTGGCACGACAGTGGCAAGGCGTGGCCCGCCGGCCCATGTGATGAGCGGATCAACTTCCCGTGGTGTGTTTTGCCAGTAATGCGCAAGTCGGGTGAGCCGATCGCGCTGTCAAAAGAAGTGCTCTGACCTGCCGTTTCTTCGACAGTGGTAAGAGGAACCCCTGGCGCCATCGCCCTTGGGGCGAGATTGGGCGACCGTAGCCGCCCCTACACAACCCATGGGCAGGGCTGGTATAACTGAGCAGTCGTCAGTTGAGGGTAGAGGCAGGAGTCGGGGGTTCGATTCCCCTACATTGGGTCCTAATCCTCGTTTCGGTCGCGATTGTATTGAAGTTCAGCAATCTGGTTCTACGAAGCATTAAGCCAGGAACGGATACCGCATCACGAACGAAGGGAGATTCGGATGAGTAAATTCAGAATGTCTAAGAAGAGCACGCTTAAGGCGGCCGAGACGGTTACGGGAACAATGGCAGCGAGGTTGCTGCCTCTCGCCTGAGCTGACGAACGAGGGCCCTGCGGTTAATAGCCGCAGGGTCCTCGGTTTTTTGGGTGCATGCCCGGTCGGGATAAGCTCCAGATATCAATCGAACTCTAGGGCCTCTATCACCTTTGAAATGCGTGCGAGGTCGGGAACTGGGAACTGTAGGGCTGAGAGTCCGGACTCCTCGAACAGTTGGAGAAATTCGACGGGGCTGACGATCAGGAGTCCAAGACGGTCGGCGAGGGCTGCTGTCCTGAGAATCCCTTGATCTCGCGTGAGGAACACATGCATGCCGCGTTCCACTGCTTCGGTCACGAGGATACGATCGTGGCCGTCGGGGAGCGCGGCACTCAGGTTCTGGCGTATTGGGCTGACCGGTTGCGTGAGTGCCTCCTCGTCGAAAAGAGGTTCCTGAGGGTACTCGGTTTCAAGGTCGTCCCACTCGTCGCCTTCCTCGGACCAGTCGGCGAACATCAGGGCGCGAGTGAATCGCTCGAGGGCGCGCTCCCTGCGGCTTCTGCGTTCGATAGATAATTCACGTTTCGCGTCGTTGAGGATTTCGTCGAAAAGATGGATCCTGATGTCCCAGAAACAGAACAGCGGATCCATTATCCGGCCTACTGCTTCGACTTGGCTTGCGTACTCTGGGTCCTCTATGTCGAGGTCGCCATCACCCCAAATTACTTTGCCGTACTGCAAGTAATCGACAAGCACGTTCGTGTCCCAGGCCATATGGAGAGGACCGCTTCCTGTCCTCTGAAGAAATATCCGCGGGGCAGCTGCGTACTCGACAGGCCGTATTCCATTGACCCATGTTGGCAGACTGGCTGATCGGGCGGGTGGCATTCGCTTCCTTCCGTAACCACTAACTGCCCCAGCTCCCATCCCGTCCGCCGTCGACCCACACACCGTGGAGCGGGCGTGGTTCATGGCGTCCAGGTGGAGCGCGCCACTCTACGAACGACCTGGACGCCATGGGCCGCGTCTGCTCGGCTCTGCCTGGGTCGACGGTGGACGGGATGGGAGCCCACCACGCACGCCATCCACGGACCCGCAGTCGGGAACGGCGCCCCTCCATCCCGGTGCCGGCCGATCCCCCGCCGGAGGCATCGTTCTGACCATGGCCTTGCTCTAGGTCGAGGTTGGGTGTTGGTGCTCTACGTCTGTATGGCCGCGTCCGCCGTCGGGCTGGTGGCCTGGTGCGGTATCGGCGGACCGTTCGAACGCCCGCATATCTGGCAGCGTTGGACCGCATGCCGCCGCCACCACGATCCGGCCTCCTTCGGTAACACAAAGCCTCTTTGACCTGCACCGTGGGGAATTCCGTCCGCCCCCGTGCCCGTGTTGGACTTGGCCGCTGCGTGCGGCGACGGACGGGCGGCGACGTGCGCCGGTGGCGGAGACATGGAGGCGGCGCGGCGGCGACCGGCCGGCGCCGCCGCGCTTGGCGCGGCCCTCGGTTTGATACGACCTACTTCTGTAGGCAACCGGGTGGAAAGGGGTGCGGCGTGGCCCCGGAAGCGGGGCGTTGGGGTCTAGCTGCTGTTGCTCTTTTCCATCCCTGAGGCCGGATCGTGGTGGCGGTGGTGTGCGGGCCAGAGCGGCGTTGATACGCCGGGGCGGAGTATCAGGCCGAAGATCGACAAACGTCGGCGGCTGCCGGGCGAGCGAGCGCAGCGAGCCTTGATGAAGTAGGGAAAGTTCTACCGCGATCTGCTCGGCTGAGGTACGGAGGCGTGTGCCAGATCACGTTGACTAATCCGGACATAAAGTGAGTAACTGGTGCGTACGGCATGATTGCCGCACACGGATTGGAGTCATCGTGCAGACCCGGCGGATACCTTTAGGCGAGGCACAAGGTCTCGTCGCGTCAGGTCAAGAAAGCAGGCTCCATGTTGCCTTCGCTGTTCGCGAGCCCCCCGGGACGCTGGATTCGCGTCCTCCCTATTCTGATCGTCGTCGCGGCCTCCCTCCCCGCATGGGTGTCGTGGCCGTTCCTTCCTGCTGATCGTCAGGACGTGGTCCTGGACATGGTGAGCCGCCTCGCCGCGTGGACCCATGGTCCGGGCGTCAGCTAGGCATGCGTAAGCCCCGGTGCCGTGTGGAGCGTCACCGGGGCTTGATATTGGGCCGCCGTGCGCGACGCCCATGGATGTCGGCCGGTAGAACGGCAACGGGAAACCTCTAGACGACAGCGCTCCGATCAGCCAAGCCGCGTAGAGATTCAGGGATGCGAGGCTCCGAGAGCTGGATCAAGTCGCGGATGACCTCGCGGGCCAAGTAGTGATCGTGGATCTGTTCAGGTGTCAGCGCCTCCGCCTCCAAGAGCGCGGCTGTGGCCTCGCCGACGTGTCGCCGCTGCGCGTGTGCTCGCGCCACGTCAAGCAGAAAACGCGCCTGTCGTTCTGCGGACAGCCCTGACGTTTCGACGTGCTGAGCCACTTCGAGAGCAAGTCCCGCATCCCCCAACTCCACGGCTGTGCTCACGGCGTGGATCTCCACGTTCGTCGGCCCGAACTCCGTGTCAAAGTCGTTGCGGTCTTCTCCCAATCGCGCCGCGATCCCTCGCGCAACCTGGAGGTGCTCATGGGTGTGCCCTCGGTTACCCTCTCTCGCGTTGATCACTGAGAGCACTAGGTTCATGGCGCCTAGAAGGGAAAGTTCCTCAGGCGGACATGCCGGGTTCTCGGCTCTTGGAGCCATCACGGTCACAGCGGATTGCGCGGCTTGCTCGGCCTGTTCCATGTGCTGTTGCCGCATGAATGCGTGTGCCATGCGGAATAGGCTCGCGACAACTTCCAATGGCTGTCCTGCGAGTTCGGCCGCTTGGAGCGCTCGGTCGGCCGCAACCCACGCGGCATCTGCTTGGTCCTGACGCGTGAAGCTTGCTGCGGCTACCTGGTACGCCTTGGCGCGCAACGAGTGCAGCTCGACCCGCTCGCTCGCTGGTGCATGGCGAACTGCGGCTTCGATACTCGGGAGCAGCTTGGCGAGGTGATCGCTGAGCGCTGCGTAGCTGGATGCGTGCGCGAGCGCCCATGCCTCGTCGACATGCCGGCGGTAGTCGGCGAGCGATGGCGTCGGCTCGGCTGGCGGCTGCTCAAAGAGGCTTCCCAAGGCTGGGTGACCGGTGAGGGCTACCCGCAGCCCGTCAAGGTCGTTGCTCGTCGCGGCTTCCTCAGGTTCGCTCTGCTCTGCCGGGGCAGCGTCCGGCCGTACGTCGCGTACGGACACGTTGAGGGCATCGGCAAGCGCCTGAATGATCGATAGCCGTTCGACCGGCTGCACGCCTCTTTCAACCTGGGAAACCCAGCTTTCGGAGCGTCCCATCGCTGCGGCGAGGTCGCTCTGTGACATGCCTGCGGCTCGGCGTAGCTCCTTGACCCGCTGGCCAACGATCTTGGTGTCGGGGCTCGTCACTCTTGCGCTCCGGTGGGGTACTTACCGGCGTAGGGCTGAAGCCGATCAACCTCGGTCTTCTCAACGTACTTGGCGCGCTCCGCCAGGAAGTGACGTGTGTGGGGCTGGCGCTCGTGTGCCTCGAAAGCCTCGTGATCTGCGTACAGCTCGAAGAAGATCCGCTCATTGGGTGCGCCCTCGACCGTATGGCATGTGTAGACCAGCGTGCCGGGCTCATGCGCGCGGATTCCCGCTGTCGTCTCCTGCATCAGCGCGTCGAACGCCTCACCCGCGCCATCGCGCAGCGTGAAGCGAACGAAAAGAGCAAAGTTAGCCATTTCGTCCTCCTTGTCGTCGCACTCAGTCTCGCAGACTCGGAGAACTCCTACTAGTCGCAGTTTTTCTGCGAGTAGCTTCGGTGGTGTCGTAACAACAAGCCGCCCCGAACTGCGTGCCATCCGCCAAGATCACGACGCAGCCCGGGGCTCGTCCCAACAGGGAGACTCCATCATGCGCCAGATTCCCGTCGACACGTCCGCGATGACGGTCATGCTGATCCAGGTTCCGGAGAAGAAGGTCAAGAACCGCGACACTGGTGAGATCGCCGTCGACAAGACGTCGGGCAAGGTGCTCTACAACGTCAACGTGGCCGTGATCGTGGACGGTCGTCCGGACGCGGTGACGATCGTGGTCGCCGAGGACGGCACAGGCCGACCTCATGCCGGGCATGCCGGTCGAGCTGCCTGGGCTGGTGGCCCGCCCGTGGGAGAACGACTTCGGTCACGGCATCTCCTACCGCGCGATCGCGGTCGCCGCCAAGCAGCTCACGCCGGCCGGCTCGAACGGCAAGGGCTGACCACCATGGCCAAGCTGCTGCTGATCGCGTTAGCGGCCCTGGTCGCCTCGGCGCTGCTGCTGAAGTGGCGCCGCCCGGTCTGGTATTGGCTGAGCTTCGGCATCGTCCTCGCTGTGGTGCGCGTGCGCTGGCGGTACGCCTCGGTCATGGAGGCCTGCCATCTGACCGTTCCCGCCTCCCGGATGCGTCGGGCGCTGGCCCGGTGGATGAAGAAGCCGGTCCCGCAACAGCGGGTGCCGCGTCTGGTGTGGATCCGCCCGACCCCGCACCGGTCTACGGCTACGGATCAAGATGTGGCCCGGTCAGGACGCGTTCGAGTTCGCCGCCGCCTCCGACCGGCTGCGCCACTCCTTCGGCGTCCATCAGGTCACCTCCCGCGAGATCAAGCCGGGTGTCATCGAGATCGCCCTGACGGGCTACGACGTCCTCAAGCGGGTGCAGATGCCGGCAACGACCGACCGTGGTCTGTTGAAGATCCCGCTCGCGCTGGTCGAGGACGGCAGCGTGCACTACCGCGACTACCGGCAGGTGCCGCACTCGATCACGGTCGGCGCGATCGGCACCGGCAAGTCCGTCACCCAACGCACCCTGATCAAGGAACTCGCCCCGCAACCGGTCGCCCTGGTCGGCATCGACTGCAAGAAGGGTGTGGAACTGGGTCCGCTCGCGCGCCGGTTCTCCGCCCTGGTCGACAACCCCGACGATGCCGCCGACCTCCTCGAAGCGCTCATTGCCCGGATGGAAGTCATCTACGACGTGATCCGGCGTGAGCAGCGCATCAGTGCGGACACCCCGGATGCGGAGATCGCCGCGAACATCTGGGACCTTCCCGAGAGTCTGCGGCCGGTGCCGATCGTGGTCACCATCGACGAGATCGCCGAACTCGCGCTGAGCACGAAGAAGAACGACCCGCGCCGCGACCGGATCGTCAAGGCCCTGGTGCGCCTCGCCCAACTGGGCCGTGCGGCCGGCATCTTCCTCGACATCTACGGCCAGCGCTTCGGCTCCGAACTCGGCGACGGCATCACCATGCTGCGCGCCCAGCTCACCGGCCGGATGGTGCACCGCGTCAACGACGAGTCGACGGCCAAGATGGCCTTCGGGGACATCTCCCCGCACGCTGTGTTCGCCGCGATCCAGATCCCCAACGAACGGCGGGGGATGGCCGTGGTCGGCTACTCCACCGGGGAGTGGGTGCGCATCCGCACCCCGCACACGACCATGCGGCAAGCCGTGGCGGCCTGCAACAAGTATGCCCATCTGGTCCCGGAGATCCCGGAGTTGGCCCGCTTCCGCCCGCTGCTCGGCCTCGCGCCTGTCGAGGCGCCGGCCGTGGCCGAAGCCGCCTGACACTCCTCTGTTCCACGGTCGGCGCGACCGCCTTCGCGCCAGATCCCTACCCGAGCCATGCCCGAAGGAGGGAGGACACCTCCCATGTGCGAGCACTGCGAGGACTTCCACCGCACCGTGATCCTGCTCGGCGCCCTGGCCCTGTACGCCGACACCCTCGGCGCCGACGCCGACCAGACGTTCATCGAGACCGTGGGTCCGTGCCTGGCCGCATCGCTGCCCGAGCCGCCGCCCGGCCTGTTCCCGCCCGGCTACGACCCCAACCAGGGCCCCGAATACCCCGGCGAGGGGTGGACCCCGTGACCAGTGCCAAGAAGACGACGACCCGCCGCAAGACCGCCGCCCGCAAGCCGATGCCGGCCGCGTGCCCGGACTGCGAGGGCAAGGGCGAGGTCGCCGAAACCGTGCAGGTCGGCGGCCGTAAGAAGCGTGCCACCGACGACCGGCAAGCCGCCCTGTGCACCACCTGCTGGGGCTCTGGCGAAGCCGCCACCGACTGAACCCGCGGGGACGGGCGGCCGGACCTGATCCCCGCCCCGCCTCGGCCCAACTCCCTGAAGGAGGTGAAGACATGACTCGCTCGATCCGCCTCGACGCCGTGCTCGTGCAGGCCGTGATCGCCGGGGCGCTGTCCTTCGCCCACCTGCACGACCTCGCCGCCGCTGCCGGACAGACCGGCTGGAAAGCCTGGGCCTACCCCATCTCGGTTGACCTTCTCCTGGTCGCTGCCTGGCGACGGCTGCGCGGCGGTGGTTCGTCGCGGCTGGCCTGGTGCTGGTTCCTGATCGCCCTGGTCGCATCGCTCGGCGCCAATGTCGCCACGGCCGGCTTCCTCGACCTCGCCCACCCCCCGGCATGGCTGCGCTTCGGCGTCGCCGGCTGGCCCGCCCTCGCGTTCCTCGGCGGCACCCTCCTCGCCCACGCACCCGACCACCCCTCCGACACGGCAGACACGGCCCCGGCCCCGGCAGTCCTCGACGTCGAGCGCGACTCCGTCCCCCCGCCGGTCTCCGAGCTGAAGACAGCTGCGACCGCGACCGAGGAACCTCCCGCTCTGCCCGTCGCCGAACCCACGCCCGCCCCGGCCCCTGCTGTGCCGGTACCGGCCGCTCTGGTCGCGCACGCTCGCAAGATCGCCGCCGACCACACGGCCCGCACCGGCGCCCCGATCGACACCGACACCCTGCGCGCCCGACTCAACGTCCCCGCCGTCATGGCGGACGCCATCGCCGCCCAACTCACCTGAACCCGAAAGGCGTTGACCCCTGATGGGCCTGTATCAGATCTGGAACGAGATGCACCGCGTGGGCACCACCGCGATCGGCGGCGGACCCGACCGACGCACCGGCGAGATGAAGTACGTCGCCGCCTGCGACGCGGAGGACTGCGGCTGGTCGGCCGCCTACGACTCCTACGAGGCCGCCATGGTCGCCGCGCGCGGCCACCGCTGCCCCGTCCGCTGAAGGGAGATCACGCCGTGTCCGTGCCGCTGTGGTTCTTCATCGCCTGCCTGGGCCTGGTCGGCGTCAAGCTCGTCCGCCCGCCCTGGTGGCTCGTGATCGTCCTGCTGATCGGCGGCTACCTCCTCGCCGACAGCTTCCTCGCCCCCGCCATCGACACCGCGACCAAGTAAGGAGACCCCGCCATGATCCGACCCAAAGTCCCGGTCAACCCGACCCCGACCGGGCTGAGCACCCCACCCGCCGTCATCCAGCCGACCACCATCACGCCGGGCGCCCCGACCCCGCCGCCCGCCCCGATGGCACCGGCCCCGGTCTCCTCGCGGCCCACGGTCCAGCTCACCCCCGGCGCAGTCGTCGCCGTCGCCGGAATGGGCACCGCCGCCGTCCTCGTGGTCGGCGCCGTCCTGGTCTCGATGCTCCTCGCGGTCGCCATCACCGGCGCCTCGGTCGCCGTGTGCGCCCTGGTCATCCGCTCGATCCTCAGCACCGACACCCGACGCTGACCGGCCCCCGGAGCGGCCTCAACCGCCAAGTCTTGTCCGCTCCGGGCGCCGTCCCTGTCCGAACCAAAGATCCGGAAGGAACCTCCATCATGACCGGCCACACCCCGGCCCCGCACACCCGCGCGCGCATCTGCCCGAACTGCGACGGCTTCGCCACCGCCGCCATCACCACCGGCACCCGCCACCGCGACGGCACCCGCGCCCTGCTCCACATCGACTGCGCAACCTGCCACGGCACCGGCACCGTCCCCCTGCGCCCCCGCCTCACCGCCACGGACGTGGAGGTGGCCGCATGAGCGTCCTCGACCTCTTCGCCGGCCCCGGCGGCTGGTCCACCGGACTCCGCGCCATCGGCGTACGGGAAGTCGGTATCGAGATCGACCCCGTGGTGTGCCAGACCCGGGCCGCCGCCGGCCACACACCATCCGCGCCAACGTGGCCGTCTACCCCACCGCCCCGCTCCGCGGGAAGGTGACCGGCCTCATCACCTCGGCGCCCTGCCAGACCTTCAGCACGGCCGGACTGCGCGCCGGATGCGACGACCTGCCCCTGTGCCACCAGGGCTTGGACGACCTCGCCCACGGCCACGACACCCGCGAGCAGCTGCGGAACACCTGCGCCGATCCGCGCTCCCTGCTGGTTGTCGAGCCCCTGCGCTACGCCCTGGACCTGCGCCCCGACTGGATCGCCCTAGAGCAAGTCCCCGCCGCGCTGACGCTGTTCGAGCACACCGCCCGCCTGCTCGCCTGCGTCGGCTACTCGACGTGGACCGGCATCCTCAACGCCGCCGACTTCGGACTTCCGCAGACCCGACGCCGCGCGATCCTCCTCGCCTCCCGTACCCGGCCCGCGCTCCCGCCCGAGCCGACGCATGCCGACGGTGGCACTCCCGATGACCTGTTCGGCGCCGGTCTGCCCCCGTGGCGCACCATGGGCGAGGTGCTGGGCTGGCCGCCCGCTGTCGTCCACACCCGCGGGAACCACACCACCGGCGGCAGCCGCTTCCCCACCACCGGCCCGTCCTGGGCGGTCACCGGACGCGCCCGCTCCTGGCTGCTCAAGGTCGGTAGCCGTCCCACCGCCACCCGCCGGCGCCTCGACCAACCCGCCTCGACCCTGCTGTTCGGCAAGGCCATGAACCACGTCGTCTGGATCGACACGGACGGCACCCCCGTCCGCCGCCTCGCCCTCGAGGAAGCCGCCGCCCTCCAGGGCTTCGCTGCCGACTACCCATGGGCCGGCTCACGAACCAAGCAGTTCCAACAGATCGGCAACGCCGTGCCCCCTCCGCTCGCCACCGCCACCCTGCGCACCCTGATCCCCGCCGCGCTGGAGGTGGCCGCATGACCACCACCGCACGGGCCGAAGTACGGGCCCTGACCCTGTGGCAGCCCTGGGCCTCCGCCATCGCGTACGGCACCAAGCGCATTGAGAACCGGCGCTGGGCCACCGACTACCGGGGCTGGATCCTCCTCCACGCCGGCACCACCACCGACCCCGCCGCCAAGTACGCCGTCGTGGCCCGCCCCTTCCTCAACCGCCCGCAGCCCATCGGCGCCGTCCTGGGCTGGGCCCGCCTCGACGACTGCCACCCGGACGACGGCATGTGCACCCTGTGGTCCGCCCCCGGACAGTGGCACTGGCACCTCACCGACGTCCGCCGCCTCGCCCGCCCGATCTCCTGGCCCGGCGCACGCGGCCTGTGGACCCCCACCCCCGCCCTGATCGACCAGGTGAGGGAGGCCGCCCGTGCCTGACCTCCTCAACGACCCGGCCACCCTCAACGACCTGCTGCGGGTGGCCTCGGCCCCCGACTTCGAGCGCTGGCAACACCAGATCCACCGCACCGGAGGCTGCGCCGACCCCATCCACCTCCAGGGCTGGACCACCCACACCGACAAGCGCACCGGCGAGGTCCTGCACCACTACACCACCGCCACCGAACCCGGGAAACGGCTGCGCGTCGCCTGCGGCAACCGCCGCGCCTCCCGCTGCCCTTCCTGCGCCTGGACCTACGCCGGAGACACCTACCACCTCATCCGCGCCGGACTCGCCGGGGCACCCGACCGCAACATCCCCAGCACCGTCCGGGACCACCCCCGCGTCTTCGCCACCCTCACCGCACCCTCGTTCGGGCCCGTCCACAACCAGCCCGATCACGCACGCTGCCGCTGCGGACACCACCACCGCGACGACGACCCCGCCCTCGGCACCCCGCTCGAACCCGACACCTACGACTACTCGGGCGCCGTGCTGTTCAACAACCACGCGGGCGAGTTGTGGCAGCGCTTCACCAACCGCCTGCGCCGCGAGATCGCCGCCCGCGTCGGCCTCTCCCAGCGCGAACTCAAAGAGGTCTGCCGCCTCTCCTACGGCAAGGTCGCCGAATTCCAAAAGCGCGGCGCGATCCACTTCCACGCCGTGATCCGCCTCGACGGACCCAACGGGCCTGAGGACACCCCGCCCTCCTGGGCGAGCGTGGACCTGCTGACCGACGCGATCCGCGCCGCCGCCCGGCACCCCTACACCACCGCCACGATCCCCGCCGCCGGCGACCAGACCGCCCGCACCTTCCAGTGGGGCCGACAGCTCGACATCCGCCCCGTCAAAGCCTTCGGCGACGACTCCGAGCTGACCGAACAGGCGGTCCCCTCCTATGTAGCCAAGTACGCCACCAAAGCCGTCGAAACCACCGGCACCCTCGACCGCCGCATCGGCGAACTCGCTGACCTCGACCGCCACCACGTGCCCGACCACGCCCGCCGCCTGATCACCGCCTGCCGCGACCTCGACAAGCTGTATCCCGACCGCCGGCTCTGGGCCTGGGCCCACATGCTCGGCTTCCGCGGCCACTTCAGCTCCAAATCCCGCCGCTACTCCACCACCCTCGGCGCCCTACGCCAGACCCGCGCCGACTACAGGGCCACCCAAGAACGCGCCGCCCTCGGCCTCGACGAGATCGAGCCGGACACCGTCCTCGTCCTCGCGGACTGGCAATACGCCGGCCACGGCCACACCCCCGGCGAATCCGCCCTCGCCGCCACCATCGCCCACGACCTCGCACTCAACCGCGAAACCACCCGCGAAGCCCTGCAAGACCAACGAGCCTCGGAAGGAGAACTGGTGTGAAGGATGAGCTGATGACCGTTCCGGAGATCCTTGCGGAACTCAAGGGCATCTCGCGCCGGACCTTCTACCGTTGGCGTGAACTGGGACAGGCGCCCCAGGCATTCAAGTTGCCCAATGGTGAACTGAGGGTGTGGCGCAGCGACTTCACGGCATGGCTGAACAGCCGAGAAAGGGCGGCGGCATGAAGTCGCTCGATGTGAAGGTGTGGGGCGTACGGAAGAGGAACACCAAGAAACCGTCCTATGACGTCCGGTGGATCGTCGGCGGGAACGTGTTCTCTGATCAGTTCCGTACCAAGGGGCTTGCCGACAACTTCCGTTCCAAACTGCTCCGTGCCATGCGTGACGGCGAGGAATTCGACACAGCGACCGGACTTCCGGACTCGATGGTGGAAAAGGCGCCCTCGATGACCTGGTACGCCTTCGCGGTGAAGTACCTCGCCATGAAGTGGCCGCACGCTGCACCGAACACGCGCGATGGGATCAACGAGTCGCTGACCGCGGTGACCGTGGCTCTCCTCGATGACCGTCCGGGACGACCGGCTGATCAACTGCTCAGGAAGGCTCTCCGGAACTGGGCCTTCGTCCTGCCTGGTCCTGGGGACCGCGAGTTGCCGACGGAGATCGCGAACACGCTGCACTGGGTGGCCAAGGCTTCACGTCCGCTCTCAGACCTCGGTGACGCAGCGATTGCCAGGGCCGTGCTGGACTCGCTGAAGCTGAAGCTTGATGGCACGGCGGCGGCAGCCGAGACGGTGCGACGTAAGCGGCGGACGCTCGTCAACGCGATGCGCTACGCGGTGGATCTCGGAGAATTCACGGAGAACCCGGTCACCTCGATTCGCTGGAAGAAGCCGAAGGTCGTAAAAGAAGTCGACCCCCGCGTGGTCGCCAACCCCAAACAGGCCCGTGCCTTGCTGACTGCGGTCTCATACGTCGGTGGATACCGTCGCGCGCGCGGTCGTCGACTCGTCGGTCTTTTCGCCTCCATGTACTACGGCGGCTTCCGTCCGGCAGAGGCAGTGGGACTCAAGGAAGCCGATCTCAAGCTTCCGGAAGAAGGATGGGGAGCGGCTCTGCTGCATCGGACTCGTCCGAGTGTTGGGAAGCTCTGGACCGATTCCGGGGAAACCCATGATGACCGGGGGCTCAAAAACCGACCCGTTGAAGAGGTGCGGCCGGTGCCGATCCCACCTCAGCTCGTTGCGATCCTTCGGGAGCATCTCGACGTCTTCGGTACCGCCACGGATGGGCGGCTCTTCACCAACGAGCGTGGGGGAGTGGTCGGTTCGTCTACGTACTACCGCGTGTGGCAGGAAGCTCGTGCGCTAGCTCTTCCGCCGGCCGTGGTCGCCTCGCCGCTCGCTGCCCGCCCGTACGACCTTCGGCATTCGGCGCTGTCGACTTGGCTCAACTCCGGAGTTGACGCGACCGAGGTGGCCGAACGCGCCGGCAACAGTGTCGAGGTTCTGCTGAGCCGCTACGCCAAGTGCCTCGACGGACGTCAGGAGATCGCCAACCACAGGATCGAAGAGCTACTGTCCGAGTACGAGTAGGCGACCTCGACTCTCACAGCCCCTCAACCCAACTGGGTCGGGGGGCTTCGTGGTGTCTCGGCCGTGCGCTGACGGTCGATAGTTGCGGGGTGCACCTTCTGCGTCGCGCGTCGTTTCAGTAATGCGTGCATGCCTCATGCGTTCCGTCCGATTCGCCTCTTCGCGCGGAAGCCTTCCGCTACCGACCCTCGCGGTATGGGGGCTTTAGAAGAGGGACCGCGCAGGTTAGAGGGTGGGCAGTCGCTCTGCCTGTACTGCGGCCTGCCGGCCGATCGCGTGGCGACGCTGGAGTATGACTGGGTCCTGCTTGAGCCGGACATGGAGCCGTTGGCCCACACAGTGCCGGCGGAGTATCGGTGGATCGTGCTGTCCGACGGGCGGGTGACGGTCTACGGCGTGTGTCCGCCGGATCCGTTTCAGCGGTGTCGTATCGAGCACCGGATCGCATGCTCGGCTCAACCGCTGCCCGATCTCTGGCCGTGGTTGACGAGCCTGCGGGGCGAGAACGAGCGTCGAGTGGGGCGCCAGAGCGAGCCGGAGCCGCCCGAGACCTGGCCGGAAGTCGGGTGAGGGTGCCAGGCTTGCGCTGTGTCGACGGCCCTTCGTGATTCCCCGAACTGACCTGGGCCGATACCTCAAGATCGTGTCCACAAATAGTCCACGGACCCCGACATACGGCCGCTCAGGGTGGCATACGCCTGCACATACGCGAAGACCCCGGCCTCAGCGTTTCCGCTGGTGACGGGGTCTTTGGGCACCTTACAAAGGGTGCCCCCGGCAGGATTCGAACCTGCGCACACGGCTCCGGAGGCCGTTGCTCTATCCCCTGAGCTACGGGGGCGTGTCGGTGCGGAGCTGGTGGCTCGCGGCGACGGGTGAAACACTACCAGCTCCCTCGGGGTGATCAGGAACGGGTTTCGCATGCCCGGTCCCCCGCACGGGGTGGAAGTGGGGAAAACCCGGACGCGGTGGCCGGTGCGCACCTACTCTCGAGTTGTGCCAGGCGCGTCGGGTCGGGTGCTTGTTGTGGACGACAACAAGGTCATCCGGCAGCTGATCAGGGTCAATCTCGAGCTGGAGGGTCTCGAGGTCGTGACCGCGGCCGATGGTGTCGAGTGTCTGGATGTCGTGCATCAGGTGCGTCCCGATGTCGTGACCCTCGATGTGGTCATGCCCCGGCTGGACGGACTGCGGACCGCCGAGCGGCTGCGTTCCGACCCCCGTACCGCCCACCTCCCTCTCGCCATCGTCAGCGCCTGTACGCAGCACGAGGTCGACAGCGGTCTCGACGCCGGCGTGGACGCCTTCCTCGCCAAGCCCTTCGAGCCTGCCGAACTCGTGCGACTCGTACGGCAGTTGATCGAGCGGAGCCGAGAGGGGCGGGGACCGGGGGAGGACGACAGTCCACTCGTCGGGGGCGTCCTCGGCAGCGGAGAGACCGAGCGGGCCGGCCGCACCGGCGCCTGAACCCCGTCACACCGGACCACAGGGCGGAAACGGCGAGCATCCGTCGGCCACGCACCGCTGCGCCGCCCACCCCCGGCCCCACCCCGTCCCACATCCCGGACCCCCGCCAAACCCGTTCGCCCTCCCACCCCCCTCCTCCCATACGCTTGTCCCGTGACCCCCGTCGAGCTCTCCCGTACCGTGCTGCGCGCGGTGCGTCGTGCTGTCGATGACGGGGAGCTGGACGTCGTCGTGCCGGGGCGGACCGACGTCGCGCCCCCGGGGCCCGGTGGCTGTGGTGACTACGCCTCCAACGTCGCCCTCCAGCTCGCGCGGCCGGCCGGACAGCCGCCGCTGCGGGTCGCGGAGATCCTCCGGCGGCGTCTCGCGCAGAGCGACGGCATCAGCGACGTCGTCGTCACCGGACCCGGGTTCCTCAACATCAGCCTGGGGCGGGGGAGCGAAGACGCCCTCGTGCGGGAGATCCTGCGGCTGGGGCAGCGGTACGGCCACGCCGACCGGCCCACCGGGCAGCTCGTGCAGCTCCACGCGCCCCACGAAGTCCGCGCCGTCGTCGTCATGGACGCCGTCGCCCGCATCCTCCGCTCCCAGGGCGCCCTCGTCCGCACCAGCTGCGTCGCCGGCCCGGAACCGGCCTGGACCGACCTCCTCGGCGTCCAGGTCGACGCGCACGGCAGCCGCGAGGCCAACACTCCCGCCACGGCCCCCGCCGCAGCCACGGCCCCCGCCGCCGCCCCGTTCCGCGTCGACCACCGGCCCGTTCCGGCCCCCGTCGCCCCTCCCGGCGTCGACCACGGCTCCGAGCCCACACCCCCCACCTCGCCCGGCGTCGACGTCCGCCCCGTTCCGGCCCCCGTCGCCCCTCCCGGCGTCGACCACGGCTCCGAGCCCACACCCCCCACCTCGCCCGGCGTCGACGTCCGCCCCGTTCCGGCCCCCGTCGCCCCTCGCAGCGTCGACCACCAGCCCGAACCCACACCCCCGACCCCCCTCGGCGGCGACGGCCACCCCGTACCGCTACCCCCCACCCCTCCCGGCGCCGACCACCGCCCCGAACCCACACCCCCCACACCCCCCACACCCCCCACCCCCCTACCCGTCACCATCCGCCCCGTCCCCGCCCCCGCCGACCCCACCCCCCTGGCCCGCGACGCCGCCCGCTGGGCGCTGCTCCGTCCCGCCCTCCACGACCGGCCCCGCATCACCGCCGACCACCTGGTCCAGCGGGAGAGCAACCCTCTCTTCCGGGTCCGTTACGCCCACGCCCGCACCCGGGCCCTCACCCGCAACGCCGCCGACCTGGGCTTCCACGCCGAGCCCGGGGACCTGAACCCACCAGGCGCGGGCAACGCGGCCGTACCGGACCCGACCCCCCTGCGGAACGCCCTCGCCGATCACCCCCGCGTCCTGCGGGCCGCCGCCGCGCACCACGCCCCCGACCGTCTGGCCCGGCACCTCGTCACCGTCGCCGATGCCGTGCTCCCCCTTCTCCCCGCCGTCCTCCCGCGCGGTGCGGAGAAACCCTCGGCCGCCCACCGTGCCCGGCTCGCGCTCGCCGAAGCCGCCGGGGCGGTGCTGGCCGGCGGCCTGACCCTGCTCGGCATCGACGCACCCGAACACCTCTGAGAACAGAGAGCCAGTCAAGAAGATGAGCCGTTCCGCACACCCCGCCGGGCCCCGTCACGCCGACGTCCTTCCCGAGGGCCACTACTCCGCCCCGCCCGCCGACCTCAACACCCTCGACCCCAAGGTGTGGGCCCAGACCGTCGGCCGCAACGCGGAAGGGGTCGCCACCGTCGGCGGTATCGACGTCAAGACGCTCGCCGAGCAGCACGGCACCCCCGCCTACATCCTCGACGAGGCCGACTTCCGGGCCCGGGCGCGGGCCTGGCGCACCGCCTTCGGGCATGACGCCGACGTCTTCTACGCCGGCAAGGCGTTCCTGTCCCGGGCCGTCGTGCGCTGGCTGCACGAGGAGGGGCTCAACCTCGACGTGTGCTCCGGCGGCGAGCTCGCCACCGCGCTCTCCGCCGGCATGCCCGCCGACCGCATCGCCTTCCACGGCAACAACAAGTCGACGGAGGAGATCCACCGCGCGATCACCGAAGGTGTCGGACGCATCGTCCTGGACTCCTTCCAGGAGATCGTCCGGGTCGCGCACATCGCCCAGAGCCTCGGGAAGCGGCAGCGGGTCCAGATCCGGATCACCGTCGGCGTCGAGGCGCACACCCACGAGTTCATCGCCACCGCCCACGAGGACCAGAAGTTCGGCATCCCGCTGGCCGGCGGGCAGGCCGCCGAGGCCGTGCGGCGCGCGTTGCAGCTCGACGGACTCGAACTCATCGGCATCCACTCCCACATCGGCTCGCAGATCTTCGACATGTCCGGCTTCGAGGTCGCCGCGCACCGCGTGGTCGGCCTGCTCAAGGACGTCCGTGACGAGCACGGTGTCGAGCTGCCCGAGATCGACCTCGGGGGCGGGCTCGGGATCGCCTACACCTCCGACGACGACCCGCGCGAACCGCACGAGATCGCCAAGGCGCTCACCGAGATCGTGACGCGGGAGTGCGAGGCCGCCAGGCTGCGGACCCCGCGCATCTCCGTCGAGCCCGGCCGGGCCATCGTCGGCCCGACCGCCTTCACGCTCTACGAGGTCGGCACCGTCAAGCCCCTCGACGGGCTGCGCACCTACGTCTCCGTCGACGGCGGGATGTCGGACAACATCCGCACCGCGCTGTACGACGCCGAGTACACCGTCGCCCTCGTGTCCCGCACCAGTGACGCCGAGCCCATGCTCGCGCGGGTCGTCGGCAAGCACTGCGAGAGCGGGGACATCGTGGTCAAGGACGCGTTCCTGCCGGCCGACCTGGCACCGGGCGACCTCATCGCCGTACCGGCGACGGGCGCCTACTGCCGGTCCATGGCGAGCAACTACAACCACGTGCTGCGCCCGCCGGTCGTCGCCGTCGGCGACGGGGAGTCCCGCGTGATCGTCCGCCGCGAGACCGAGGAGGACCTGCTGCGGCTCGACGTCGGCTGACCCGGGCCGGGGCTGGAAGATCTACGGTCTTCCGGCCCCGCGGAAATGAAATAGATGTCTCATCATCCGGACGAGGGGCAGAAACTCCCGTCCGGTGAGTGAGACTGGACCCACCGTAGACGGTATGAGGAAACGAGGTCGGATGATGCGTACGCGTCCGCTGAAGGTGGCGCTGCTGGGCTGTGGAGTGGTCGGCTCAGAGGTGGCGCGCATCATGACGACGCACGCCGACGACCTCGCCGCGCGGATCGGGGCCCCCGTGGAGCTCGCGGGCGTCGCGGTACGGCGTCCCTCCAAGGTCCGCGAGGGCATCCCGCAGGAACTGGTCACCACCGACGCCACCGCCCTCGTCAAACGCGGCGACATCGACGTGGTCGTGGAGGTCATCGGCGGGATCGAGCCCGCGCGCTCCCTCATCACCACCGCCTTCGAGCACGGCGCCTCCGTCGTCTCCGCCAACAAGGCGCTCCTCGCCCAGGACGGTGCCGCCCTGCACGCGGCGGCCCTGAAGGCCGACAAGGACCTCTACTACGAGGCCGCCGTCGCCGGTGCCATCCCACTGATCCGCCCGCTGCGCGAGTCCCTCGCCGGCGACAAGGTCAACCGGGTGCTCGGGATCGTCAACGGCACGACCAACTTCATCCTCGACAAGATGGACAGCACGGGCGCGGGATACCAGGAGGCCCTCGACGAGGCCACCGCCCTCGGGTACGCCGAGGCCGACCCGACCGCCGACGTCGAGGGGTTCGACGCCGCCGCCAAGGCCGCCATCCTCGCCGGGATCGCCTTCCACACGCGCGTGCGCCTCGACGACGTCTACCGCGAGGGCATGACCGAGGTCACCGCCGCCGACTTCGCCTCGGCGAAGGAGATGGGCTGCACCATCAAGCTGCTCGCCATCTGCGAGCGCGCCGAGGACGGCCGGTCCGTCACCGCGCGCGTGCACCCCGCGATGATCCCCCTCACGCACCCGCTCGCCTCCGTCCGCGGCGCGTACAACGCCGTGTTCGTCGAGTCCGACGCCTCCGGCCAGCTGATGTTCTACGGGCCGGGCGCGGGCGGCGCTCCCACCGCCTCCGCCGTCCTCGGCGACCTCGTCGCCGTCTGCCGCAACCGGCTCAGCGGCACGACCGGACCCGGTGAGTCCGCGTACGCCGCCCTCCCCGTCTCGGGCATGGGCGAGGTCGTCACGCGGTACCACATCAGCCTGGACGTGGCCGACAAACCGGGTGTTCTCGCCCAGGTCGCCACCGTGTTCGCCGAGCACGGGGTGTCCATCGATACCGTTCGGCAGCAGGGGAAGGACGGCGAGGCGTCCCTCGTCGTCGTCACGCACCGCGCGTCGGACGCCGCCCTGGGCGGGACCGTCGAGGCGTTGCGCAAGCTCGACACCGTGCGGGGTGTCGCCAGCATCATGCGGGTTGAAGGAGAGTAACCAGCAATGACCCACCAGTGGCGCGGAATCATCGAGGAGTACCGGGACCGGCTGCCCGTCTCCGACACCACGCCGGTCGTGACGCTCCGCGAGGGCGGCACGCCCCTCGTGCCCGCGCAGGTGCTCTCCGAGCGCACCGGGTGCGAGGTCCACCTCAAGGTGGAGGGCGCCAACCCCACCGGTTCCTTCAAGGACCGCGGCATGACCATGGCCATCACGCGGGCCAAGGAGGAGGGCGCGAAGGCGGTCATCTGCGCCTCCACCGGCAACACCTCGGCCAGCGCCGCCGCCTACGCCGTGCGCGCGGGCATGGTCTCCGCCGTGCTCGTCCCGCAGGGCAAGATCGCGCTCGGCAAGATGGGCCAGGCCCTCGTGCACGGCGCGAAGATCCTCCAGGTCGACGGCAACTTCGACGACTGCCTCACCCTGGCCCGCTCGCTGAGCGACAACTACCCGGTGGCGCTGGTCAATTCGGTCAACCCGGTGCGTATCGAGGGCCAGAAGACGGCCGCGTTCGAGATCGTCGACATGCTCGGCGACGCGCCCGACATCCACGTGCTGCCGGTCGGCAACGCCGGCAACATCACGGCGTACTGGAAGGGCTACAAGGAGTACGCCGCCGACGGCGTGGCCGCCGGGACGCCCCGGATGTGGGGCTTCCAGGCCTCCGGGTCCGCGCCCATCGTGCGCGGCGAGGTCGTCAAGGACCCGTCGACCATCGCCACCGCGATCCGCATCGGCAACCCCGCCTCCTGGCAGTATGCGATCGCGGCGAAGGAGGAGTCCGGCGGGTTCATCGACGAGGTGACGGATCGTGAGATCCTGCGCGCCTACCGGCTGTTGGCCGCTCAGGAGGGCGTCTTCGTGGAGCCCGCCTCCGCCGCCTCGGTGGCCGGTCTGCTGAAGGCGGCCGAGCAGGGCAAGGTCGACCCGGGGCAGCGGATCGTGTGCACGGTCACCGGCAACGGCCTCAAGGACCCCGACTGGGCCGTCGCGGGTGCCCCGCAGCCGGTCACCGTCCCGGTCGACGCGGCGACGGCGGCCGAGCGCCTCGGCCTCGCCTGAGACCCCGTTCCGCGGCGCCTGAGCAGGGCATCCCCAGGAGGGGTGCACAGGGGGCTTACGACACGCATCGTGCGCCTCCTGTGCGCCCTATGTCGCCACAGAACCTTCCTTCGATAGGCTGTACCGAACCCGCCCGCTGCATATGCCCTCGCGTACAGCGGGGTGCCGTGTCGTCTCCGCGGCCCGCAGGGTCTTCGTACGTCATCGAATGTCATTCGACAATCACGCAGCTCAAGGAGAGTCATCGAGAGATGGCCGGTCCCGCCTTCCGCGCCGCCGCCGTCCGGGTGCGCGTCCCCGCCACCAGCGCCAACCTCGGCCCGGGCTTCGACGCCCTGGGTCTCTCGCTGGGGCTCTACGACGACGTCGTCGTCCGGGTGGCCGACTCCGGGCTGCACATCGACATCGCGGGGGAGGGGAGCGAGACGCTCCCGCGCGACGAGAAGCACCTCCTCGTACGCTCCCTGCGCACCGCGTTCGACCTGCTGGGGGGCCAGCCGCGCGGCCTGGAGATCGTCTGCGCCAACCGCATCCCGCACGGCCGCGGCCTCGGCTCCTCCTCGGCCGCCATCTGCGCCGGGATCGTCGCCGCCCGCGCCGTGACCATAGGCGGCGAGGCCCGGCTCGACGACACCGCGCTCCTGGAGCTGGCCACCGAGATCGAGGGCCACCCCGACAACGTGGCGGCCTGTCTGCTCGGCGGTTTCACGCTCTCCTGGATGGAGTCCGGCGCCGCCCGGGCGATCAGGACGGAGCCCGCCGATTCCATCGTTCCGGTGGTTTTCGTGCCCGGGAAGCCCGTCCTGACCGAGACCGCGCGCGGACTGCTCCCGCGCTCCGTCCCGCACGTCGACGCCGCCGCCAACGCCGGCCGTGCCGCGCTGCTCGTCGAGGCCCTGACCCGGCGCCCCGAGCTGCTGCTGCCGGCCACCGAGGACCGTCTGCACCAGGAGTACCGCGCTCCCGCCATGCCGGAGAGCGCCGCACTGGTGGAGCGGCTGCGGGCCGACGGAGTCCCGGCAGTCATCTCGGGGGCGGGGCCGACCGTGCTCGCGCTCGCCGACGCGGACAGCGCCGACAAGGTGGCCCACCTGGCGGGCGAGGGCTGGGCCGCCAACCGGCTGGAACTCGACGCCCAGGGGGCCTGTGTGCTCCCGCTCGCGGCGGCCAGTGACATCTGAGATCCGGCGTGTGCCGGATTTCGAGAGGGGGAATGTTTGTTGGATCCGGTAGTGTTAATCTCAAGTCTGCACCCGACCCCACCATGGCGAGGTGCTTCACGTCCCCGTCCGGGACAGACATTCTTCCGGGAGCCTCCCAAGCCGCACTGCGTTCCGTACGACGTACATGGGCAGTACCTCGTACGCGGGCACTGAGCGACTTGCCGGGCACGCTCCGGAACCGGTGTGACCAAGCCACGTGACACGGACACTCAGTGCCACGGCTCTCGGAAGCGCCGTCATCACATTCCTCCGCCGTTCAGGCGGACCACCGCCCCGGCACGGTCCACAAGGATGGGACCGACGTCGGACAGCACAAACGGTCGCCGAGCCAGACAGGCCGACGTCCGCTCCAGGGAAGGACCCTTCGTGAGCGACACCACCGATCTGATGGGCGCACGTGTCGAGGAGACCGCTGCCGCGCCCGCCACGGACGCCTCCGCGCCTGCCAGCGGTGCCGGCTCCCGGCGGCGCCGCGGTACCGGCCTCGACGGCATGGTGCTGGCCGAGCTGCAACAGGTCGCATCCGGCCTCGGTATCAAGGGCACCGCGCGTATGCGCAAGAGCCAGTTGATCGAGGTCATCAAGGAGGCGCAGGCCGGGGGAGGTGCCGCGGCTCCCAAGGCGGCGTCCTCGGCCGCCGGCGACGCCGCCGAGACCAAGCCGAAGCGCCGCGCCACCTCCAAGGCCCGTACCGGCGATGCCGCCGAGAAGAAGGCGGAGGCGGGCGGCGAGGCCCCCGCCGAGAAGGCCGTGGCCCAGCAGCAGATCGAGATCCCCGGCCAGCCGGCCGCCGAGCGCGGGGGCGACGACGCCCCCGTCGAGCGCCGTCGCCGCCGTGCCACCGCCGAGGCGGGCGCCCCCGCGGGCAGCCCCGAGACCGTCGTGGCCGAGGCGAAGAGCGAGCCCAAGGCCGAGGCGCCCGCGCAGCAGCCGCAGGGCGACGCCGGTGACGGCGAGGGCCGTGGCCGCCGCGACCGCCGGGACCGCGGCCGTGACCGCGGTGAGCGTGGCGACCGTGGTGACCGTCGCAAGGGCGACGACCAGCAGGGCGGCGGCCGTCAGGACCGCCAGCAGCAGAGCCAGCAGCAGGGCGGCGGCCGTCAGGACCGCCAGCAGCGCGACAACGGCCCGCAGGACGACGACGACTTCGAGGGTGGCCGCCGCGGCCGCCGGGGCCGTTACCGCGACCGCCGCGGCCGCCGTGGGCGTGACGAGATGGGCGGCCCCGAGCCGCAGATCAACGAGGACGACGTCCTGATCCCGGTCGCGGGCATCCTGGACATCCTCGACAACTACGCCTTCATCCGGACGTCGGGCTACCTGCCCGGGCCGAACGACGTGTACGTCTCCCTCGCCCAGGTCCGCAAGAACGGCCTGCGCAAGGGCGACCACATCACCGGTGCGGTGCGTCAGCCCAAGGAAGGCGAGCGGCGCGAGAAGTTCAACGCGCTGGTCCGCCTGGACTCCGTCAACGGCATGGCGCCCGAACACGGCCGCGGCCGACCGGAGTTCAACAAGCTCACCCCGCTGTACCCGCAGGACCGCCTGCGCCTGGAGACCGACCCGGGCGTGCTCACCACCCGCATCATCGACCTCGTGTCGCCGATCGGTAAGGGTCAGCGCGGTCTGATCGTGGCCCCGCCGAAGACCGGCAAGACCATGATCATGCAGGCGATCGCCAACGCGATCACGCACAACAACCCCGAGTGCCACCTGATGGTCGTCCTGGTCGACGAGCGTCCGGAAGAGGTCACCGACATGCAGCGGTCGGTCAAGGGCGAGGTCATCTCCTCGACCTTCGACCGCCCGGCCGAGGACCACACCACGGTCGCCGAGCTCGCCATCGAGCGCGCCAAGCGACTGGTGGAGCTGGGCCACGACGTCGTCGTCCTGCTCGACTCGATCACGCGTCTGGGCCGTGCGTACAACCTCGCCGCGCCCGCCTCCGGCCGCATCCTGTCCGGTGGTGTCGACTCGACCGCCCTGTACCCGCCGAAGCGCTTCTTCGGTGCGGCCCGCAACATCGAGGACGGCGGTTCGCTGACCATCCTCGCCACCGCCCTGGTGGACACCGGGTCCCGCATGGACGAGGTCATCTTCGAGGAGTTCAAGGGCACCGGCAACGCCGAGCTCAAGCTCGACCGCAAGCTCGCCGACAAGCGGATCTTCCCCGCGGTGGACGTCGACGCGTCCGGTACCCGTAAGGAAGAGATCCTGCTCGCCCCCGACGAGCTGGCCATCGTCTGGAAGCTGCGCAGGGTGCTGCACGCCCTCGACCAGCAGCAGGCGGTGGAGCTGCTCCTCGACAAGATGAAGCAGACGAAGTCGAACGCCGAGTTCCTGATGCAGATCCAGAAGACGACGCCGACGCCGGGCAACGGCGACTGACGTCAAGCGTTCGGAAAGAGGGCCGCCCCTGTTGCCAGGGGGCGGCCCTCTCTGGTTTACGATCACGCTCTTCGGTCGAATTTTCGATCTCTGAGCTTCTTCTGATCCCTTGGGGGGACTTGCATGGGCATACCCATGTCCGGAGGCGCCGGCCGGTACAGACGGCGCGCATGGATCGCACTGCCCGTCGCCGTGGCCGCCGCGCTGCTGGCCACGTCGGCGAGTGCCGCCACCGTGGTGCCCGAACCGCAGGCACCGGCCGCGCCCGCCGTGTCCACGCCGTCGCAGGCCGAGCTGAAGCAGCGCGTCGCCGAGGCGGCCACGGTCGTGGACACCACCCGCACCGCGACCCGGACGCCGACCGGCGGCGGCACGGTCGACTCCACCGTCTCGCCGATGATCATCGGCGGCACGACGACCACCATCAGCTCCGCCCCGTGGATGGCCCAGCTCTGGTACGTCGACACCAAGGGCACCACGGACACCAGCGACGACACCGGCTTCTTCTGCGGCGGCGCGGTCGTCGCGCCGACGAAGATCCTCACCGCCGCGCACTGCGTCAAGGGCGCCAACTGGGCCGTGGGCGGCACCGTGGTGACCGGGGCGACCCAGCTGCTCTCCGAGGACGGCGACCTGCACGGCGGTGCCGCCACGGCCGTGCTGCGACAGTGGTACCACCCGTCGTACAACGAGGACACCATCGACAACGACATCGCGGTCCTGACCCTGGCGGCCCCCGTCAAGGCGACCCCGATCCGTATGACGACGTCCACGGACACCGCCTCCTACGACCCCGCCACGACCGGCGCCAAGACCGCCAAGGTCTACGGCTGGGGCCGCACCAGCTCCACCAGCGACGCCATCTCCGAGACGCTGAAGACGGCCACGCTGCCCATCAAGTCGGACACGACCTGCGCCGCGGCCTACGGCTCCTGGTTCATCAAGGGGCACATGACGTGCGCGGGTCCGGCCGCCAGCGGCAGCGACTCCGGTACGACCGCGATCTGCAGCGGTGACTCCGGCGGCCCCCTCGTCGTGAACGGGCGGATCGTCGGCGTCGTCTCCTGGAACGTGACGGACTGCGTCGCCAAGGGCGCCTACAGCGTCTTCACCAAGGTCAGCAAGTACGTCGGCGCCGCCTACCCGCGCGTCGACGACACCAACCTGAACTTCGACCACAAGGCCGACCTGTGGGTGCGCAACTCCTCCACCAAGGTCGGCTACGAGCTGGACTCCAAGGGCACGACCCTGGCCGCCCGGCAGTCCTGGGGCGACTGGAACGGCGTGAACCTCGTCCGGCAGACCGACCTCAACCGGGACGGCTTCCAGGACCTGGTGTACCGCGTCTCCGCCACCGGTGACGTCTACTGGCTGCGGTTCGTCCCGTCGTCCACCGGAGGCGCCTGGGCCGCCCCGAAGAAGGTCTTCACCGACTGGCGGACCCGCACCCGGATCGTCACCCCCGGCGACGTGACCGGCGACTACAAGCCCGACCTGCTCTCGGTCGACTCCGCGGGCGTCCTGTGGATCTACCCGGGCAACGGCGACGGCAGCTTCGCGGCCCGGGTCAGGGTCGGCGCCGGCTGGAACCAGTACAACTTCCTGCTGGGCCACGGCGACTTCACCGGTGACGGCAAGGCGGACGTGCTCGCCCGCAACAAGAGCACGGGCGACATCTACCTGTACAAGGGCACCGGCAAGTCCGGTACGGGCGTCTTCGCGGCCCGGGTGAAGGTGCGCAACTGGAGCAGCACGACGTACAACGCCTTCGACGCCGTCGGTGACATCACCGGCGACGGCAGGGCCGACCTCGTGGCCCGCACGCCCGGCGGCACGCTCTACCTGTACAAGGGCACCGGCAAGGCGACCAGCGAGATCTTCGCCACAAGGTCCAGCATGGGCACCGGTTTCCAGCAGTACGACATCTTTGGCTGAAACCGCTGGTGAACAGGGCTCGCCCCTGATGCTCCCGTGACGGGCTGTGACCACCGCTGCACGTGGTGGTCACAGCCCGTTGTGCAACCCTTTCTCGAGTTTCGCCGTCTGACCAGGCAGAGCGAACATGGTGCGGTACGGGTCTTCCGTGACCACGTCTGACCCTGAAAACAGGGGGTAACCGACCGGACGAGATTCGAGGAGCACATGTCAGCCGAGAGCACGCCGATACCCGGAGAACCGGGTGGCAAGGGACGCCGCCGCAAACCCCGCAGCAAGGGGCGCAAGGGCCTGCTGATCACGGCGTGGGTTGCCGCGGGGATCGTCGTGCTGGGCGGCACCGGGGCCGGCTACGTGTACTTCAAGCTCAACGGCAACATCAAGAGCGTCGACATCGACCAGGTCCTCGGCAGCGCCCGGCCCGCGAAGGCCGACAACGGCTCCGAGAACATCCTCGTCCTGGGCTCGGACACCCGCTCCGGCTCCAACCGGGAGCTCGGCGGGGGCACCGACGACGGCAGCGCCCGCTCCGACACCGCGATGATCATCCACGTGTACGAGGGCCACAAGAAGGCCGCCGTGGTCTCCCTACCGCGCGACACCCTGATCGACCGCCCGGAGTGCACCGACACCGACGGCAAGGAGCACGACGCCGCGACGGACGTCATGTTCAACTCCGCGTACACGACCGGCGGTGCGGCCTGTGCCGTCAAGACCGTCGAGACCATGACCGACATCCGCATGGACCACTACCTGGAGGTCGACTTCAGCGGCTTCGAGAAGCTGGTCGACGAACTCGGCGGGGTCACGGTCACCACGACCAGGGACATCAAGGACACCGACAGCCACCTCGACCTCAAGGCCGGCACCCACGAGCTCACCGGCGCGCAGGCCCTCGGTCTCGTCCGCACCCGGCACGGCGTCGGCGACGGCTCCGACCTCGGCCGCATCCAGCTCCAGCAGGCCTTCATCAAGGCGCTGGTCAAGCAGGTCAGGAGCGTCGGCGTGCTGGCCAGCCCCAAGAAGCTGTACGACCTCGCCGACACCGCCACCAAGGCCGTCACCACCGACTCCGACCTGGGCTCGGTGAACTCCCTGGTCTCCTTCGCGAGCGGTCTCAAGGGCATCAGCCCGTCGGACATGACCATGGTCACCCTGCCGGTCCGCTACGACCCGGCGAACCCCAACCGGGTCCTCGTCCAGGAGGCCAAGGCCCGGCAGATCTGGACGGCCCTGGAGCACGACCGGCCGATCCCGAGGTCGGCCACCGCCGACACGGCGACGGGCCAGGCCAAGGGCGTCGTGACCTCCTGAGGGAGCCGTCCGGAACGCGGGGGAATAGACGGGGGCACCCCCTCGTTTTGGGGGATGCGGCCAGTGCTGGCAGACTGGTACGTCGGCCCCGGTTCACGCTCCCGCAGCCCGCGGTGGCGACCCGGTGCCCTCCCGGAACTAGGAGACACCTTGAAGCGCGACATCCACCCCGAGTACGTCGAGACGCAGGTTTCCTGCACCTGCGGCGCGTCGTTCACCACCCGCAGCACGATCTCCAGCGGCACCATCCGCGCCGAGGTCTGCTCCGAGTGCCACCCGTTCTACACGGGCAAGCAGAAGATCCTCGACACCGGTGGCCGTGTGGCCCGCTTCGAGGCCCGCTTCGGCAAGGCTGCTGCCAAGAAGTAGCGAGCCACCAGCGCCGGTCCACGCCGCACTCCTCGGAGTGCGCCGGGACCGGCGTTTTTGGTCGCCCGCCCACCCTCTTTCTTACGCAGTTCAGGAGCCCAAGATGTTCGAGGCCGTCGAGGAACTCGTCGGTGAGCACGCCGACCTGGAGAAGAAGCTCGCCGACCCGTCGGTCCACTCCGACCAGGCCAACGCGCGCAAGCTGAACAAGCGCTACGCCGAGCTCACCCCGATCGTCGCCACGTACCGCTCCTGGAAGCAGACCGGCGACGACATCGAGACCGCGCGCGAACTGGGCGCCGACGACCCGGAGTTCGCCGCCGAGGTCAAGGAGCTGGAGAAGGCCCGCGAGGAGCTGACGGAGAAGCTGCGCCTCCTCCTCGTGCCCCGCGACCCCAGCGACGACAAGGACGTCATCCTCGAGATCAAGGCGGGCGCGGGCGGCGACGAGTCCGCGCTGTTCGCCGGCGACCTGCTGCGCATGTACCTGCGCTACGCCGAGCGCGTCGGCTGGAAGACCGAGATCATCGACGCCACCGAGTCCGAGCTGGGCGGTTACAAGGACGTCCAGGTCGCCGTGAAGACCAAGGGCGGCCAGGGCGCCACCGAGCCCGGACAGGGCGTGTGGGCCCGCCTCAAGTACGAGGGCGGGGTGCACCGGGTGCAGCGCGTCCCGGCGACGGAGTCCCAGGGCCGTATCCACACCTCCGCGGCCGGTGTGCTGGTCACGCCCGAGGCGGAGGAGGTCGACGTGGAGATCAACCCCAACGACCTGCGCATCGACGTCTACCGCTCCTCGGGGCCCGGCGGGCAGTCCGTCAACACGACCGACTCCGCCGTGCGCATCACGCACATCCCCACCGGAGTCGTCGCCTCCTGCCAGAACGAGAAGAGCCAGTTGCAGAACAAGGAGCAGGCCTTGCGTATCCTGCGCTCCAGGCTGCTCGCGGCGGCGCAGGAGGAGGCGGAGCGCAATGCCGCCGACGCCCGGCGCAGCCAGGTCCGCACCGTCGACCGCTCCGAGAAGATCCGCACGTACAACTTCCCGGAGAACCGCATCTCGGACCACCGCGTCGGCTTCAAGTCGTACAACCTGGACCAGGTCCTGGACGGCGACCTCGACGCGGTGATCCAGGCCTGTGTCGACGCGGACTCGGCAGCGAAGCTGGCAGCCGCCTGACAGGCACCTACGCACGACCGAGTACGACACGGAGGACTTGCGTGAACCTGCTGCTCGCAGAGGTGGCCCAGGCCACCCAGCGGCTGGCCGACGCCGGCGTGCCCTCGCCGCGCAACGACGCGGAGGAACTCGCCGCGTTCGTGCACGGCGTGAAGCGGGGCGAGCTGCACTCCGTGAAGGACGCGGACTTCGACGCCCGCTACTGGGAGGTCATCGCGCGCCGTGAGCAGCGCGAGCCGCTCCAGCACATCACCGGCCTCGCCTACTTCCGGTACCTCGAACTCCAGGTGGGGCCCGGGGTGTTCGTGCCCCGCCCGGAGACCGAGTCAGTGGTCGGGTGGGCCATAGACGCCGTCCGCGCGATGGACGTCGTCGAGCCGTGCATCGTCGACCTGTGCACCGGTTCCGGCGCCATCGCGCTGGCCCTCGCCCAGGAGGTCCCGCGCTCCCGCGTGCACGCCGTCGAGCTGTCCGAGGAAGCCCTGCGCTGGACCCGGAAGAACGTCGAGGGCTCCAGGGTCGACCTGCGGCAGGGCAACGCCCTGGACGCCTTCCGGGACCTCGACGGCCATGTCGACCTGGTCATCTCCAACCCTCCCTACATCCCGCTCACCGAGTGGGAGTACGTCGCCCCCGAGGCACGGGACTACGACCCCGAACTCGCCCTGTTCTCCGGCGAGGACGGCCTCGACCTCATCCGCGGTCTGGAACGGACCGCGCACCGGCTCCTGCGCCCCGGCGGCGTGGTCGTCATCGAGCACGCCGACACCCAGGGCGGCCAGGTGCCGTGGATCTTCACCGAGGAGCGGGGCTGGGCCGACGCGGCCGACCACCCCGACCTCAACAACCGCCCCCGGTTCGCCACGGCCCGCAAGGCACTGCCGTGAGTACGCCCCGCACTTCCATCCCGCAGTACGTGTACGAGGAGGCCCGCTAGATATGGCACGGCGATACGACACCAACGACGCGACCGACCGCACGACCGGTCTGCGCGAAGCCGCGTCCGCCGTCCGCCGTGGCGAGCTCGTGGTCCTCCCGACCGACACGGTGTACGGCATCGGCGCCGACGCGTTCTCCTCCGAGGCCGTCCACGACCTCCTGGAGGCCAAGGGCCGGGGCCGCAACATGCCCACTCCCGTGCTGATCGGCTCCCCGAACACCCTGCACGGTCTCGTCACCGACTTCTCCGAGCTGGCCTGGGAGCTCGTCGACGCCTTCTGGCCGGGCGCGCTCACGCTCGTCGCCAAGCACCAGCCGTCCCTCCAGTGGGACCTGGGCGACACCCGGGGCACGGTGGCCGTCCGGATGCCCCTGCACCCCGTCGCCATCGAGCTGCTGACCGAGGTCGGCCCCATGGCGGTCTCCTCCGCCAACCTCACCGGCCACCCGTCGCCGGAGACCTGCGACGCGGCCCAGGACATGCTCGGCGACTCGGTCTCCGTCTACCTCGACGGCGGCCCGACCCCCGGCAACGTCCCCTCCTCCATCGTCGACGTCACCCGCGAGGTGCCCCTGCTGCTGCGCGCGGGCGCGATCTCCGCGGACGAGCTCAGGAAGGTCGTACCCGACCTCGAGGTGGCGAATTGACGGCCCCTGACGCGGGGCGTGGCATATGGGACGGGGAAGAGACGCGGACCTTCACAGGGCTCCCGCGTGACAGCTTCCGCATCCTCCACGTCAGCACCGGCAACGTCTGCCGCTCGCCGATCACCGAGCGGCTGACCCGGCATGCCCTGGCGGACCGGCTCGGCGACCCGCTGTGGGGCGGCCTGGTGGTGGAGAGCGCGGGGACCTGGGGCCACGAGGGCGCGCCCATGGAGGCCAACGCGGAGACCGTCCTCGCCGAGTTCGGCGCGGACCCCTCCGGCTTCACGGGGCGGGAGCTGCTGGACGAGCACGTGATCATGGCGGACCTGGTCCTGACCGCCACCCGTGACCACCGCCAGCAGGTCATCTCCATGGGCCACTCGGCGGGCCTGCGCACCTTCACCCTGAAGGAGTTCACCCGCCTGGTGAAGGCGATAGACCCGGCGACCCTGCCGCCCCTGGAGGACGGCCTGGTGGTCCGCGCACGCGCCCTGGTCCGCGCGGCGGCCGCTCTACGCGGGTGGCTCCTGGCCCCGACCGCCGAGGCCGACGAGGTCTTCGACCCGTACGGCGCCCCGCTGACCTTCTTCCGCTCGATCGGCGACGAGATACACGAGGCGCTGGACCCGGTCGTCACGGCGCTGACGGGCGTTCCCGCGCGTACGTGACGCAGGGCGGCGCGTCGGGGCGGGGCCGCACGAGGCGCCGGCCCCGGTCCTCACCGCGGTCACCGGTGTACCCGCAAGGACGTAACGACCGGGCACCCCACGGGCCCCGGGCCTACATTGGACGTACGTCACCGTCGACGCCCCGGAGTCCACCATGTCGGTCACCCATGCGCCCCAGACCGCCGACGCCCTCGCGCGGCAGGACCCCGAGCTGGCCGAGATCCTGCTCGGGGAGCTCGACCGGCAGTCGTCGACGCTCCAGCTCGTCGCCGCCGAGAACTTCTGCTCGCCGGCCGTCCTGGCCGCGCTCGGCTCGCCGCTGGCCAACAAGTACGCCGAGGGCTACCCGGGCGCCCGTCACCACGGCGGCTGCGAGATCGTCGACGTGGCCGAACGGCTCGCCGTGGACCGCGCCAAGGCCCTCTTCGGCGCCGAGCACGCCAACGTGCAGTCCCACTCCGGCTCTTCGGCGGTCCTGGCCGCCTACGCCACGCTGCTGCGCCCCGGCGACACCGTCCTCGCCCTCGGCCTGCCCTACGGCGGCCACCTCACCCACGGCTCGCCCGCCAACTTCTCCGGCCGCTGGTTCGACTTCGTCCCCTACGGCGTCGACGCCGAGACCGGGCTCATCGACCACGACCAGGTGCGCGCCCTGGCCCGCACCCACCGCCCCAAGGCGATCGTCTGCGGTTCCATCGCCTACCCCCGGCACATCGACTACGCCTTCTTCCGCGAGGTCGCCGACGAGGTGGGCGCGTACCTCATCGCCGACGCCGCCCACCCCATCGGGCTCGTCGCCGGGGGAGCGGCGCCCAGTCCGGTGCCGTACGCCGACGTCGTCTGCGCCACCACGCACAAGGTGCTGCGCGGCCCCCGCGGCGGAATGATCCTCTGCGGGAGCGAACTGGCCGAGCGGGTCGACCGGGCCGTCTTCCCGTTCACCCAGGGCGGCGCCCAGATGCACACCATCGCCGCGAAGGCGGTCGCCTTCGGCGAGGCGGCGACCCCGGCGTTCACCGCGTACGCCCGTCAGGTGGTCGCCAACGCGCGGGTCCTCGCGGCCGGGCTGGCCGACGAGGGGTTCGCGGTCACCACCGGCGGCACCGACACCCACCTGGTGACGGCCGATCCGGCACCGCTCGGCGTCGAGGGGCGCACGGCACGGGGCCGGCTGGCGGCCGGGGGGATGGTGCTCGACTGCTGTGCGCTGCCGCACGCGGACACCCGCGGACTCCGCCTCGGCACCGCCGCCGTCACCACCCAGGGCATGGCCGAGAAGGAGATGACGAGGATCGCCGCCCTGCTCGCGGGGGTGGTGCGCGGCGAGGTCGAGAGCGCCCGGGCACGTGAAGAAGTGCGGGACCTGGTCGGCGGATTTCCGCCGTATCCGGCCTGAGCGGGGGTATCCGCACCTGCGTGCACAGCCGCGCGTGCAACCATCGGCTCTACCCGGAAGTCCACAACCATATGCGTGCGTCGCTAGGGTGTGGGGCTGAGATGGCCAGCGAGACCTGTGGGGAAGCCTGTGCGTGAATACCTGCTGACGCTCTGCATCACGGCCGCGGTGACGTATCTGCTGACAGGGCCGGTACGGAAGTTCGCGATCGTGGCCGGAGCGATGCCGGAGATCAGGGCCCGTGACGTGCACCGGGAACCGACTCCGCGGCTCGGCGGTATCGCCATGTTCTTCGGACTGTGCGCGGGCCTGCTGGTCGCCGACCACCTGACCAACCTCAGCGAGGTCTTCGAGAAGTCGAACGAACCGCGTGCGCTGCTCTCCGGGGCGGCCCTGATCTGGCTGATCGGCGTCCTGGACGACAAGTTCGAGATCGACGCCCTGATCAAGCTGGGCGGCCAGATGATCGCCGCGGGCGTGATGGTCATGCAGGGTCTGACGATCCTGTGGCTGCCCATCCCCAGCGTGGGCTCGGTCGCGCTGACCCAGTGGCAGGGCACCCTGCTGACGGTCGCGTTGGTCGTCATCACCATCAACGCGGTGAACTTCGTCGACGGCCTCGACGGTCTCGCGGCCGGCATGGTCTGCATCGCGGCGGCGGCGTTCTTCCTGTACGCCTACCGCATCTGGTACTCGTACGGCATCGAGGCGGCCGCCCCGGCCACGCTGTTCTCGGCGATCCTGATGGGCATGTGCCTGGGCTTCCTGCCGCACAACATGCACCCCGCGCGGATCTTCATGGGCGACTCCGGCTCGATGCTCATCGGCCTGGTGCTGGCGGCGGGCGCGATCTCCATCACGGGGCAGATCGACCCGGACGCCCTCAAGCTGTTCGCCGGCTCCGAGAAGGCGGCCGTGCACCAGACGGTCCCCGTCTACATCCCGCTGCTGCTGCCGCTGACCATCATCGCGGTGCCGGCCGCCGACCTGATCTCGGCGATCGTGCGCCGCACCTGGCGCGGCCAGTCGCCGTTCGCCGCGGACCGCGGGCATCTGCACCACCGGCTCCTGGAGATCGGGCACTCGCACAGCCGGGCGGTGTGGATCATGTACTTCTGGTCGGCGCTGATCGCCTTCGGCTCGCTCGCCTACTCGGTGAACTCCGCGTCCATGTGGATCGTGCTCGGCGTCGTGTTCCTCAGCGCGATCGGGCTGGTGCTGCTCCTGCTGCCGCGCTTCACCCCGCGCGTCCCGATGTGGGCCCAGCACATCGTGCCGCCGCGCTACCGCCGCCGTCGGCGTGCCGTGGTCGCGGAGCCCGCCGAGCCGGAGCAGCGCGCTCCGGTGGCCGTCGGGGTGGCGGGTGTCAATGGCGCGACCGCGCTGGGCGCCCGTTCGCACGTCCCGGAGAGGCGTAAGGCCGAGACCTCGCGCTGACGCCCAAGGTAAGAATCTGACTAAAGCATTGCCAACGCGTGGGACTTGGCCGGGGTGACAAACCGCCCTCATACCAGACAACTCGACCGCGTTCCTGCACAGACGCGCAGCTTCACTCTCATGTGTGACAGCAGGCACACCTTCTAGGTAAAGACCGCATCAAATAGTTTGTGATACGGTTCACGAGAACCCGGGACAGAGCCGAAGGACCGCAGTGCGACGGCCCCTTGGCGTGAGGGTCACTCTCAGCCCGGGACTAGGCTCGTCCATGACGACACACCCCCCCTTTGAAAGCGGAGTTGCCGCCATGCCGTCCAACGACGTCCGGATCCTGGCTCAGGCCGCCGTGCCCACGGCCGCCGTCGGCGCTGTCGCCGCCGTCGTCAGCGGTGTGGTCGCCGGTGGCAAGGGCGCGGTCGGGGCGGGAGTGGCGACGCTGGTCGTGATCCTCTTCATGGGCATCGGCCTCTACGTCCTGCAGCGCACTGCCAAATCGCTTCCGCACCTCTTCCAGGCGATGGGCCTGATGCTCTACACGGCTCAGATCCTGCTGCTGTTCGTCTTCGTCGCGGTGTTCAAGAACACCACGCTGTTCCACCCCAAGGCTTTCGCTCTCACGCTCGTCGTCGGCACCCTCACCTGGATCGCCGCACAGACACGCGCCCACATGAAGTCCAAGATCCTCTACGTCGAACCCGATTCGGGCTCCAAGCCCGAAAAGACGGGGCACTCGTCGTGAGAGGTAGGGCCGGGATAAATGCGACTGAGAGACCCTGCTATCGTCCGGTGCCAACTGCGGCATCGCGGGCGCGGGCATCGGAGCTGACGCCTGCTCGAACGCGAGGCTCGATGCCCCCCGGCCGCCCCCACATCCGTTCCACCAGTCCCGTGCCGAACTGCGGCCTACCGCCGCGCCGACACAACGAGGTTGCCGTACCTATGCGCCACGACGAAGGAGCCCGCGGTGAGTGCTGACCCGACGCAGACGCTCGCTTTCGACACGAGCTGTCACCTGTTCGACGGGTGTGGCTTCCCGGCTCCGGGCCTGCACTCGTTCATGTTCGAGCCCCTGTGGGGCGACGCGGACGGCAACGGCCTCTACTTCAACAAGCCGATGCTGCTGGCCCTGCTCGGCTCGGTCATCATCGTGGGCTTCTTCTGGGCCGCCTTCGCCCGTCCGAAGGTCGTCCCCGGCAAGCTCCAGATGATCGCCGAGGCCGGCTACGACTTCGTCCGCCGCGGCGTCGTCTACGAGACGATCGGCAAGAAGGAGGGCGAGAAGTACGTACCGCTCGCCGTCTCGCTGTTCTTCTTCATCTGGATGCTCAACCTGTGGTCGATCATCCCGGTGGCCTCCTTCCCGGTGACGTCGATCATCGCCTACCCGGCAGTGCTGGCCGCGATCGTCTACATCACCTGGGTCTCGCTGACCTTCAAGCGGCACGGCTTCGTCGGTTTCTTCAAGAACGTGACGGGCTACGACAAGTCGCTCGGCGCCGTGCTGCCGCTGGCCATGGTCATCGAGTTCTTCTCGAACCTGCTGGTGCGCCCGTTCACGCACGCCGTGCGACTCTTCGCGAACATGTTCGCCGGCCACACCCTGCTGCTGCTCTTCACGATCGCCAGCTGGTACATGCTGAACGGCATCGGCATCGCCTACTCCGGCGTCTCGTTCGTGATGGTCATCGTGATGACGGCCTTCGAGCTCTTCATCCAGGCGGTCCAGGCGTACGTCTTCGTCCTCCTGACCTGCACCTACATCCAGGGCGCGCTCGCCGAGCACCACTGAGCACCGTCCCGCCACCCCAGAGACATCCGGTGGCCAACCCCCACCGGTCACTGAAAGAGAAGGAAGAACCGGCATGTCCGCTCTCCAGACCCTCGCTGCGGTCGAAGGCAACCTCGGCTCCATCGGTTACGGCCTCGCCGCGATCGGCCCGGGCGTCGGCGTCGGCATCATCTTCGGCAACGGCACCCAGGCCCTCGCCCGCCAGCCCGAGGCGGCCGGCCTCATCCGCGGTAACCAGATCCTCGGCTTCGCGTTCTGTGAGGCGCTGGCCCTCATCGGCCTCGTCATGCCGTTCGTCTACTAAGACGAACCACGACGACAGCCCCATTCGACGAAAGGCACTGATGTGAACCACGCACTGGTTCAGCTTGCGGCCGAGGCGGAGAAGGAGAATCCCCTCATTCCGCCGTGGCCGGAGCTCGTCATCGGCCTGATCGCCTTCGTCATCGTCTTCGGCTTCCTCGCCAAGAAGCTCCTCCCGACCATCAACAAGGTTCTGGAAGAGCGTCGCGAGGCCATCGAGGGCGGTATCGAGAAGGCCGAGGCCGCGCAGACCGAGGCCCAGAGCGTCCTTGAGCAGTACAAGGCACAGCTCGCCGAGGCCCGCCACGAGGCCGCGCGCCTGCGCCAGGAGGCTCAGGAGCAGGGCGCCACGCTCATCGCCGAGATGCGCGCGGAAGGCCAGCGGCAGCGCGAGGAGATCGTCGCCGCCGGTCACGCGCAGATCGAGGCCGACCGCAAGGCCGCCGCGTCCGCGCTGCGCCAGGACGTGGGCAAGCTCGCCACCGAACTGGCCGGCAAGCTCGTCGGCGAGTCCCTCGAGGACCACGCCCGGCAGAGCCGCGTGATCGACCGCTTCCTCGACGACCTCGAGGAGACGGCCGAGGCGGCCCGATGACGGCGCACGGAGCGAGCCGCGAGGCCCTGGCAGCCGCACGCGAGCGTCTCGACGCGCTGACGGACAACACGTCCGTGGACGCCGGCTCGCTCGCCGACGAGCTGGCCGCCGTCACCGCGCTGCTGGACCGCGAGGTGTCGCTGCGTCGGGTCCTGACCGACCCGGCGCAGGCCGGCGAGGCCAAGGCCGAACTGGCCCAGCGCCTGATCGGCACGCAGGTCGGCGGCGCCGCCGCGGACCTGGTGGCCGGCATGGTGCGCTCCCGCTGGTCGCAGTCGCGCGACCTGGTGGACGCGCTGGAGGAGCTGGCGAGCATCGCCGACCTCACCGCCGCCCAGCGGCGGGGCAAGCTCGACAACGTCGAGGACGAGCTGTTCCGGTTCGGCCGGATCATCTCCTCGAACACCGAGCTGCGCGCCGCGCTGACGAACCGCGCCGCGACGGCGTCGGCCAAGGGCGAGCTGCTGCGCAGCCTGCTCGGCGGCCGTGCCGATGCGACGACCGAGCGACTGGTGACGCGCCTTGTGGCCGCGCCCCGGGGACGTAGCCTGGAGGCGGGACTGGAGTTCCTGTCCAAGCTCGCCGCCGAGCGCCGGGACCGCACGGTGGCCGTCGTCACCTCGGCGGTTCCGCTGAGCGACCAGCAGAAACTGCGTCTGGGCGGTGCCCTGGCGAAGCTCTACGGCCGCCAGATGCACCTCAACCTCGACGTGGACCCCGCGGTCCTCGGCGGGATCCGGGTGCAGGTCGGCGACGAGGTCATCAACGGCTCCGTCGCGGACCGCATCGAGGACGCCGGCCGCCGCCTGGCGGGCTAGCAGCAACTTCATAGCAGTACGTACGGACGACGGCCCTGGTTGGGCCGTACATGAAGAATCCTGGGGGTCGCCCCCAGACCCCCAAAGTGAAACTTCGGGCCCAACAAGGAGAGCAGGGAACCCAGATGGCGGAGCTCACGATCCGGCCGGAGGAGATCCGGGACGCGCTGGAGAACTTCGTCCAGTCGTACAAGCCGGACGCGGCCTCGCGCGAGGAGGTCGGTACGGTCACCCTTGCCGGCGACGGCATCGCGAAGGTCGAGGGTCTGCCCTCGGCCATGGCCAACGAACTGCTGAAGTTCGAGGACGGCACCCTCGGCCTCGCGCTCAACCTGGAAGAGCGCGAGATCGGCGCCATCGTCCTCGGTGAGTTCAGCGGCATCGAGGAGGGTCAGCCGGTCTCCCGTACCGGTGAGGTCCTCTCCGTGGCCGTCGGCGAGGGCTACCTCGGCCGCGTCGTCGACCCGCTCGGCAACCCGATCGACGGCCTCGGCGAGATCGAGACCACCGGCCGCCGCGCCCTCGAACTGCAGGCCCCCACGGTCATGCAGCGCAAGTCGGTGCACGAGCCGATGGAGACCGGCTACAAGGCCGTCGACGCGATGACCCCGATCGGCCGTGGCCAGCGTCAGCTGATCATCGGTGACCGTCAGACCGGCAAGACCGCCCTGGCCGTCGACACGATCATCAACCAGCGCGACAACTGGCGCTCGGGCGACGTGAACAAGCAGGTCCGCTGCATCTACGTCGCCATCGGTCAGAAGGGCTCCACCATCGCCTCCGTGCGCGGTGCCCTCGAAGAGGCCGGCGCGCTGGAGTACACGACCATCGTCGCCGCCCCGGCGTCCGACCCGGCCGGCTTCAAGTACCTGGCGCCGTACACCGGTTCGGCCATCGGCCAGCAGTGGATGTACGAGGGCAAGCACGTCCTCATCATCTTCGACGACCTCTCGAAGCAGGCCGACGCCTACCGCGCCGTGTCCCTGCTGCTGCGCCGCCCGCCGGGCCGTGAGGCCTACCCGGGTGACGTCTTCTACCTGCACTCCCGTCTGCTGGAGCGCTGCGCGAAGCTCTCCGACGACATGGGCAAGGGCTCGATGACGGGTCTGCCGATCGTCGAGACCAAGGCCAACGACGTCTCGGCGTTCATCCCGACCAACGTCATCTCCATCACCGACGGCCAGTGCTTCCTGGAGTCGGACCTGTTCAACGCCGGTCAGCGCCCCGCGCTGAACGTCGGTATCTCCGTCTCCCGAGTCGGTGGTTCCGCGCAGCACAAGGCGATGAAGCAGGTCTCCGGTCGTCTGCGCGTGGACCTCGCCCAGTTCCGTGAGCTGGAGGCGTTCGCCGCCTTCGGTTCCGACCTGGACGCCGCGTCGAAGGCGCAGCTCGAGCGCGGCCAGCGCATGGTCGAACTGCTCAAGCAGCCCCAGTACCAGCCGATGGCGACCGAGGACCAGGTCGTCTCCGTCTGGGCGGGCACCACCGGCAAGATGGACGACGTGCCGGTCAACGACATCCGCCGCTTCGAGAAGGAGCTCCTGGAGTACCTGCACCGCAAGGAGCAGGGCCTCATGACCTCCATCAAGGAGGGCGGCAAGATGTCGGACGACACCCTCACCGCTGTTGCCGACGCGATCGCCGACTTCAAGAAGCAGTTCGAGACCTCGGACGGCAAGCTTCTCGGCGAGGACGCCCCGGCCGCCGCCAAGTGACGTAAGGAAGGGACCTGACTCATGGGAGCCCAGCTCCGGGTCTACAAGCGTCGCATCCGATCCGTCACCGCGACCAAGAAGATCACCAAGGCGATGGAGATGATCGCCGCCTCGCGCGTCATCAAGGCGCAGCGCAAGGTGGCGGCCTCCACGCCGTACGCGACCGAGCTCACGCGCGCGGTCACGGCGGTCGGTACCGGCTCGAACACGAAGCACCCGCTGACCACGAAGGCCGACACGGTCACGCGGTCCGCGGTGCTGCTCCTGACGAGCGACCGCGGTCTGGCCGGCGCCTTCAACTCCAACGCCATCAAGCAGGCGGAGCGGCTCACCGAGCGGCTGGAGCGCGAAGGCCAGGAGGTCGAGATCTACGTCGTCGGCCGCCGTGGTGTCGCGCACTACAACTTCCGTGAGCGCAAGATCGCGGAGTCGTGGACCGGCTTCACCGACGAGCCCACGTACGCGGACGCCAAGAAGGTCGCGGGCCCGCTGATCGAGGCCATCGAGAAGGACACGGCCGAGGGCGGTGTGGACGAACTCCACATCGTGTTCACCGAGTTCGTCTCGATGATGACGCAGACGGCGCTCGACGACCGTCTGCTGCCGCTCAGCCTCGAAGAGGTGGCGAAGGAGGCCAAGCCGCAGGGCGAGATCCTCCCGCTCTACGACTTCGAGCCCTCGGCGGAGGACGTCCTCGACGCCCTGCTGCCGCGCTACGTGGAGAGCCGTATCTACAACGCGCTGCTCCAGTCGGCCGCCTCCAAGCACGCCGCCACGCGGCGCGCGATGAAGTCGGCCACCGACAACGCGGGAGAGCTCATCACCACGCTCTCCCGACTTGCCAACGCGGCCCGCCAGGCCGAAATCACCCAGGAAATCAGCGAGATCGTCGGTGGCTCCGCAGCCCTGGCCGACGCGACCGCGGGGAGTGACAGGTAATGACGACGACAGTTGAGACGGCCGTTGCCACGGGCCGCGTCGCCCGGGTCATCGGCCCGGTCGTCGACGTGGAGTTCCCCGTCGACGCGATGCCGGAGATTTACAACGCCCTTCACGTCGAGGTGGCCGACCCGGCCCAGGACGGCGCGAAGAAGACGCTGACCCTGGAGGTCGCCCAGCACCTGGGTGACGGCCTGGTCCGCACCATCTCCATGCAGCCCACCGACGGTCTGGTCCGCCAGGCCCCGGTCACCGACACCGGCACGGGCATCACCGTCCCGGTCGGCGACTTCACCAAGGGCAAGGTGTTCAACACCCTCGGTGAGGTGCTGAACGTCGACGAGCAGTACGACGGCGAGCGCTGGTCCATCCACCGCAAGGCCCCGAACTTCGACGAGCTCGAGTCGAAGACCGAGATGTTCGAGACCGGCGTCAAGGTCATCGACCTCCTCACCCCGTACGTCAAGGGTGGAAAGATCGGTCTGTTCGGCGGTGCCGGCGTCGGCAAGACGGTGCTCATCCAGGAGATGATCTACCGCGTCGCCAACAACCACGACGGTGTCTCCGTGTTCGCCGGTGTCGGCGAGCGCACCCGTGAGGGCAACGACCTCATCGAGGAGATGTCGGACTCCGGCGTCATCGACAAGACCGCGCTGGTCTTCGGTCAGATGGACGAGCCCCCGGGCACCCGTCTGCGCGTGGCGCTGGCCGGTCTGACCATGGCGGAGTACTTCCGCGATGTGCAGAAGCAGGACGTGCTGTTCTTCATCGACAACATCTTCCGCTTCACCCAGGCCGGTTCCGAGGTGTCGACCCTGCTCGGCCGTATGCCCTCCGCGGTGGGCTACCAGCCGAACCTGGCCGACGAGATGGGTCTCCTCCAGGAGCGCATCACCTCGACCCGTGGTCACTCGATCACCTCGATGCAGGCGATCTACGTCCCCGCGGACGACCTGACCGACCCGGCCCCGGCCACCACCTTCGCCCACCTCGACGCGACGACGGTTCTGTCCCGTCCGATCTCCGAGAAGGGCATCTACCCGGCCGTGGACCCGCTGGACTCCACGTCCCGGATCCTGGACCCGCGCTACATCGCGCAGGACCACTACGACACCGCCATGCGCGTCAAGGGGATCCTCCAGAAGTACAAGGACCTCCAGGACATCATCGCGATCCTCGGCATCGACGAGCTCAGCGAGGAGGACAAGCTGGTCGTCCAGCGTGCCCGCCGCGTCGAGCGCTTCCTGTCGCAGAACACCCACGTCGCCAAGCAGTTCACCGGCGTCGACGGTTCGGACGTGCCGCTGGACGAGTCGATCACCGCGTTCAACGCGATCTGTGACGGCGAGTTCGACCACTTCCCGGAGCAGGCGTTCTTCATGTGCGGTGGCCTGGAGGACCTCAAGGCCAACGCCAAGGAGCTCGGCGTCTCCTGAACTGCCTGAGTTCTGAGTGAACCCTGTGGTTCACACGTGAGGGGGCGGGGCACGTCCCGCCCCCTCATTCACGCCCACTAGACTTGTAACCAACACCCGGCCGAACCGCCGGGTGGTGACCCGAGGAGCCACCTTGGCTGCTGAGCTGCACGTCGCGCTGGTCGCGGCCGACCGAGAGGTCTGGTCCGGCGAGGCCACCCTGGTCGTCGCGCGCACCACGTCCGGCGACATCGGCGTCATGCCCGGTCACCAGCCGCTGCTCGGTGTGCTGGAGTCGGGCCCGGTGACCATCCGCACGAGCGACGGCGGGACGGTCGTCGCCGCGGTGCACGGCGGTTTCATCTCGTTCGCCGACAACAAGCTGTCGCTGCTGGCCGAGATCGCCGAGCTGTCGGACGAGATCGACGTCCAGCGCGCGGAGCGGGAGCTGGAGCGCGCGAAGGCGGAGGGCGATGCCGCCGCCGAGCGTCGCGCGGACGTACGACTGCGTGCGGCGGCGACGCGCTGAGACCGCGCGGAGCCGTATGACGTCCCTCAGCCGCGGCCGGCACCGGAGTGATCCGGAGCCGGTCGCGGCTGAGGCAGATCTGGATGTTTTTTCCGTTCCGTTACCTATTGAAGGTACCTAGGAGACGAGGAGGTCGGTGTCGATGGTCCTCGCTCTGACTGTGTGCGGAATCGTCGTGGCCCTGGTGGTACTGGGGCTGTTCGTCTTCGGTCTGCGGCGCAGACTCATCCAGCGCTCCGGCGGTACCTTCGACTGTTCCCTGCGCTGGGACGTCCCGGAGAAGACCGACACCAGCGGCAAGGGCTGGAGCTACGGCGTGGCCCGCTACAACGGCGACCGCGTCGAGTGGTACCGCGTCTTCTCCTACGCCTATCGCCCGCGCCGCGTCCTGGAGCGGGCCGCGATCGAGGTGGCCGGCCGCCGTCTTCCCGACGGGGAGGAGGAGATGGCCCTTCTCTCCGACGCCGTGATCCTGACCTGTCTGCACCGCGGCACGCGCCTTGAACTGGCCATGAGCGAGGACGCGCTGACCGGTTTCCTCGCGTGGCTGGAGGCAGCTCCCCCCGGTCAGCGTGTCAACGTGGCCTGAGGAGCCGAGGGTCACGGTGACGCTGACGGGCCAGGCGGCCAGGAGTGCCGCGACCGTCGTCCCGGCGAACATCCCCACGTAGGCCGTCCTGGGCCTGGCAGAAGGGGCGCCGGAGTTTCGCCTGTTGCTTGACCTGCGTTTCATTCTTCCCCCCGAATGAGTCATTCCGCTTGCGGTCGAGATATCGATTGTTCCCGCTCGGGAGCTGTCTCTCGGCCGCTGATGGTCCCTCGGTGAGGGCCGAACGGCCCTGGGGGGAGTACGCCGAAGGCGCGCGGCACCAGGCCGCGCGCCCTCAGTGGATCGTCGTTCAGCTCAGGCCGCTGTTGATGGCGCTCACCAGCTCGCCGTTGCTCGTGTCGCCGCTGAACTCCCAGAAGAACGCGCCGCCGAGGCCCTGGTTCTTGGCCCAGGTCATCTTCCCGGCGATCGTGGCGGGAGTGTCGTAGGACCACCAGTTGTTGCCGCAGTAGGCGTACGCCGTGCCCGCGACGGTGCCGGTGGCGGGGCAGGAGTTCTTGAGGACCTTGTAGTCCTCGATGCCCGCCTCGTAGGTGCCGGGTGCCGCGCCGGTCGCCGAGCCGCCGGGGGCGGCCTGGGTGACACCGGTCCAGCCGCGGCCGTAGAAGCCGATGCCGAGCAGCAGCTTGTTCGAGGCCACGCCCTTCGACTTCAGCTTGGCGATCGCGTCGGCGGAGTTGAAGCCCGCCTGCGGGATGCCGGCGTACGAGGTCAGCGGCGAGTGCGGGGCGGTCGGGCCCTGCGCGTTGAAGGCGCCGAAGTAGTCGTACGTCATCACGTTGTACCAGTTCAGGTACTGGGAGGCGCCGCCGTAGTCGGCCGCGTCGATCTTGCCGCCGGAGGAGCCGTCGGCCGTGATGGCCGCGGTGACCAGGTAGTTCGAGCCGAACTCGGTGCGCAGCGCGGACATCAGGTTCTTGAAGGCGGCGGCGCCGGAGGTGTCACAGGTCAGGCCGCAGGCGTTGGGGTACTCCCAGTCGATGTCGATGCCGTCGAAGACATCGGCCCAGCGGGGGTCCTCCACGACCGCCTTGCAGGACTTGGCGAACGCGGCCGGGTTCTGCGCGGCCTGGCCGAAGCCGCCGGAGTAGGTCCAGCCGCCGAAGGAGTACAGCACCTTGATGTGCGGGTACTTCGCCTTGAGCTGGCGCAGCTGGTTGAAGTTGCCGCGCAGCGGCTGGTCCCAGGTGTCGGCGGTGCCGCTGACGGACTGGTCGGCGGTGTAGGCCTTGTCGTAGGCGGCGTAGGTGTCGTCGACGGTGCACTGACCGTTCTTGACGTTGCCGAACGCGTAGTTGATGTGGGTGATCTTCGAGGCGGAGCCCGAGGTCACCAGGTTCTTGACGTGGTAGTTGCGGCCGTAGACGCCCCACTCGGTGAAGTAGCCGAGCTTGACCTTGTCGCCGGTGGGCGGCGGGTCGGTGGTGCCGCCGGTGGTCTTGACCGCGACCGCCCCGCTGGCCGGTCCCGTCTGGTCGGCGGTGTCACGGGCCTGCACGGTGTACGAGTAGGAGGTGCCGGCGGTGAGACCGGTGTCCGTGTACGACGTCGTCGTCACGGTCGCCACCCTGGCGCCGTCGCGCAGCACGTCGTAGTTCTTGACGCCCTTGTCGTCGGTGGCCGCGCTCCAGGCCAGTTTCACCGAGGTGTTGGTGACGTCGGAGGCGGTGGGGGTGCCGGGGGCGGACGGTGCCGCGTCGCCCGGGGTGGAGCCGCCGTCACAGCTGCCGCCGTTCAGCTTGCAGTTGGCGGGGGATCCGCTGCCGGCGCCGTTGAAGCCGAAGGAGACGGAGGCGCCGGGGGCGAGGGTGCCGTTCCAGGACTTGTTCTTGGCGGTCCAGTGGGTGCCGGAGGAGGTGACGTCGGCGTCCCAGGCGGAGCTGACGGAGGTGCCGGAGGGGAAGTCCCACTCGACGGTCCAGGAACTGAGGCTGGTGGTACCGGTGTTCTTCACCGTCCATTTGCCCTCGAAGCCGGTGCCCCAGTCCTGGGTCTTGGCGTAGGTCGCGGTGGCGGAGGTCGCGGCCTGGGCGGGGCTCGCGAGGCCGACCAGGCCGGCGAAGGGGAGCAACAGCGTCGCGAACCCTGCCGCGGCTCTGTGTCTGAAGCGCATCGTGCGCCTCCTAGGGGAGTTGGGGGCGTGACTGAGCCTTCACACCCACGGTGCCGCGAGAATAGAAAGGTCTGGACCACGGGTCAATAGGTCTGGACCACTCTCATGTGCGGACGCCGTCTAAACCCTCAACTCCTGCGCGAGAACCGCCGCTTGCACCCGGCTGCGCAGCTCCAGCTTCCCCAGCAGCCGGCTGACGTGCGTCTTGACCGTCGCCTCCGCCATGTCGAGACGGCCCGCGATGTCGGCGTTGGACAGCCCCTCCCCGAGGCAGGAGAGCACCTCGCGCTCCCGGCGGGTGAGGGTGTCGAGGACGGCCGGGTCGGCGCCCGTCCCGCGCACCGGCCCGGCCGCGAACTCGGCGATCAGCCGCCGGGTGACGGCCGGGGCGACGATGCCCTCCCCCCGGGCCACCGTGCGCACGGCCGCGATCAGGTCCTTCGCCTCCGTGTTCTTCAGCAGGAAACCGGCCGCGCCGGCCCGCAGCGCCCCGAACACGTACTCGTCGAGGTCGAAGGTGGTCAGCACGAGCACGTCCGCGAGCCTCTCCCCGACGACCTGCCGCGTCGCCGACACCCCGTCCAGCCGCGGCATCTGCACGTCCATCAGCACCAGGTCCGGCCGCAGCTCCCGGGCCAGCGCCACCGCCTGCTCACCGTCCGCGGCCTCACCGACCACCTCGATGCCGGGGGCGCTGCGCAGGATGAGGACGAGTCCGGCGCGCACGGCGGACTGGTCCTCGGCGACGAGGACGCGGATCATTCGGGGACTCCTTCACGCAGGGGGAGGGTGGCGCGTACGGTCCAGCGCGCCCCGCCGGGACCCTCGGGACCGGCGTCGAACGTGCCGCCCAGCAGCGCGGCCCGCTCGCGCATCCCGACCAGACCGGCGCCGGAGCCGGGGGCGCGCGGTCCGTCCCGGTCGCCGTACGGACTGCTCACCTCGACCGTCAGCGTCCCGTCCAGCTCGGCGAGGCACACCGTGACCGGGCCGGGGCGGGCGTGCTTGAGGGCGTTGGTCAGGGACTCCTGGACGATCCGGTAGGCGGCGAGCTCGACGGGGGCGGGCACGGTGCCGTCGTGGCAGGCGTCCAGGGTGACGTCCAGGCCGTTGGCGCGGGCGCCCTCGACGAGGGCGGTGAGGCCGTCGAGGGTGGGGACGGCGGCGGGCTCGTCGTCGCCGTCCCGCAGGATGCCGATCAGGCGCCGCATCTCGGCGAGGCCCGCCACGCTGTTCTCCCGGATGACGGACAGGGCCTGTCGGGAGGTGGCCGGTTCGTCGATGGAGAGCGCGGCCGTGGAGTGGATGGCGATCGCCGACAGGTGGTTGGCCACCATGTCGTGCAACTCCCGTGCCATCCGCGCGCGTTCGGCGGTGACGGCCTGGGCGCGGTCCATCTCGGCGAGCAGCGCGGTCTGTTCGGCGCGCAACCGGGCGGCCTCGGCGGCGTCCCGGTGGTTGCGCACGATCCAGCCGGTGGAGGCGGGCGCGTACGCCACCACCCCGACGACCACGCCGATCAGCAGCGCCTCCGGCACCCGCCACACCGCGAACGGCACCAGCGTCGCGGCGATGGTCAGCAGCCCGGTGATCCACTGGATGCGCCGGGCCGAGGCGAGCGGGCCGTACAGCACGGCCGCGTAGACGACGTCGGTGAACATCATGACCGTGGAGAGGTTGCCCTGGGTCAGGACGTCGGCGCAGACCGCGAGGGTGCCGGTCAGCAGGGCCGTGCGGGGAGCCGTGCGGCGCAGCAGCTCGCAGCCGGACAGCACGGTGAGCGGCACGAGGACCGGCCACGGGCCGTCGAAGAGGGTGACCGGGTCGTCCGCGGGCCGGGTGCTCAGACCGATGCCCACCAGCAGCAGACCGCCGAGCAGCCCGCCGACCGCGATGTACACGTCGAAGCGGTGCGGGCGGGGGAGGGCCATGAACCCATCCAACACGGTCTCCGCCCGCCACGCCTGATCCCGCAGAACGGTCCTGGACTGCATCTTTCGATGTACGGCGGTTTCCTCACCGCCGACGACGAAAGGGGCCGGGAGCGCCGGGAGCCTGGAAGGGTGAGCGGAGGGAGCGTGTCGTGGTCGTCGGACTGATCATCGCCTGTGAGGTGGCCTTCTGGGTGCTGCTGGCAGCGGGGCTGGCCTTCCGTTACGTGCTGCGCATGCCGCGGGTGGGACTGGCCCTGCTGCTGTGCGAGCCGCTGCTGGAGCTCGTGCTGTTCGCGGTCACCGCGATCGACCTGAGGAACGGTGCCGAACCGGACTGGAAGCACGGCCTGGCCGCCGTCTACATCGGCTTCACCGTGGGTCTCGGCCACTCGACCGTCAAGTGGGCGGACGCCCGGGTCGCCCACCGGTTCGCGGGCGGCCCGCCGCCGGTGCGGCCGCCGAAGTACGGTACGGCCCGCGCCGTCCACGAGTGGAAGGTCGCGGGCCGCTGGATCCTCGCCGCGGTCGTCGCCACGGCCCTGCTCCAGGCCGCGGTCTGGTACGTCGGCGACGGCCGGACCGAGTCGCTGCGCGCCTGGCAGCAGCGCATGCTGTGGCTGATCGGCATCAACCTGGTCATCGCGGGCAGCTACACGCTCTTCCCGAAGCGCGAGCGTTAGCGCTCCCCGCCGGGTACCCACAGGACATCGCCCACGTCCTTGTTGGCCGTGCGGGCCAGGATGAACAGCAGGTCCGAGAGCCGGTTCAGGTAGGTCGCGGTGAGCGGGTTCATCGTGTCGCCGTGGACTTCGAGGGCCGCCCACGTCGAGCGCTCGGCCCGGCGTACCACCGTGCAGGCCTGGTGGAGCAGGGCCGCGCCCGGGGTGCCGCCGGGGAGGATGAAGGAGCGGAGCTTCTCCAGCCGCTCGTTGAAGCGGTCGCAGTCCGCCTCCAGCTTGTCGACGTAGAACTGCTCGACCCGCAGGGGCGGGAACTGCGGGTTCTCGACCACGGGCGTGGACAGGTCGGCGCCGACGTCGAACAGGTCGTTCTGCACCCGGGTCAGGACCGCGACGACCTCCTCGTCGAGCCCGCCCAGCGCGATCGCCGTGCCGATCACCGCGTTCGCCTCGTTGGCGTCCGCGTACGCGGAGATCCGCAGATCGGTCTTGGCGACCCGGCTCATGTCGCCGAGGGCGGTGGTGCCCTGGTCGCCGGTCCTGGTGTAGATGCGCGTCAGATTGACCATGGGGCCAGCGTAATTACGCCCCGGCCGTGCGGAAGACGCGTGTGCCGACCGTCACGGCCAGGACCGCGAGGCCGACGGCGACCAGGACGCCGTACAGCATGTGGTCCGTGGTGTACGCGCCGACGTAGGCGTCCCGCATGGCGTCCACCAGATAGCGGAACGGCATGAAGTGCGAGAGGACGTCCAGCCAGGCCGGGCCCAGGGTCATCGGGAGCATCAGGCCGGACAGCAGCATGGACGGCATGCTGACCGCGTTGACCAGCGGACCGAACTCCTGCGGTGTGCGGACCTTCATCGCAAGCGCGTACGACAGCGAGGCCAGCGAGACGGTCAGCAGGGCGACGAACCCGAAGCCGATCAGGACTCCGGCCAGCGGAGCCCGCAGTCCCATCGCGACGGCGGCCAGCACCAGCAGCACCGCCTGGAGGACGAAGACCGTGGCGTCCCGCAGCACCCTGCCCAGCAGCAGGGCGAGCCGGCTGACGGGCGTGACCCGCATGCGCTCCAGGATGCCCTGGCCCTTCTCAAGGATGATCATGAAGCCCGCGAACAGTGCGCCGAACAGTCCGAGTTGGAGCAGCAGTCCCGGCACCAGCACCTGCCAGGAACTGCCGCGCCCGCCGAGCGGGAGCCCGGTGAGCAGCGGGCCGAAGAAGACCAGGTACAGCAGCGGCATCAGGACGCCGAACAGCAGCGCGAAGCGGGAGCGCAGGGACTGACGGAGGTAGCGGCCGTAGACGATCGCGGTGTCGTGAAGAAGCATGGCTTTCCGGTACGGCCTTCCTATACGGCTACGGGGGCTGCGTCGGCCGGGGCCGGACCCCGGCCCGTGATCGCGAGGAACGTGTCCTGGAGCGGGGCGTCGATCGAGCCCGTGTGCTCCAGCTTCAGGGCGCTCGGTGTGCCCTCGGCCACGACCACGCCCTTGTCGACGATCACGAGGCGGTCGGAGAGGGCGTCGGCCTCGTCGAGGTAGTGGGTGGTCAGGAAGACGGTCGTGCCGTGCTCGTCGCGCAGCCAGCGGATCAGGTCCCACAGGTCGGCGCGGCTGCCGGGGTCGAGTCCCGTCGTCGGTTCGTCGAGGAACAGCACCTCCGGCCGGTGCGTGAGCGCCATCGCGATGTCGAGGCGGCGGCGCTGACCGCCGGAGAGCGTGCCGCACCTGCGGTCGAGCAGCTCGGTGAGGTCCAGGTCGCGGGCCAGCTCGGCGGCGCGGGCGGCGGCCAGGGCTCTGGTCAGCCGGTAGAAGCGGCCCTGGGTGACCAGTTCCTCCCGCACGGAGATCTGTGGGTCGGTCCCGCTCGACTGGGCCACGTACCCGCACGCCCGCCGCACCCCCGCGGCGTCGGTCGCGAGGTCGTGGCCGGCGACGGTGGCGGTCCCGCCGGTGGGGGCCAGGAGGGTGGTGAGCATCCGGAGGGTGGTGGTCTTGCCGGCGCCGTTCGGGCCGAGGAAGCCGAGGATCTCGCCCGCCCGGACGGTGAGGTCGACGCCGCGGACGGCCTCGACGGGCCCGTGCTTGGTACGGAAGGTGCGGGCCAGTCCGGCCGCGCTGATGACTGCTGTCATGCCCCCCAGAAAAACAGAGTCCCTGAAATTTTGCAATGACTCCAAAAATCAAGGAGACCCAGGAACGTCTACGATGCCGACATGGCAGAGGGGCTCAGGGAGCGGAAGAAGCGGCAGACCCGGCAGTACATCTCGGACGTCGCCACAGCCCTGTTCGTCGAGCGCGGGTTCGACGCGGTGACCGTCGCCGAGGTCGCCGACGCCGCGAACGTCTCCGTCAACACCGTCTACAACTACTTCCCGGCCAAGGAGGACCTCTTCCTCGACCGCAGCAAGGGTGTCGTCGACCGCCTCTCGCGCTGGGTGCGCGGCCGCGACGCCGGGGAGTCGGCGGCCGCGGCCGTCCTGCGGGAACTGCGCGAGGAGGTCGAGGCGGTCTCACCGCGGGTCGGCCTGCTGAAGGGCTACGACCGCTTCATGCGGGTCATCCAGGACGCGCCCGCGCTGCGCTCCCGGCTGTGGAGCATCCAGCAGGAGGTCCAGGAGAACCTGGAGGAGACCCTGCGCGAGGAGACCGGCGCCGCCCCCGGCGATCCGCTGCCCGCCCTGATCGCCGGTCAGATCAACTGGCTGCACCACACGGTCATGGGCGCCATCGGACGCGAGATGGTCGCGGGGCGCGAACCGGACGAAGTGTCACGAGAGACGCTGGTGCTTCTCGACCGCATGGAGGAGTTGTTGAGCGATAAGGTGCTCAACTACGCCGTACGAGACCACTCGTGACAGCTACCGGTGTGATGTCCGTCAGATGAGACGTGACGCGCGTTACTAACCGGTCACACAGCCCTTCACGAGCGCTAGTGTCCGCCGCAGAGGCAACGTAAACAGGGCGTAAGGCGTTTCAAAGGGGAGTCGCAACAGTGGCACGGAAGCTTGCCGTCATCGGCGCCGGCTTGATGGGTTCCGGCATCGCCCAGGTCTCCGCCCAGGCGGGCTGGGACGTGGTCCTGAGGGACGTCACCGACGAGGCGTTGAAGCGCGGCACCGACGGCATCAAGGCTTCGTACGACAAGTTCGTGAGCAAGGGCAGGCTGGAGGCGCACGACGCCGACGCGGCCCTCGCCCGGATCACCGCGACCACCGATCTGGACGCGGCCGCCGACGCCGACGTCGTCGTCGAGGCCGTCTTCGAGAAGCTCGAGGTCAAGCACGAGATCTTCCGCGCGCTCGACAAGATCGTCCGCCCGGACGCCGTGCTCGCCTCCAACACCTCCGCGATCCCCATCACCAAGATCGCGGCGGCCACCGAGCGCCCGGAGCGCGTCGTCGGCGTGCACTTCTTCTCGCCGGTGCCCATGATGCAGCTCGTCGAGCTGGTCCGCGGCTACAAGACGAGCGACGAAACCCTCGCCACCGCGCGGGAGTTCGCCGAGTCCGTCGGCAAGACCTGCATCGTGGTGAACCGGGACGTGGCGGGGTTCGTGACCACCCGTCTCATCTCCGCCCTCGTCGTCGAGGCGACCAAGCTCTACGAGTCGGGCGTGGCGACCGCCGAGGACATCGACCTCGCCTGCAAGCTGGGCTTCGGCCACGCCATGGGCCCGCTCGCCACGGCGGACCTGACCGGCGTCGACATCCTGCTGCACGCGACCAGCAACATCTACACCGAGTCCCAGGACGAGAAGTTCGCCCCGCCGGAGCTGATGCGCCGGATGGTGGACGCCGGTGACATCGGACGCAAGAGCGGGCAGGGCTTCTACAAGCACTGACGGCTTTTTCCGTCACCGTAACCGCACAAACCCCTCAGGTTTCACACGTGGGGGTGAATTCGGTATCGGTTCGCTTACAGACGGCAACCTCTGACCGCCCCGCGCAGTCAGAGGTGTCATCACTGGACATCACATTCGTGGAGTACTGCACGCACTCACGGGGAGCGCATATGTACATCAGGGGCGACCACGCCGAGCTGGTCGTCGGGGGCCGCCTCGACGTCCGCAGCGCGGCGGACGCCCGTACGGTCCTGCACTCGGCCGTCGACGACGGAGTCGGCGACCTGGTGCTCGACCTGTCCGAGCTGGACTCCTGGGACGCCACCGGTCTCGGCGTGATCATGGGAGCCCACCGCAGGGCCGGGCGCTGCGGCCGCCGGCTGGTGCTGCGCGACGTACCTCCGCAGATGCAACGCCTCCTGGTCGCCACCCGGCTGCACCGCATCCTGGCGATCGAGGGCGGCATCGGCGTGGAGTCGCTGCCCCGCGTCTGACCCGGGCCGACGTGGCGAAACGCAGGTCCCGCGCAATCCTCACGAGACTGTGACGTCTCGGACGGCGCGGTACCCCGGGCTGTCGTAGATACTGTGCGAAGGTTTAGGGTTCGGTCGCCCGCTGTCTGCATCCCTTCCAGCGGGCCCGGACCAGAAGCGACAGCGCGGTGTGCTGCCGGCCGGGAGGGGCCACTGACGGCACACGAGACGCTTTTGGGGGGCTTGAACCTATGGACCCGAACAACCGGGGACCCGAGGAGTACGGCCATGACGACGACGGCGGCCCGCCGCGTCAGCGGCCTCCCAGGGACTCCCTCACATCCGACTTCGGCCAGCACTCGCCCGCGCTCGCCCGCACCGTGCAGCTCGTCGCCGGCGACTTCCTGCTCACCGTCAACCCCGTCGACGGCAGCGAGATAGAGGCCTGCCCGCCCGGCGAGCGGCCCGGCCGGCCCGAGAAGTACGGCGCCGCGGAACGCGCCGAGGTGGACCGTGCGGCCCGCCCGCCCGTCCCGCCCGGACCCACCCGCACCGCGCTGGGGCTCCTGGCCCGGCAGGACGAACGCGAGCGACTGGTGCGCCTGCTCGCCCGCGGCCGCTCGGTACGCCTGACCGGCCCGGCCGGCTCCGGCCGCACCAGCCTCCTCGACGTCGTCGCCGAGGACTGCTCGGACCTCGCCCCCGACGGCGTGGTCCGCCTCAACGGCTTCAACCGCACCGCGGGCGAGCTGCTGTACGACCTCTACTACGCCGTCTTCGACTCGCCCCTGCACCGCCCCGACCGGGACGAACTGCTCTCCTGTGTCCGGGAGATCGGCGCGGTCGTCGTCCTCGACGACATCGAGTTCGGCGGCGCGGCCCTCGACGAGCTCCTCGACGCCACCCCCGAGTGCGCGTTCGTGATCGGCGCCACGCCCGACGTGCCCGCGCCCTCGGCCGACTCCGCCGTCGAGGAGGTCTTCCTCAGCGGTCTGGAGCGCGCCGACGGTGTGGAGCTCCTGGAGCGTTCCGTCGGCCGGGTGCTGACGGAGGAGGAGTCGAACTGGGCGGGCGACCTCTGGTTCGAGTCCGAGGGCCTGCCGCTGCGCTTCGTCCAGGCCGGCGCCCTGCTCAGGCAGCGCGACCGGCTGCGCGCCGGGGCGAACGCCGTCGACGAGTTCGGCGTCTTCGCGGACGCGGCCCCCGTCGACACCCCGTTCGCCGCCGACGAGGGCGAGGAGATACCGCTGCCCGCGCTCGGCGAGGCCGCGGCCCCCGCCCCGCTGCTCGCCTCCCGGCTCAGCGAGTCGGCGCGCGCCACCCTGCGGTTCGCCGTGGCGCTCGGCGGCGAGGTGCCCCACCAGGCGCACCTGCCCGCGCTGATCGGTGACACCCACGCCGACGCCGCCCTCGGCGAGCTCGCGGACTGCGGCCTGGTCTCCCCGGTGGGCTCCCGCTACCGGCTCGCCGCCGGCGTCCTGGCCCAGCTCGAAGCCGCCGGATACGGCGACGACCACATCGAGAGCCACGCCCGCACGGCGGCCCGGCACTACGGCTGGTGGGCCGGACACCCCTCGGTCACCCCCGAGCGGGTGTGCGCGGAGGCCGACGCCCTGCTCGCCGCCCTCGCCGTCCTGGTCCCGGTGACGACCGCGCCCGACGAGGGCGAGGAGGCGGCCACCGTGCAGCTCGCCCGCACGGCGGCGCCCGCGTTCGCCGCCGGCGGCCACTGGGGCGCCTGGGAGCGGGCGCTGCGGGCCGGTTCCGAGGCCTCCCGGCTGGCCGGCGAGGTGTCCGAACAGGCCTACTTCCACCACGAGCTGGGCATCCTCGCGCTCTGCGGCGGACAGCTCGACCGGGCCCGCGCAGAGCTGGAGGCCTCCATCGGCCTGCGCGGCGCCCTCGCCGACAAGCGCGGCACCGTCGCGGGCCGCCGTGCCCTCGCCCTGGTCTCCGACCGGGACGGCAGCGCGCCCGGACTGGCCGCCGCGCTCGGCGCCACCGCGGGCGAGGAGGTGCCCGACGCCCGGTACGACGAGTCCGCCTCGCCGCCCGCGGGCACCCCCGTGGCCTTCCCGCCGCTCCAGCCGTCGGCCGACTCCCAGACGATCGTCGTCCACCGCTCGCCCGGCACGCCCGCGCCCTCCCGCAAGGCCCGCGGCGGCCTCAAGGGCCTCGCCAAGCGCAACCTGGTCGCGGCCGGCGCGGGCGCGCTGCTGGTCGCTGTGCTCGGCACGGTCGTGACCCTGGGCGCCACCTCCGACAACGACCCGAACGCCCCGTCCGACCAGGTCGGCGTCAACCCGTCGGCCAGCGTCGGCATCGACGACGGCAACCTCGGCGCGGACGTCCCGAAGAGCGACGACGGCAAGGGCGACACCGGTACGGCCACCTCCCGCCCGACCGACCCGGGGCCCGACGGGACGTACGGGACCTCGGACGATCCGACGCCGACGGGGACGGCGAGGCCGTCCGACGATCCGAGCGGGACGCGGGGAAGCGGTTCGTCGCCGACGTCCAGGCCGACGTCGCCGCGCCCGTCGAACACGTCGAAGCCCCCGACCTCGCCCACCGGCAATCCGACCGGCTCCGGTTCCGCGTCGGCGACGCCGACCGACCCGACGGATACGCCGACGCCCACCCCCACACCGACCCCGAGCGAGACCACCCCGAGCAACTCCACCTCGGCCAGCGGTCCCGCCTCCTCCGCCCCGGTGGAGACAAGTTCGGCCAGCGCCCCCGAGAGCAGCACCGTGAGCCCGCCGAGCGGGGCGGTCATCTGACAGCGCCACGCGACACAAGAGGGCCGGGTCCGTCACACGGACCCGGCCCTCGTCGTCGTACGGGAAAAGGCGTCAGAACAGCCGCAGCTTGTCGTCCTCGATGCCCCGCAGCGCGTCGTAGTCCATGACATGGCAGCTGATGCCGCGGTCGGTCGCGAGGACGCGGGCCTGGGGCTTGATCTCCTGGGCGGCGAAGATGCCGCGGACCGGGGCGAGATGGGGGTCGCGGTTCAACAGGTCCAGGTAGCGGGTGAGTTGCTCGACGCCGTCGATCTCGCCGCGCCGCTTGATCTCCACCGCGACCGTCTGCCCTTCGGCGTCCCGGCACAGGATGTCGACCGGGCCGATGGCTGTCATGTACTCACGGCGGATCAGGGTGTAGCCCTCGCCGAGCGTTTCGATGCGGTCGGCGAGCAGTTCCTGAAGGTGTGCTTCCACGCCGTCCTTGATCAGGCCCGGATCCACGCCCAGTTCGTGCGAGGAGTCGTGGAGAACCTCCTCCATCGTGATGATGAGCTTCTCGCCCGCCTTGTTGATGACGGTCCAGACGCCTTCCTCGTCGCCGGTCCCCTCCTTCAACGTGCAGGGCGGCGACATCCAGTTCAGGGGCTTGTAGGCCCGGTCGTCGGCGTGGATGGAGACGCTGCCGTCGGCCTTCACCAGGATCAGACGGGGGGCCGAGGGCAGGTGGGCGGTGAGCCGGCCCGCGTAGTCGACGGAACACCGGGCAATGACGAGACGCATGGTCGGCAACGCTACTCGACGGGCGCATGTCCACGCGATTCGGCCCGTAAGGCTGTGGAGAAACCCTGTTCACTTGTGGCCGATTGTGGGCCTGTTGGGAGTGCCCTTTGTTCGCATTCTCCTGGTGCCGTCACCGTCGGTTGCCTACGGTAGTAAACGGGAGGTCGCGAGGCGTGTACTGAGCGTGTCCGGCAGCGCGACGTCCCTCATCTGTCCGGCAACCCCTGAGGAATCAGGGGTGCGAGAGGAGAACCCATGTCGCTCGACGTCTCACCGGCCCTACTCGAGAAGGCCGAGCGAGGCGAGGTCGACGAAGCCGAATTCGTCGACTGCGTCCGGACCTCCCTGCCCTACGCATGGGAGATGATCAGCTCCCTGGTGGCCCAGCTGAAGGTCGACGGCGGCAACTTCGCCGACAACCAGACGCCCCCGCCGGACGAGCAGGCACGCGGTCAGTTGCTGCGTGCGCTTGCGAGTGACGCGATACGCGGCGCGCTGCAGCGGCACTTCGGTGTGCGGCTGGCCTTCCAGAACTGCCACCGGGTGGCGGTGTTCCCGTTGGACTCCTCCGTCGACGAGACGCTTGCCCGCTTCACCTCGGTGCGCAGTCAGTTGCTGAATCAGTCCCCGGAGTTCCGGGACTGCTGACGCGGCGCCGCTCGCTTGCCGCTCCGTACGCGGGAGGTGCATCAGTACCGGGGCGGCAAGCTCCCGCCGGACAGGGGTGTTCCGATTCAGGTCAGATGCGGCAGCACCTCCGCACCCAGCCGCCGTACGTTCTCCTCGGTGGCCGCCAGGTCCCCTGAGCCCTCGACGAGCAGGGCGAAGCGGGAGACGCCCGTCCGTTCGCTGGTCGCCGCGAGGCGGTCGGCGGCGAGCCGCGGGGTGCCCACCGGGTGCAGTCCGCAGAGCAGTTCGGTGTAGGCCACCGGATCGCGCATCTGCCGTGCCCGCCCGTCGACCGTGACATGGGCGCCGAGCCCCTGCCTGAGCCAGCCCGGCATCGCCTTCACCAGCGCCTCCACCGCGTCCGTACGCCGGTCCGCGAGCTGGCAGACACCGGCCGAGACATGGGGCGCCTCCAGGACCTTCTCCGGGGCGTGGCCCGCCGCGCGCGCCTGCCTGCGCCACAGCGCGACCATCTCCGCCTTCTCCTCGTCCCCGACGTGCATCCCGAGCAGCATGGGCAGCCCGCGCTCGGCGGCCAACCGGACGCTCGCAGGCGAGGTGCAGGCGACGATCACCTCGGGGCCCTCCGTCTCGGTGAGCGCCTCCGACGGCCGCGGCACGACCGGCACTTCGCGGAAGCGGAAGCGCTCGCCGTCCGCCCCGACCGACGGTTCGCGCAGCCAGCGCACCAGCAGATCGAGTGATTCCGGGAACCCCTTCTCGTACGCGTCGAGCCCCGACCCGAACACCTCCAGGTCCACCCACGGGCCGCCGCGCCCCACGCCCAGCGAGAAGCGCCCGCCGCTCGTCAGGTGCAGCAGCGCGGCCTGCTCCCCGAGGGCCACCGGGTGCACCGTCGGGAGTACGCTCACGGCGGTGCCGACGCGGATGCGGCGGGTGCGGCCCAGCAGCAGGGCGGCGAGCGTGATCGCCGAGGGACAGGTGCCGTACGGCACGAAGTGGTGCTCTGCCAGCCAGACCGCGTCGAGTCCGGCCTCCTCCGCGACCTCGGCCGAGCGGACCGCGCGGTGCAGCGCCTCCCCCTGGCCCTGCCCCGGGAACTGGGCCGCCAACACGAAACTTCCAACGTGCATGTGCTTTTTCCTGCTTCCTTGGCTCCGACACGGAGCTCCCCCACCCGGCATAACCGCCTGACACGTGCCGAGGACACGGCCTGGCGAAGAGATTTGCCGATTGTCTGCAGAATCGTCGCCCCCGAGGGGGGACTTGTGGGGGTTGGTGCCCTACGCGTACCCCGCCGCGTCCCGCGTAGGCTGGACACGGCCCCTGCTTCCTGTATAGCCCCGTGAGGTGTCCTGTGTCCCCGCGTCGCAACCGACCCAAGGGCTCCGGTTCGTCGGACCCGTCCGGCCGGAGTGCCGAGGACGACCGGTCCGGCCGGTACGGCGGCTTCCAGTCCTCGACGCACTGGCAGGGCGAGGACTGGAACGTCCGGCATGTGGCGGGGGCGAGCGCGCAGGGCAAGACGTACCGCTGCCCGGGCTGCGACCAGATGATCCCGGACGGCGTCCCGCACGTGGTGGCCTGGCCCGACCACTCGGGCGTCGACGAGCGCAGACACTGGCACAAGTCCTGCTGGAACGCGCGGGACCGCCGCACTACGCGGGTGCAGCGGTCCCGTAACGCGCCGAGGTTCTAGCGGATCACACGTCCCGCTTCTCCAGCAGCGCGAAGGCCGCGGCGAACACGGCGGCCGTCACGCCGAGCATGATCCACAGCGGGTCCCAGCCCGAAGGGCCGGACTCGGTGAGGGAGGTGGAGTAGAAGACGCTGAGCTGGCTCGGGATGGAGTACTCGAACAGCGCCTGGCGCACGCCCTCCAGGGACTGCGAGAACATGAACAGCGCGATGACCAGCGGGGCCAGCAGGACACCGATCATGAGGGTGATCGCGCCCGCCGAGTGCCGGATGATCGAGCCGACGATCAGCGAGAGCAGACCGAACAGCGCGGTGTAGAGGGAGACGCCGACGGTGCCCTTCAGCCACTCCTGGCCGGTCGGCGTGCGGGCGCCGTCGAGCAGGGCCACGTCCGCGAGGGCGACGAGGACGACCGAGACGAGGGTGGTCGCGAAGGCGACCGCGAAGAACACGATCGCCTTCGCCGCGAGGACCCGGCCCCGGGAGGGGCAGGCCACCATCGTCGTACGGATCATGCCGGTGCCGTACTCCGACGCCGTGGTCAGCACGCCGAGCGTGATGACGCACATGCTGCCGAGCAGCACACCGAAGAAGCCGAACGACAGCGGGTTCTCGTCCCGCAGGCTCTCCGACGAGGCGTTGGCCGCGATCAGCGCGGCGGCCCCCAGCCCGATCCCGATCACGAGCAGCACGAACACGCCCAGGGTCCACATCGTCGACCGCACCGACCGGATCTTCGTCCACTCCGAGGCGATGGCGTGCCCCAGGTGCGTGCGCACGACGGGGATGGGCGAGGTGTAGCCGGGGTACGACGGTCCACTCGCCGCCTGCCAGTTCGGCACGGCGGCCTGGGCCTGCGGCATCGAGGGCTGCGGGGTGCTCATCGGGCGTCCTCGGGCTCGGTCGGGGTGGCGGAGGGCTGCGGTGCCGCGGCGGATGCGGCCGCGGCGGCGTTCTGGGGAGGTGCCTGCGGGGGCGCCGGCGCGGCGGCCGGGGGCTGGGCCACGGGAGCCTGCGCAGGCGGCTGAGGCACCCCCTGGGGGGCCGCCGGACCCGCCTGGGCGTACGGGTTGGGCGCGCCGGCGCCGGGACCGCCGTACGGGCCCTGCGGACCGCCGAAGGGCTGCCCGCCCTGCTGGGGCGGCGGCGGGGCGTACCAGCCCGGCTGGCCCTGGCCCGGAACCGGCATCGGGGGCTGCGCGCCCGGCGGGAGGGGCTGCATCAGGCCCGCCTTCTGGTCGGCGGTCGAGCGGTAGTCCACCGCGCCCTGCGTCATCCGCATGTACGCCTCCTCCAGCGAGGCCTGGTGCGGGGACAGCTCCCACAGGCGTACGTCCGCGTCGTGCGCGATGTCGCTGATGCGGGGCAGGGGCAGCCCCGTCACCCGCAGCGCGCCGTCCTGCTCGGGCAGGACGTGCCCGCCCGCCTCGGTGATCGCGGCCGACAGCTTCTCGCGGAGCTGCGGCTCGGTGTCCGGGGTGCGCACCCGCGCGAAGCCCGCGGAGTTCGCCGCGATGAAGTCCTGGACGCTCATGTCGGCGAGGAGCTGCCCGCGTCCGATGACGATGAGGTGGTCCGCGGTCAGCGCCATCTCGCTCATCAGGTGGGAGGAGACGAAGACGGTGCGGCCCTCCGCCGCGAGCGCCTTCATCAGGTTGCGCACCCACAGGATGCCCTCGGGGTCGAGCCCGTTGACCGGCTCGTCGAAGAGCAGCACCTGCGGGTCGCCGAGCAGCGCGGCCGCGATCCCGAGCCGCTGGCCCATGCCGAGCGAGAAGCCCTTGGAACGCTTCCTGGCCACGTCCTGGAGACCGACCACGCCCAGCACCTCGTCCACCCGGCGGGCCGGGATCCCGGAGAGCTGGGCCAGGCACAGCAGGTGGTTGCGGGCCGTCCGCCCGCCGTGCACCGCCTTCGCGTCGATCAGCGCGCCGACCTGCCGGGCCGCGTTGGGCAGCCTGCGATACGGGTAGCCGCCGATCGTCACCTGCCCCGAGGTGGGGTTGTCCAGCCCGAGGATCATGCGCATGGTCGTCGACTTGCCCGAGCCGTTGGGGCCCAGGAAGCCGGTGACGGTACCCGGACGCACCTGGAAGGAAAGGTTGTACACAGCGGTCTTGTCGCCGTAGCGCTTGGTCAGGCCGACTGCCTCGATCATGCTCCGCACCCATCGCAAGGTTCAGGACAGCGGGGCACACGCCCCCCGTAAGAGTTAGGAGCTTATCGGGGCGCTGACGGTTCCGCTCACAGGAGAGCCGGGGCTCCTCGCGTCACGCGTCCCGCTTCTTCAACAGGACATAACCGCCGATCAGGGCGGCCGCCACCCACAGCGCCATGATCCCGAGACCGCCCCAGGGGCCGTAGGGGGTGTCGTCGTCGACCGGGGTGACCACCTGCATGATCTTGCTGCCGGCCTGGTCCGGCAGGAACCGGCCGATCTTCTTCGTCGCCGAGACATTGCCCAGGATGTTCGAGATCAGGAAGAAGAACGGCATCAGGATGCCCAGCGACAGCATCGGCGAGCGCAGCATCGCGGCCACGCCCATCGAGAACATCGCGATGAGGGTCATGTAGAGGCCGCCGCCGATCACGGCGCGCAGGACGCCCGGGTCGCCGATCTCCGCCCGGTGCGAGCCGAGCATCGCCTGGCCGAGGAAGAAGGTGAGGAAGCTCGTGACCAGGCCCACCACGAGGCAGAGCCCGGTCGCCACCGCGATCTTGCTGACCAGGAAGGTGGCGCGCTGCGGTACCGCGGCCAGCGAGGTGCGGATCATGCCGGTGCTGTACTCGTTCGAGACGACGAGCACGCCGAACACGATCATCGCGAGCTGTCCGAGGCTCATCCCGGCGAAGCTGATGAAGGTCGGGTCGAAGGAGAGCTTGTCCTCGCGGCTCATGTTGTCGAACTCGTTCTTCGACAGGGCCGAGATCAGGATGCCGAGCCCGATGGTGACGACCACGGCGAGGGAGAGCGTCCACACCGTGGAGGCCACCGAACGGATCTTGGTCCATTCGGAGCGGATGACCTGGGTGGCCGCCATGGTCACTTCCCCTTCCAGCCGTCGCCCCACTGCTGGGGTGGTCCGTCGACGGGTGCGTCGCTGTGGGCGTGGTACTCGACCGACTCCGCGGTCAACTGCATGAACGCCTCCTCCAGGGAGGCCTGTTGCGGGCTCAGCTCGTGCAGCACGATCTGGTGCTGGGCGGCCAGCTCGCCGATGTGCTCGGACTTGCCGCCGTCCACCTCCAGCGCGCCGTTGCCGGTCTCCACGACGGTGATGCCGGCCGCGTGCAGCACGTCGAGCAGCCGCTCGCGCTGCGGGGTGCGGATGCGGACGTAGGACCGCGAGTTCTGCGCGATGAAGTCGGCCATGGAGGTGTCGGCGAGCAGCCGGCCCTGGCCGATGACGACGAGGTGGTCGGCGGTCAGCGCCATCTCGCTCATGAGATGGGAGGAGACGAAGACCGTACGGCCCTGCGCGGCAAGGGACTTCATCAGGTTGCGGATCCAGTGGATGCCCTCGGGGTCGAGCCCGTTGACCGGCTCGTCGAACATCAGAATTTGCGGGTCGCCGAGCAACGCGCCCGCGATGCCGAGCCGCTGGCCCATGCCCAGCGAGAACCCCTTGGCCTTCTTCCTCGCGACGGCGGTGAGCCCGACCGTGTCGAGGACCTCGTCCACCCGCTTGCGGGGGATGCCGTTGCTCTGCGCGAGGCACAGCAGGTGGTTGAAGGCGCTGCGCCCGCCGTGCATGGCCTTGGCGTCCAGCAGGGCCCCGATGTACGTGAGCGGGTCCTTGAGCTGGTCGTAGTGCTTGCCGTCGATGCGGACGTCCCCGGCGGTGGGCCGGTCCAGGCCCAGCATCATCCGCATGGTGGTCGACTTGCCGGCGCCGTTGGGACCGAGGAAGCCCGTGACGATGCCCGGTCTGACGGTGAACGTCAGATTGTTGACCGCCACCTTCTCGCCGTACCGCTTCGTCAGGCCCGCCAGCTCGATCATGCGGACCACGCTAGGTGCGCGCCGGGGCGGATGCCACTCCTATGGGCAAACGGAGACCGACGGATGCGGTAAGAAACCCGCGCGCGTTCCGTGCACGCCGAGAGGCCCGCACCTGTCGGGGGAGAAGGTGCGGGCCTCTGGTGCCGTCAGGCGGTGTTACCGGGACTGCTGGGCCGGGACTCCACGGGAGATCGGCTCGTCGTCGGCCGGGCTGCCGGCGGCGGCCACCGCGGCGCCCGTGAGCGTGGCGAGCATCTCGCGCACGTTCGTCAGCTGGGCGTTGATCGAGTCGCGACGGTTCGTCAGGGCCGCCAGCTCGCGCTCGGATTCCGAACGGATGCGGTCGGCCTTGGCGTTGGCGTCGGCCACGATGTCCTCGGCCTGGCGCTGCGCGGTCTCCACCGTCTGGCGGGCGCGGCGCTCGGCGTCGGTGCGCAGCTTCTCGGCCTCCAGGCGCAGCTGCTCCGCGCGGTGCTCGATCTCCGCGAGACGCTTCTCCGCCTTCTGCTGACGGGACGCCAGGTCGCGCTCGGACTGCTCCCGGCGCTTGGCGAGGTTCGTCTCGAAGTCGGCGGCGGCCTGCGCGGCCTTGGCGCGGGTCTCCTCGAAGAGGGCGTCCGCCTCCTCACGCTTGGACTGCGCGTCCTTCTGGGCCTCGGCGCGCAGCTGGGACGCGTCGCTCTTGGCCTTCTCGACGATCCGGACGCCCTCGTCCTCCGCCTTGGACTTGCGCTCCGCAGCGAACGATTCTGCGTCGTTGCGGACCTGCTGGGCCGCCGACTCGGCGAGCTCGCGGTGCTGCTCGGCCGCGCGACGGGCCTCCTCGCGCAGGTCCTTGGCCTCCTCCTCGGCGAGGCGGAGGATCTTCTCGACACGCGCGCCGAGACCGGCGTACGACGGCTCGGCGTCGCTTACCTGAGCCTGGGCGTTCTGCGTCTCGAGGTGGAGCTCCTCGATGCGCTTTTCCAGAGCGGTGATGCGGGAGAGAGCGCTGTCACGGTCGGAGACGAGCTTGGAGATCCGTTCGTCCACCTGAGCGCGGTCGTACCCACGCCGCACAAGCTCGAAGCCGTAGGGGGAAGTGTCGCTCATGGGGTTCCTGTCAAATGAGACCGGTGAGGTGATAGGGGGAATCCTAGGGGCCGAAGCGGTGTGTCATCGAGCGGATACGTGTTTGATCTGGAGAATGACACCCCTTTTGAGTGGCTAACCCTCGGACGGCTTGCCAAAAACTTGGTCAAAGGCCCCAGACGGCACCGGATTCCGACCAGTCGGTCAGCCGTCCGACGGCTTACCCGAACGAGGGGCGCCGACCGTGGCGCCCGCCTTGACGCCGCCGTCCTTGCCCGCCGACGGGGCCTCGAAGGATTCCAACGCCTCCAGGACGTCCTGGACACGGGAGATCTCGGTGTTGATGTCCTCACGGCGACGGACCAGCACCTCCAGCTCGCGCTTGCCCTCCTCGACCGTGCGCTTCGCCTCGCGGATCGCCTCGGCCTTGAGCTCCTCGGCCTCCCGGACCAGCGTGGCCTTCTTCTGCTCGGCCTCCTTGAGGAGCCCCTCGGCCTTCTTGACCGCGGCGATGCGCACCTTGCCGGCCTCCGAATTGGCCTCCGAGACCAGCTCCTTGGCCTTCGCCTGCGCCTTCGCGAGCTGCTCCTCCGCGGCCTTGATCAGCGCGTCGCAGCGGTCGCCGGTCGACTTCATGGTCTCCGCGGCCTCACGCCGGGCCCGCTCGTGCAGCGCCTCGATCTCGCCCGTGATCCGGTCGCGCAGCTCCTCGGCGCGCTCCCTTATGGCGGTCGCGTCCCGGCGGGCACCGACGAGCAGCTCGTCGGCGTCCGTACGGGCCTTCTCCACGCGGGCGTTGCCCTCGACCGTCGCCTCGGCCACCAGGCGGTCGGCCTCCTTGCGGGCCGCGCCCACCATGGTGTCGGCCTGCGCCTCCGCGTCCGCGGTGGTCTTGAGCGCCTGCTGCTGCGCCTCGGTGAGCAGCTTGTCCGCCTCGGCGGTGGTCTCCGTGATGAGCGTGTCGACCTGCTCGGCCGCCTCCGAACGCCGCTTGTTGGCGTCCTTGCGCGCCTCGTCGAGGGTTCGTTCGGCCTCCGCGCGCGCGGAGTTGACCAGTTCCTCGGCCGCGGCCGCCGCCTCGGCCCGCACCCGCTCGGCCTCGGTGCGGATCCGCTCCGCGTGCTGCTGTGCCTGACCCACCGTCTCGGCGGCCTCGGCCCGCAGCCGCTCCGCGTCCCCGGTGGCCTCGCCGATCAACTGCTCGGCCTGGGCGACCGATTCGGCCCGTACGCGCTCGGCCTCGGCGACCGTCTCGGTGCGCAGCCGGTCGGTGTCGGTGATGGTCTCCTCGGTGAGCCGCTCCGCCTCGCTGCGCGCCTCGGTGATGAGGGTGTCGGCCTGCCGTGCCGCGTCCGAACGGATGCGGTTGGCGTCCTCGCGGGCCTCCGCACGGGTGCGGGAGGCGTCCTGTTCGGCCTGGGCGATGGTGTCCGAGGCCTCGGTGCGGGCCCGCTGGGCGTGCTCGGACGCCTCCGAACGCAACCGCTCCGCCTCCGCGATCGCCTCCGAGACGGTGCGCTCGGCAAGCGACTTGGCGGCGTCCGTCTCCTCGGCGGCCTCGCGCCGGATCCGGGCCGCGTCCTCACTGGCCCGCTCCCGCTCGGAGTAGGCGTCCGAGCGGACCCGGTCGGCCTCCTCCTCGGCCTCGCGCCGGGTGCGGTCGGCCGCGTGCTCGGCGGCGCTGCGCAGCCCGGTGATCTCCTCCTGCGCCTGCTCGTGCAGCCCGGCGACGGAGTCCCGCACCTGCTGGGCGTGCTGCTCGGCGGCCGACACCATCTCGGTGGCGCGCCGGTCCGCCTCCTCGACCAGGCGCACCGCCTCGGCCTGCGCCTCCTCGACACGGTTGCGCGCCGAGGCCAGCAGCTCCTCGCTCTGCTCACGGGCCCGCTCACGCTCCTGGTCGGCCTCCTGGCGGGCCGAACCGAGGTACTCCTCGGCCTCACGGCGGCGCCGGTTGGCCTCCTCCTGGGCGGCGGCCAGCGTCTCGGACGCCTCGGCGGCGATCCGCTCGGCGGCGGTCTGGGCCTCCGCCCGGACCCGGTCCGCGGTGTCCTGGGCCTCCGTCTTGAGCCGCTCCGCCTCGGCGGCGGCCTCGGACCGCAGCCGTACGGCGACGGCCTCGCCCTCGGCGCGGGAGGCGGACGCGTCGGACGCGGCCTCGGTGCGCAGCCGGTCGGTCTCCTCGGCGGCCTGCTGCTGGAGGGTGCGGATGCGCTCGGCGGCCTCGGTGCGCAGCCGGTCGGTCTCCTCGGCGGCCTCGCGGCGGATCCGTGCGGCCTCCTCGCGGGCCTCGGTCAGGGCCTGCTCGGCGGTGGCGAGGCGCTCCTCGGCCTCGGTGTGCAGCCGGGCCAGTTCCTCGGCGGCCTCGGCACGGCGTGCCTCTACGGCCCGCTCGGTCTCCTCGCGCAGCTCGCTCGCGGCCCGCTCGGCGGCGGCGGTGATCTCCTCGGACAGCTCGACGGCCTCGGCACGCTGCCGCTCGGCCTCGTTGCGGGTGCGCTCCAGGGTCTCCTCGGCCTGCCGGCGCAGCGTGGTGGCGCGCTCGATGGCCTCGGTGCGGACCTTCTCGCTGTCCGCGGTGGCGGTCTGGCGCAGTTCGTCGGCGTCGGCCTTGGCCTTGGAGAGCAGTTCCTCGGCGGTCTTGGCCGCCTCCTCGATCTGCTGGACGGCCTCCTTGCGGGCCTCCGCGCGGATCTTCTCGCCCTCGGCGACCGCGTCGGCGCGCAGCTGCTCGGCCTCGCCGCGCAGCCGGCGGGCCTCCTCCTGGAGCTCGACCGTCTTGGCGCGGTACTCCTTGGTGTCGTCCTTCGCCGTGCCCTTGAGCTGCTCGGCGATGTCGTGCGCCTCGGCACGCAGCCGGTCCGCCTCGGCCTCCGCCTCCCGGCGGATCCGCTCGGCCTCCTCGGCGGCGGCCTTGGTGGTCCGCTGCGCGTCCTCCTGCGCCTTGTTGAGGACGTCCTCGGCGGTCTTGGCGGCCTTGGAGAGCTGGGTGGCGCTCTCCTCGGCGGTGATCGTGCGGGCCTTCTCGGCGGCCTCGGTGACGATCTTCTCGGCCTCGGCGCGGGCGTCCGCGACGATCTGCTCGGCGGCCTCCTTGGTCGCCTCGGCCTCCTGGTTGGCCTCGGTGACCAGCCGGGCGACCTGCTCCTTGGCCGTGCGGGTGCGCTGCTCGTTGGCCGACTCCGCGCTCGCCAGCGTCTTCTCGGCGGCCGACTTCGCCTCGGCGAGCACCTTCTCGGCCTCGGCCTGCGCCTTGCGCAGCGCCTCCTCGGCCTCCGTCATCCGCTGCTCGGCGGCCCGGCTCAGCTCGGTGGCCTGGCGGCGGGCGCTGTCCGACTCGGTCGCGGTGGAGGTGCGCAGCTGCTCGGCGTGCTCGGTGGCCTCCTGGGCCTGCGTGGCGGCGGCGTCCAGCAGGCGCTCGGCGTCCGCGCGGGCGCGGCGCAGCAGCTGTTCGGCCTCCGCGCGGGCGGCCTCGGCCTCGCTCTGGAGGCGCTGGCGGGCCTCGGTGGTGACCCGCTCGGCCTCGGCGCGGGCGGCCGCCATGGCCTGTTCGGCCTCCGCGCGGGACTCCTCCAGGAGCCGGCGGGCCTGGGCCTCGCTGCGGGCGCGCAGCTGCTCGGCCCACGCCACGTTCTCGTTGACGTGCGACTCGACGGTCTGCCGGCGCTCGGCCAGTTCCTGGTCGAGCTGCTGGCGGCGGGTGACGGCCTCCTGGTGCAGCTCCGCCTGAAGCCGCGCGGCCTGCTCGGCGTGCTCCTGGAGGATGCGCTGGGTCTGGGCGCGGACCTGGCTCAGTTCGCGCTCGGCGTCCTGGCGCAACTGGTCGGCCTGGATCTGCGCGTTCCGCAGCAACTGCTCGGCCTGGTAGCCGATGTCACCGCCGCCGAATTCGGGCCGGGACATGAGGGTGCGCCGCGCCTCGTGCAACTTGGCGCGCAGCACCTCGACCTGGTAGCCGAGGTCCTCGGCGTGCTGGATCGCCTTTTCCCGCTCGGTCTTCAGCCGATCCATCTCGGCCTCGAACCGAGAGAGGTGGTCGACGTCAGCCGCCGGCTCTCGCTCCTGGCGTTCGTAGCCCCGCACTGCGCGGTCCCATCCGTCCCCTGGTCGCAAGTCTCTCCGAACGAGCACCGTCCATCCGCCGGACGGGGCCCCCGGGGAATGGTGTCAGATCAACGACGGAGCATGGGCTGCTGCCGCCGCTCGTCCCCCGAAACCCGGACCCCGGAAAGCGGTCACCCCCCTTCCGGGAGCGACCGCCCCCAACCCTACCGGCCCATATGTACGAGGGTCAGTGCTCAGGTGACTCAACAGGCGCCGAAGTGACCAGTTCTGTCAGTACGCCATGGCAATCCTTAGGGTGCAGGAAGGTGATCCGTGACCCCATGGAGCCGCGTCGCGGCTCCTCGTACAGGACGCGTACGCCCTTGTCGCGGATGTCCGCGGCCTCGGTGTCGACATCGGCCGTACCGAAAGCGATGTGGTGGACGCCCTCGCCGTTCTTGTCCAGCCACTTGGCGACGGTCGAGTCGGGGCGGGTCGGCTCCAGAAGCTGCAGGTAGGAGGCGCCGCCGTCGGACGTCTCGTTGATCTTGAGCATGGCCTCGCGCACGCCCTGCTCCTCGTTGACCTCGGAGTGGAACACCTCGAAGCCGTACGTGGCCCGGTAGAACTCGACGGTCCTGTCGAGGTCGAAACAGGCGATCCCGATGTGGTCGATTCGCGTCAGCATGTAGTCAGTGCAGCGCTCGCGAAACGGTTACGCAACGTGCGCGCGATCACACCGACGGCCGGGTGACGGCACGGAGTGCCACTCAGTACATTCGAAGTAAACCCTCGTTCACTCCTCGGCAGTGCAGCCGGTAAGGGGATCGCAGCTCATGTCTGGATCGAACAGCACGACCTCGGTGATCGTCGCGGGCGCCCGTACGCCCATGGGACGGCTGCTGGGCTCGCTGAAGTCCTTCTCCGGAGCCGACCTCGGCGGCTTCGCGATCAAGGCCGCCCTCGACCGTGCGGGGATCGGCGGCGACCAGGTGCAGTACGTGATCATGGGCCAGGTGCTCCAGGCCGGCGCGGGGCAGATCCCGGCCCGCCAGGCCGCCGTCAAGGCCGGCATCCCGATGAACGTCCCGGCGCTCACCATCAACAAGGTGTGCCTGTCCGGCCTCGACGCGATCGCGCTGGCCGACCAGCTCATCCGCGCGGGCGAGTTCGACGTGATCGTCGCCGGCGGCCAGGAGTCCATGACCAACGCCCCCCACCTGCTGCCCAAGTCCCGCGAGGGCTACAAGTACGGGGCGATCGAGATGCTCGACGCCATGGCGTACGACGGCCTCACCGACGCCTTCGAGAACATCGCCATGGGCGAGTCCACGGAGAAGCACAACACCCGCCTCGGCATCAAGCGCCCCGAGCAGGACGAGTTCTCCGCGCTGTCCCACCAGCGGGCCGCCGCCGCGCAGAAGAACGGCATCTTCGAGGCCGAGATCACCCCCGTGGAGATCCCGCAGCGCAAGGGCGAGGCGGTCGTCTTCAGCAAGGACGAGGGCATCCGCGGCGACACCACCGCGGAGTCCCTGGGCAAGCTGCGTCCCGCCTTCACCAAGGACGGCACCATCACCGCCGGCTCCGCCTCGCAGATCTCCGACGGCGCGGCGGCCGTGGTCGTGATGAGCAAGGCCAAGGCGCAGGAGCTGGGCCTGGAGTGGATCGCCGAGATCGGCGCCCACGGAAACGTGGCGGGCCCGGACAACTCCCTCCAGTCGCAGCCGTCCAACGCGATCCTGCACGCCCTCAAGAAGGAGGGCCTGGAGGTCTCCGACCTCGACCTGATCGAGATCAACGAGGCGTTCGCGGCCGTCGCCGTCCAGTCGATGAAGGACCTCGGCGTGTCCACCGAAAAGGTGAACGTGAACGGTGGCGCGATCGCCCTGGGCCACCCCATCGGCATGTCCGGCGCCCGGCTCGTCCTGCACCTCGCGCTGGAGCTCAAGCGGCGCGGCGGCGGTGTCGGCGCGGCCGCCCTGTGCGGCGGCGGCGGTCAGGGTGACGCGCTGGTCGTGCGGGTACCCAAGGCCTGAGCCCCCTCGGGCAAACGCGTCGAACGGAGCTGTGATGCAGGACGTCTCCACCCTGGTGGCCCAGGCCAGGGAGGGCCGCCCACGGGCCGTGGCCCGGCTGATCTCCCTCGTGGAGGGGGCGTCCCCGCAGCTCAGGGAGGTCATGGCGACGCTCGCCCCGCTCACCGGCAACGCGTACGTGGTGGGCCTGACGGGCTCGCCCGGGGTGGGCAAGTCGACGTCCACCTCGGCCCTCGTGACCGCCTACCGCAAGCAGGGCAGACGGGTCGGCGTCCTGGCCGTCGACCCGTCCTCGCCGTTCTCCGGCGGCGCCCTGCTCGGCGACCGGGTGCGCATGTCGGAGCACGCGTCCGACCCCGGCGTCTACATCCGCTCCATGGCGACCCGCGGCCACCTCGGCGGCCTCGCCTGGGCCGCGCCGCAGGCCGTCCGGGTCCTGGACGCGGCCGGCTGCGAGGTGATCCTGGTCGAGACGGTCGGCGTCGGCCAGTCGGAGGTGGAGATCGCCTCCCAGGCCGACACCTCCGTGGTGCTGCTCGCCCCGGGCATGGGCGACGGCATCCAGGCCGCCAAGGCCGGAATCCTGGAGATCGGCGACGTCTACGTCGTCAACAAGGCCGACCGCGACGGCGCCGACGCCACCGCCCGCGAGCTCAACCACATGCTGGGCCTCGGCGAGTCCCGGAAGCCGGGCGACTGGCGCCCGCCGATCGTCAAGACCGTCGCCGCACGCGCGGAGGGCGTCGACGAGGTCGTGGAAGCCCTGGAGAAGCACCGCGCCTGGATGGAGGAGCGCGGTGTCCTCGCCGAGCGCCGCCGCACCCGCGCCGCCCACGAGGTCGAGACGATCGCCGTCACCGCCCTGCGCGAACGCATCGGCGACCTGCGTGGCGACCGGCGCCTGGACGCCCTCGCGGAGAGGATCGTCGCCGGCGAACTGGACCCCTACCGGGCGGCCGACGAACTCGTGAGGGGCCTGACCCGGGGCTGAGCCTCTGGCGGCCGGGCTTTTCATGTCGCCGGCCGTCACCACCGCCTGCCTCATCGCCGACGAGAGCGTGGACCCGAGGTGCGCACCCGGGCCGGGGCCTGGGCCTGGGCCAACACGGCCGTCAACGCCGGGAGCCCGGCCGCGGCGGGCGCCCCGGCCGGGCACCTGCCGGTGGCCGTGTGCTTCGCGGCGACGGGGGCGGCGGTCGTCCTGACGGCCCTGGCGGCCGCGGCAAGGTGTGCCGCGGCCGCGGGCCGACGTGCGACTCAGGCGTCGTCGCCGTCGTCGTCACGGTCCTGGGTGACCTCGCCCGAGTCGAGGGCGACCTTCCACTCGCCGTGCCTGCCGTCCTTGACGGTGTCCGCCGTCCAGGCCACGGTGCCGTGGTCGTCGTCGAGGCCGACCTCCGTCACCGCGCCCTTCGCGGCGGCGGCCAAGGCGGCCTCCCGGGCGTCGGTCCGCGCGCCCTTCACCGCGGCGAGCTCGGCGCGGTCGTCGGCGTCGCTGTCGTCGTCCGTGTCGCGCTGGGCGCCGAGCACCTTGCCGGAGTCCGGGGCGATCCGCACGTCGTACTCGGTGCCGTCGCCCTTGACGACGGTCACCTCCCACGCGTCGGCGCCGTCGTCGTCGAGGTCGGCGGAGAGGGCGGTGCCCGGGGTGTGCTTCAGGGCGGCGGCGATCGCCTCGGCCGCGGTGACGCTGCTGCCCGAGACCGCCGTACGGTCCCCGGAGACGTCGTCGCGGTCGTCCTGGTCGTCCGCGGAGTCGTCGTCGCGGTCGGCGGCCTGCCGGGCGCTCGTGGTCGACTGGCGCTGCGTCGCCGTCGCGTCGTCGTCCGCCGCCGCGAAGGCCGCGACGGTACCGCCGGTGGCCAGTGCGGCGGCGGTCAGGGTGGCGATGACGATGTTGCGCTTCATGAGGATCCCTCCAGAGCGGGTCTGCTTCGTTCAGCTTCGTTCTGCTTCACTCGTTCTCGACGACGACCACGCTGCCGGAGGGGAGCTGAAGCCGACCTGAAGCCTCCTGAAGGCGTCTTCAGGTTCGCTTTGCCACCCTGTACGCATGCGTCTGCTGATCGTCGAGGACGAGAAACGACTCGCTCTGTCCCTCGCCAAGGGCCTCACCGCCGAGGGCTACGCCGTCGACGTCGTCCACGACGGCCGGGAGGGCCTGCACCGGGCCGGCGAGGGCTCGTACGACCTGGTCATCCTCGACATCATGCTGCCCGGCCTCAACGGCTACCGGGTCTGCGCCGCCCTGCGCGCCGCCGGCCACGAGGTGCCGATCCTGATGCTCACCGCCAAGGACGGCGAGTACGACGAGGCCGAGGGCCTGGACACCGGCGCCGACGACTACCTGACCAAGCCCTTCTCCTACGTCGTCCTCGTGGCCCGCATCAAGGCCCTGCTGCGGCGGCGCGGCAACGGCACCGGGGCCTCGCCGGTGCTGGAGACCGGGCCGCTGAGAATCGACACCGCCGCCCGCCGGGTCTTCCTCGACGGCACCGAAGTCACCCTCACCGCCAAGGAGTTCTCGGTCCTGGAGCAGCTCGCGGTGCGGCCCGGGGAGGTGGTCTCCAAGGCGCAGATCCTGGAGCACGTCTGGGACTTCGCGTACGACGGCGACCCCAACATCGTCGAGGTGTACATCAGCACGCTGCGCCGGAAGCTGGACGCGGGCCTCATCCGGACGGTCCGCGGCGCCGGGTACCGGCTGGAGGCCGGGAGATGAGGCGGCTGTTCGGCTCGGTCCGGGCGCGGGCCACCCTCGCCGCCACTGTGGTCGTCGCCGTGGCGCTGGTCGCGGCCGGGGCGGCCGTGCTGCTCTCCCTGCGCTCCAACCTGATCGACGAGGCCGGCACCCAGGCCGAGCGGGCCGCGCGCAACGTGGCCGCCGACCTCTCCGGCGGGACGCCGTACACCGGCCTGGAGCTGGACGACGACGAGCCGGTCCAGGTCGTCGACGGGGACGGCCGTCTGGTCGCGGCCACCGAGCACCTGGAGCGGATCAGCGGCACGGGAGTCACCGAGGTGCAGCCACAGCCGTCCGCGGGCGGCACGGGCGGCGCGGGAGCCACGCCGGGCACCGGCGGGACAGGCGACTCCAAGGACTCCGGGGACTCCGGGGACGCCGAGGACTCCGACGACGACACGCAAGGGGACGACGCGGCGGGGGACGACCGGTCCGCCCTGGAGCCCGGCGAGATCGCCGACGACGTCCGGCTCACGGCCGGCTCCGCCACGATCGACGGGAAGTCCGCCGACTACCGCTTCGCGGCCGTGGAGGTCGAGGTCCCCGACAAGGGCACCCTCACCGTGTACGCGGGCGCCTCCCTGGACCCCGAGCAGAGCGCGGTGGACACCGCCCAGACCGTCATGCTGGTCGGCTTCCCGCTGCTGCTCGGTGTCGTCGCCGCCGTGACCTGGCTGGTCACCCGGCGTGCGCTGCGCCCCGTCGAGGGCATCCGCGCCGAGATGGCCGCGATCACCGCGTCCGAGGACCTCGCCCGCCGCGTGCCGGTGCCGGACACCCACGACGAGGTGGCCCGCCTCGCCCGCACCACCAACGAGACGCTGGCCGCGCTGGAGACCTCCGTCGAGCGCCAGCGCAGGTTCGTCGCCGACGCCTCGCACGAGCTGCGCAGCCCGATCGCCTCCCTGCGGACCCAGCTCGAAGTGGCCGCCGCTCATCCGGAGCTGCTGGACCTGGACGGGGCGGTCGAGGACACCGTACGGCTGCAACGCCTGGCCGCGGACCTGCTGTTGCTGGCCCGTCTGGATGCGGGGGAGCGGGTCACCGACGCGCGGATCGAGCTGGGGGCGCTGGTGCGGGAGCGGGCGGCAGGACGGGCCGGGGTGACCGTCCGGGCGGACGCCGTGGAAGTGACGGGCTCCCGGGGGCAGTTGGAGCGCGTGCTCGACAACCTGCTGGACAACGCGCGACGGCACGCGCGGTCGGAGGTCGCGGTGACGGTACGGCGGGACGGCGACCGCCGGGCCGTGGTCGAGGTGGCCGACGACGGGGACGGGGTGCCGCCCGAGGACCGGGAGCGGATCTTCGAGCGGTTCGTGCGGCTCGACGAGGCGCGGGCGCGGGACGACGGCGGGGCCGGGCTAGGGCTCGCCATCGCCCGGGACGTCGCCGCCCGGCACGGCGGCACGCTCACGGTCCGGGACGCGCCGGCAGGCGGAGCCCTGTTCGAACTCCGCCTGCCGCTCGCCTAGCCGTGCCCCGGTGTCAGGGGCGTCCCCGCTGCCCCCGCAGATGCTCCGCGATCGGCTTCAGGGCCTTGTCCAGCTCCGTCAGGGACTCGGGCGGTACGAGGTCGATGAAGTGCCTCCGCACGGACGCCACGTGATGCGGCGCGACCTTCTTCATCGTCTCCATGCCGTGCTCGGTCAGGACCGCGTACAGGCCGCGGCGGTCGGACTCGCAGTTCTCGCGCCGGACCAGGTCCGCGTTCTCCATGCGGGTGATCTGGTGCGAGAGCCGGCTCTTGGACTGGAGGGTGGCGGCCGCGAGATCGCTCATCCGCATCCGTACGCCCTCCGACTCGGAGAGATTGACCAGGATCTCGTAGTCGTTCATCGTCAGGCCGAACGGCTGCAGGTCCCTTTCGAGCTGATACGTCAACAGCCTGTTGACCTCCAGGTGGGTGCGCCAGGCGCACTGCTCCGCATCGGTCAGCCAGCGCGTGGCCGTCTCGGTCTCCATGAATGAAGTCTACCTAAAAGGTTGAAAGGCGAACTAATGAGGGTGGTGTGACTGTGCGCACGCGTTCGATGTCACACTCCGCAGACTACCGCTCACAGCCCGAAGCGACGCTGGAGGTCCCCGAGCTGTCCGGGAAGGCGCGGTGCCCCCGGCTGCTGCGGCTGCCCCGCGGGTGCCCCGTAACCGCCGGGCACACCGGGCTCGGACGGCACCACGCCCGTGGCCTGCTCGGCCATCAGCACCTCGGTCGACTGGAGCAGTACGGTCCCGGCCCCCACGAACTCGAACTGGTGCTCCTCGCCGGAGGCCCCGCCGAGGCCCGTCATCGCACGTAGACCGCCCATCAGGCCCGTCATGTACCCGTGGTCGTAGTGGTGGCAGGGCGAGGGGCAGTCGGCCCAGCCCACAAGCGCTTGCGGGTCCACCCGGATCGGGGGCTCCATGAACACCACCGGGCCGTTGGAGGCCGCCACGAACTTTCCGGTTCCGATGAGGGTGAGGAAGCCGGGCACGATCGACTGCTTCAGCGCGAGACTTGGCTGAAAAGCAAGCAGATTGCCGGAGCGAATGGTCAGGTTGCCGTCCTCGAGGTCGTACGAATTGACGTCGAAGGCCCGGTCGGCGAGGAGCATCTTGCCCGAGCCCTGCGCCACGACCCAGTCGCTCGCGTGCAGAGGCGAATGGAACGACGTGCGGACGAGACCGTCGAGGCGGCCGTGTCCGATGCCGTTGAAATCCATCTGCCCGTAGTAGGCGATCATCTTCCCCTTCTGCAGGAACCACTGGCTCCCCTTGAGCTCCACGCAGAAGGTGTAGTTGTTGACGTTGTCGTCCGACGGCAGCGTCATCGGGTCGTACACGGTGGGGCCCGCGCCCGGGTAGTGGCTCACAGCTTCTCCTCCGAGGCCTGGACGTACACCACGCCGTTCCCGCTGAGCTCCAGCTGGAAGGCCTCGCCGGAGCCGCGGCCCACCATGTCGCGCCAGCCGAGTGCCGTCGACAGCTTGTTGCGGACGTCGCCGTGGTGGGCGACATAGGCCTGCGGGTCGACGTGGACCGGGCGCTGCGGGGTGATCGGGACCTCGAAGACCCCGCCGTGGGCCATGACGGCCACCGAGCCGTGGCCCTTCAGCGTGGTCGTGAAGAGGCCCTGGCCGCTGATCTGGCCGCGCACCATGCCCATCACGCCACCCTGCGAGCCCATGAACATGGTGCCCTGCTGGAGGGTGCCCTCGAAGGCGAGCAGCCGGTCCGCCTCGACGTACAGGGTGTCGCCGGAGAGGTTGACCACGGTGACGTGGTGGCCGCCGTGTCCGAAGAGCACGGTGCCGCTGCCTTCCACCGTCATCAGGGGCGTGTCCTCGTTGGCCACGCGGCGGCCGATCATCGACATGACCCCGCCCTGGCCGCCCTGGATGTTCGGGGTGAAGGACACCTCGCCCTTGTACGCCAACATCGCGCCGCGCTGGCTGAACAGGCGCTGGCCGGGGAGTACGGTCGCCTCGACCATCTTGGAGTTGATCTCGCGGAACGGCATCACACATCCCCCGCGATCGTGTTGCGCTCGCTGGGCTGGACGTACACCAGGCCGTCGCCCTCGAAGCGGATCTGGAAGGCCTCGCCGCCGCCCTCGCCCATGAAGGTGCGGAAGGTCACACCGGACTGGAAGGACTGGTTGAGATTCCCCTGGTGGGCGATATAGGCGCCCGGGTCGACGGTGAGGGGGTACTGGCGGCTCACACGGAGGACGACCGCCGGCCCGTCCGACATGATCGCCGCCTGGCCGTGGCCCTCCACGGTCGTGGTGAAGAGTCCGTTGCCCTGCGAGGCGCCGCGCATGCCGGTGAAACTGGTTCCGGTGCGCAGGCCGGCGTCGGTCGCGAGCAGGTTGCTCGACTCCACGTACAGCTTGTCCCCCTGGAGGCTGACGAGGTTGATCTCGGAGGCCCGGTCCGCGAACCAGCACGTCCCGTGCCCCGACACCTCCATCACGGTCATCTGCTCGCCGGTGATGCGCCGGGTGACCATGCCCCGGATGCCCTCACCGCCGCCGCTGAGCTTTTTGAACTGCATCTGTCCGTCGTACGCGACCATGGAGCCGTTCTTCGCCTTCACGGCGTCCCCGGTCATGTCGACGGCGAGCACCTTGCTGCCTTGAAGTCGAAACATCGCCACGAGGTGAAGGTATCTGGCGGAGGGTGTCTGCGGACAGAGGTGTGGGTTTTCGGGTGCGGGTGGGTGGGGGCGGGCGTTTTGCGCAGTTCCCCGCGCCCCTGATGCCTGCGGCGCAGCCGCCTGTTCGGTGGGGGCTTGTGTAGCGCCTTGGGGTCGGTGGGTGGGTCGGTGCCGGGGTGGGGGGTGTCCGTCCTCGGTCCGGCGGCTCGGTCTCTTGAGTGGTTCTCTGTAACGGACGCCGGCCGCTGCGGGCGGACACCCTCCACCCCGTCCCCTCACCGCCGTACGCGACTGACGGCCCTCTGGGGCGCGCGGTGCGGCGAACGGTCCGTCGTGGTGCGGGTGACTGCAACTCCCCAGGGGCGCGGGGAACTGCGCGACAAGCCACGATGGGCCCGCAGCCGCCCCCCGGCACAGGCCCCGTCGAACCGTTTGTCACAATGGACGTGCGCTTGTGCGTTCGTTCACAAGCTGTCGACCGACCTCCCACCGAAGGTGACCCGTGGATCTCAAGACAGCCTCCGCCATCCGACGCCTCCGCCTGGTCTCCGCTCCCGAGGCGATCTCGTTCCTCGTTCTGCTCGTCTGCTCGGTGCTGAAGCGGACCACGGACTTCAACGCCGTCCCGGTGATGGGCTATGTGCACGCCTTCCTGTTCATCCTGTACGTGATCTTCTGGCTCGACGCCTGGAACCGCACCAAGTGGTCCGCGAAGACCGGGATCTGGTACTTCGTGCTCTCCGTGCTGCCCACCGGCGGTTTCTTCGCCGAGCGCAGGCTCAAGCGTGAGGCCGAGGACGCCGTGATCGCCTCCCGGGCTCGCCAGGAAGGGATCGTGAACGCATGATCGTCGCCTTCTCCGTGACCCCGCTCGGGGTCGGCGAGGACGTGGGGGAGTACGTCGCCGACGCGGTGCGGGTCGTGCGCGAGTCGGGGCTGCCCAACCGCACCGACGCCATGTTCACCTCGATCGAGGGCGAGTGGGACGAGGTCATGGACGTCGTGAAGCGTGCCGTGGCCGCCGTGGAGGCGCGGGCGCCGCGCGTGTCGCTGGTGCTCAAGGCGGACATCCGTCCCGGAGTCACGGACGGTCTGACCTCCAAGGTGGAGACGGTGGAACGGCACCTCGCCGGCTGACCGAGCCCCGTACGACAGACGAACCCCGGCCCGCGCGGGCCGGGGTTTTCTCGTGCCCGCTGATTGAGCAGTCGCTCAAAAACGTGTACCTTCCCGTCCTGAGAGTTTGAGCGGTCGCTCAAATGCTGAGCTCACCTGGGGGAACATTGGGGCTCTACATAGAGGCACGCATCCGTGCCGATCTCGACGACCTCTGGACGCGGACCCAGGAGCCGTCCCAGCACCAGCGCTGGGACCTCCGCTTCACGCGCATCACCTACCTCCCGCGCGGGGCGGACGAGCCGCAGCGCTTCCGCTACGCCACACGCGTGCTGCCCGGTCTCACCGTCGCCGGCACCGGTGTCGCCGCGGGGGAGCGGGAACGCCCCGACGGCACCCGCACCTCCGCCCTGCGCTTCTCCTCCCCGCACCCCCTCTCGCTCCTGGCGGAGGGCAGCGGCTACTGGCGCTACGTCCCGGACGGCGACGGCGTCCTCTTCCTCACCGGCTACGACTACCGCCCCCGCTGGGGCCGCTTCGGCGCCGTGGCCGACCGCCTGCTGTTCCGTCCCCTGATCGGCTGGGCGACCGCCTGGTCCTTCGACCGGCTGAGACTGTGGCTGGAACGCGGGATCACCCCGGAGCGGGCCCTGCGGAACTGGCTCGCCGAGCTCCTGGTCCGCGCCCTCGTCGTGCTCGTCGCCGGCACCGGACTCGGCCTGGAGCGCTTCCTGCACCTCTTCGGCCCGCTCGCGGCGCCGATGGCCTTCCTCTCGCCGCTCCTCCTCGCCCTCGCCATCTCCGTGGCCCTGTTCAAGTCGCCCCTGCCCGGCACCCCGGCCGCCCGGCGCTGTCTGCGCCGGCCCTCCACACGCGTGCGTGCGCCGCGTGTCCTGCGCACCCTGGAGACCCCGCGATGACCTCGATGTTCCGCACGGTGATGGGTGCCGACTTCGACCGCCTCCACCCCCGGCTCCAGCGCCGCTTCTCGGTCGGGCTGGCGTCCGGCGAGGCCTGCACCGGCCGGGGCGTGATGGACCGGGTCTGGCACGGCGGGGCCTTCGTGAAGCCCTTCCTGGCCCTCGGCACGACCCGCAACATCCTGGTGCCGACACCGGGGCGGAACGTGCCGTTCGTGATCGAGAACGTGCCGTACGTGGACACCCACGGCCGTGAGACGGTGACCTTCGTGCGCACCTTCCGCCTGCCAGGCCGCCCCCGCCGCTTCGACGCCCAGATGGTGCTGAGCCCCAAGGGCGACCGCATCCTCGACTACCTCGGCACCCACCAGCACCTGGCCAGCGAGCTGCACTTCAGCGCCGAGCCCGACGGCTCGCTGCTGATCCGGTCCGGGGAGCACCGGTTCCGGGAGGGCGTGGTCGACGTCCGGGTGCCCGAGCTGATCGGCGCGACGGCGGAGGTGAGGGAGTCGTACGACGACCGCGCGGGCCGCTTCCGCATCCGGGTCCGTGTCGTCAACCGGTACTTCGGCCCGCTCTTCGGCTACGAGGGGTCCTTCGAGGCGACGTACAGCGACATCACGACGTGCGGGGTGCGCCCCGGCCTGCGTCCCGTGCGCGAGGAGTCGCGCGCGTGAGCCCCGAGTCCGCCAAGTCCCTGGAGACCAAGGCCAAGCTGCTCGACGGCGCCCTGCGCACCCTCACCGAACAGGGCATCGCCAAGACCTCCGCCCGCACGGTCGCGGCGGCCGCGGGCGTCAACCAGGCGTTGGTCTTCTACCACTTCGGCACGGTCGACGAACTGCTCGCCGCGGCCTGCCGCTACGGAGCCGAGCGCTCGGTGGCCCGCTACCGGCAGCGGCTGGCCGAGGTGACCTCGCTGTCCGAACTGCTGGCTGTGGGACGGCGGGTCCACGAGGAGGAGCGGGCCGGAGGCCATGTGGCCCTCCTCGGCCAGCTCCTGGCCGGCGCCCAGACCCACGCCACCCTCGGGCCCGCCACCGCCGCCGGCCTTGAACTGTGGATCACCGAGATCGAGCAGGTCCTCACCAGAGTCCTCGCGTCCACCCCCTTCGGCGAGTTCGCCGACCCCGCGGGCCTGGCCCGGGCGGTGGCCGCGTCCTTCGTGGGCATCGAGCTGTACGAGGGCGTCGACGCGGCAGGCGCCACGTCGGCCCTGGACGCCCTGGAGCAGCTCGGCGTGCTCGTCGCCGCACTGGAGGACCTCGGGCCGGTCGCCCAGCGCGCGGTGCGCCACCACCTCCGGCGGACCGGCCGCCGCTGACCCCGTCCCACCCCTACCGAGAGGACCCCGGTGCCCGACAGCCTCTACGAGATCCTGGACGACCGCTTCCTGCCCTGCACCAAAGGCGACAGCAGGCTGGAGACCCTCCACGACGGCTGCCGCTGGGCCGAGGGACCCCTGTACCTGCCCGCCTGGCGCCAGCTCGTCTGGAGCGACATCCCGAACGACCGCATCCTGCGCTGGGACGAGGCCACCGGCGCGGTCGGCGTGTTCCGGTCCCCGGCCGGCAACAGCAACGGCATCACCGTCGACCGGCAGGGCCGGCTCGTCACCTGCGAACAGGGCAACCGCCGCGTCACCCGCACCGAGCCCGACGGCACGGTGACCGTGCTGGCCGAGCGCTGGCAGGGCAAGCGCCTGAACAGCCCGAACGACGCCGTCGTACGCTCCGACGGCACGATCTGGTTCTCCGACCCGGACTTCGGCATCCTCAGCGACTACGAGGGGCACCGGGCCGAGTCGGAGATCGGGGCGTGCCATGTGTACCGGATCGATCCGGGCACGGGAGAGGTGTCCCTCGCCGCGGACGGCCTCGACGGCCCCAACGGGGTGATCCTCTCGCCCGACGAGCGACGGCTGTACGTCTCCGACTCACGGGCGGCCCGGATCCACCGCTTCGACGTCCACGCCGACGGCACGCTCTCGCACGGCGAGGTCTTCGCCGAGGCCCCCGCCGGCGTCCACTTCGACAACATCCGCTTCGACGACGAGGGCCGCCTGTGGGCTGCCGCCCTGGACGACGGCATCCACTGCTACGCCCCCGACGGCACGCTCATCGGCCGCGTCCGGGTGCCGGGGCGGGTGGCCAACGTGACCTTCGGCGGCCCGAAGGGGAACCGGATGTTCATCGCTGCGACGAGTTCCCTGTACTCGCTGCTGATGTCGGTGACGGGGGCGCGGCGGGTGTAGGGGGGTGCCGGTTGCGATTGTCGGCCGGGTGCGGGTCCGGTGGGGGCTGGTCGCGCAGTTCCCCGCGCCCCTGAGTAGTCGCAGTCACCGGCGCTACGACGGACCGTTCGCCGCACCGCGCGCCCCAGCGGGCCGTTGGCCGCGTACGGCGGTGAGGGGACGGGGTGGGGGGTGTCCGCCCGCAGCGGCCGGCGTCCGTTACCGAGAACTGCTCGATGGACCGAGCCGCCGGACCGAGGACGGATACCCCCCACCCCGGCACCGACCCACCCACCGGACCGCACGCGCTACACGAACCCCCACCGGGCAGCGACGGGCCGCCGCAGGCATCAGGGGCGCGGGGAACTGCGCAAAACGCCCGCCCCCACCGAATCCGCACCCGAGAAGTCTGAAGGGCGAGACACTGCTGACCACCATGTGACCGGCCGGTAAGGTCGTTGCCGTGCCGAAGCCGCTCAGTCTCCCCTTCGACCCCATCGCCCGCGCCGACGAGCTCTGGAAGCAGCGCTGGGGAAACGTGCCGTCCATGGCCGCCATCACCTCGATCATGCGGGCGCACCAGATCCTGCTCGCCGAGGTCGACGCGGTGGTCAAGCCGTACGGACTGACGTTCGCGCGCTACGAGGCACTGGTGCTGCTCAACTTCTCCAAGGCGGGCGAGCTGCCGATGTCGAAGATCGGCGAGCGGCTCATGGTGCACCCCACGTCGGTCACCAACACCGTGGACCGCCTGGTCAGGTCCGGTCTGGTCGACAAGCGCCCCAACCCCAACGACGGACGCGGCACCCTCGCCTCCATCACCGACAAGGGCCGCGAGGTCGTCGACGCCGCCACGCGGGACCTCATGGCGATGGACTTCGGCCTCGGTGTGTACGACGCCGAGGAGTGCGCGGAGATCTTCGCGATGCTGCGCCCGCTGAGGGTCGCGGCGCGGGACTTCGACGAGGAGTGACCCGGGGCAAGATCTCCCGGAACGGACGGTTACGCTCGACGGCATGAAGAAGAGCGTGCTGACCCGCTACCGCGTCATGGCCTACGTCACCGGTGTGCTGCTGGTCCTGCTGACCCTCGGCGTCATCGCCAAGTACCTGCTCAAGATCGACGGCGCCGACAGCTTCACGACGGCCGTCGGCATCGCGCACGGCTGGCTGTACGTCGTCTACCTCGTCTTCGCCTTCGACCTGGGCTCCAAGGCGAAGTGGCCGGTCGCCAAGCAGCTGTGGGTCCTGCTCGCCGGGACGATCCCCACGGCGGCCTTCTTCGTGGAGCGGAAGGTCAGCCGCGAGCTGGAGAGCAGGATCACGGACGGGACCCCCGCCCCCGTCAAGGCGTAACGCACGCGTACGGCGGTCGCGTGTCGACGTTCACTTGGGCGTCCCAGTAGCTTCGATGGTATGGACGCTGACGCCATCGAAGAGGGCCGCCGACGCTGGCAGGCCCGGTACGACGCCTCGCGCAGGCGTGAGGCCGACTTCAGCACGCTGTCGGGGGACCCCGTGGAGCCGGTGTACGGGCCGCGGCCGGGGGACACGTACGAGGGCTTCGAGCGGATCGGGTGGCCGGGGGAGTACCCCTTCACGCGCGGGCTGTATCCGACCGGCTACCGGGGGCGGGCCTGGACCATCCGGCAGTTCGCCGGGTTCGGGAACGCCGAGCAGACCAACGAGCGGTACAAGAAGATCCTGGCCGACGGCGGCGGCGGGCTGTCGGTCGCCTTCGACATGCCGACGCTGATGGGACGGGACTCCGACGACCCCCGCTCGCTCGGCGAGGTCGGGCACTGCGGGGTGGCCGTCGACTCGGCGGCCGACATGGAGGTCCTGTTCCGGGACATCCCGCTCGGTGACGTGACGACGTCCATGACGATCAGCGGACCCGCCGTCCCCGTCTTCTGCATGTACCTGGTCGCGGCCGAGCGCCAGGGCGTGGACCCGTCCGTCCTCAACGGCACGCTCCAGACGGACATCTTCAAGGAGTACATCGCGCAGAAGGAGTGGCTCTTCCCGCCCGAGCCGCACCTGCGCCTCATCGGTGACCTGATGGAGTACTGCGCGGCCGGCATCCCCGCCTACAAGCCGCTGTCCGTCTCCGGCTATCACATCCGCGAGGCGGGATCCACGGCCGCGCAGGAACTCGCCTACACGCTCGCCGACGGCTTCGGCTACGTCGAACTGGGGCTCTCCCGCGGCCTGGACGTCGACGTCTTCGCGCCCGGCCTCTCCTTCTTCTTCGACGCGCACGTGGACTTCTTCGAGGAGATCGCCAAGTTCCGTGCGGCCCGGCGCATCTGGGCGCGTTGGATGCGGGACGTGTACGGGGCGCGGTCCGAGAAGGCGCAGTGGCTGCGGTTCCACACCCAGACAGCCGGGGTGTCCCTGACCGCGCAGCAGCCGTACAACAACGTCGTCCGTACGGCGGTCGAGGCGCTCGCGGCCGTGCTCGGCGGGACCAACTCGCTGCACACCAACGCGCTGGACGAGACTCTGGCCCTGCCGTCGGAACAGGCCGCGGAGATCGCGCTGCGCACCCAGCAGGTGCTCATGGAGGAGACCGGGGTCGCCAACGTGGCCGATCCGCTGGGGGGTTCGTGGTTCGTGGAGCAGTTGACGGACCGGATCGAGGCGCAGGCGGAGAAGATCTTCGAGCAGATCAGGGAGCGGGGGCTCAGGGCGCATCCGGACGGACGGCATCCCATCGGCCCGATGACCTCGGGGATCCTCCAGGGGATCGAGGACGGCTGGTTCACCGGCGAGATCGCGGAGGCGGCCTTCCGCTACCAACAGGCCCTGGAGAAGGGCGAGAAGAGGGTCGTAGGGGTGAACGTCCACCACGGCTCGGTCACCGGCGACCTGGAGATCCTGCGGGTGAGCCACGAGGTGGAGCGGGAGCAGGTGCGGGCGCTGGCCGGCCGCAGGGCGGCGAGGGACGAGGAGGCCGTACGAACTGCCCTGGAGGGGATGCTCGTTGCCGCCCGCGACGGGTCCAACATGATCGGCCCGATGCTGGACGCGGTGCGCGCCGAGGCGACCCTGGGGGAGATCTGCGGGGTGCTGCGGGACGAGTGGGGGACGTACACGGAGCCGGCCGGGTTCTAGACGCCGCTCACCTGCGGTTCGAGAACGGGTATCCCGTACCGCTACCGCTGGACGGCCGTCGCCCACGAGGCCCTCGGCCCCTTCGCGGTGGCGCGGGACCCCGGGGCGGACGCCCTTTCACGGTGCTACACGGCCCCGTCCGCCTCCGCGGCTCCCCGAAGTCCCAGCAGCAGCACGCGCGTCAGGCTGCGCACCCATGCGGCGTCGGCCGGCTTCGAGCTCACCAGGCAGCGGTGGACCACCGAGCCGGCGACGATGTCGAAGATGAGGTCCGCGGTGCGGGCCGCCTCGAGCGGGTCGGTTTCCGGGGGCAGTTCACCTCGGGACTGGGCGCGGGAGCGGCCCTCCAGGACCAGCCGCTTCTGCCGTTCGACGATCGACTCGCGGATGCGTCCGCGCAGCGCGTCGTCCCGCGTCGACTCCGAGATCACGGCCATCAGGCCGCTCTGCGCCTCCGGTCGGGCCAGGATCGCCGCGAACTGGAGGACCACTCCCTCGATGTCCGCGGCGAGGGTTCCGCTGTCGGGGAGTTCGAGTTCGTCGAAGAGTTCGGCCACCGCGTCGACGACGAGTTCGTTCTTGCCGGCCCAGCGGCGGTAGAGGGTGGTTTTCGCGACCCCCGCACGGGTAGCCACATCTCCCAGCGTGAGCTTCGACCAGCCCAGTTCCACCAGCGCGGCCCTGGTCGCCGCGAGGATCGCGGTGTCCGCGGCGGCGCTGCGCGGGCGTCCGGTGGCGCGGGGGGCGGGGCTGCGGCTCTGCATTCTCCGACCATAACCGGCCGTTCTCGGACGGCAGTGAGGGAGATCACCGGGGCGGGGTACCGGGTGGGCACTCGGTGCCATTACGCTACGACTCGTAGCGAAAGCTCGTGACGGACGTACGCGGGCGACGGTGCGCACGGCGTGGGGTGGGGACCCGGCGTCAGGACCGCGCTGCACGACCGGCTTTCACAGCGCTTTTCACAGACGCGCGCGCACGGGGGAGGATAGACGCATGCAGCCACGGAACATGTCCATGAGCGGAGTCGTCGACCTCGCCGCGGTGAAAGCGGCCCAGGAGGCCAAGGCGAAGGCGGAGCAGGCCCGCGCCGAAGCGGCCCGGCACGGCGGCGGCCCGGGTGCCGTCTCCCCGGCCGATCTCGTCATCGACGTAGACGAGGCGGGTTTCGAACGCGATGTCCTGCAGCGGTCCACCGAGGTCCCGGTCGTCATCGACTTCTGGGCCGAGTGGTGCGAGCCCTGCAAGCAGCTGAGCCCGGTGCTGGAGCAGCTCGTCGTCGAGTACAACGGACGCCTGCTCCTCGCCAAGATCGACGTCGACGCCAACCAGATGCTGATGCAGCAGTTCGGGGTGCAGGGCATCCCGGCCGTGTTCGCCGTCGTCGCCGGACAGGCCCTGCCGCTCTTCCAGGGCGCGGCCGGCAAGGAGCAGATCCAGCAGACCCTGGACCAGTTGGTGCAGGTCGCCGAGCAGCGCTTCGGGCTGACCGGCCTGACCGTCGACCCGGACGCCCGGCCGGGCGCCGCCGCACAGCCCGCCGAGGTGCCGGCGGGACCCTACGACGCACTCCTCGAAGCCGCCGTACGCGCCCTGGACGCCGGGGACTTCGGCGGGGCCGTGCAGGCCTACAAGAACGTGCTGAGCGACGACCCGGGCAACTCGGAGGCCAAACTGGGGCTCGCCCAGGCGGAACTGCTCCAGCGGGTGCAGTCGCTCGACCCGCAGCAGACGCGCAAGGACGCGGCCGAGAGGCCCGGTGACGCGCAGGCGCAGATCGCCGCCGCCGACCTGGACCTGGTCGGCGGTCACGTCGAGGACGCGTTCGGGCGGCTGATCGACACCGTGCGCCGCACGGCGGGGGACGAGCGGGACACCGTACGGCTGCGGCTCCTTGAGCTCTTCGAGGTGGTCGGGGCCGACGATCCGCGGGTCTCGGCGGCCCGCAGGGCGCTGTCCCGGGCCCTGTTCTGAGGGCGGGAACCGAGCGGGGCGCCGGGCCGGTTCTGACCAGTTGCTAAACGCCCCGGCCTGTGTTGCCCGAGTGAAAGATCTGTCGTCGGGGTGTCACTGCGGCCGCGCTTTACCAAAACTTGGTAATCGCGGCCGCTGTTACTTCCAGTAAGTCACCGCCGTTGATCTGTCGGATTCTGTCCATCGATCAACTGCTTTGTCCTCCCCCTCTCTGCCACCCAGCGTCGCCGACCGAGACCAGCGGGTCGTTGTTCGGTTATCCGGCCGTTACTACCGAGTAACGAAGCCCCTTGTGCGGGCGGCGAGAATGCACCACGATCGGCGACGCTCGGTCCTTTCCCGTACCCCGACAGCCGGTCGGGCCGCGGGAATCCGTGGGTCCCCACCGAGCAGAGCAGGCGGCAGGTGCGCCGGCTCTCGGACAGGGGGGGTCTTCGCCCATCCGGCGAAGCCTGTCCAGCAAGGTTGTGCGTGATGCGTGTCAGGCGCGACCAGTGGTTGTCGCTCGGGGGTGATCGCCGGTGATCGGTGCGCGGTTCGCGCCTCCGAGTGCGGGCGCTCTCCTTCCCGAGGACGTAGCACTTCTCCCATCCCTGCCCGGCTGAGCCGTCCTTTCGAGAGGGCAGTCAGGGTCAGGAGATGTACGTCCGAGAAGGAGGAAATATGGAGTCCCAGGTGCGTGGCGGGACCAGATGGAAGCGGTTCGCTGTGGTCATGGTGCCCAGCGTCGCCGCGGCCGCCGCGGTGGGCGTCGGGCTTGCGCAGGGTGCGCTCGCCGCGTCGTTCAGCGTGTCCGGCCAGGAGTTCAAGGTGTCCGCCGGACACCTCGAGGGCCAGGGCTTCGCCCAGTACGGCGGTATCGACACGGGTTACACGTCGACCGACGGCAAGGACAAGTCGGCGGTGCACCCGGTCGCGATCTCGTCGTTCAGGACGGCGCAGATCACGAACATGTGCCAGTCGGTCGCGACCAAGATCCCGCTCATAGGCAAGACGGTGTACCTCCGTCTTGAGGCGGGCCCGGACGCGGACCACAAGGTCGAGGCCGAGAACCTCTACATCGACGTCGCCCAGCTCGACGCCAACGCGACGTTCAAGAACATCGACATCGGTGTTGCTGCTCAGGACACCGCCAAGAGCAAGGGCGGTAGGGGTCCCGAGCTGAAGCAGGGTGACAACGTGCTGCCGGGCGGCTTCGCCCAGCAGGCGGAGTCGGCGGATCTCACGAAGGTGGAGCAGACGGCGTGGGCCACCACCGCCGGCACCTTCAAGCTCAGCGGTCTGTCGATGCGCCTTGGTACGGACGCCAAGATGGAGTGCTTCTGACGACTTCGGTCGTGAGCTGACAAGGGGGGGGGGTGGAGAGGCTGTGCCTCTCCACCCCGCCTGCCGGGTCCGACGGCCGACGGCGGACGACAAACTCAGACTTTCCGGCTTTCCGTGCGTACGGCCAAGTCGGTATGTACCTCAACCGGACCCAGGGAGCTTTTTCCATGAGTGCCGAGACTCCGGTCCAGAGCGTCGGGACTTTCACCCGGCTGCGTCTGCGATTCCGTGCCTGGCGGGGCAACCGGCCGTTCTGGGCGGGCCTGTTCACCCTGCTCGGCGGGCTGCCGATCGCTTACTTCCCGTACGCCACGCTCAAGTTGGGCACCATGTCGATCGCCATGGCGACGACCGCGGGTGCCGGCTCCCTCATCATCGGCGTACTGCTGTTCACGCTGGGTCTGACCATGTGGTTCCAGCAGGCCACACGGATCTTCGCCGGGGTCGCAGCGATCGTGCTCTCCCTGGTGTCCCTGGTGGTCTCCAACATCGGCGGCTTCATCCTGGGCTTCCTCTTCGCGCTGATCGGTGGTGCGCTCGCCGTCTCCTGGGCGCCCGGTGTGCCGCCCCGGCCGCAGCCGCTGGACGAGGACGGGACGCAGGGCGGTGCGCCCCAGGCCGCCGACCCCGACACCGCGATCCTCAAGCCGGTGGGGGACGAGCCCGGAGCCGCGTACCCGGCGCCGGAGCACGGCCGGGACGGATCGTCGGACCGGACGCCCGAGAACGCCTGGGCCGGCGGCGACGACGCGAACGGGGGGTACCGTGTCGGCTGAGAACCTCTCCGGCGAGGGCCGCGCGGTCGCCGCGGAGGTCAGAACCGGCCCCCGGCACGCGGCGCCCAAGAAGCCCCTGTTCAACAGGTTCCACATGCCGGCCGGCAAGGCGATAGCCATGGCGGCGATGCCGACGGCCGTTCTCATGGGCATAGGTTTCACGCCGACGCTCGCCCTCGCCGACGACGCGCCGACCGCGAAGAGCCTGACGGCGGACGAGTACAAGGACTGCATCGCGGCGCTGGACGGCAGCGCCTCCCCGTCCGCCTCGGCGAGCTCCTCGCCCGACGCCACGGCGACACCGTCCCCGTCGGCGTCCTCCGGGTCCGGCTCCAACTCCGGCTCGGGTTCGGACGGTTCCTCTTCGTCGGATTCAGGTTCCGACGACGAGGCCACGCCGACGCCCACGCCGTCCGCCTCCGCGACCAAGCAGGAGAGCAGCTCCTCCTCCGACTCCGCGGACTCCGGCACCGCCACGGCGACACCGTCCCCGTCGGCCTCCGCGAGCGACGACGGCAACCTCCTGACGGACATCGGCGACGCGCTCACCGGGATCTTCACGGGCGGCTCCGGCTCCAGCGGTTCGGCCGGCGCCACTCCGACGCCGACCCCCTCCGCCTCGGCGTCCAAGAGCGCGGACGACAGCGCCGGCAACGGCGCGGACGACACCGCCAAGGACACGGCCGACAAGGTCACCGACACGGTCAAGGACACCGTGAAGGACACGACCGGCACGGCGTCCAAGGCGGCCGAGGACACCACCAAGGTCGTCCAGGACACCGCGAAGGCGGCCGAGGAGGCGGCGGCGGACGCCACGGCCTCCCCGAGCCCCTCGGCGAGTTCCACGACCGACCCGGAGGACTGCCCGGCCGCCACGGACGAGGAGGGCGACACCGAGCCCGGTATCACCGTGGCGGACAAGGCCTGGACCCTGAAGGCCAGTTCGCTCACCCTCAAGGGCGCCGACTACCAGGGCGTCGTCAAGGTCAGGACCGCGAGCGGCACGACGAAGAAGGTCCTGAAGTACGTCGTGTCCGGCGGCACCGACATCGGCGACCTGCACCAGATCGTCACCGAGGGCGGCAAGACGTACCACGTGCAGGCGGGCAAGGGCACGACGTCGAAGATCACCGGTGGCAAGACGACGATGTACACCGAGAGCATCTCCGGCAACCTGCTGGGGCTGATCCCGGTCACGTTCAGCCCGGACAGCCCCCCGCCGCTGAACATCCCCCTGATCTACTTCACCAACGTCACGGTCCAGCAGGCCGCCCAGTACGGCGGGACCCTGACCATTCCCGGGATGCACCAGTACAGCGAGGGCTGACCGGCCCCTTCACGAACCCTTCCGGGAGCCGCAGAAAGACTGTGCCCCGCCGGGCCGGCCCCGGCGGGGCACAGCCGCGGGGAACGACCCCTGCGGCACGGGAACGGCCCATCTGGCGCGAAAGACCGTCCCTCCGGGCAGTCCCTTCCTCAAACAGGGCGACCCGTTCTGGGCTCCGGGCGGCGGAGCCGAGCAGCTCGGCAGGGAGCTCTTCGAGGCGGCTGGGGTTGTGTTCCCGTGACCGGAGTCTTCGATGACCTGTTCCGGCTCGATCTCGACGGCCATGTGCGCCTCTGGTCGGCGCCGGGCGTCGCCGCGGTCGATGGGGACGTGAGCCAGTGGATGGCCGCGGCCCAGCAGTTCGCCGCCCGGCTCCAGGACGATCCGTCCGGGCCGGCCGGGCTCACCGACGACCAGTGGCGTGCCGTCGGACGGGCGTGGGCGGTGCTGTTGGCCGGCGCCGAGCGGGCGACCGGGCGGCAGCGGGGCGAGTGGCTGCTGCGGGACCTGCACCTGAGGTCCTGGCTGCTCCAGCACGTCGGGCCGCGCGAGGGCGTCCCCCTGCTGGAACCGGCGGCCGTGCTGGAGAGGGCGCTGGCCTCCATGCCCATGTCCCCCTCGGAGGCAGCCCGCGCGGCCCCGCACTGGCGGGAGCAGGACCGGGAACAGATCATGGCGCTGCGGATGATCCGACGGCTGCTCGCTCCGGTACGGCCGTTGGCCGGGCTGCTCGCGGACCACCCCCGCTGGGGCGAGGTCCAGGAGTGGGAGCGCGTGGCCCGCGAACTGCCGTGACACGCACCGAGGGCGCCCCCTCACAGGGAGCGCCCTCGGTGTCGTACGGGAAAGGCCTACTGCGCGCCGCCGATGTGGTGCACCCGGAGCATGTTCGTCGTGCCCGGGACGCCGGGGGGCGAGCCGGCGGTGATGATGACGGTGTCGCCCGGGTTGAAGCGGTTGATCTTGGCGATCTCCTGGTCGACCATGTCGACCATCTCGTCCGTGGTGTTCACGAAGGGGACCACGTGGGACTCCACGCCCCAGCTGAGAGCCAGCTGGTTGCGGGTGTTCTCGTCCGTCGTGAAGGCGATGATCGGCTGCTGGGCGCGGTAGCGCGACAGACGGCGGGCGGTGTCGCCGGACTGGGTGAAGGCCACCAGGCCGCGGCCGCCGAGGAAGTCGGCGATCTCGCAGGCCGCGCGGGCCACCGAACCGCCCTGTGTGCGGGGCTTCTTGCCGGGGACGAGGGGCTGGAGGCCCTTGGAGAGCAGCTCCTCCTCGGCCGCGGTGACGATCTTCGACATCGTCTTCACGGTCTCGATCGGGTAGGCGCCGACCGAGGACTCCGCCGACAGCATGACCGCGTCCGCGCCGTCCAGGATCGCGTTGGCCACGTCGGAGGCCTCGGCGCGGGTGGGGCGGGAGTTGGTGATCATCGACTCCATCATCTGGGTCGCCACGATCACCGGCTTGGCGTTGCGGCGGCACAGCTCGATTAGGCGCTTCTGCACCATCGGGACCTTCTCGAGCGGGTACTCGACGGCCAGGTCGCCACGGGCCACCATGACGGCGTCGAACGCCATCACGACGTCCTCCATGTTGTCCACCGCCTGCGGCTTCTCCACCTTGGCGATGACGGGGACCCGGCGTCCCTCCTCGTCCATCACGCGGTGGACGTCGGCCACGTCCTTGGCGTCCCGGACGAAGGACAGCGCGACCATGTCGCAGCCCATGCGCAGCGCGAAACGGAGGTCCTCGACGTCCTTCTCGGACAGCGCCGGGACGTTCACGGCGGCGCCGGGCAGGTTGATGCCCTTGTGGTCGGAGACGACACCGCCCTCGATGACGATCGTCTTGACCCGGGGGCCGTCGACGTCCAGGACCTTCAGCTCGACGTTGCCGTCGTTGATGAGGATCTGGTCGCCGCGGGAGACGTCACCGGGCAGGCCCTTGTAGGTCGTCCCGCAGATGGTCCTGTCACCGGGGACGTCCTCGACGGTGATGACGAACTCGTCACCGCGCTCCAGCTCGACCGGACCCTCGGCGAAGGTCTCGAGGCGGATCTTCGGGCCCTGGAGGTCGGCGAGGACACCGATGGCCCGGCCGGTCTCCTTGGCGGCGGCACGGACGCGATCGTACCGCCCCTGGTGCTCGGCGTGCGAGCCGTGGCTGAAGTTGAAACGGGCCACGTTCATGCCGGCTTCGATCAGCGAGACCAGTTGCTCGTGGGAGTCGACCGCGGGGCCGAGAGTACAGACGATTTTCGAACGGCGCATGGGGCGATCCTATCGGTTTGTTTCGCTGCGGAATATTCCGTCTGGCGGAAGATACAAATGGGCGGAACGTCGCTCAACTGGGTTACCGCTCGGTCGCCAGGCACGGAACCGAAATCAATCCCGCCCGACCAGCGCGTAGGTCTGCGTCGCGATTTCCAGTTCCTCGTCGGTCGGCACCACGGCCACCTTCACCCGTGCGTCGGCGGGCGAGATCAGCCGCGGTTCGTCGCTCCGTACGGCGTTGAGCTCGCGGTCCACCGCCAGGCCCAGGGTCTCCAGGCCCGCCACGGCGGCCTCCCGCACCGGCGCCGCGTTCTCGCCGACCCCGGCGGTGAACGCGATCGCGTCCACCGTACCGAGAACGGCGTAATAGGCGCCGATGTACTTCTTCAGACGGTGAATGTAGATGTCGAAGGCGAGCGCGGCCCGCTCGTCCCCCTCGTCGATCCGGCGCCGAATCTCCCGCATGTCGTTGTCACCGCAGAGGCCGACCAGTCCGCTCTTCTTGTTGAGAAGAGTGTCGATTTCGTCGATGGACATTCCGCCAACGCGCGCCAAATGGAAGATGACGGCCGGATCCGTGTCTCCGGAGCGCGTACCCATCACGAGCCCCTCCAAAGGCGTCAGCCCCATCGAGGTGTCCACGCAGCGTCCGCCCCGTACGGCGGACGCGGACGCGCCGTTGCCGAGGTGCAGCACGATCACGTTCACCTCTTCCGGCGACTTCCCGAGCAGCTCCGCCGTCGCCCGGGACACGTACGCGTGCGAGGTGCCGTGGAAGCCGTAGCGGCGGACGCGGTGCGCGTCGGCGGTCTCCACGTCGATCGCGTAGCGCGCCGCCGACTCCGGCATGGTGGTGTGGAACGCGGTGTCGAAGACGGCGACCTGGGGCAGGTCCGGGCGCAGCGCCCGCGCGGTGCGGATGCCGGTGAGGTTGGCCGGGTTGTGCAGCGGGGCGACCGGGATCAGCCGTTCGATCTCGGCGAGCACGGCCTCGTCGATCACCGTCGGCTCGGTGAAGGCCTTGCCGCCGTGCACGACCCGGTGCCCGATGGCGGCCAGTTCGGGGGAGTCCAGGCCGAGCCCGTCCTGCGCCAGCTCCTCCGCGACGGCCTTCAGGGCGGCGTCGTGGTCGGCGATCGCGCCGGTCCGCTCACGGCTGTCCCCGCCGGTCGCGAGCGGCGTGTGCTTCAGCCGCGAGGACCGCTCACCGATGCGCTCGACGAGCCCCGCCGCCAGCCGGCTGCTGTCCCGCATGTCGAGCAACTGGTATTTCACCGACGAGGAGCCGGAGTTGAGGACGAGGACGCGGGTGGCGCTCACTGGGCGGAAGCCTTCTCTGTCGAAGCGGTCGAGGCGGTCGAAGCGGTCGAGGCCGTCGAGGCGGGGCCGGTGGTCGGGGTCTGGGCCTGGATCGCCGTGATGGCGACGGTGTTGACGATGTCCGAGACGAGGGCGCCCCGGGACAGGTCGTTGACGGGCTTGCGCAGGCCCTGGAGCACCGGGCCGACGGCGATCGCGCCGGCCGAGCGCTGCACGGCCTTGTAGGTGTTGTTGCCCGTGTTGAGGTCCGGGAAGATCAGCACCGTCGCCTGTCCGGCCACGTCCGACTCCGGCAGCTTGGTCTCGGCGACGGTCGGCTCGACGGCGGCGTCGTACTGGATCGGACCCTCGATCCTGAGGTCGGGCCGCCGCTGCCGTACCAGCTCGGTGGCCTCGCGCACCTTGTCGACGTCGGCGCCCGAGCCGGACGTGCCGGTGGAGTACGACAGCATCGCGATCCGCGGCTCCACGCCGAACTGCGCGGCGGTCGCGGCGGACTGGATGGCGATGTCGGCGAGCTGCTCGGCGTTCGGGTCGGGGTTCACCGCACAGTCGCCGTACACCAGCACCTTGTCGGCGAGGCACATGAAGAAGACCGACGAGACGATGTCGGCGTCCGGCTTCGTCTTGATGATCTCGAAGGCCGGGCGGATCGTCGCCGCCGTGGAGTGCACCGACCCGGACACCATGCCGTCGGCGAGGCCCTCCTGGACCATCAGCGTGCCGAAGTAGTTCACGTCGGAGACCACGTCGTAGGCCAGCTCGACCGTGACGCCCCGGTGGGCCCGCAGGGCGGCGTACTTCTCGGCGAACGCGTCGCGCAGTTCCGAGGTGGCCGGGTCGATCAGCCGGCAGTCGCCGAGGTCGATGCCGAGGTCGGCGGCCTTCTTGCGGATCTGGTCGACCGGGCCGAGCAGCGTGAGGTCGCACACGCCCCGGCGCAGCAGGACCTCGGCCGCGTGCAGCACCCGCGGCTCGGTGCCCTCGGGGAGCACGACCCGGCGCTTGTCGGAGCGGGCCGTCTCCAGGAGCTGGTGCTCGAACATCATCGGCGTGAGCCGGTCGCTGCTCGGCGCGGAGACCCGGCGGGCGAGCTCGGCGGTGTCCGCGTACCGCTCGAAGAGACCGAGCGCGGTCTCCGCCTTGCGCGGGGTGGCCGCGTTCAGCTTGCCCTCCAGGGCGAAGAGTTCGGCGGCGGTGGGGAAGCTGTTGCCGGGCACCGAGAGCACCGGGGTGCCGGGGGCGAGGCGGGCGGCGAGGGTGAGGATCTCGTCGCTCGGCACCTCGTTCAGGGTGAGCAGCACCCCGGCTATCGGCGGGGTGCCGGCGCTGTGCGCGGCGAGCGAGCCGACCACCAGGTCCGCGCGGTCGCCCGGGGTGACCACGAGGCAGCCCGGGGTCAGGGCGTTCAGGAAGTTCGGCAGCATCGCGCCGCCGAACACGAAGTCCAGTGCGTCCCGGGCGAGCCCGGAGTCGTCGCCGAGCACGACCTTCGCGCCGAGCGCCTGGCCGATCTGGGCGACCGTGGGCGCGGCGAGGGCGGGCTCGTCCGGTACGACGTAACAGGGCACCGGCATCCGGCCGCGCAGCCGCTCGGCGATCTCCTCGCGGTCCTCCCGGGCCACCCGGTTGGTGACCATGGCGAGGACGTCGCAGCCCAGGCTGTCGTAGGCCCGGTAGGCGTTGCGGGTCTCCGCGAGCACCGACTCGGCCTGCTGTCCCCGTCCGCCCACGACCGGGATCACGGAGGCGCCGAACTCGTTGGCGAGCCGGGCGTTGAGCGCGAGTTCGTCGGGGAGCTGGGTGTCGGCGAAGTCGGTGCCCAGGACCAGGACGACGTCGAAGTCGCGGGCCACCAGGTGGAAACGGTCGACGAGGGTGGAGACCAGCTCGTCGGTGCCGCGCTCGGCCTGGAGCGCGGACGCCTCGTGGTAGTCGAGGCCGTAGACGGTGGCCGGGTCCTGGGAGAGCCGGTAGCGGGCGCGCAGCAGCTCGAAGAGCCGGTCGGGACTGTGGTGCACCAGCGGCCGGAACACCCCCACCCGGTCGACCTGCCGGGTCAGCAGCTCCATGACCCCCAGCTCGACGACCTGGCGGCCGTCGCCGCGGTCGATCCCGGTCACGTACACGCTGCGGGTCACGCGTGGTCTCCGTTCCGTCGCCTTCGGAAAAGTCGCTGTCATGAAAATCGCCCACCTAGGTGAGCGGAAACCCTCTTGACAATACCCCGATCGATGGATAAGGCGCCCGTCAGCACCGGATGCGACGGGGCTGTGCGGGACGTGAAAGAATCGGACCTGGCTCACCGGTATCAACAGCGAGCAGGAGACACAGCACGATGCGCATCGGAGTTCTCACCGCAGGCGGCGACTGCCCCGGCCTGAACGCCGTGATCCGGTCGGTCGTGCACCGCGCGGTCGACAACTACGGCGACGAGGTCATCGGGTTCGAGGACGGCTACTCCGGCCTGCTCGACGGCCGCTACCGCGCCCTCGACCTGGACAGCGTCAGCGGCATCCTGGCCCGCGGCGGCACCATCCTCGGCTCCTCCCGCCTGGAGCGCGACCGGCTGCGCGAGGCGTGCGAGAACGCCTCGGACATGATCCACGAGTTCGGCATCGACGCGCTGATCCCGATCGGCGGCGAGGGCACGCTCACGGCCGCGCGGATGCTGTCCGACGCGGGCCTCCCGGTCGTCGGCGTCCCGAAGACGATCGACAACGACATCTCGTCCACCGACCGCACCTTCGGCTTCGACACCGCGGTCGGCGTGGCCACCGAGGCCATGGACCGCCTCAAGACCACCGCCGAGTCCCACCAGCGCGTGATGGTCGTGGAGGTCATGGGCCGGCACGCGGGCTGGATCGCCCTGGAGTCCGGCATGGCCGCCGGCGCCCACGGCATCTGCCTGCCCGAGCGCCCCTTCGACCCGGCCGACCTGGTCAAGATGGTCGAGGAGCGCTTCGCCCGCGGCAAGAAGTTCGCCGTGGTCTGCGTCGCCGAGGGCGCCCACCCCGCCGAGGGCAGCATGGACTACGGCAAGGGCGAGATCGACCAGTTCGGCCACGAGCGCTTCCAGGGCATCGGCACCGCCCTGGCGTACGAGCTGGAGCGCCGGCTCGGCAAGGAGGCCAAGCCGGTCATCCTCGGGCACGTCCAGCGCGGTGGCGTACCCACCGCGTACGACCGGGTCCTCGCCACCCGCTTCGGATGGCACGCGGTGGAGGCCGCGCACCGGGGCGAGTTCGGCAGGATGACCGCGCTCAGGGGCACCGACATCGTGATGGTGCCGCTCGCCGAGGCGGTCACCGAGCTGAAGACGGTCCCCAAGGACCGGATGGACGAGGCGGAGTCGGTCTTCTAGACCTGTTTTCCTGGGCCTGACGGGCCGGGCCGGGCGGGGCGGCGGTGGTTACGGCCGCCCCTCGACCGCGTCCCAGAACCGCTCCACGATCTCGTCCAGGAACTCCTGGCCGGCCTGGCCGGAGCGTTCGCCGCCCCCGCCCCAGCTCAGGGTGGACACCATCTGCCCCTGGTACTGCCGGTGCAGATCCACGAGGGTCTCCTCCACCAGGCGCCGGTCCAGGGGCACGATCTTCGCGATCTGGCGTACGTAGGCCTGCCAGCGGGTGCTGACCGCCCCGCGCAGGCATTCGGCGAGCCGTTTCTCGCGCCCCGTCACGGCGACGAAGTCCGGCAGGGTCAGCTCCAGCAGGTCGGCGAGGGCGGCGGACTGGCGGTCGGTGCCGCGCCACTCGTCGTGCTCCTCCATGCTGAGGTAGGCGAGCAGTTCCAGCCCCACCGCGCGGGCGACGTCCTCGGGGGCGATGCCGCGCGCCACGCGGTGTTCGCGCAGGGTGCGGGGGCGGCCGATGAGTTCACCGGGGGAGCACCACAACACGCCCGCCAGGGCGGTGAGTTCCGGACTGGTCGGGCAGACGGTCCCGCGTTCCCAGGCGATGACGAGATCCGGGGTGGCGTAGGGCAGCCCGTACGAGACGCGCAGCCCGTAGGCCACGTGCTCGGGCCCCATGCCGAGGGCGGCACGGAGTCTGCGGGCGGTGAGGTTGTCGAAGGGCGGTCCGGGCTGGTTCGGCAGGGCTGGGGGTCGGCGCACGGCCCACAAGTTAGGGAAGCGAACGGCCGGTGACTACGGTCTGTTCGGCCAGGAACACGGATTGTAGGAACCTACGGTTTCGCGCGCGCATTCGGGCTGGTCGTAGATCCTCCGCGGGCGGTGCGGAAGCGGCGGCGAGCGCGGCACCGGGGGTCGGGCGGATGCCCGGAACGAAATGTGATCTTCGAGCACGAAGTGAATGGCAAGGTAGAGGGGCATATTCGCGAGCGTCCACCGGCACCGAATTCCTGGCGCTTCGCGAGCCCCGGTCCCGAGGGAGCGCCCCAGGTCTCGCCCGTGCGGGCGGACCTCGAAGGTGAGTACGTCATGGTCAGCACGGCGACCGGGCGGGTGAGCGAGGAAAACCCGCGGCGCAATCCGAACGTTCCCCTCTCCCGCCCCGACTTGGAGAGCCGCCCCTGGGACGGCGTCGGGAGCCGGAGCCGGGTGGTGCTCCCCACTGCCGCAAGGGCGTGGGGATGCCGCACGCGGAGGGTGGGCGGACGGAACGCTCTGCGGACCGGCACACCCGGAAGGACATCGATGAGGACCCCAACCCACGGCTGCTTGCTGCTCGAACCGGTCCGGGGCGGGGGGTGGGGGCTGGAGCCGTTCCGACGGGGTCGCAACGTCGGTCGCGCCCGGGTAGGAAGTCGGTCGGCCGTGTGTCAGGGCGGGGCCCGCTGGCTGTGGGCTGGCGTGCGTGGACGGGGTCGGCGGGGAGGGGCGGGAGTGGTCGGCAGGGCCGGTTCCGGTGGTCGGGCGCGTCCTGGAAGGGGATCGGTTGGGTGTCTGTCGGAGCGGGGACGGGAGTTCGGCGCACGCGGCCACGCGACGCGCACGCGGGCCGGGCACTTGACGCACCTCTGGGTGCGCGGGAGCCCCCGGCGGTCGGGGCCGGGGTGACGAGTTCAGGACTGGGTCACCCCTTGACCGCGCCGCCCAGGGCGAACCCGCCCCCCAACCGTCGGGCGACCAGTACGTACAGCAGGATCACCGGTGTCGAGTAGACGATCGAGAACGCGGCGAGCTGGCCGTAGGCCACCATGCCGCGGTTGCCGAAGAACTCGTTGATGCTGACGGACGCCGGCATCTGGTCCGGGGTGAGCAGCAGCATGAACGGGACGAAGAAGTTCCCCCACATCATGACGAAGGAGAAGACGGTCACGACCGCGACCCCGGGTCCCATGAGGGGCAGCACGATCCGGACCAGGGACTGGAGGGTGCCGGCGCCGTCCGTCCAGGCCGCCTCCTCCAGCTCCTTCGGCACGCCGTCCATGAAGTTCTTCATCAGCCAGATGGCGAAGGGGAGTTGGGAGGCGGCGAAGAACAGGATCGTGCCCTGGAGGGTGTCGATCAGGTCGACCTGCACGAAGAGCGCGTAGACCGGGACCATGATCGCCGTGATGGGCAGGCTGGTGGCGAACAGGATCGACAGCAGGAACGGCCGGTTGAGGCGGGAGCGGAAGCGGGACAGGGGATAGGCGGCGAGGGCCGCGCAGACCACCGTCAGCAGGGTCGCCCCGCCGCACAGGACGAGGCTGTTGAGCAGCGGGGTGAAGGTGATCTCCGAGGTCAGGATCGCGTCGAAGTTTTCGAGCGTGAGCCCGTCCGGGACCTTCACCCGAAGGTCGGCGTGCGGGTCCAGCGCCGACAGCACCACCCAGGCGAGCGGCAGCACGAAGGCGGCGGCGACCACCAACAGGCCCGCGTCGGCGGCCAGTCGGCGGTTGCGGCGGCGGTCGGCGAGCGATGCCCCGGCCATGTTCACACCTCCGTCCGCAGCAGGCGCATGTAGACCACGGAGAAGAGGGACCCCACCAGGAGCAGCAGCAGGGCCACCGCGGTGCCGTAGCCGATCATGCTGTTCTGGAAGGCCTGTTCGTACATGAACAGGGGCAGGGTCTGGCTTCTGTCGCCCGGACCGCCCCTGGTCATCACCCAGATCAGCCCGAAGACCGAGAGGGTCTGGAGGGTGTTGAGCATCAGGTTCGTGCCGATGGAGCGCCGGATCATCGGCAGGGTGATGTGCCACATCCGGCGCCAGCCGCCCGCCCCGTCGACCTCGGCGGCCTCCGTGATCTCCTTCGGGATCTCGTTCAGGGCCGCCGTGTAGACCAGCATGGAGAAGGCCGTGCCCCGCCACACGTTCGCGAAGGACACCGCCAGGATCGGCAGGGTGAACAGCCAGTTCTGGGACGGCAGACGGAGCAGGTCGAGCACGGCGTTCAGGGTGCCCTCCTTGCGGAAGAAGGCGTAGAGGAGGAAGCCCGCCACGACCTCGGGCAGCACCCACGCGGTGATGACGATGCCGCCCGTGAGCGTGCGCACGGGCTTGGAGGCGCGCCGCATCAGCGAGGCGAGGGCCAGGCCCAGGGTGTTCTGACCGACCAGCGACGACACGACCGTGAACACCAGCGTCAGCCATACCGCGTTGAGGAACTCCTCGTCCCCGAACGCCGTACGGAAGTTCTCGAAGCCGACGAACGACGACTCGGCCTGGCCGGTCAACTGGAGGTCGGTGAAGGCGATCCACGCGCAGTAGGCGATCGGACCGGCGAGGAAGAGGAGCAGCAGGACGAGGGCGGGGGTGAGGGGGAGGGCACGGGCGAGGGAGCGCGGGTTCACTTTTCGATCACTTGGTTGTCCGTGGCCTCCTTGAGCGCGTCGTCGTAGCCCTTGGCCGCCTCCTCGACGGGGACGTCACCGGTCGTCACGCCCTCCATCGCCTCCTGGATCGCGGTGGAGACCTTCGGGTACGCCGGGTAGGCGGGCCGGTAGTGGGTGCTCGCGACCAGGTCGGTGAAGAACTTGATCCCTGGCTGGGCCTTGGCGTACGCCGGGTCCTCGGCCACGTCCTCGCGCACCGCGATGCCGGAGTTGGCGACGTACCACTTCTGGGCGTTGGCCTTGGTCTGCATGGTCTTCACGAACTCGAAGGCGAGGTCGGGGTTGCCCGCCTTGGCCGGGACCGCCCAGGTCCAGCCGCCGGACATGCTCACCTTGCCGGGGGCCTGCCCGTGCTGGGTCGGCATGTACGCGAGGCCCAACTCCCGCGACCACTCGGGCCATTCGTGGCCGCTGCCGGGCAGCCAGTCCTGCGGGAGCCAGGAGCCGTCCAGGTTGATGCCCAGCTTGCCCTTGGGGAGCAGGTCGCCGCGGACGATGGTCTGGATGTTGGGGTCGAGAGCGGTGGAGACGTCCGGGCCGAGCTTCTCCCGGTAGACGGTCTCGACGAAGGACAGGGCGTCCTTGAAGCCCTGGCTGCCGGCGATCCACTTCTTGGCGGACTCGTCGTACAGGCGGTCCTCGGTGCCGTAGAGCAGCATCTCGAAGCCCTGCATGGTGGCGGCCTCGCCCGCGGGTTTGCCGGTGTAGACGTTGAGGGGGGTGACGTCCGGGACCCTGCGCTTGATGGTGCGGGCGGCATCCAGGACCTCGTCCCAGGTCCTGGGCTGCCAGTCGGCGGGCAGGCCGGCCTTGGCGAAGATGCCCTTGTCGAACCAGAGCCCGCGGGTGTCCGTGCCGTCCGGGACGCCGTACGTCTTGCCGTCCTCGGCCTTCGCGGCGGCCTTCGCGGTGTCGATGAACCGGTTCCAGTCGGGCCACTTGGCGAGGTAGGCGTCGAGCGGTTTCAAGTAGCCGCTGGTGATGTCGGAGTTGATGAGGAAGGTGTCCTCGTAGACCAGGTCGGGCGCGGTCTTCGCGGAGCGGAGCATCTGCTGGAGCTTGGTGTAGTACTCCGAGTCCGGGGCCTTGATCGGGACGAGCTCGACCTTCTTGCCGGGGTGGGCCTTCTCGAACTGCTTCTTGACGTCCGCGAGGTAGTCGTCCATCACGTGGACCGAGTTGTCGGTGGACTGTTTGAACGAGACCTTCACGGTGTCCGGATCGCTGCCGGAACCACCGCCGCAGGCGGTGAGGGCGGACGCGGCGAGGGCGGTGACGAGCAGGGAGGGGAGTACGGCGGTGGGGCGCACGGGCATGACCTCCTACGGGCTCACGTCGTTGTGGCCGGGACGGCTGCCGTGTGAACGTAAGTGGAGTGGTCTAGTCCCGTCAATGACCTTGCAGCGGACTGGACTTGCCGGGCGGCGGTCCGGCATGGCGGAGGGCCGTCCCTACTGCCCCCTGACCCACCGGTACTGCAACTCCGGCCGCCCCACCGTCCCGTACTGCGGACTGCGTGCCGCCCGGCCCGCGTCGACCAGGTGCTCCAGGTAGCGGCGGGCCGTGATCCGGGAGATGCCGACCACCTCGGCGAGACCGGTCGCCGTGAGGCCCTCCGCGCAGTCCCGCAGCGCCACCGTCACCCGCTCCAGGGTCGGCGCGCTGAGCCCCTTGGGCAGGGCGGCGGGACCCGGTGCCCGCAGTGTGGCCAGCGCGCGGTCCACCTCGTCCTGACCGCTCGCCTCACCGGCCGCCGCGTGGAACTCCGCGTACCGGATCAGCCGGTCCCGCAGGGTGGCGAAGGTGAACGGCTTCAGTACGTACTGCACGACTCCGAGGGAGACGCCCTCGCGGACGATCGTCAGGTCCCGGGCCGACGTCACCGCTATCACGTCCGCCTGATGCCCGGCCGCGCGCAGCGAACGGGCGAGCTGGAGGCCGTGCCCGTCCGGCAGGTGCAGATCGAGCAGGAGCAGGTCGACGGCCGTACGGTCCAGGAGGCGACGGGCCTCGGCGCCGGTGTGCGCCTTGCCGACGGCCGTGAAGCCGGGCACGCGGTTGACGTACAGGACGTGCGCGTCGGCGGCGACCGGGTCGTCCTCGACGACCAGGACACGGATGGGCTGCTGACCGGTCATGCGTCGCCTCCGGGGACGGGGGCGGGAACGGGGGCGCCGTCGTGGGCCGGGGGGTCACCGGAGACGGGGGAGCCGTCGGGTTCCGTGCCGTCGCCCGGGGCCGCGGAACCCTCCGGGGCCGGAGTCCCTCCCTCGGCCCCGGTCTCGCTCCCCAGCGGCAGCCGCACCTCGAACTCGGCGCCGCCCCCCTCCGCCTCCGTCACGGTCAGGGTGCCCTTGCAGCGGTTGACCGTCTGCCGTACGAGCGCGAGGCCCAGCCCGCGGCCGCCCGGGCCCGCCGGCTTCGTCGAGAAGCCCCGCTGGAACACCGTCTCCACGTGGGCCGGATCGACACCGGCGCCGGTGTCCGAGACCCGCAGCACCAGCCCGCGGCCGGCCGAGCCGGCGACGCCCGCCCCGCCCTCCGGGCCCGCCGTGTACGCCGTCACCGTCACCCGTGCCCGGACGCTGCCCTGGGCCGCGTCCACCGCGTTGTCGATGAGGTTGCCGAGGATGGTGACCAGGTCCCGGGCCGGGAGGCTCTCCGGCAGCAGTCCGTCGTCCAGGCGGCTGTCCTCCGAGACGACCAGCTCCACGCCCCGCTCGTTCGCCTGTGCGGTCTTGCCCAGCAGAAGGGCGGCCAGGACGGGCTCGCCGACCGCCGCCACGACCTGGTCGGTGAGGGCCTGCGCCAGTTCCAGTTCGGCGGTCGCGAAGTCCACCGCCTGTTCCGCGCGGCCCAGTTCGATCAGGGAGACGACCGTGTGCAGCCGGTTCGCCGCCTCGTGGGCCTGGGAGCGCAATGCCTGGGTGAAGCCGCGCTCCGAGTCCAACTCGCCCATGAGGGACTGGAGTTCGGTCACGTCGCGCAGGGTGACCACGGTGCCGCGCTGCTCTCCGCCGGAGACCGGGGAGGTGTTGACGACCAGCACCCGCGTGGACGTGAGGTGGACCTCGTCGACCCGCGGCTCCGAGGAGAGCAGCGCACCGGTCAGCGGCGCCGGCAGCCCGAGGTCCGCCACCGACCGCCCGACCACACCGTCCTGCGAGGACACCCCGAGCAACTCCCGTCCGCCGTCGTTGATCAGCGCGACACGGTACTGCCCGTCCAGCATCAGCAGCCCCTCGCGGACCGCGTGCAGGGTCGCCTGGTGGTAGTCGTGCATCCGGCTGAGCTCGGTCGCGTTCATGCCGTGCGTGTGGCGGCGCAGGCGGGCGTTGACGACGTACGTGCCGATGGCGCCGAGCGCGAGCGCGCCGCCCGCGACCGCGAGCAGGGCGGTGAGCTGGCCCTGCACCCGTTCGCTGATCTTCTCGACCTGGATGCCGGCGCTGACCAGGCCGATGACGTGTCCCCTGTCGTCCTTGACGGGGGTGACCGCCCGGACCGAGGCGCCCAGGGTGCCGGTGTAGGTCTCCGTGAAGGTCTCGCCCTTCAGCGCGCGCTCGGTGTTGCCGAGGAAGTGCTTGCCGATCTGGTTCTCGTCGGGGTGGGTCCAGCGGATGCCCCGCGGACTCATGATGGTGACGAAGTCGACCTCGGTGTCGGCCATGACCCTGAGCGCGTACGGCTGGAGTTCGGCCGTCGGTCTCGGCGTGCCTATCGCCTCCCGCACGGACGGCGAGTCCGCGACCGCCCGCGCCACCGCCCTGGCCTGACTGCGCGCCGCGTCCTCGGCCTGTCCCCGGTCGCTGACGTAGGTGAACAGCGCGTACCCCGCCACGAGCACGGCGATCAGCACGGCCTGCATGGCGAAGAGCTGGGCCGCCAGGCTGCGGGGTCTCGGTACGGCGATGCGCATGCCGTCAGTGTGCCCCATGGCCGATTTTGACCGCTGCCCTCGCGAGGGGGGCCGGCGGCCCGGCGCTCCGGGAGGCCGGTCGGTGAACTCAATGAACGGAAGGGTGACCGTCCTCACAGGGCGGGAGATAGTCACGGCATTCCTTCAAAAGCCCGGACGTGAGCCGCACGCCGGTCATGCCGACGAAGACGTCAAGGAGGGCAGCCGTGGCCGCCAGCACCCCCGATACGGCACCCGCAGTCAAAAAGGACCGCACGCACTACCTGTACATCGCGGTGATCGTCGCGGTCGCCCTCGGTATCACCGTCGGTCTGGTCGCGCCCGACTTCGCGGTCGAGCTGAAGCCGATCGGCACCGGGTTCGTGAACCTGATCAAGATGATGATCTCGCCGATCATCTTCTGCACGATCGTGCTCGGTATCGGATCGGTACGGAAGGCCGCCAAGGTCGGCGCCGTCGGCGGCATCGCGCTGATCTACTTCACGATCATGTCGCTGGTCGCGCTCGGCATCGGCCTGGTCGTCGGCAACATCCTGGACCCGGGCACCGGTCTGGCCGTGACCGACGCGGTCAAGGACGTCGGCCACGCGCAGGTCGACGCGGAGGCCAAGGACACCACCGAGTTCCTGCTCGGCATCATCCCGACCACGTTCGTCTCCGCCTTCACCGAGGGCGAGGTGCTCCAGACCCTGCTGATCGCACTGCTCGTCGGTTTCGCGCTGCAGGCCATGGGCCCGGTCGGGCAGCCGGTCCTGCGCGGTGTCGAGCACATCCAGCGGCTCGTCTTCCGTGTCCTCGCCATGGTGATGTGGGCCGCCCCGGTCGGCGCCTTCGGTGCGATGGCCGCCGTCGTGGGGTCGGCCGGCGTCGACGCCCTGAAGGACCTCGCGCTCCTGATGGTCGGCTTCTACACCACCTGCGTCCTGTTCGTCTTCATCGTGCTCGGCACGCTGCTGCGGCTGGTCGCGGGCCTCAACATCCTGACGCTGTTCAGGTACCTGGGCCGTGAGTTCCTGCTGATCCTGTCGACCTCCTCCTCCGAGTCCGCGCTGCCGCGGGTCATCGCGAAGATGGAGCACCTGGGTGTCAGCAAGCCGGTGGTCGGCATCACCATCCCGACCGGCTACTCCTTCAACCTCGACGGCACCATGATCTACATGACCATGGCCTCGCTGTTCATCGCCGACGCCATGGGCACCCCGATGTCGATCGGCGAGCAGATCCCGCTGCTGCTCTTCCTGTTCGTCGCCTCGAAGGGCGCCGCCGGTGTCACCGGCGCCGGTCTCGCGACCCTGGCCGGCGGTCTCCAGTCGCACAAGCCCGCCCTGGTGGACGGCATCGGCCTGATCGTCGGCATCGACCGCTTCATGAGCGAGGCGCGCGCCCTGACCAACTTCGCGGGCAACGCCGTGGCCACCGTCCTGATCGGCACCTGGACCAAGGAGATCGACCGCGAGCGCGTCGACCAGGTGCTCGCCGGTCACCTGCCCTTCGACGAGAAGACGCTCCTCGACCACGACGACGAGGTCCCGGCGGACATTCCCGAGCAGGGCGGCGAGAAGGAGCTGGCCAAGGCCTGAGCGGCCGGACGCCGGCGCCGGTGCCGACGCCGGACGCCGTGACCCGGTGGCCCCAGGGCCACACAGAGCAGAGCCGGGCCCGACCTGAACCCGGGCCCGGCTCCCCACCCCGGGCGGCCGAGTACTCCCCCCGTGGCTCGGCCGCCCGGGCCCCCTTCCCGGGCGCGGGTTCAGTCGCTCAGCTTCGCCACCAGCGCGGTGGCCAGAGAGGCGGGTACGCCCGCCGCGGTCAGAACGGTGACCGCGGTGGAGCGGCCCGCCTCTTCCGCGTCCAGCAGCCCGTCGTTCACCGCCTCCATGACCGCGAACATCATCTGCTCGTGGACGTACGCCAGCGCGGGCGCGGGCAGCGGGGAGACGAAGACGCCCTCGTCCAGGCCGCGCTGGAGCAGTTCGGTGCAGGCCGCGCGCACGGGCGCCAGCCGCTCGCGGATGCCCTGCACGGTGACGCTGCGCTGGGCGAGCGCGACCAGGATGCGGTAGCGGTCGGCGACCTCCCAGACCGCGAGCACGGAGCCCGCCACGGCCTGCGCCAGGTCCTCGGTCCCCTCGCGTCCCGCCGCGTGCGCGGCCGCCACCGCCTCCACGGCCCCGTCGACGAGGGTGCCGATCAGCGCCTCACGGCTCGGGAAATGGCCGTACACGGTCCGTCGTACGACGCCCGCGGCGCGCGCGATCTGGTCCATGGACGCGTCGGGGTCGCGCAGCAGTTCGGCGAGCGCGATGTCGAGGATGCGGCGCCGGTTGGCGTCGGCGCGGCTGGAGTGGCCCGGGGTCATGGCCGTCATTGTGCCCCTCCTCACCGGACTTGCACACCGTTGTGCAGCGAGCGTACATTGCACAGCATTGAGCAAATGCACATCACTGTGCAAGTCTGCTGAGGAAGGCCACCCCCTGCCATGCGACTCGTCATCACCGAACCGGTCGAGAAGATGGAGCGCCCCTACGCCCGCCGCTGGTGGGCACTCCTCGTCCTCTGCCTCAGCCTGCTGATCATCGTGATGGCGAACACCGCCCTCACGGTCGCCGCCCCCGACATGACCGAGGACCTCGGGCTGTCGAGCGCCGACCTCCAGTGGGTCATCGACGGCTACACCGTGCCGTACGCGGCCCTGATGCTGCTGCTCGGCGCGATCGGCGACAAGTACAGCCGCCGCGGCGCACTCCTGCTCGGGCTCGGCGTCTTCGGCGGCGGCGCGGTCTTCGGCTCCTTCGCCGGCAGCGCCACGACGGTCATCGCGGCCCGCGCGGTGATGGGCACCGGTGCCGCGATGATCATGCCGGCCACGCTGTCCCTGCTCGCCGCGACCTTCCCGCGCGGGGAGCGGGCCAAGGCGATCACCGTGTGGACCGCCACCTCCGGTGTGGCGATCGCGGCCGGTCCGCTGGTCGCGGGCGCGCTCCTGGAGCACCACGCCTGGACCTCGACGTTCCTGATCAACGTCCCGGTCGCGGCCGTCGCCCTCGTGGCCGCGCTCGCCCTCGTCCCGCCGTCCAGGGCCGCCGAGCACGGCCGCATCGACTACGTCGGCGGACTGCTGTCGGTCGTCTGGATCGGCGCGCTGGTCTACATGATCATCGAGGGGCCGCACTTCGGCTGGCACGCCAAGGCGATCGCCGCCGCGGTGGTCGCGGGGGCCGGCCTCGCGCTCTTCGTCGCCTGGGAGCTGCGCCACCCGCGCCCCGTCGTCGACGTGCGCCGCTTCGCCGACCGCGGTTTCGCCGGCTCCAACCTCGCCGTCGCCCTGTTCTTCCTGGCCGTCTTCGGCGCCTTCTACTACCTCACCCAGCACCTCCAGTTCGTCCTCGGCTACAGCGCCCTGGAGACCGGCCTGCGCATGCTGCCGCTCGCCGGCGCGGTCTTCGCGGGGTCCGCCCTGACCGGGTTCCTCACCCCGCGGGTCGGCATGAAGTGGACGGTCACCGCCGGCATGGTCGGCGGCACCACGGCCCTCGCGCTGCTCACCCGGATCGACGCCGGTTCGTCCTACGGCGATCTCGTCGCGCCCCTGATCGTGCTGGGCCTGGCGATCGGCCTCGCCCTCTCGCCCGCCACGGACGCGATCATGGGCGCCTTCCCCGAGTCCGAACTGGGCGTCGGCGGCGCGGTGAACGACACCTCGATCGAACTCGGCGGCTCCCTCGGCATCGCGATCCTCGGCTCCCTGCTGGCCACCTCCTACTCGGACCGCCTCTCCGACGCCACCGCGGGCAGCCGGCTCCCCGCGTCCGCCCTGGCCGGCGCCCAGGACTCGGTCGGCGCCGGGTACACGGTCGCGCAGGGCATCGGCGAGCAGGCCCGGAAGGCCGCCGAGCGGGCCGCGCAGGCCACCGACCCCCAGCAGGCGGCCCAGCTCAAGGCGCAGGCCGACCAACTCGCCTCCGGCGCACGGCAGATGGCGGACGCGGTCGGCTCGTCCTTCTCCGACGCGGTGGCGCACACCAGCCTGGTCGGAGCGATCGTGCTGGGCGCCGGGACGGTACTGGTGGCGGTCCTGCTGCCGGGCCGGAAGCCCGCGGAGGCCACTCCCCGGGCCGAGCGGGAGAAGGAACTGGCCGGCACCCGCTGACTCACCGGACTCTTACCCCGCCCCACTAGCGTGCCGTCCCCGGACGGCACGCTCTTGGCTGCGGAGGCGCGGGGGATGAAGATCGACTGGGACCGGCGGACGTGCGCCCGCCGCGGCCATGTGACGTACGCGCCCGACGAACCCCGCCTGCGGGAGCGGCTGCACGCCGAAACCGCCCTCGGCGCGGCCTGGCGCTGTCTGCGCTGCGGCGACTTCGTCCTCGGCGAGCCGCACGGCTCGGGACCCGCGGACCACGCGCCCCTGGTGCCGCGCGGCACGGTGCTCAGGGACCTGTTCGTGCTGCGCTTCCTCGCGGTCGAGCGGGCGGTGCGCGGGGTGTTCGTCGTGCTGGCCGCGCTGGCGGTGTGGAAGTTCAGCAACAGCCGGGACGCGGTGCGCCGGCTCTTCGACGAGTACCTGGACGTCTTCCGTCCGGTGTTCCGGCACTTCCACTACGACCTGGACCACTCGCCGGTCGTCGACACCGTCCGCAGGACGTTCGGGTACCGGCACGGCACGCTCGTCCTCGTGGCCGTGCTGCTGCTGGTCTACGCCGTCGTCGAGCTCGTCGAGGCGGTCGGCCTCTGGTACGCCAGGCGCTGGGCGGAGTACCTGACGGTGGTCGCGACCGCCGCGTTCCTCCCGCTGGAGGTCTACGAGCTCACCGAGCGCGTCAGCTGGCTGAAGATCGCCACCCTGCTCCTGAACATCCTCGCCGTCCTCTACATCCTCCTGGCCAAGCGCCTGTTCGGCCTGCGCGGCGGCCACCGGGCCTTCGAGGCGGAACGGCACAGCGCTTCGCTGCTGGAGGTCGAGGAGGCGGGCGGGGTGCAGGAGCTCAGCGCATCCAGTCAGGCGTCGGGACGCCGGTGAAGGCGTTCCAGGCCCGGCAACAGGCGCGTGAGTGCGGGCCGAGGGCCGGCCAGACGGAGCGGAGGTCGAAGTCCTTGTTCCAGGCGTTCAGCAGCGGCTCCAGGAATCCGGTGGCGACGGCGCTGCCGTACCGCTCGCCGTCGGCCGCCTGGGTGTCTTCCAGGAGCCGGAACAGCGCACGGGTCCGCTCCGGGGTGAAATCGGCCGGGCGCTCGGCGAACGCGCGTCCGAGCGCGGCCAGCCGGACCGTCAGGGGCGGGACGTCGTCGCCGTCCCGCGCCGCGGGGCCCCGCCAGCCCTGGATCTCGGCACGGTCGGCCTCCGCCAGGACCTCGCTGATGCCCGTCGGCTCGTCCCACCGGGCCGGGGTCGTCATCGTCGCGCTCTCCGTCGGTATCCGCACGGAGCCACACCCTAGGCCCACGGATCGGTGATCTCCCGCAGCAGGGTCAGTGCCTCGCGGAGCTGCTGCATGCGGCGCCTGCCGAGGTGTTCCTCCCACTCCTTCTCCACCTCCGCGACCACGCCGTCGGCGACCTCCTTCGCCGCCCGTGCCTTCGCCGCGCCCCGCACCAGCCGGGCCCGCTTGTCGGTCGGGTCCGGGACGCGGGTGACATAGCCCGCCTTCTCGAGCTGGTCGACCAGGAAGCCGGCGGTCTGCTTGGTGATCTGGGCCTGCTCGGCCAGTTCCGTCAGCCGGGTCCCGTCGGGGCCGATCCGCTGCATGACCCGGGCCTGGGCGGGCGTGAAGTCGTCGAAACCGGCTTCCGCGAGCGCGGCGAAGATTCGATTCTCCAGGGCCCGGTACGGGAGGAACAGGAGCACGCCCGTGTTGAGCTCGCTCTCCGCCACCATCGTCGACGCTCCCTCGCACTGCTTGACATTGGTCAGAGTCTCTGACTACTTTGGTCAGAGAAGCTTACCACTTGAGTGGGTGATTCCCGTGGGTGCAGTGCTGGACACCGACGAGCTCTGGCAGATCGTCGACCGGGAGCGGGCGAGCCTGGCCGACCTGCTGGAGGACCTGAGCCCGCAGGAGTGGGAGACGCGCACCCGGTGCGGGGACTGGCGGGTGCGGGACGTCGCCGCGCACCTCACGATCGCGGCGCGCTTCTCCCGCGGCCGGGTCGTCCGCGAGATGGTCCGCGCCCGGGGGAACTGGAACCGGATGATCCATGACTCGGCGGTCCGCGAGGCGGAGCAGCCGGTGGCCGCGATCGTCGCCGACCTGCGCTCGATCGTCGGCTCCCGCCGCCTCGCGCCGACCACCTCACCGCACGAACCCCTGCTCGACCTCCTCGTCCACGGCCAGGACATCGTCCTCGCCCTCGGGCGTGAGCGCGCGATGCCGGCGGTCGCCGCGCGGGACGCCGCCGACCGGGTGTGGACCATGCGTTTCCCGCCGCGCCCCTGGCCCCTGCCCAAGGCGCGGCTCGTGGCCACCGACATCGAGTGGACACGCGGGGCCGGCGAGGAGGTCCGCGGTCCGATCGCCTCCCTGCTCCTGCTGCTCACCGGCCGCCCCGAGGCGGCCCGGCAGTGGGCCGAGCGCGCCGGGGAGCCGTGGACGGGGGTCACGGCTTCCCGGTGACGGGGGCGGGCGCGGGTGCCCGCCCGCCCTCTTCTGCCGGCTCCCGCCGCCCTACCGGCCGTGCACGAGTGCTCGCCCCGTTCCGAGTGTCTCGGCCACGGCCCGCGGCAGCCATCGCCGCACGTCGTCGAAGGTGAACCCGAGCCGGGTGGCGCGGGTGTTGTCCATGCCGTAGGCGCGGGTGAAGGAGAACGGCGAGACCTCGCCGACCTCGACCAGCCGGAGGAGAATCTTCCCCTCGGGGAAGTGCGCGGCGACCGCCCGGCACAGCTCCTCGGTGCCCAGCAGCCCGTGGGAGGCCGCGTTCACCGGCCCGGTGAAGTCCTGGCCCACCGTCCAGGCGAGGAAGCCGGCGATCTCCTCGACGTGGATGTAGGTGGCGGGCTGGTTGTCGACCGGGACGGCGACGGGCTCGCCGGTGCGGATGCGGTCGGCGTAATGGGCGAGCCTTCCGGTGAAGTCGTCGGCGCCGCCCAGCACGTGCGCCACGCGGACCGTCGTGAAGGGAAAGGCGGGGTCCGTGGAGAAAACGGATTCCGCCTGCCGCTTTCCCTCGCCGTAATGGGAATCGAGGAATGCGGGGTCGTCCCAGGGGAGACCGGGATCGACGGACACGGACGTCGGGTCGACGGCGTCCTCCCGGACGAGGGCGATCGAGTCCTCGTACTCGTAGACCTCCACCGTCGAGGTCATCACATAGCGCCGGGTCCGTCCGGCCAGGACCCGGCGGGCGATCGCCGCCTGGCGCGGGGTGTAGCAGACCTGGTCCACGACGACGTCGAACGAGCGCGCGCCCAGCGCTCCGCGCAACGCGGTCTCGTCGTCGCGGTCGGCGACCAGGTGAACCGCCCCGGGAGGGGGCGCGGACGAGCCCCGGTTGAGGACCGTGACCCGGTCGCCGGCGGCCAGCAGACGGGCGACCAGGCGCTTGCCGACATACCGGCTGCCGCCGATGACCAGTACCTCTCGTGGCGTTTCCATGACCATAATTCTCCCGGCGCACGTCCGGGTACTGAAGGGGCAACCATGGGAGTTCAGGCAGCGGTGCCGAAAGAACCACGGCGTCCGCGGCCTGCCGCCGACGAAACCTCGGTCGCCTTCGACGCGCTCGACCGGCAGATCCTGGAGCTCCTCCAGACCGACGGCCGGATCAAGCTGAGTGAACTGGGCCGCCGGGTGCGGCTGAGCCCGGCGGCGGTCACCGAGCGGGTGCGGCGGCTGGAGGCGGCGGGCGTGATCGGCGGCTACGGCGCCCACGTGGTCCCGGCCCGGCTCGGCTACGGCATCCAGGCGTTCATCCGGGTCAGCCCGCACGGCGGCTACACCCTGCGGCATCCGCGGACCCTGGAGCTGATGGAGCGCCCCGAGATCACCGAGGTGCACCACGTGGTCGGCGAGGACTGCTGGATCCTCAAGGTCGCCGTCCGCGACACCGTCCACCTGGAGGAGGTCCTCGAGGAGGTCTCCGCCCTCGGCCGCACCGCGACGTCGATCGTGCTGACCTCTCCCGTGCAGCGCAAACCGCTCTTGCCTTGACGTCGGCGTCAAGGACTACGTTCGGGGCATGCGAATCGGCGAGCTGGCCGCACGGGCCGGGACCACGACGCGGACGCTGCGCTACTACGAGGCGCGGGGTCTGCTTCCCGCGCGGCGCGGACACAACGGATACCGGACCTACGACGAGGACGACCTGAAGCTGCTCCGGCAGATCCGGACGCTCCAGGACTTCGGGTTCGACCTGGAGGAGACGCGGCCCTTCGTGGAGTGTCTGCGGGCCGGCCACCCCGAGGGCGACTCGTGTCCCGCCTCGCTCGCGGTCTACCGGCGCAAGCTCGGCGAACTGGACGCGTTGATCGGTGAGTTGCAGACCGTGCGCGCCCAGGTCGGGCAGCAGCTGGAGCGGGCCGAGCGGGCGCGTGCCGAACTGGCCGCCGACGCGGAGGTTCCGGGCGGTCCGGAGCCGGTGTGCGAACTGGGAGGGGACCACAGGTGATCAGGGCAGCGGGTGTGGCCGAGGTGACGGACGCGGACTTCGAGGCGGAGGTGCTGGGGGCGGAGCTGCCGGTGCTGGTGGAGTTCACCGCCGACTGGTGCCCGCCGTGCCGCCAGATGGGGCCGGTGCTCACGGCCCTCGCGGCGGAGGAGGGGGAGCGGCTCAAGGTGGTCCAGCTGGACGTCGACACCAATCCGCTGACGACGAACGCCTACAAGGTGCTGTCGATGCCCACCTTCATGGTGTTCCGGGGCGGGGAGCCCGTCCGGTCGATGGTGGGGGCGCGGCCCAAGCGGCGGCTGCTGGAGGAGCTGACGGACGTCCTGTGAGCTGACGCAATACGAGAAATCCCCCGGGCGATTGCGCCCGGGGGATTTCTTTGCGTATATTCAATGATTCGTGACTTCACCGGAATGAAGCCACAAAGAAGCTCAGTGAGCACAGTATATCCGGGCGGGAGTGGAATTGTCAAACACCGGTTTTCCGGACGATGAATTGCGGCAGGAACAGGAATTCATCGACGGGCTGTACGCACATGTGGACGCCCTGCGCGGCGACACCGAGGCCTCCGTCACGGACGCGCTCGCCCAGGGCAACACCCCCATGCAGGCCCGGCTGGAGCGGGACATCCTGGTCGCCGAACGCTCGGGGCTGCTGGCCGCGCTGAACGCGGTGGACGGCTCCCTCTGCTTCGGCCGGATCGACCTCACCTCGGGCACCACCCACCACATCGGCCGGATCGGACTGCGCACCGACGACGCCGACCGCACCCCGATCCTCATCGACTGGCGGGCCGACGTCGCCCGCCCCTTCTACCTGGCCACCGGCCACACCCCGATGGGCCTGCGCCGCCGCCGGCACATCGGCACCGAGGGCCGCCGGGTGACCGACCTGCACGACGAGATCCTCGACCTGGGCGACCAGGAGCGCACCGGCCACGAGGACCCGACCGGCGACGCCGTCCTGCTCGCCGCGCTCAACTCCGCGCGCACCGGCCGCATGAGCGACATCGTGCAGACCATCCAGGCCGAGCAGGACGAGATCATCCGCGCACCCCACCGCGGGGTGCTGGTGGTCGAGGGCGGCCCCGGCACCGGCAAGACCGCCGTCGCCCTGCACCGGGCCGCGTACCTGCTCTACGAGCACCGGGAGCTGCTGGCCAAGCGGGCCGTGCTCATCGTCGGCCCCAACCCCGCCTTCCTCGGCTACATCGGCGAGGTGCTGCCCTCGCTGGGCGAGACCGGGGTGCTCCTCGCGACGGTCGGGGAGCTCTTCCCCGGAGTGAAGGCGACGGCGACCGACAGCCGGGCCGCGGCCGCGGTGAAGGGGCGCGCCGCCATGGCCGACGTCCTCGCCGACGTCGTACGCGACTGGCAGGCACTGCCCGACCCGGTGATCGCGATCGAGCACGACCGCGAGATCCTCATGCTCGACGACGGCCTGGTCAAGGTCGCCCGCGAGAAGACCCGTGCCGCCCGGCTGCCGCACAACGTCGCCCGTGAGCACTTCGAGGGCCACATCCTCAACACGCTCACCGACATGGTCGCCGAGCGCATCGGCACCGATCCCTTCGACGGGACGAACCTGCTGGACCCGAGCGACATCACCCAGATCCGTGACGAACTCGCCGAGAACCCCGAGGTCTGGGCCGCCATCGACCAGTTGTGGCCGCGCCTGACCCCGCAGCGGCTGGTCGCCGACTTCCTCGCCGACCCGGTCGGCTACCTCCCCGACGAGGACGCGGCCGCGATCCGCCGCCCGGTGACCCGCGGCTGGACCGTGGCGGACGTGCCCCTGCTCGACGAGGCGGCCGAACTCCTCGGCGTGGACGAGCGGTTGGCACGGGCCCGGGCCGAACGCGAGCGGGAGACGCAGATCGCGTACGCGCAGGGCGTGCTCGACGTGTCGTACGCCTCGCGCACCTACGAGTTCGACGACAAGGACGAGGAGGACTCCGAGGTCCTGTCCGCGCACGACATCATCGACGCCGAGCGGTTCGCCGAGCGGCAGGAGGAGGACGACCACCGCAGCGCCGCCGAGCGCGCTGCGGCCGACCGCACCTGGGCGTTCGGGCACATCATCGTCGACGAGGCGCAGGAACTGTCGCCGATGGCCTGGCGGTTGCTCATGCGGCGCAGCCCGACCCGCTCGATGACCCTGGTCGGCGACCCGGCGCAGACCGCGGAGGCGGCGGGCGTGGGCTCGTGGCAGCAGATCCTCCAGCCGTACGTCCAGGACCGCTGGGAACACGCGAGGCTCCGCGTCAACTACCGCACCCCGGCCGAGATCATGGAGCTCGCGGCGGCCGTCGTACGGGCCGAGGACCCCGGCTTCGAACCCCCGAGTTCGGTCCGCTCCACCGGAGTACGGCCCTGGGTGCGCGCCACCGACGACCTGCCCGGCACGGTCGCGGAGGCGGTGAAGGAGCTGACCCCCGCCGAGGGACGGCTCGCGGTCATCGCCCCGCGCCATCTGCACCGCAGGCTCGCGGCCCGGCTCGACGGCGTCACGGCGGGCGCTGAACCGGACCTGACGCGGACCGTCGTGCTCCTGGACCCCCGCCAGTCGAAGGGGCTCGAGTTCGACTCCGTCCTCGTGGTCGAGCCGGCCCTGTACGGCACGAGCGACCTGTACGTGGCCCTGACCCGGGCGACCCAGCGCCTGGGGGTGCTGCACACGGGCCGCCTGCCGAAGGCGCTGGTCACCGCCTGAGGGGCAGGTGCCACCGCGGTCCTCGCGGGAGTGTCCCGTGTCCCGGAGCGGACCCCCGCGGGTCCGCTCCGGTGACCTCGGTCAGGCCGGCCGCAGCCACACCGTGGCCAGGGGCGGCAAGGTGAGCTGGATGCTGGCCGGGCGGCCGTGCCAGCCCTGGGGGTCCGGTTTGATCACGTCCGGGTTGGTGACGTCACCGCCGCCGTACCGGGCGCCGTCCGTGTTCAGGGTCTCCAGCCAGGCCGGGACGTCGTCCGGGGCGCCCAGGCGGTAACCGGGGCGGACCACGGGGGCGAGGTTGGAGACCGACAGCAGGGGTGATCCGTCGGCGTCGTGGCGCAGGAAGGCGAAGACGTTGTCCTCGGCCGCGTCCCCGACGATCCACTGGAAGCCCGAGGGGTCCGTGTCGCGCTGCCAGAGGGCCGGGGTGTGGCGGTACACCGCGTTCAGGTCGCGGACCAGATCACGGACGCCGCGGTGGTCCCCCTCCGCGCCGTACGCCGGGTCCAGCAGCCACCAGTCCGGGCCGTGCGCCTCCGACCACTCCGCTCCCTGGGCGAACTCCTGGCCCATGAACAGGAGTTGCTTGCCGGGGTGCGCCCACATGAAGGCCAGGTAGGCGCGGAGGTTGGCGCGCTGCTGCCACCAGTCGCCCGGCATCTTCGACACCAGTGAGCGTTTGCCGTGGACGACCTCGTCGTGGGAGATCGGCAGGACGTAGTTCTCGCTGTACGCGTACACCATCGAGAAGGTCATCTCGTGGTGGTGGTACTTGCGGTGCACCGGCTCGTGGGCCATGTAGTCCAGCGAGTCGTGCATCCAGCCCATGTTCCACTTCAGACCGAAGCCGAGACCGCCGAAGCCCCCGGGGCCCATGTGGTGCGTCGCGCGCGTCACGCCGTCCCAGGCCGTCGACTCCTCCGCGATCGTCACCACGCCCGGCACCCGCCGGTACACCGTCGCGTTCATCTCCTGGAGGAAGTCCACCGCGTCCAGGTTCTCCCGGCCGCCGTGCACGTTCGGGACCCACTGGCCCGGCTCGCGCGAGTAGTCGAGGTAGAGCATCGAGGCGACCGCGTCCACGCGCAGCCCGTCGATGTGGAACTCCTCGCACCAGTAGACGGCGTTCGCCACCAGGAAGTTGCGCACCTCCCGGCGCCCGTAGTCGAACTCCAGCGTCCCCCAGTCGGGGTGGGCCGAGCGCAGCGGGTCCTCGTGCTCGTACAGGGGCCGGCCGTCGAACTCGGCGAGCGCCCAGTCGTCGCGCGGGAAGTGCGCCGGCACCCAGTCCATCAGCACACCGATGCCGGCCTGGTGGAGGGCGTCGACGAGGTACTTGAAGTCGTCGGGGGTGCCGAGACGTGCCGTGGGTGCGTAGAACCCGGTGACCTGGTAGCCCCAGGAGCCGCCGAAGGGGTGCTCGGCCACCGGCATCAGCTCGACGTGGGTGAAGCCCAGGTCCTTGACGTAGGCGGGGAGCTGCTCCGCGAGCTGACGGTACGTCAGGCCGGGGCGCCAGGACGGCAGATGGATCTCGTAGACCGAGAAGGGGGCCTCGTGGGCCGGGGCTCCGGCCGCCCGGTTCGCCAGCCACTCCTGGTCCTGCCACTCGTGGTGCGAGGCGTGGATGATCGAGGAGGTGTTCGGCGGGACCTCCGTGCGGCGGGCCAGCGGGTCCGCGCGCAGGGTCTTGGAGCCGTCGGGGCGGGTGATCTCGAACTTGTACAGCTCGCCCTCGCCGACACCGGGCACGAACAGCTCCCACACCCCGGTGCCGCCCAGCGAGCGCATCGCGAACGCCGAGGGGTCCCAGAAGTTGAAGGTGCCGGCCACCCGCACCCCGCGCGCGTTCGGCGCCCACACCGTGAAGCGGGTCCCCGCGACACCCTGGTGGGTCATGGGCTGCGCGCCCAGCGCCGTCCACAACTGCTCGTGCCGGCCCTCGCCGATCAGATGCAGGTCGAGGTCGCCGAGCGCGGGCAGGAAGGCGTACGCGTCCTCGGTCTCCTGGACCGTCTCCGCGTACGTGATGAGCAGCCGGTAGGAGGGGACCTCCCGCAGCGGCAGCAGACCGGAGAAGAAGCCGTCGCCGTCGTCGTGCAGTTCGGCCCGTACCTCCTCGGCCACGACCGTGACGCCCAGGGCGTACGGACGGAACACCCGGAAGGCCACCCCGCCGGGCACCGGGTGCGCGCCGAGCACCCCGTGCGGGTCGTGGTGCGTGGCGGAGAGCAGCCGCTCCCGGTCACCGGCGTCCAGGGCGGGCGAGACGGGTGTCTCCGGCGGCTGGACCGCGGCGGGGGCGGCCGTCTCCGCCACCGCGGCCGGCTCCACGGCGCTCCCGGCGGCCACCGCGGGCGCTGCCGTCTTCTTGGCGGCAACCTCCTCCACCGCGGACTTCTTCGCAGCGGTCTTCTTCACAGCGGTCTTCTTCGCGGCGGTCTTCTGTGCCGCGGTCTTCTTCGCGGGGGCCTTCTTCGCCGCGGCCTTCTTCGCGGCCGCCTTCTTCACGACGGACGTGTCGACGGCCGCCTCCCTGACCAGCGCCTTCTTGGCCACGGCCTTTCCGGCGTCCGTCTTCCCGGCCGCGGCCTTCCCGCCGCCGCTCCTCTTGGCCACGGCCTTGACGGCGTCGGCCGCCTCGGCGCCGACCTTCTCGGCACCGGCCTTCACGGCCCGGGCCGTCTCCGCCGCCGCGGCGCCGACACCGGTCTTCCCGGTGCCCGGCTTCTTCGCGGGTGCCTTCCTGGCCACCGGCTCCGCCTTCTTCGCCGACGCCTTCTTGGTCACTGTCTTCTCCGCGGCCTTGTTCTTCGCAGTCTTCTTCGGTTCCGAACCGCTGGGGGTGGGCGGAGTCACAGGTGGAGCCTCCTCGGCGGGAGTCGGGTCGGTCAGATCAGGTCGGTCGTGGCGTACCGCGCGACCGCGGCCATCGGCACCTGGAGCCAGTCCGGCCGGTGCCGGGCCTCGTAGACGACCTCGTAGATCGCCTTGTCGGTCTCGTACGCGCGCAGCAGCACCGGATCGGTCCGCGGGTCCACCCCGCTGACCTCGGCGTATCCGGAGCAGTACGCGGCACGGCAGGCATCGGCCCAGCCCGGTACCGGCAGGTCGGTGGAGTGTGCCGCGTAATCGAAGGAGCGCAGCATCCCGGCGACGTCCCGGGCCGTGGGCTGCGGCAGCCGGCGTTCGGCGAGCGGTTTGGACGGCTCGCCCTCGAAGTCGATCAGCGACCAGTGCCCGGCGGCCGAGCGCAGGCACTGTCCGAGGTGGAGGTCGCCGTGGATGCGCTGGGCGGTCCAGGTGCTGCCCTCGGCGGCGAGATCCCCCAGCGCGGTGAACGCGGAGCGCAGCCCGGGCGCGTGCGGCCGGAGCGCGGGGACCGCCTGGACGGCCGCCTCCAGCCGTTCGATCATGCCGTCGACCAGCGGTTGCAGTTGCTGGTGGCCCAGCGTCACGGTCGGCAGGGCCCGCGCGAGCGCGGTGTGCACCTCGGCGGTGGCCCGCCCGAGCGCGTGCGCCTCGGCACTGAAGTCCTCGCCCTTGGCGAGTTCCCGCAGGGCCAGCTCCCAGCCGTCCGAGGCGCCCTGCACGAAGGGCTGGAGCACGCCCAGGGTGTACGGCTCGCCCGCCAGCTCCGCCCGCACCCACCCCGTCGGCGCGGGCACCCGGGGGCAGCCCTCGCGAGCCAGCGCCAGCGGCAGCTCCAGGTCGGGGTTGACGCCGGGCACGACCCGGCGCAGGAGTTTCAGGATGAACGTATCTCCGTAGACGATCGACGAGTTCGACTGCTCGGCGGTCATCACCCGGGCCACCAGGCCCTCCCGTATCTCCTGGTGCGGGTCCCGCTCGAAACGCAGCCCGCCGATCCGGCTCCCGGAGCGGATCGCCTCCAGGAGCAGTTCGGCGGGCAACGGGTCGTGGAGGGCGTCGTACGCGGTACGGCCGGTGAGCGGACCCTCCTCGACATGGCCGATCAGCGCGGGCGCCAGCCGGGGCGGCAGCGCCTCGCGCACGCCTATGAGCAGCTGGTAGCAGTCCCCGGGGTGCGGCGGGGCGCCCACGGCGAGCGGCTGGTGGGCCCGGACCAGGAGGTGGTACAGGCCGAGCTTGGCGGTGGGCGGCAGCAGCTCGGTGACCGTCACCAGGGTAAACCCGGTGACCGGGCGTCCCTTGCCCGCGAACCAGCGCTGCCGTGGCAGCCACTCGCGCAGAAGTGGGTCGAGGGAGGCGAGGATGCCTGTACTTGTCGTGGCGGTACGGGTGACGGCTTCCGACATAACGTGGCGTCCTTTCCCCGGGCTGGCTGGTCGGGGTGCTACTGATGCGTGCCCCGGGCGGGCCGGTGGAAACGCCCCGCCCGGGGTCCTCCTCGGCTACGCGGCGTCCTTGCGGAGCCGGAACCAGTAGAAACCGTGCCCGCCGAGGGTCAGCAGGTACGGCAGATCACCGATGGCCGGGAAGCGCACCCCGCCGAACAGCTCGACCGGGTGCCGTCCGTTGAAGGCGCTCAGGTCCAGTTCGGTGGGCTGCGCGAACCGGGAGAAGTTGTGGACGCACAGGACCAGGTCGTCCTCGTACTCCCGCAGGAAGGCCAGCACCGCCGGGTTCGAGGACGGCAGCTCGGTGTAGGAGCCGAGACCGAACGCGTGGTTCTGCTTGCGGATCTCGATCATCCGGCGGGTCCAGTGCAGCAACGACGAGGGCGACGCCATCGACGCCTCGACATTGGTGACCTGGTAGCCGTGGACCGGGTCCATGATGGTCGGCAGATAGAGCCGCCCGGGGTCACAGGAGGAAAATCCCGCGTTACGGTCCGGTGTCCACTGCATCGGGGTGCGGACGGCGTCGCGGTCGCCGAGCCAGATGTTGTCGCCCATGCCGATCTCGTCGCCGTAGTACAGGATCGGCGAGCCGGGCAGGGAGAGCAGGAGAGCCGTGAAGAGCTCGATCTGGTTGCGGTCGTTGTCGAGGAGCGGGGCCAGGCGCCGCCGGATGCCGATGTTGGCGCGCATCCGCGGGTCCTTCGCGTACTCGGCCCACATGTAGTCGCGTTCCTCGTCGGTGACCATTTCGAGGGTCAGCTCGTCGTGGTTGCGCAGGAAGATGCCCCACTGGCAGTTCTGCGGGATGGCCGGGGTCTTGGCCAGGATCTCCGAGACGGGGTAGCGGGACTCACGGCGCACCGCCATGAAGATGCGGGGCATGACCGGGAAGTGGAAGGCCATGTGGCACTCGTCGCCGCCGGACTCGTAGTCGCCGAAGTAGTCGACCACGTCCTCCGGCCACTGGTTCGCCTCCGCCAGGATCACCGTGTCCGGGTAGGACGCGTCGATCTCCTTGCGGACCCGCTTGAGGAACTCATGGGTTGCCGGAAGGTTTTCGCAATTGGTGCCCTCCTCCTGGTACAGGTACGGCACCGCGTCCAGCCGGAAGCCGTCGATGCCCAGGTCCAGCCAGAACCGCAGGGCGGAGATCATCTCCTCCTGGACGGCCGGGTTCTCGTAGTTGAGGTCCGGCTGGTGGGAGAAGAAGCGGTGCCAGAAGTACTGCTTGCGGACCGGGTCGAAGGTCCAGTTGGAGGCCTCGGTGTCGACGAAGATGATCCGCGCGTCCTGGAACTGCTTGTCATCGTCCGCCCACACGTAGTAGTCGCCGTACGGGCCGTCGGGGTCCTTGCGCGACTCCTGGAACCACGGGTGCTGGTCGCTGGTGTGGTTCATGACGAAGTCGATGATCACGCGCATGCCGCGCTGGTGGGCGGCGTCGACGAACTCCACGAAGTCGGCGAGGTCGCCGAACTCCGGCAGCACGGCGGTGTAGTCCGAGACGTCGTACCCGCCGTCTCTGAGCGGTGACTTGAAGAAGGGCGGCAGCCACAGGCAGTCGATGCCCAGCCACTGCAGGTAGTCGAGTTTGGCGGTCAGGCCCTTGAGGTCGCCGATGCCGTCGCCGTTGCTGTCCTGGAAGGAGCGGACCAGGACCTCGTAGAAGACGGCCCGCTTGAACCAGTCCGGGTCCCGGTCCTTGGCGGGGGTGTCCTCGAAGGTGTCGTGGACGGGCTCGTTGACGATCATGTTGTGGGTGACCCTCCGATCTGCGGGTTGGACGGTCGCAGGACGGTGCTGTGCTCACCCGGGGGATGACCCCCGGACCCCCGGCCGACCACGAGGACGTGTGCCCCGCCCGGCTCCAGACGCACGTAGTTCGCCCTGCCCCAGTGATAGGTCTCACCGGTGAGCTCGTCGCGCACCGGCACCGACTCGTGCCATTCCAGGCCGAGTTGCGGCATGTCCAACGAGACCGTCGCCTCCTGGGTGTGGTGCGGATCGAGGTTCACGACCACCAGAACCGTGTTCGAGCCGCTCCGCTTCGAGTACACGATCACCGCGTCCTTGTCGGCGTGGTGGAAGTGGAGGTCGCGCAACTGCCGCAGGGCCGGGTTCTCCCGCCTGATGGTGTTGAGCTGGGTGATCAGGGGGGCGAGGGAGTCGGGGGTGTCCCAGTCGCGGGCCTTGAGCTGGTACTTCTCCGAGTCGAGGTATTCCTCGCTGCCCTCGCGCAGCGGGGTGTTCTCGGCGAGTTCGTAGCCGGAGTAGATGCCCCAGGTCGGCGAGAGCGTCGCGGCCAGCACCGCGCG